>OY970216.1:0-804691 GCA_963713955.1 uncultured bacterium
AAAAAAAAAAAAAAAAAAAAAAAAAAAAAAAAAAAAAAAAAAAAAAAAAAAATTTACGTATTGCTAAAGACAAGATCAGGGAAACTACGTAAAAGCCGAAAAAGTACGGATAAAAACCGGCAATGTCGTTCAAAACTATCTTGACTACTCTCCTTAACTTTCCCTTACCCATTGACTTGATACAATTGTAGCGTCCGCGTTTCTTTTATCAATTTCAAATTCGGCAGACTTTCTATCCACAAATAACCCTGCCAGTCGAGTTCCTTGGCGAGGATAATGTATTTTAAGCCCAATTCTTTATTTCCGAAAAGATCCGTATTCCCTCTTGAGTTCAACCCGTCGGAAACGAGTTTGCCTTCTTGGCTCGTGCTGTTATCGTAAATCCCACCCCACTCCATGTCGGTGCCGGTCACGACGGGACATTTGAAAAAATCGTTGGCCGGATTCCCCACGATGTGTCCGATCCAACCGAAACTCATATACATATGCCAGGGCAGGAATAAAATCTTTCCGCCGCAGGTCATGCCAGTAATGGCGTTTATCTCCTGCCAGTCGGCCGGATAGTTAACGGGCGTTACCTGTCCGCTCAAGCCCCACAGGAGGAGCGGCGCCTGCATGATGAGAATTCCCGCGAGAACGATGCCGCTCACAAATTTGTTGTCCACGATTATTTTCCTCTCGGACAGATACTTCGATCCGAGGCCGAGAAAAATCAAATACACGACGACGATGGCGGAAACCCATTTCTGAGGTTCCCGGAGTCCCTTATAGAAAGGCAGATAGTTATACAAAAATTGCGTGATCTCGCGGGCAACAGGTACGCGTATTCCTATGGCCAGAATGGCCGCCACTACAAAAATGCCTGCGAGGCCAATTGTAAGCAGTCTCGTCTTCCTGTTTCTGAGACCGACCCAGAGACCGATAAGAATGATCGGCAAGAGGATGAAAAAGCTCCTCCCCCAGTTTTCCTTGAATTGGGTAAGGTCGCTATACCGGAACTGATCTTTCCCCCAAAACCCGGACATCATGAGAACGTTCGTCACGACTTCCCCGTTCGTCTTTCCGGACGTCTGGAAAGCGATCAAATCCTGTGGGGAAATCCCTTGGTTGATGAAACTGCTCAAGCCGGAATTAGGATTCGCGAGGCCAACGAGCCAGTTCAGGTTCATGACGACGATGATCACCAGAGCCAAGGCCAGATGACCCAACAATTTCCGCCAGTCCACCTCCCTTTTCACTAAGGCGTTGATCGCGAATAAAACGACGAAGAGCGCGAGGAAAAACGCGAAATGCATCGAAAACATAACCATGAGGCCGCCGAAAACGCCAAACAGAATCGTTTCTTTTAACTTTCCACTTTTGAAATACTGAAGCAGATACCCCAGCGACCAAGCCATGAATCCGAGAGCCGCCACGACGCCGAACTGGCCGTACATCACGCGGTCGTAAACGAAGGGATTGAAAAGCGCGAACAAGCTCAGGATAAAAACCAGCCAACTGCCGGACTTTTGTTCTCCCAAGATTTCCTGGATGAGTTTCCTCCCGCCAAGAAGCACAACGAGAAAAACCAGGCCGACGAATAACTTCTCTACAAAAGCACTTGGCAGGACGAAAGACAACGAATAGAAAACAGCATTGACGAAGAAAGAGCTGCTTTGCCAATCAAGAATTATTTTGGGACCGAAAACGAAATCCGTGAAAAACAAATACCCCGATCTGAAAAACCAGGGCAGGGTTATCGCGAGGACCGTAATGATATACGGCAATAAATCTCTGACCCTCTTCATTTAAACGTTATTATAAACCAAACTAGAGAACGGGGCACCCTTGGCGCCCCGTTCTCAGAACATTATCGATTTTTCAGATGCCCAGCTTCTTTTCCAGTCTCGTGATGCGCGCTTTCACGGCTTCCAGCTCTTCGCGGTACACCACTCGCTCGAGTTGCTTCTTGATCTCTGAAATTTCTCTCTGTATCACGTCTAGACTGCCGTGGATGTAACGAATATCATCATCAACTTTGTTAAAACGTTCATCCATTTCTTTTCTAATACTGTTCACTTCTTTCTTAACGCCGTCCAGCTCCGCCTTTGTTGCCATGCGTTCTTCGATGCCATTGAATCCCTTTTGTACCATTATTGCCAATGTCTCAAGTGTTATTGCCTTCTTCATAGTGTGAGTATTATACCACGACCAGGTTTCTGCAAGTCACCAAAGTTATCCCCAAAATTATGGAGAGCGGGAGGCCACAAGCTGAGCCTCCCGAGCACTGAAGGCGCTCGGGAGGCTGTATATTAGTTGAGGTTGGTATTAAAATATCTATATGATCGTTGAAGGCAAGTTAAAGAAAGGGGGCATAGATAGCCCCTTCTCCAAAGCGGCTGTCGATATATCCAAAAAGACGGTTTCGATTGGCGGGGAATTCCATGTCGATTGCGCTGAGGAATTGATTGAGAATGGTTCATCTTCCAAGGACATTTGGGGTATTAACATTTATCCTGACGGCCACGTCGATTTCATTTCTCTGGTGAATATCCGTCCCGCTCAAAATAACAGGACAATGGATATCACCGATGAAAATATCCGTAATACGATTAAAGAAATAATTAATTCGTTATTCGAAATTAAATAACTCAAAATTAAATTGATATGTCCCAAGAACGCTGGCAAAGTTTTTCCAAAAACGAACAACTGAAACACATCGCTTCTGAGGTGAAACGCGCTTCATTGTACGAGAAAGAGAACCCGAAACTCAAAGGCGAGATACTGGAGCGCGGCTTGAACTTCATAGATTTATCCCTGGAAGACGGCAAATGGAAAGATAATCTGAGGTTGTTGTTTCTGCTTCGGAATCTCCTCGCCGAGTCATACATCGGCAAAGGTTTGCCGCTGGACCACATTTACGCCCTCTTTTAGCATCCGCCATCCTGTAGGCCGGATTACCCACTCCGCCTCCGCCAGTTGGCGGATGGCGGATCTATGCCCCGTAGGACAACTTCGAACAGATCCTCCCCAGGCATATATGTATCGGAAAGCCTGGAAGAAAGGTTTTGGGGCCAAGAGATTAAAGGTCTACTATTCAAAACAAGAAACAATTCGAAGTTGTACTACAGGGTATGGAGAGCGGGAGGCCTACCTAGCAAGCAGGCCGAATATCTATTTCAGCAAATTGCTGATCTGCTCTTTCAATGCTCCAAGATCTTTTTGTATGACTCCCCAAACCAAATCTATATCAACGTCGAAGTACTCATGCGTCAGAAAATCTCTCGTGCCGGCGATTTTCTTCCACGGAATATCGGGATGTTCCTCCTTGAATTCAGTCGGCAGGTTTTTGACCGCTTCGCCGATAATTTCCAACCGCCTCAATACGGCGTCTTGTACGTTAAGGGAGTTTTCGAACTGTTCCCTGGAAACTCCGGCAGTATACTTCTCTATTTGCTCTATGCTTTCTAAAATATGCTCCAGGAAAATCCCCGGTTCTTTAATCATAAGATTGGAACGAGGTCTTTCTGAATAAACGGTTTGATCTTGGGAGAAAGAGAACGCGGAGTCGTTAAATCAACTTTGATACTGAGCGTTTCTTCCAATTTAGCTTTCAGATCGATTAAGTCGAAAAGAGTCTTGTCTTGAGGCAGGGTTACTAATAAATCTATGTCGCTTTCGTCTTTATTCTCGCCCCGAGCGAAAGAGCCGAACAGAGAAGCACTCAAAACATCCGATTCCTTAAGTATCGGCACAATCAGTTGTTTTATTGATGCGAGATCGGCTTTATTCATCATTGGAATTATAACTCATGGGGGTACGTTTTTCAATGGAAAACGCAGTATTAACTCCATAAAAGTTATCCCAAAAACTATCCAGGCAGTAGAAACTCGATCCCGCTTCGCGCGCCAGCCAATCGAGTTTTCACTACCTGGTATCGAGAGCGGGAGGCCATATATTTGGGGACAACTTGCCGCCATGCCTCCCGAACACTGAAGGCGCCCGGGAGGCTGAACATTAAACGTTTCCTTCTCTGTTTTTCTTCCTTCTCCAGAAATCGTAGCTGAGATACCCGACACAGCCGAGAAGCGTCGCGCCGGAAACGATCAGACCTAGGTAGAGATAAGATTGGGGCTTGAAATACAAAGCTAGATTAATATCAATAGAGCCATCTGGGTTCTCTTTATAATAAGATTTATCAAAATTTTGCTTGATATATTCGGGATCAATTGTCCACGTGTTACTGTAACCATCCGAAGAAACCACGTGCCCGGTATTCAAGGTTTTAACATTCAACCAATCATTAATTGTCATCCCTTTTGGAGAAAGGCACTCGGTTGTGTGTTCTTCTGGAAAAAGGATAGGATTCACGCAATTTTGGTACGAACTAAATTTTTTGATATATAAAGCCCAGCCAGACTGAAATGACTCCAAAAAATTGATACTGCTATTTTCGGTCAGATCACTTACTGTGATTCCGTATAAAATTGGACTTTCTCTAGTAAATAAAACATTGTCGCCGGAGATCATTGGCTTATATGAGTCCAAAGAATATAATTCAATATTGTTCGTACTTAACAATAATTTTCCATGAATTGACTGCGGGAGGGGGGTATATCCGATACTCACTTTTGTTTGCCAATTGACCAAATCCTTCCTAAGCAAAATATATTTAACACCCAGGTTGTATAGATCATCCGTATAATCTAAGCCAGGATCGATCTTATTAAAATAGAGGTCACGCAACAATGCATTGTCAATTGTCGGCCTATAAAATACAAGGCCACTTTTATCAAAAAAGTCTTGCAAAAAATATTTATCGTTTATCGGCTTATCCCAACTATAATAATCATATTCGCTATCAGGAAGTAATAATGTCCTGTTGATAGATGGATCATCATCGACGATTTTCTTGACCTCAAAATACTCGGCCGGAAAATCTGAACTTCGACTCGTATAATCAATATTTTGAAATATGAGGAATGAGCCGAAAAGTAATACCGACAATCCACAGAGAAAATATAAGAATCTCCTTTCTTGTCTCGTTAATAACAGGCATAAATAAAATACAAAGATAATTAGAACTATAAAAACATTATTATATGACCTGAAATTTGAAAAAAATGAAAAATTATCGAAAAAATATCTGTATGCACTGCCCAATATGCCGCGCGGACCGACGGAAAACGCAAGTAAAAATAAAGCGTACGGCCAATAGCAATAAAGAATTGCGGACTTTCTCTTTTTAAAGAAGGAAAAATATATTAATGCTAGCCATAATAAAAAAAAGCCAATGTATATTATATAGGGATATTCGAACATCTGCGAAATAACACCAAAAGATCTGCCAATAAACAGAAAAGAATATTGAAATTGACCCAACCTAGCGTAATTCGCGACGAGACCTTTCGTATAGGATCCCAACGGATTGGCTACTCCGCCAAAAAGAAATGATGCTAAAAATACGAGTATCCAATAAAAGTTGAAAAGTACTAGAAAAACAAAACCAATAGCCGCCGCTTTAAACTTTTTATTAACCAGCAGAATATAGCAAATAGTCAGGCATAGAAAAGGGAAGATGAATGGATGCGTGACCAAGACAGAGGCCAAGACAATTTTTATCAGAGTGGATAATTTATCATCTTTAAGATAACGATGTGTAAAGGTAAGTGATAAAATAACACCGATATATGCCATCAATAATGTAGTCGTATCAGACCCGTATAGGTAAGTTAAAAAAACGGGATTAAAAATGAATAAAGGGGCAATAAGTATATTGGCTAGTTTATCTGGTTTAATCTCTTTTAGTAATAAGTACGCAGAAAGAGCTGCAAAATAAACTAGAAAAAACAGAATAAAATACGTACCATATTTTAAACCAAAAACCGAATATGCAATTTTGGTGTATAGATAATTCGGGAACGATGTTGGTACCGCACGACCGAATGACCCCAATACATTACTGTCCCAAAGATAAAAATATCGGGAAAAATTGTGATAGATGCTTATAAATCCTTCGCCGTCCGTCCAGAAGTTCATCTTTGAATAGGACAGGTGAGATAGGGTAATAAAAGAAATCACGCCCAAATATATTGGAAGGTAAGTTTTACTCAAGAGGGACTTTAAATAAAATTTAATTTTACTCCCGTTAAATACTCTCTCCATTATTGAAAAAGCTTTTTATTTAGAGTGCAATTTTGCAAGGGAATATAAATCTACGCAATCACAAATGTTGAAATATAATATACCTTTTTCTTACAATTAGAAAATAATCTGTAGAGAACGGCCAATGAAGAAAATTCAAAATATGATCTATCACAACAAGAGCCGAGGAGAACTTTATCGCAAGTCGGTGATTATTCGGAACATTGTTTGATCTTTTCAAGACAACCATCTCGTAACCCTTTTTATCAAATAGATTCAAAAGATCATTTTTTCTTAAGGTCCACTTGTGCGCACCTGATGGGCTAATCTTTCGAGTTATAAATTCAACCAACCCAAAGTATCTTGGACATCTTGTAATTATGAAATAGCCGCCCTCTCTTAGTTTTTTACCGACAGTACGTATAAAATTCAACCTATTATCTGGTGATATGTGTTCTATGACCGCATAAAGTAAGATAATATCAAAAAAATCGTTTTCAGCATCGATATTAACGCCGTCGTAAAAATCAAACTTTATATCGAATCTTTGCTTGATCTTTTCATGTACGCTTCTAAAAAATAAATACGGCTGACGCTCTATGTGATCCGGATCGTCATAATTCTTTGTTTCAATGCCAAATATCTCAAACGACGGAAACAACCTTTTTAAAAAAATACACTTATCTCCATACCCGCAGCCAAGATCAAGAACTTTCAGATTTTCGCAGTTACAGAAATACCTGTAAATAAACTTGAAATTCGTGTAATTCACATATGTGTTGATTCTATTATTTATCATACTATTTAACCCCTTTGAATAGTATGAATCATCTTCTAGTAAATTAGATTCGGCTAGAAACTTTTTGACCTCAGAATTAATTTTTAAAAAATAATTAAAATCCATAAACAAATTGATCTATTGAATATATGCACACGACATTATCTATGTATGAATAATTAAATCATAAATTTCTGCGCCTGTTTTGTCCCAAGAATAACCAGAAGAGAATTCTACCGCCTCGTTTTTTATCTTATTATAGTAATTGCTATCATCCAACAATTTTAAAATTTCTTTCGCCATTTTATCGTTATCTAAAATCGGAACTTTTACCATACCCTTTTTAAAAACCTGGAAGGGAGGAAGATCGTAGGCAACAACTGGCAATCCGCAACTCATCGCCTCCAATACCGCTTGCGGAGAAGATTCATAATAAGAAGGGAAAAGGAAAATTTTAGAATGCTGCAGTGCCGCATACATTGCATCGCCGCTAATATAACCGAGAAAACGGATATTATCAGTCAAACCATTTTCCTTGACCATCTTAAAAAATTGATTTTCAATTTTGGGCGCACCTCCTCCTAAAATTACCAACTTAATATTTTTTTTTGTTTGTTTTACTTTCTTTAAGATGTCAATCATTTCAAAAATGCCTTTCTGCGCATGAAACCGAGCCATAAAAACAAGATCGCGCCTGTCTCGTTCTTTGCGCGTGCCAATATCGATTTTATGGCTTGAAGAACCTTTCGCAACGCCCGGGGATCCGCAGCCGATAACCTTGAGGGTATAAACGTTTTCATAATATTTACTGAGAAATTCCGTATAGATCGGGTTAACCGTTACGATCTTGGAGATATTGCCGGGAGTAAGTTTAAGGAACAACCATTGCTCAAGTTTATATCTCATCAGACGCAGCGACGGCAATTTAAACCTGTTGGTATATTCCCCCTCAAAACCTCTCCAGATACTCGGGCATTTCATATGAAAAAACGCTAACCACCTCGCGCCCTCATTTATTTTCTTCAATAAATAAGAAAAGATAAGCGTCGGCAAAAAATCGTCGTGAGAAAAGATTATATTTTTGTCACCCGCGTCAAACTTTTTAAGATGCTTAAATTGCTGGATTGTCCTCAAATAAAAAGCAAGGTACGCATTAATTCTTTCAATCTTTTGGCTTCCAATAATTGTATATTTAATTTTACCTGCACCTTCCCTCAGCTGTTTTTTATAAACGCTGGCACCAGATTCAGATGTGTATATAATTTGGGACATATGATCAAATTTACTCAAATATCTGACTATCTCAACCAATGATCTCTCACCGCCAGAAATATTGGGCGAAGTATGGGAAAGTGCGACGTGATGGATTACGGTTTTCATATTTTGATCCGTTCTGCGACCTTTTTAAAAATCACTTCCCATTCGTACGTAGATAGTACTTTCTTTTTTTCTGCAATGTTAAAATGAAAACGCAGCAATCTGTCTTCCAATGACTCAGACAATTCCCCGAAGGAGCTGTATATTATGCCGAATTTTTTAAGTTCTTCGGGAATATAAGCCGTACTATTGGTTATATATGGTAAGTTATAATTTAAATACTCTTTTACTTTAAGGCTATCCCCGTAATATACGTGATCACCGGTATTGCCACCAAAGAAATAGGGTGCGATGCCAAATAATTTTTTTTCGATTTTATCAAGAAAATCTTTGATTTCCTGTTGATTTTTATAACCAAGGTACTTAATTTTATCAGACAAGTTACGTTCTTTTATAATTTCCCGCAAATTAGCCGACATTTCGCCGCTACCGATAATATATAAGCTGACAGAACAATGATTTTTAATATAAAAATAATTCAAGAAATCAACGATACCATGTTGTTTAGTAATTGAACCCATATATAAAAAAGCTACCTCTCCGAAACCAGAAAAGTCTTTTTGAAACTCGATCGGTTTAACGCCGTTAGTAATGTTGACGGTATTTTCTTCTTTTAGACCATGGAACTTCTGTCGAGCCATAGCCTGCCGGGGAGATTGGTTGATAGTCAAAATTGAATACTTGCAGGCCAAAGTCTCGGAAAGGAGATAAAGTCCATTGAGGGCCTGGTTTAAAAATCTTTTTCTTGAATAATCAACTCCCCAGAAATAAACATTCCTCTTCAGTTGCTTTTCAAAAAAGATGAAAGGGGCAACATTAAAACTTCCAAAGGAAATAATTTTATCAATTTGCCTTCCGAGCTTAATCGACACCATCATTGAAACACAAAAGTTCTTACAAAGATTCAGTATCTCATTATTGATCTTTTTATATCTTTTCAAAATGGCATCTTGACCACCGGAATAAAAAACTAACTCCGAAAATTTAGAATCGGCAGAAAAGAAAGGGTGCTTTAGGACAAAAAAACTTTTCTTTTGTTCCTTCAGATAATCGATAAAAAAATCCGTCACTCCTCGACACTCTGTAAAATGAGAAACGATTAGCATCATTTTCTTCTTGGGATAGGTTAGATTGACGCGTTCACGCTGCTCTGTTTTTACTTATTAAATATCCCACCCCGCCGACGACAAACTCACAGGTTTTCATAAAGAGCATTCCAAGGCCGATAGGCGGATTTTTGAAAAGTTTGATAGGGTGAGCGAAAAACAACATATATCGCGCCGGAGTACTAATCTGCTCTGCCGCAAATACCTCACTTTTATTCGCGTCTTTGTATAGATGAAAGTTTTTTGCATAATAAAATTTCTTTTTAATGGTCTTAGCGAGACTAATCTTCCCTTCGTTATGGTAAATAAAATTGCTGATCCTAATAATTCTTCCTCCTTTCTTCACCCTCTGTGACAAATCCCAATCCTCGCCACTTATCATCGCCTCGTTATATCCCCCGCTTTTACTAAAAATCTCCTTTTTAAAAAACCTGGCCGCCTCCATCCAGTCCACTCCCACATAAAAACTTCTCTCTAATTTTTTGCACTTAGCCCAAAATCCTTCGCCGAACGACTCCTCGGGGATTGCAATGGCCACCGCACGCGAATCGCTCCGTATTTTTTCAACACATTCGAAAACTATCTTCTTGGATAGTTCCATATCACTGTCAATGAATAATACATATTCCCCACTCGCCTGCGCTGCCCCAAAATTTCTCTGGGCGCTTCTCTCCGGTCCTTCATTAAAAACTTTGTCGGTATATTTTTTGGCAATTTCTTTGGTATTGTCGGTACTGTTATTATCAATAACTATCAACTCAGTACTTTCATATGTCTGATTTTCTATGGATTTTAAACACGCGTCAAGCGTTCTTGAAGAATTTTTGGTCGGAATGATAACGGAAACCAATGGATTTGTCGTCATATAACCTGTGAATGTAGACACGTTTTAAGGTCTCAGTGCCATATTAGGGCAATGGCCTTATTTTCCACTTTTTTAGATATTCTTCCACTTCGTCCCATTTTTCCTTTGTGTCGACGCCTTTTGAATAATCGCCAGATTCATAACCATAGAACTTTTCATGATGCCGAAGAAGATTCGGCAGAAGATCCTTCCCTATCTCATAATACAAGTCATCTGGAATATAAGAAAGTATCCTTTTCTTCAGAATAAATACACCCCGCATACGATGCGCATTCACATATTTCTCAGGATGAGGTTTCGGATGAATGGCAATGAATTCTCCCTTTTGGCTGATTTCCGCCACATCAGCGTCAGCATAGTTCTCTGTTTTCTGCACGAGCTGTATCCCGACGGCATCTTTCTTTCCATGCCATGCTTTTTCCATTGCCCTATAATCGACGAGGCTAAAGACGTCTCCATAAATCAAAAAAAAACTCTGGTCAAGATTCTTAAACGCCTTAAGTGCCCCGGCCGTCCCCAAGATCTCCGGCTCAAAATGATAGTTAATCTTCACGCCCCACGATGCACCATCTCCAAAATAATCTTTGATAACGTCAGGTAAATAGTGGAGGTTGATAAAAAATTCTTGGATGCCGTATTTTTTAAATTGCAAAATATTCCATTCAAGCATCGGCTTGCTGAGAATCGGGATCATGACTTTCGGCATCGTATCGGTATAGGGCTGCAGCCGCGTCCCTAATCCAGCGCAAAGGATAACGGCTTGCTTGATCATCGTTGTTTTTCTCTTTGTATGATTTTTACGGCTCGTCGGAGATCCTGCGCGATAAAATTTGGCGTACCTTCATAGTGCCATAGGTCACTGCCGCCATGTCCGGTTCTCACGAGGATCATGCTCACCCCGGCACGATTGCCGGCAAGGACATCCCGCGTGCTATCGCCCACAAGAAAGCTCCTTTTTAAATCTATGCCGAGATCCTTCGCCGCGGCGAAGATCATACCTGGTGCTGGTTTGCGACAACCGCAAACCATCCTATATTTTTTGATGTTCGCCTGCGGATGATGAGGGCAATAGTAGAAAGCATCGATCCGCGCGCCACGGCCAGCAAGGCGCCGGAAGATAAGCTCATGCACGGCATCCACGTCGGCAGGCGTCGCCATACCCCGCGCGACAACCGGTTGATTGGTCGCAACAACTACCGCATAGCCAAGATCGTTAATTGTTTTGATCGCCTGAACGGCACCCGAAAGTAGACGCACCCCCGAGGGCGAGCAGAGTAACTCGACCTGCTGGATGATCGTTCCGTCCCGGTCCAAAAAGACCGCAGGACGTTTCACTTTCCTGTTACGGATTCCCACTTTCCTTTCTGCGTCTGGAATTTTGGATGTGAAACAATGAGATGCCATATGACTGCTTGAAATTCCTCCGTATGTGGCGTCACGGTTTCCGGACTCACGACCGGCACGATCACACACACATCGGCAACTTGTTTGGTATAGCCACCGTCGCGACCGACGACCCCCATTATTTTAGCATGTTTCTTTTTTGCTAATTTTAAGGCTTCCACGATATTCAGGCTGATGTTTTTCTCCGAATCACCGCCGCCGACCGAAAACACCAATACCGCGTCTCTTTCATTCAAATGACTGCCAATGAGCCAATTGGAAAAGATGGTATGCCATCCATCATCATTCGCCCGGGCCGTAAGCTCAGAAACATTATCAACGGGCGTATAAGTCTCGATAGCGGTAAGTTTTCGGAAATCGTTCACCGCATGGCTTGCATGCCCCGCACCGCCGCCGATCCCTATGACAAAAAGGCGCCCCTGTTTCTCGCGGACATCCGCGAGGACGTTGATCATTTGGTTCACCGCGTCATGATCGATCTTTCCCGCGATTTCGCCAACTTCCTTGAAGTACGACGCGATATAATCTTTATACATAGTTATAATTTATATCCTGCCTTTTGTCCGTCATCGTAGAACATCTTCACGGTATCCACCGAAAAATCCTCGAGCGGATAACCGGCCTTCCCCACCTTCTTCAGGAGGTCCGGTGTCACTGTAATAATGTCCGATCCCGCCTCTTCCGCATGGAAAATGTTCAAGAACTCGCGGGGGCTCGCCCACAGAAGTTCAAACTTCGGATATGCCACGAGAAGCGATTTCGCCTCCTTCATTAAAGGAAGCGGATCGACACCCGTATCCGCAATCCTGCCCGCGAAGACGGAGATGATCGCCGGGATTTCGGGCGAGAGCGACGTGACCGTTCCCCTTACTTGGTCTATGGTAAAAACCGCCGTGACGTTCATTTTCACGCCATCGGTCGCCAAACGCTTGATGAGACTGTAGGATGGTTCCCGTTTTGTATTGGTGATCGGAATCTTCACATACACATTGTCACCCCATGAAGCGATGAGGCGCGCCTGTCGCTCCATCTCCCCAAAATCGTCGGAGAACACCTCGAACGATATTGGTCGGTCCTTGATCATGGAAAGGATGTCCTTCGCAAAACCAGCATAATCGGTAATGCCCGCCCTACACATCAGAGTCGGATTCGTTGTGAAACCCCTGATATACGGCCGCGTAGCCATATCCAACATGCTCGCTTTTTCCGCGCAGTCAGCAAATATTTTTATTCGTAATTCTTCAAATTTCTTAGCCACATCTTTATTATAATACTCACGGACTATTTTAAATATGACTGTTCGGTCTGTAATCCTGTTCTATCCTTGACCGTAGATTCAGACCAGTAGAAACGCTGGTAATGATCTTGCCTGACAAAACCGAATAACAGCCGAAACCGTGGCTCGTAACGGTGGTAGGCCGGGCATCACTCAGGGACGACGAAGATTCAACTGGTAGAGTTATATACATTGAACCGAAATACCGCGCTTGTTTTAATATGGGGAACCATATAAGACATCTCTCCAGCATCTTCGGCCACTTCGTTTTTACTCCACTTCTCCATTTTTCAAAAGCATGGTTATCAAATCTGGAGACTTTTTTACGCACAGAAAGAGGTACGTCGCCGAAAGTATATCTATTACCATGCCCAGTCGGAACCAGTGTGGCGAATGGGCCATCCATAATGGTTACCGCGCATTTCTGGGGTCCATCGATATCGAGCAAAACGAGCTCTTTGAATCTATACTGGAGATCCTTCAATGGAAAGCCTAACCATTGGCAAAAGACATTGTAATCCGCGTATGTTGCGTTTATTACAATGTCATAGTCGCCGTGACCTTTTTGTCCGTTTTTATTTATCCATTCCAATCTCTTTCGGCCATCGGGCAAAAACTTGGCCGAAGTGACCTCGTGTCCCAAATGTACGTTTAATTTAGGCATACCCTTCATCCTTTTTTTGATTAAGGACTTCAAGGCTTCATAATCGTAAATTTGCTCGCCGGTCTTTACTGAAACCGAGACGGTGTTTCGATTCAAGAACCCAGCGGGCGGATATCCTTCCGTAAATTTTAACCCCATACTTTTGCAGGTTCTCAAAAATTGTTCTGGTGATGTATATGAACCTCGGTTAGGCACACAGTAGTAACTCGGGAAATTACCTACGACAATACTTCGGTAAAAGCTCTCAAAGTTTTTAGTGGCCGACTTTATTTCTTCGATAGTCTTAAGACTTCTGGGGTAATGAAAACCTTGATGATGGCGATATTGATTAGCATAGGAAGCTTTTTTAAGGATGTCTTCCTCCCGCTCAAAAAGATCAACCTCGAATTTTTCTGCTAATATTAAACCTGCAGTTGCCCCAAAAATTCCGCCGCCGATTATGGCCACTTTGGGTTTGTCTTTTTTTATCACGCTTGCCCGCTCGGCGACACCAGTAACCCTGACGACATCCCGCGCGCCGATGACGATTCTTCCGCCATTAACCTCGTTAATAAAAGTGTGGAGTTCGTCTTCTAGGGGTTCCGTCCATATTTTGATTATTTTTCGTTTAGAACCGTTCCGATCTTCTGTTGTAACTATAGATAAAGCAAAATCAGCAGTAATTTTGGTCACTAAACCGTTCTTTTTAGAAACAAATGTTAAGGATCGGATCTTCTCTCCTGCCCGCCACCCAATTGTAAGGTCAACGTTTAAATTCGGAGCATATCGCATTTCGACCCTCGTTAAACTGTCAGAACCAGCAGAATGAACGACTTCGGGTTCCTTGCCAATTAAAAAATCTAAAATATCAAAAAGGTGTAATTCCTCAAAAGAAGCCTTATCTCCCCTCTTATACGTTTCAGAAGGACTGATAAATTGGCCGGAGACCGAGACGATGTGACTGACGTCTAATGTCTTTTTTAAAAATTTGGTCACGGGATGAAACCTATAAATATGCCCCGCCATGAGAACCTTCTTATTCTTTAATGCCAGATCATAAAGATAATTAGCTTCGCTCGGACTAAATGCCAATGGCTTTTCGACAAAAACATGAGCTTGCTTTAAAGCGGCTCTGGCCAAGTTCTGATGTGTCTCCCCTGGCGTGACTATATCGACAGCATCAACCCCAATAAAAAGATCGGTTCTCACCCCACGATAGACTGGTATAGATAATTCTTTTGACAATTCTTCCTGAGCCCTCCTGCTTTTCACAACCACTCCGACCAATCTTAGAAGTCCGTTCCTATCCAACTTCTGAAGCACTCTTAGGTGGTTTTCCCCAAACTGGCCCGCCCCTATCAATAGCACCCTAGGAATCAGTTTATTTGACATTAGTAATAATATCTTTGCTATTTTAAAAATCAGTGACAACTTTTGATCCCTCAAAATCGAAACGATACCGCATTTCCCTTAAACCAAAATTGCGCATTGTTTCCCTGGTGTTCTTTTGATCACCGGGAACATAAAAGGTGAAGAATCCTCCACCGCCAGCCCCAGAGATTTTGCCACCCAAGGCACCGCTCTGCAGGGCTGAGGCATATATCTTGTCGAATATCGGGTTTGACATCTTTGTTGATATCTTCTTTTTGTATTGCCAGTGTTCATCAAACATCTTGCCGATGGCGTCAATATTGCCGGCCTCCGCTGCTTCAAGGATCTTATAGCCAAGCTCTTTGATAAAATGCATACTCTCCACCACGTCCTTCTTTTTCTCTTTTACACCGCTTGATTGTTCTTGCAAGATTTCGTCGGCACTTCGTGTCTGTCCGGTAAAAAAAACGAGAAGGTTGTTATTGAGATTATCGGCCGTTTCCATGGAGATGTTCGCCTTGCGGATATTCACTTTCCCGTTCTTCTCGATATCGAGAACCGTTAGCCCGCCGAATGCAGCCATGTACGGATCTTGTTTTCCGATGGGACGTTTTAAAAGCTCTGCCTCAATATGAAAATCTTCTTCCGCCAGTTGATCAAGCGATACATACTCTCGCCTGAGCGTATGAAGCGTATGTAAAAGACCGACCGTGTAACAGCTTGACGAACCGAGACCTGTTCCTCCGGGGATATCCGATATGGAGCTAATCTCAATATTCTTTTTTATGCCTAAATATTGCAATACTTTCTTAGCAAGATCGTTTTTTAGTTCATCCGCACTTTTTACGGTTTCTGCTTTGGAATATTTCAGCCGGACTAAATCGTCCGCAACCGAACGATTTGCATCAATAAACATATACTTATTGATCCCTGCGGAAAAAATAAAACCGCCGTATTTTTTATAATACGCCGGCAAATCGGTGCCACCGCCACCCAATGTTATTCGGAACGGAGTTCGTGTGACAATCATATCTCTTTATAAATTTATTCTGCTCATAACCTGACTTGTTTCTATTTTACCGATTCCACTATTCAGCCCTTTCGGCACTACTCTCTTCAGATCGTATCGGTACCACGGCTTGAAGTTTTCCGGACGCACCAAGGTAACCAAATCCCTATCATAGGGCAGACTCCATTTATCATTCGTCGAAGCCCACAAAGTCACTATTTTCTTCCCCAAGGCAACGGCCAGGTGGCCGAATCCGTTATCGTTACAGATAAGCATTTCAACTTGGTCCAGAACTCCCAAGGATTGGCCGAAGCTGATATCCTGTAACAGATGGCAGTTGTCTTTATCGTTTACCAACTGAGACAACCTGCTCCCCAGATCAATCTCGTCGGGACCCACGAAAATGAGTACCTTCTTCTTTTTTTCGCTTATCAGAAACTTCGCGACCTCGGCATACCTCTCGACCGGCCAGCGCCTAAGAAGCGCCGCCGGGGAATTCGTGGAGCCGGGATGAATTCCGATTATGCTCCGGTTCTCCCAGCCCAAGTTTTTCACGTACTCTTTCCCGAATTCCACATCTTCTTTGTCGAGAGACAGATCATATCTTATATTTTCTTTCTTGATCTCCGTTTCCCAAGATATCCCTAGAGCCTTCAATAAATTCAAGTTATTAATCACGTTGTGCTCGTTCTCGTCGACTTCAATCAAGTCGGTATTCAACCAATGCAATTCGGTGAAGTAGCCGCTCTTGAACCGATGAGCTATCCTCTTTTTCGCTCCAGCCAAGAAGTGAACGAGATGATACTCCCGCCGGTAGCATGGGAAAGCCAGGATGGAAACGTCGTACTTCTTTTTACGCAACTTGAGTGTTTGCATCAGCCCTTTCAATTTATTCTCGCCGTAAAGCGAGAGTCTATAAATATCGTTAATGTTCGGATTGTTTTTAAAAACATATTCCACGCCGCCGAGCATACAGGCCACGTCGATTTCCGCGCCGGGTAGTTTTTCTTTCAAAAGCTTCACCATCGGCGTCGCCATCAGGGAATCCCCTATTCCGGGTAGGCAAAAGACCAGAATTTTCATATATTCTTTTTCCTTCGTATCACGTACATCGGGCGGTTCTCCACTTCACCATGGATATTGGCAATATAAAGGGCCATAAGCCCGAGACAACTCAGTATGATACCCACAAGGAACAGGATTATCACGGCCAATATGGCCGGACCCGAAAAACTCAGACTCAAGGGATCACCCAACACGAATCTCTCAACCAGAATAAACAACCCGAAAAGCCCGGAAAGAACGGTTATAAACCCCCCAAGATAGCCGCTCACTCTCAAGGGAAACAAGCTGTTAGCCACAAGCGCCGAAAGAGCGAGCTTCACCAATTTCCCCGTCTTATAGCCCGCCTTTCCGGAGCTTCTCCCGTTGGCTTCAAAATAAACGTAGTCTCTCTTGAAACCCAGCCAGTTCAGGAGTCCCCGCGTCATCCGGAGGCGCTCGGTGAACCTGTTGAACTCGTCGATCACTTTCCGATCCACGAGGCGGTAATCAGTTTCGCAAGGGATGAGTTTCATGTCGCTGACCCGGTTCATGATTTTGTAAAACAAAAACGAGCCGAATTTTTTCACGACCCCCTCGCCCTCATTCTTTTCCCGGATTCCTACGACCATTTCCGCACCGTTCTCCCACTTGGCCACGAACTCCGGGATAAGTTCCACGGGATGCTGGAGATCCGCATCCAAGATAATCGCTGCGTCCCCTTTAGCGTAATGGAGGCCGGCGGAAGTCGCTATTTCTTTGCCGAAGTTTCTTGAAAATTCCAGGTACTTGATTCCTTTGTTACCGGCAACCATCCTCTCTATCAATTCTGCGCTCCCGTCATTACTCCCGTCATTCACGAAAATGATCTCATAGCCATATTTGTCTTCCAGTTTTTCCCAGACTTTCGCGAAAGCGTCACAAAGCGAGGGGATATTCTCTTCCTCGTTGTAAACGGGAAATATGACGGAAATGAGTTTTTTGCGGCTCCCCCTCATACATAATTAAAATAACAACAGGCCGCCGATAAGTAAAGCCACGAGTTGCGCCACGGTCATTATTAAAAGCATTGAAGGGATGCTCTGCCCAGCGAGAAATATCGCGATTGTCGTCAAAGCAGCGATCACGAGAAAAACATAAGAGATCTTTGTCTTATGAATTGAGAGCGCGTATTGCAAAACCAGATTGGCCAAGGAAAAAAGCGAGGCGGCGATAGCAAAGAATCCCAGATAAAAACCGACGTTTTCATATTTGTTTCCGAATAAAAGACTGAGAACTAGTTTGGGATCAGCGAAATAAACGAGCGTCGCCACGAGAGAAACGATGAGAGTGGCAAGAAAGGCGTCTTTGAAAATACGGGAAGAGCTGATACCTTTGTGTTTGTTTTCGGCCGACATCGAAAAAAGAACGGTGGCGACGACGCCAGTCGCAAAGAAAATAATTTTGGAAACGACCGACAGAGCTCCGTACTGACCCGCTGCGAGAGAACTGAGATTATGCTTGGCTAAAACCACGTCGACATTCCCCAAAAAACTGATCGCCAAACTCCCCGCAAAAACGGCGGCGACGTAACTTTTCATTCCCAGAAAAGCGTCGATGCTTTTACGCGGAGAATCATTATTTTGCCTGCGCAAGATGAATCTGATGACAACAACGGACGCAACGTAGGAAATCACCCCACCCAATAAAATACTCCCTATTATTCCCCCCAAGGCGAAACCAATCTTTATAAGCACGAATGCCGCTGCCAATTTCACTATCGCACCATAAACGCCTACCAAACCTACATCCTTGAACTTCTGCCAGCCACTAAGTATCCCGGAATTCACTGCCCCCAAAAGAGAAAGAAATATAAGAATCCAAACCTCTATCAGCGGGAAACCGCTCGACAGATTGAAGAAATATTTCAAATAAGGCGTGAAAACTATGCCGGCGAAAAGGAGCGGCAAGCCGTAAATCAAAACCTTACCGTTGAAATACCTCAGGATTTCCCTCACGCCCTCCGAGTTGCCGGCCGCTTTGCATTTGGCGGCATAATTCGTGGCTACCAGGGTCAGGGTGGCCGCCGGGACTGATATTATGTTTATGAGAGATATGAGAGATTCAGCTTCACCGTACACCTCGACGCTCACCATCCTCCCGACCATCAGATGGAAAAGATAATTGAGGATATTGACCGACGCGGTTCCCAGAAAAAGAACCAGGCTATTTTTAACAAAAGTGCTGTTTTTTAGGTAACTTAGAGCTTCCTTCATTGCTTGTCTTTGTTTAAAATCCCGTTCACGGCGGATAGTAAATCATGAAAATACACCATGTCTCTGTCGCCACCGAACTCAAAGATAATCCTATAATCACTGTTTATGGAAAAAGCCCAGAATAAACTCAACCTTCCATGGAGCTTATGAGTTTCCAGTTCAGGGTTAAACGGATTCTTTCTGAACAGCACCTCAGCTTTCTCGGCAGCAGCCTTCACCTCTTTGGGAAGCTTCTTATATTTTCTCGCGAACTGAGTCGAGTAAATTATTTTCATGCCCCTCCTTAATGGCACTTATCTCAAGCTCTTCAGGGAACGGAGCGTTTTGCCCTTCCCCGCTAACATTTCAGCCTGACTTACTCTGATTTCTCTTAAAAGTTTTTCCTCTTCCCACAGGCGAAGCAAATCCCTAAAAAATTCACTCTTCGTGGCATAACCACCTTCCTTTACCTCTTTACTGACCTTATTATGCAATTCCTCGGGAAGGGATATGTTTATGATTTTTCTCATACTTTCAAGTGTAATACAAAGTATTACAAAGTCAAGCTCCCGAGCGCCTTCAGTGCTCGGGAGGCGGTTATCCCCCAAAATATGGCCTCCCGCTCTCGATAGATCCGCCAGCTGGCGGAGTGGATAACTTTGAAGATTGCCGAAGTTCTTATTGTTGATATAATACAAGCACCATGAAAGAAGCTAAAGAAACAACCGTTGATACATTAGCTAGAATGGTGGATGAAGGATTTAAAGAAGTGCATGAGCAATTCAGGTCAGTACGCAAGGGAATGAATGAACGCTTCAACAAGGTTGATGACGACATTCGATACATCCACAGCAGCTTGGACGTGATACAGAGGGAAATATCCGAAATTAAAGAACAACTTAAACGGGTGGTGTACCGCGAAGAGCTGGAAGCCGTGAAAGCGCGCATCGCAAGATTGGAAAAGAAACTGGGGATATAGATACAAGGGGAGGCAGATATCAAAATAAGGCGTAAATGCGATCCAGAGGCAATCCCGAACCAATATACGATTCGGCAAGGAGGTTGCGCAGAAGGAACAATAATCTCAGATTGTCTTTCCATTTATCGTCTTCCAAAGATAAATCCACGAGATTCAAGCCGCGCTCCAATATCTCGTTTTTGAGTTTCGGGTTCTCTTTCTCGTACAGCGAAGCGCGCTTCACTTCGGAAGCGATATGCTTTAGTTGTTCGTTTTTGGAAAAACTTTGCCAGCGTTCTTGAGACATAGTACGAGAATTTCTAATTTCAATTTTCTTAGACACATCAACAGCTGCTTTAGAAAATGGTTTCTCTATAGAGTTCTTATCAAGCTTACCCTCAACAATCATGAGAATATTTTAACACTGATTTTAAATATTTTGGATACGCAATATAAAACTATGTCAGCCCCTCGGGAGACCTGCGGTTTCCCGAGGGACCAAAAAACCAAAACCCCGGCGCGAGGCCGGGGTATTTGGTGTCCGATTATGCGCTATCGGGAAACCGAGTGCTAGTTGGCCAAGTTGGTCAAGAGAGGTCCCGGAATCGGCAGAGTCACGCTTGCCGGCAATACCGTCAAGCTCTGCGAGGAGCCATCGCTCCACGTTACGCTCTGCACCGAGATCTGATACGTACCGTTGTTGTTCGTCGCCGACGTCGTGTCAGAAACCGCAGTTATCTGACCGATGATCGTGCGAGTCGCACCGCTCGGTACATCCCATCCTGAAGTCACACTGCTGCTGCCGAGATCAACCGACGAAGTGGCTGTGCTGCTGAGCGTCGTCGTCCCGAGGATTATTGAAGGATTCAACGAATCGAAGAACTTCAATGAGATCGACGTCGTAGCGTTCACGATTGAGCCTCCTTCGGAGACCACCAATTTCTGAACGTAGACATCGTTTCCACCCGCGGTCGCACCGACGTTCATGGCAAACACATTCTGGCCGACACCGGTCGCAGCGATCTGCGAAACCGTTCCCGCACCGATCGACGCAACCAAAGCCCGGTAGACGGTTATGTTGTTACCCGCGGCGGCAAGAGCCCCAACATTCGTTGAAGACGCGCCTGTCGCGAGATTAACAACATAGTTCGTAACCTGGAATGAATGCGTGGTTGCCTCAGATGTCGTCGCGTTGTTGTAAGCAACGGCATTACCCGTCAAGCTTACCGTCGCATACCCGTTCTGCGGAATCGAGATCGGCGTACCGAAGACGAAGGTCGCCGTACCAGAAGCGTTCAACGACTGCTGAGTGTTCAGCGTTTGTCCGCCGTACACCAAGCCGAACGTGTTGAAGGCGCTCAGGTTACCGTTCACCGTCGTCGTAGCAGAGCTCGCGGCATCCTTGACCGTCATCTGAGTGACCGTGACGGGGCCGGATGCGCTACCGTTCAAGCGGAAGATGGCCAACGTGTTGTTGGCTATACCCATACCCATGGCGGTCGCGGCAGGAGACGTCGGATCAAGCGAAACGCCCGCCAACACATTACCCTGCGATATCGCGACGGACTGACCAGTGACGGCCGTTCCGTTTTCACCGCTCGCGGTAAGAGTCACCGCATTGTTCCCGGCTGTCGCGCTTATCGACGCCAAGTCAGCCAAGACTTTCGATGCCGTCGAGGCACCGTTCGAAACGGAAGCATAGACGTTCACAATCACCGATGAATTCACGGCAACCGTGACCGGCGAAGAACCGCTGAAGGTGTACTGACCGCTCGGCGTGACGTTCCCCTGGGTTTGACCCATCGGGGTGCCGTTCACCGTTATGTAGAGGTTAGACAACCAACCTGACGTAACGCCCGAAGGAATCGCGATCGAGACGCCGCTCAGAAGGACGGGGTTCACCTGTCCGGACTGAAGGACGAAAGACGCAATCTGCGAAGCCGACGAACCGGCCATCACGACCGGATTCCCGAAGGAACCGTTCTGGTAAGCCGTCATGTTCGAGGCATTCGCGAGAACCTGAAGAACCGGAGACGTCTGCGCGGTCGGGCCGACCGTCACATAATTGGACTGTGACTGACCGGTCAGAGACACGGTGACGCCGATGCTCGAACCGCTCGATACGCCGCTCCCCACGCTGCCCTGAACCATCAAGGCCTGGGTCGTGTTCGCGGGTATGATGTAGTTCAAGTTGCTGAAGGTTACCGATCCGCCGCTCCCAATCGTCTCGTTCTGCGTGGTACCCAACTGGGCACCGCCGAGCAGTACCTGGACGTTATTGAGCGAACTTGTCGCAACGCCCGTTCCATTGATCGTCAAGGTCATCGAGGTTAAGCGGATGCTGTCACCCGACGCCAAGACGCTGAATTGTCCAAGACTTGCATTGGTATTCCCGGCCACAACATAAAGCGCCGTGGACGAGGCTGCGTTAACCACTAATCCACCTTGGGCTACCGTTACGTAGTTCAGGTTCTGAGCGCTGAATCCAGTCCCGCCACTGATCGTGGCGCCAATGCTAACATTGTACATGTTATCAATGGCTTGTATGTCAGACGTTTGCTGAACGGTGAACTGGAAGTAATATCCGACACCGCCCGTCACGTCGGCATAGAGCTGAAGCGTCGCGGCCTGACCCGCCGAGAGCATCAAAGGCGCGCTCGAAAGATCGAAGTACGCCACGTTGCTCGTCAAGGAAGGCAAGGTCGGACCCACCTGGGTTCCGCCGTTCACGAGTTTCACGTTCTGGACGTACTGGGTCGGTAAGGAACCAGTCATCGTGAAGCGTAAGCTCGTGACCTTCACCGGGTCATTGCCGGCGGTCAACGTGAATTGACCGATGACGTTATTCGTCTGCCCGGCATTGATGGTCGTGGAAGCGGTTGTTGTCTGGAAGGTCAAGGTAGCGAGGTTCGTCACCGAAACCAACGACATATTGTTCCCCATCACGGGGTACGTTCCGCCAACCGTAGCGGTCGCTTGGACGTCAGACGCCGAAGCCACTGCGAAGTTGATCACATGGCTCGCGATCGACGAGACGTTGGCGATGTCAGCCTTAACCCAAATCTCCACCGTGGAATTCGCGGGGACCGTGAAAAGTCCGGAACCGCTCGCGAACATTATCTTGCCGTTGGAGATGCTCTGGTTGATCGCAAGACGAGTGCCTCCTTGATAGAGGTAAACGTTCTGCAGATCGGCATCTTGCGACAAGCCGCTCCTCGTGATCGCGAAGGAATTCACCGTCACCGGCTGAGAGCCGGCCGTGAAGTTCAAGGCGAGCATCGGGGTGGCGACGGCGCCGATCGCGACGTTGCCGCCCACAGGACTATCGGAAGCGGTGCTTACGACTAATCCCGTTCCCACAGGAACGATAACATTAGTCCCCGTACCGGTTCCGGTACCAACCATCGTGCCCTCCATCGCGTTAACGGCCTTCATGGTTATGGGGCCGAAGTAACCCGCGGCTGGAGAAATACTACTTGCAGCTTGGAATTTAGCCAAGGCTTTCTGGGTCGCCGGTCCGAAATATGTCGTTTCGTTGCCCGGGGAACCAGCTCCGCTCGCGGCTACCGTATATCCCTTCGCGTTCAAGAATTTCTGCAAAGCCTGAACGTCGGCACCCTTCGATCCAAGTGTGAGGGACTTGGCGAAAGTGTATCCGGACGCGCCGGCCGTAGAACCCGAACCGCTCTGGAGAGTCTGTAACTGCGCCTGCAACTGCTGAATCTGAGCCATCAGCGTTGATATGGTGCTCGCTGATGTTTGAGCAGAAGCCGTAAACACCGATCCGGCGAACCAAGCCGCCGTCGCGAATGTGAGGGCCACTGCTACTGCTTTTCGACTAAAACTATTCATTTTCAATTTTTCTTTACGGACATTCGTACATCAAAAATAGGAATCTATTTTTAAGTACTTTTGTCCGCTTTTTGTTCGACAATAATTTCTTTATTTACCCCCCAACTTTCGGCTGAGAGGCCGACCTTTTGTTTTTCTTTGTTTCGGAATACCGCCCTGCGAGATCATTCGACCCGATCCGCCGACGGTACTAGTATCATTGAAAAGACCTCGCTTGGAGGCGAGGTCACATGCCAGTAAACCGCGAAAAGCGCGAATCCGCCGTGAGGCGGATGGAGCAATCATTTTCGTGACGTTACTAGCGCTTGGCCTCACTCCAAGCCCTGTACTACAACTTCCATTGTAGTGTCACTAGGCTTATCCTGTCCTACGACCTCCTTACCGTGAGATTGTAGTACGGGGCAAGCTCTAATGTTCTTATTATAACAAAATACGTCAGATAATCAACAATCGGTGCAAAAACGGGGATCTCTGTCGCTACAGTAAATAAAACGATGGGGCGTATCGAACGTTACGGAGAACAAGCAAACTATATCCTCCAGGAAGCCGTGGCGAAAATAACCGAGGAAACAACTACAAAAATAGTCACTTCCCTCAAAACCAGGGACAGGTTGAGAACCCCCCTCCGATGGGCAAAAATCACCTCCCGCGCGATCAAGATAAGCATGGTGAGAAACGCGGCGGCATTCAGGAAGCCGAGCGGCAGGAAAGCTGCGAGGGCCGAGATCTCCGACGAAACGAATCCTAGGGAACAGCCATAGAGGCCGAGCTTTTTCTCGGGGCCTTGCCCGAGGACATCGGCATATTCCCGGAACGAGAAATACACCACCGCAAAATCGGCCAAAAACCACAGCGCGACGTCCCAGACGGAGCCGAGAGAAAAAAGCGGCACCCCGTAAAAGAGAACCGCAAAGAAGCATAAGAGCGTCACCGTCGAAAAGAGACTGTAGACGAACGATCGGTTCACGAAAACCGAATTCATGAGTCCCAAAAGAAAAAACATCAGGATCGCGTAGATCGCGAGTATCGGGGCCGGAGCCGGGATGCTCCCGAGCGCGACAAGGAAAAGGACCTGCAAGAGCCAGAAGGAAAATCTGAAGCTCCGCCGGTCCGGCGTTTCCAAGAGATAGGCCCAAAGGAGAATGAAAAAGAAGCCGACGACGGCCAGAAACGAAAATGACAAGAGGTAAGTTAAAAAGAGGGCGACCGCGCAAACGATCGCTCTACTGACTAACCTCCACTTTATCAGATTTGTTAATGAAGATAGTAACCTCCTTGCCATCCTTCAAAAGACCTCTCACCATTTTGTCGGCCAAGGCATCGACGATGACTTTTTGTATCATGCGCTTGATCGGCCGCGCGCCGTAATCCGGGTCGAACCCGTTCTTCACGACGTAACTCCTCACATCCGGCTTCACGTTCAAGGTAATCCCCCGTACGGCAAGCCGCTTTTCGACCTCCGCGAGCTGGATCGCGACGATTTTCTCTATGTCTTTCGGCGTCAGCGATTTGAATATGATGGTCTCGTCGAGGCGGTTCAGAAATTCCGGCTTGAACGTCTCCCGGAGCGATTCCATGATCCGCTCCCGCAACGTTTCTTCTTTGTCTTCCACCTCGCGCGATACACCGCCCTGGAAGCCCAGCGCGGACATTTCCTTGAAATACGCCCCGCCGACGTTCGAGGTCAAGATGATAACCGTGTTCCTGAAATTGACGGTCTTGCCCTTGCCGTCGGTCAAACGACCGTTGTCCAAAACCTGGAGCAATATATTGAAAACCTCAGGGTGCGCTTTTTCTATCTCGTCGAACAAAATGAGACTGTACGGCCGGTGCCGGACCGTTTCGGTGAGCTGCCCGCCTTCTTCGTGGCCAACGTAACCGGGCGGAGAACCGATAAGCCGCGCAACCGTGTGCCGCTCCATGTACTCGGACATGTCGACCCGGATGAGCGCTTTCTCGTCGTTGAACATGAAAGAAGCAAGCGCTCGCGCGAGCTCGGTCTTCCCGACGCCGGTCGGTCCCAGGAACATGAAGGATCCCGACGGCCGATCCTCGTCGGCGAGCCCGACCCGGGAGCGCCTGAGAGCCCGGGCGACGGCACTCAAAGCTTCTTCCTGCCCGATGACCCGTTTCCCCAACTCCTCTTCGATGCGCGAAAGTTTTTTCACTTCGGACTCAAGCATCTTCGCGACGGGTATGCCCGTCCAGTTCGAAACGACCGAGGCGATGTCTTCTTCGTCAACCATTTCTTTGATAAATTTGCGCGACTTCCCGCCGGATGCGAGGAAATTTTCTCCCTTGGAATATTCTTTTTCGGCTTTCGGCAGGGCCCCGTACCGTATCTCGGCCACCTTGTCGAAATTTCCTTCGCGCTCGGCGAGCTCCGCTTCCCGCCTCAGGTCCTCTATTTTCTTCCTCAAATCGTGCGATCCGCTGATGCTCTTCTTCTCGCTTTCCCACTTCGCGGAAAGCTTGGTGTTTTCATTTTTCAACTTCTTGAGTTCATCGCTTATCTCCCTGAGACGCGCCGGCGTTTTTTTGGAACTCTCCTTGGACAAAGCCGACTTCTCCACTTCGAGCCGGGTTATTTCCTTCCTGATTTTTTCTATCTCCGCCGGTATACTGTCCGATTCCAGCCGCCGCGCCGCCGCCGCCTCGTCGATCAAGTCGATCGCTTTGTCGGGCAGGAACCGGTCGGTGATGTAGCGGGCGCTCAAATTCACCGCCGCGATGATGGCGTTGTCGGTGACTTTGAGCCCGTGGTGCATCTCGTATTTCTCCTTGAGGCCGCGGAGAATGGATATGGAATCCTCAATCGAGGGTTCTTCCACGAAAACCGGCTGGAACCTCCGCTCGAGCGCCGCGTCTTTCTCGATGTATTTTTGATATTCCCTCAAGGTCGTCGCGCCCACCGCGTGAAGCTCTCCTCGCGCGAGAGCCGGTTTCAGCATATTCGATGCGTCTATCGCGCCTTCGGCCGCGCCGGCGCCGACAATCATGTGAATCTCATCTATGAAAAGTATGATCTTCCCTTCCGCGCGGCTAATCTCTCTCAAAAACGCTTTCAGCCGATCCTCGAACTCGCCCCGGAACTTGGTCCCCGCGACGAGAGATCCGAGATCGAGCGTCACGACTTCCTTATTCTTCAGGGGTTCAGGCACATCTCCCGCGACAATCCGCTCCGCGAGCCCCTCGACGATGGCGGTCTTCCCGACGCCCGGCTCCCCGATCAAAACTGGATTGTTCTTCGTCCTCCGGGAAAGTATCTGCATCACCCGACGGAGTTCCTCCTCGCGGCCGATGACCGGATCGAGCTTCCCCTGCCTCGCCTTCTCCGTGAGATTCACGGCGTATTTTTCGAGAACTTGGAACTTCGATTCCGGCGTTTCATCGGTAACGCGGACGGATCCCCGAAGTTCTTCGAGGATCTTCGGCAGGGAATCTTTCCGCACGCCGAATTTCGCGAGCATTTCGGAAGCCGTGGACGGAACTTCTGTCAAGGCCAAGAGCAGATGCTCGCAAGAAACGAACTCGTCCTTGTATCGGAGAGAAATTTCTCCCGCCTTGTCGAGAATCCTTATGATTTCCTGGGAAAGGTACATTTGACCGATCGATCCACCGCTCGAAAAAACCTTGGGGAGCGTTTCGAGGAGCCGGAACGTTTCTTTTTCCAGCTCGGAAAGATTCACGTTTGTCTTCACGAGGAGCGGCCGCACGAGCGTCTGTTCGTCGTCGAGAAGGGCGGAGAGAAGGTGAAGCGCCTTGAGCTCGCCGTGGTTGTAGCGCGAAACCATCTCCTGGGCGGACTGGAGAGCTTCCTGGGCTTTTATGGTGAATCGTTGGAAGTTAGGCATAGGAATCTTTACGAAATTACGAAAAGATACAAAAGTACGAAAACTGACGGCTCCTCCTACCTATACAGTATACCCCAATGCTACTACCTTTTGGTAGGATTAGCAAGAGGACAAGTCGAGCGCTAATCTCTATTGCGTGGTTGCCGGGCGCTCTTCGAGCTTCACCGGGATATCCAATGTCTTGCTCCCCCTCTGAACCTTAAGCGTCACCGTGTCGCCGACGCTGTGTTCGTTCACGAGCGACACGAGCGTGTTCGTCGCGTCGACCGGAGTGCCGTTGACTTCCAATATGATGTCCTCAGCCGCAAGGCCGGCTTTGTCGGCAGGCGATCCGGGGATCACGGCCGGCCCGGTGTCATCCCCCCGAAGGAGCGCACCGTGGTTAACCGAAAGATTCTGGGTCTTCGCTATGTCGGCGGTGACGGTAAGGTACCGGACCCCGAGGTACGGCGTCTGTATGGCGCCGCTCTTTTGGACCGACTCGATGTCCCGCTTCGCCTGATTGATGGGAATTGCGAAGCCGATATTCTGCGCGCCGGAGACGATCGCCGTATTGATGCCGATGACGTCGCCGTTCAAATCGAGAAGCGGCCCCCCGGAATTCCCCGGATTGATGGCCGCGTCCGTTTGCATGACCCCTTGGATCGTTTCGGAACCGTACGTCGCGCCGGAAGCGGTTATCGTCCGTGACAAACCCGATACCACCCCCACCGAAACCGTGTTCCGGAACTCACCGAGCGCGTTCCCGATTGCGATGGATGTCTGTCCAAGCTGTACCCCGTCGGAATCACCCAAGGTGACCGTCGGCAAGCCCGCGGCGTCGATTTTTATCAAAGCCAAGTCTTGAATCGGATCCCTCGCCAGAACGGTAGCCGTGTATTTCTTGCCATCGTTCAAGAAGACCGTGTAATCGGCCGTTGTATCGGAAACGACGTGCTTATTGGTGATGATCAAACCGTCCGAAGAAACAATGAAGCCGGAACCGCCGCCGACGTCCTGCTTCTGAGTCCCCTTTTGGCACGGTACGTACGTTTGGAAATTATTACCGCCAAAATTCTGGCCGAAGAACTGCTGGAACTCGGGCGGCAAATCAGAGAACGGATTGAACGACTGGGGGCATTGCTCAATGATCGGAACGTCCTTCGAAATGACGATTGAAACTACGGCCGGCGAATTTTTCTTGACCGTGTTGATCACCGCTTGCTCATAGCTGTAGGCGGATTGGTAGAGCGTCGTTGTCGCAGCGTTCCCGCTCGTCGCGGAAGACGTCGAAGTCGACTTATTCCCGCTCAAGAAATCCCAGATATTGCTCAGAATGTCGGCTCGCGCGGTGCTGGCGCTTATGAGAGAACCGAAAACGCCCCCGACCAGGGCCGCCGCAACAACCAAAGAAACTATCTTCTTGCTAGACATACTATTATTGTTTAAATTCTGGAGCTCACTTCGTGGCGAACAAAATTTAACCACAATAATGAGCACCCCGCACCTTTTGTATACTATTTATTACGAATTAATTTCCAAGAAGTTACATTTTCCCTCCTCCAGAAGCCGTAAATCCTGTCCGCAGAAAAGGTGCGGGGTAAGGTTTGATGAACGAAATTCCTGCTCCCTCGGCAAGCTCAGGATTGAAATTTCGTATCAAGCCCTTACTTTATTTCGTACCTCAATGTTACAGAAACGTCCACCTCTTCGGAACCGGCTTCTATGGTCGGCGCCAGAACGGCACCGGTCCCCGCCGAAGACAGGGTTTTCATTTCATTCATAGCGTACACCGGACCCGGGAAATTCTGATTCTCATCTATGGACAAGAGGCGACCCACCGAGAAACCGGCTTCCTTGGCAATTTGTTCGGCCTGCGCCTCGGCCTTCTGTATCGCCTGGCTCCTCGCTTCGGCTTGAACCGCTGTCGGATCGTCTATCGTGAAACTCAAAGACGAGACAGTATTCGCACCATTCTTGACCACGCCTGAAAGTATATCGCCGATTTTCGAGAAATCCCTTGCTTTAACGTCGACGTTCTGCGTCACCGTGTAGCCGACTATGGTCGGCGGCGGACATACGCTGCTTGAAACCGTGCCGGAATAAACTCCGCAGTTAGAATACTGGTATCTGGGCGAAATATTATAACCGCTCGTTTGGATATCCTTGGAATCGACGCCTTCTCCTTTCACGAAATCGATCGCTTTGTTCATGCCGTCGGTATTCTGGCTCTGGAGAGAAGCCAGATCTTTTCCGCCCTCCGTCACGATGCTGAAGGTGAACTCCGCGACATCGGGAACTCCGATCGCCTTACCGTCAGACGTCACGCTGAAACTTCTGTATGACGACGGCTCAATAGAGTTCGAATAAGCTCCTACGAAAGATATGGCCGCATACGCCACGACTAAAACTCCCACTATGATTGCTACATACAAGTAGCCCCTTATTTTTTCTGTGTTCATGCTTTTATGGTAACAAGTAACCAGCAACCAGTAAACAGAATTTATCCCCCGATTACCAGCTACGTTATTTTCCTAATTCTTCGAATGGCTTCATCGATTTCTTTCTTCGTGGTCGTGATACCGAAACTGAACCTAACGCTGCCTCTTACTCTCTCTTCCGAAAACCCAAGAGCATGCAAAACATGAGAGGGAGTAAAAGCTCTGGCCGAACAAGCCGAACCGGCGGAAGCCGCGACGCCCGCCATATCGAGCTTGACCAAGAGATCTCCGGTATACTCATCGGGAAAATAAACGTTGAGGATATGAGGAGTATTGGAATCGCTATTCTCTTCCACTTTCTTATTTATCTTTTTCAAACCGCTCCAAAAATATTTTTTCAAACTTTCAACGTATTTCCTATTCTTGTTTCTCGATTTGGAAGCCAACTCGACCGCCTTGCCGAAGCCGATGATCAAGGGTGTGTTTTCCGTTCCTGAGCGGAGACCGAACTCCTGGCCACCGCCAGTCACAATAGGGTCTAGGGGATAGGGTCTAGGGGATAGGGAATTTCCGCGAACATACAAAGCGCCGATGCCCTTGGGGCCGTAGATTTTCTGGCCGGACAAAGTCATGAGATCGACGCCGAGTCCGCCAGCTGGCGGATTGACATCGCAGTCGAGATACATGAAAGCCTGGGCGGCATCGGTGTGAAACAAAGGGTACGGGGAATAGCCTGCCTGCGCAGGCGTGGGTTTAGGGTGCAGGGAGTTCCTGAAATTGCGAATTATCTTCGCGATTTCAGATATGGGCTCAACAGTGCCAATTTCGTTATTGACATACATTATAGAAACTAAGATCGTGCGCTCATCAAGTTCTTTTTCGAGTTTTTTTAAATCAACGATTCCCCTCTTGTCGACCGGCAGAGCGACAACCTCAACACCTTCCCTTTCCAATTCATACGCTGTGTCGAGAACCGATTCGTGCTCAATTGCCGAAACGATCACCTTAGGTTTCAAAAAATTATCCGGGTTGGGCGGCGCGATTTGTTTTGAGCGGAATGTCTCGAAGGCGCGGTCGGCTCGGTCTCCGAAGGAGCGAACGAGCCGAGAGTCAAGGCCGCTTTTTTCCGCTGGAGAAAAAAGACGGCCGGTTCCGCGAGAAATAAGTCGCGCCGCTCCAACTACCCCGCGGAGCGCGAGGTTGTTAGCTTCCGTTGCCGAACCCGTGAAGATCACTTCGCGAAAATCGGCACTGATCACTCTCGCAATTTTCTCGCGTGACTCGTCGATGGCCGCCATTGCTTCCTGCCCGAACGAATGGAGTGATCCGGGGTTGCCGAACTTCCGCGAGAAATAGGGAAGCATTTCTTTCAAAACCTCCTTTCTCACCGGAGTTGAAGCGGCGTAATCAAGATAGATCCGGCTCATATCAGTTACTTGTCGCCTGTTCCGCCTTCAGGCAATTCCTTCACGCCGATTTTGCGAGTCAAAAACAGAATCAAAGCCAGACCGATCGCGCTCACGAAAGCGAACTCGATTAAACCGACGCCGCAGAGGACACCCAAGGCGGCTACCACCCAAACGGTCGCTGCGGTCGTCAAGCCCCGCACCTTTTGGCCCTGATGGAGGATAATCCCCGCCCCCAGAAAGCCGACGCCAATGACGACATTCGCCACGACGGTCAGAAAGCCGCTATTCCGCGCCACGACATCCGCGAGGTTCCCCACCGCGACGATGTACGGGAGCGTAACGCCAACCATCGTGAAAATGGCCGCTCCGGAAGCAACCATCAAATTGGTCCTGACGCCCGCCTCCTTGCCGATGAGTTCGCGCTCGAGGCCGATGATCGCCCCGACGACGACCGCGGCGAGCAAACGGAGAAGCATTTCTTGAATAGTAAGCATGAATCTTATTTACTCCCTTTTCTTCCTCAGGAAAGGTTCCGCGACTCTATCCGCGAACAAGTTAACCATCGGCTCCATCTTTTCTGCTGTTTCCATATCACGGTCGTTCGCTATGATCTCGAGTAATACTCTCTTTATATTTCTACTACCCGACATATCCCGATCATCTGGCACCTTAAATTCCAAATCGTTGAAGAACCTTTTTAGGGATTTCTCCATGACTTGTAGCATCCATCTTACCTCCTTCGGACTCCATCCGAGCTTCTCTTCGAAAAACTGCGCTGGAGTCTTTCCTTCCTCCGGAGCCGAGAGAAAAGCGTTGAATCTTTCCTGTATCAGCCGCGCGTCCAATTTGTCCGCATCGTGCAATATTTTCTCTGGACTTACTGGCGGCCAACCACCTTCTTCTTTGCTCATCATAGCCATAGATAAATTATAACCCAAAATGGGATCAATGATAATCCGGGTTTTCCTCTTTGGCGCCCGCCGCGAAGTTGGCATACCGCGCGAGGGCGAAAAGCAGGCTCGAAAGGCGGTTCAAGTACTGGAGCGTTTCCGGGGAAAGCGGCCTTTTCTCGCTGAACTTCACGATCGACCGCTCAACTCTCCTCACAAGAGATCTCCCGTAATCCAACCGCGCGCCAACCTCGCTGCCACCCGGCATGATGAAATTTCTCAAGGGCGGCAGCTTCGCGTCCGCCCATTCGATAATTCTCTCGAGCCCCGCCGTCTTTTCGGCGGTAATCTTCTTGAATTTTTTTATTGAATACTCGAACCCCGCAGCGGCTACTTCAGCCTGAATGATGAAGATGTCTCTCTCAACCGATTTTAGAATTTCGTCCAAACTGAATCTCCCCAACCTAAAATTATCTTTCTTTTCGAGCGACGCGCGGCAAACGCCGAGCCAGGAGTTGAACTCATCCAAGTTTCCCAAAACCTCGAAGAGGAGGTCACCTTTGGATAAACGCTTGTTGCCGTGGAGGCTTTTTCCCCCGTCCCCGCGGCCGGTGTAAAAATTCGTTTTCATGGCCTTACTCTAATTATACAACGGGCAGGAAAACTTGCGACAAAAACAGCGGAACCGGCCAAATCGCTAGATGATATGATGCTGATTTGAAGGAAACGTTACCGCTTCTTTAATGTCATCAGTTCCCAAGATCCAGCGGAGAATCCGAGACATACCAAAGCCGCATCCGACATGAGGTACCATTTTATTCCTGGAGCACTCGATGTACCATCCGAAATCATCCATACTGCCCCCCATACTCAAGAGGCGCTTATACATTTTGGAGTTCGAGAGTCGGTATACCAGCGTATCGGGGTTGTCGATTCTTGCAGCAGACCCTACTGCTTCACCGGCAATCGGAAGAATGAGATCCGCCGATTGCACCAATCCGGGATTTTGAGGATCAGGCAGCATATTGAAGAACTTTTCAACCTCGATTTCCTTCCCGTGATCCCACAGCGGATCAGGATAGTGGGTGATAAAAACGGGATGATCGTCGAACTGAGCCACCAATTCCGCTTCCTTCTTGGAGTTGATGTCGTCTCCCCAAGTTAAGTGCAATCGCGCCATCGCTTCGTTGTAGGTTACCTTGGGAAAAACCGGCTGCGTTTTCGCAAGACGGGTGATGTGCGCTTCGCTCAACCCCAACTTTTTTTGTTCTTTTGCCGGGAGCGCGATCAAATCCCGGACAATCGAAGAGATGAATTTCTCGATGTGGCCGAGAAGCTCTTGAAAATTCCCCGTGAATTCTATCTCCATCATTTGGAATTCGATAAGGTGGCGGTTGTCGTTGCCTGGCTCGGCGCGGAAACTCGGACCCACGCAATACACCTTATTCAAATAAGGAACGAAGGCTTCCAAGTACAATTGGCCGGTTTGCGCGAGATAGGCTTGATGTTTCTCAGGATAGCCGAACCACTTAAAATCCTTGCTGGAAGAAACTTCAAAGAGCGTATTCACGTTTTCGCAGGCTCCCGAAGCCCTGACGATACGGGGCGGGAAAATTTCGGTGAACCCTTCTTTTTCAAGGTGCGCTCGCCCCGATTTGAATACCTGAGCTTCCAAGAGCGCAGTGGATATTTTATTTTTTATATTCATATTGTTGTCCTATATATTTTGCTTTGCGACGAGAAATCCTGGGGATTGATTTGGTCTCCACCGATACGAGGCGGTGCTTTGTCCTTGTTTTTCCATGCCCGAGGCGGCAAAAAAAATCCCCCGAAGGGGGAGTTCAAAATCGAAAGGTCAAAGAATGAGGTTTTCTGGTCACGGAGATAACGGGTCTTTTTTCTCACGGGCGCCATTAAGGTAATAATGGCAAGGTATGGGAGATTAGTCAACTGTGCATAACGAGGCCTGAAAATGAGGCATTTAATTGATTCTGTACACTTCGATCGTCTCGCCCATTCCTTCGATATCGAGGTAGTATTTCAATCCGTCCCGGTACACCTTCACCGCTGGACGATAGGCGTGATGATACTGGTATTTATATTTCGCCTGCTGGTATTTCTCCCCGCTCGTCAGGGTAAAAATCGCATGCTCGGCAAAGCCGTCAAACTCCCCCTCGATGTGAGATTCTTTTATCAGTTCCATACATATATTATATCAGGAAGGGATGTTTTTCGCTCCGCACGCTGGAGGCAGTGAAGGAAGTCAGAACCTGTTTGATAGGTATTCCAAGTCGTTGAGTTTTGGGGCCGCTTGACGGCCGGTTTATCTTCAGATAAACTTCATAGTATGAAAAACAATACTATCGTCGGTCTGAAAGAACTGCGGGAAAATATAGAGTCTTATATCTCCAAAGTAAAGGAGGGGGGCTCTTTTATTGTGGTGCGGAAATCCAAACCGGTATTCAAAATTTCCCCCCCCGAAGAGGACGTGAGTTTCTGGGAACCGGTTGTCGACTTTACGAAGATTAAAAAAGGAGGGGTGGCCATCGCCGATTTACTGTCTCGATTGTAGCGGACAAGAAAAACACATGGACTCCATCCGGAAAGCGCTCAAAAAACTCGATGCGAGAGAGCAGGAGCGCGTGAAGGGCATACTCACCAAATTGTCGTCTGGTGATCTGCAAGGATTGGATATTAAAAAACTCAAGGGGAGGAACGATATCTTTCGGGTGAGAAAGGGAGACCTTCGCATCGTCTACCGACAGGAGAATAAGAGCGTCTTCATTTTGCTTATCGAGCGACGGAATGAAAAGACCTACGATTTGTAGGATTCGGTTTTGCCCCTTACCAATACTATGAACTCAAGAATCTATCATAGAATGGGGCCGTCAAAATCAAAAATCACCAATTTTTGGCAGTTATGTGAAATTCACGAACGATTTTTAATTTTGCGCCCTGTTCATCTTTGCCCGAAATTATCGTTGTTATTGTATTTACCAGAAAACTCTTGCTCCACGATATCGCCCGAGAAACCTCCGTGGCGTCCTTCTCGTCTGCCAAAGCAAGAACAGTAAGGTGGGGTCTATAAAGGTTCATAACATATGGGTATCCCCACTCATCTATATTTTTCTGCTCCTCTTTAGTCAAATTCTGCGTCGAAATTTTGTAGGAATCCTTAATGTTTCCCTCTCTTAGTGGATTCAGTTTCTCTATGAGCTTTTTGTGAAAGCGCTCTGCCTCACCGCCATCCTCTAGTCCCAGAGAAACGTACCTACCTTTGATTTTGATCCCAATCGGGACAAAAGATACTGCCTCCGAAGTGCTTGCGAGCGACTTTATGACTTGTAATACTTCTTTTTCGTTCTTCTTGGGAAATTCTGCCTGATAAATGGTTATATGTGGCGTGTAAGTTGGGAATTCGCTCCCCAAAAAAGTTTTGTATTTTTCCGACAATTGCCTATTCAAATCCATCAACTCTTTTTTGATGGGGGTTGGCAGACTAAAGACGATGGTAATAAGTTCACTGTTCATGTGAAAATCATACCAAGTTAGAACTAAAAAGTCCCTAGCTAATAAAGGCTTCTAAGCGAGTTTTTATTTGGGTCTTGGATACGGAGATATTATAACGATCCTCATGGATGGGAGATAATGGGAGGTATATGAATGAGATGAGAAATCAGCTGATTCTCATGTCCAAGCTGATAAGTGATAAGGGGGTTGAAACTTAAGGACTTACTGTGCTCCGCGCACTGGATGATGTGGGGAACTGTTTTCGAGAGGAGGGAGGGAAGTTATGTGCCGGATCCGAATCAGGCAAACGTCCCCTTGAGGTTACGCATAATAAAACAAGGCAAGGTCTGGACCTTGCCTGGAAACAGATGGTTGGATATTTTCAGACTATCCAAGGAATAATATAAGTGGGCCGAAAATTTCAATCAATACCCCCACAATAAACCCGATGGTAGAGAAGACTATGACGAAAACCCAACCGATGACCCAGATAATAATTTCGATCAGGAATGGAAATTTAGCCGTGACGGTCGCAGTGCTACTGGCAGCAAGCTCCCTCCACCCGGCCGCAGGGGTAAGATTCCCATTGATGCAGTCTGCTGGATAAAGTACCGCTTTAATCTGGTAATTACCCTCAGCTGGCGGCTCCCATTTGTAACTGCCGCTTGATGGTAAGGCATAAGTGTGCACCGAGTACTGAGCCTTTGTAAAATATAAAATAACACAATATTCCCTGTTCGAAAGATTATAAGACTCCCAAGTTATTGTGTAGGATGAATTAACAGAAGTCGTGTCTCCATCGTGATCAGGTGTTATTGTTAGCGTTATGGAAGGCTCATACCCATAGTCTTGGGCGCAAACCCTGCCTACCACTGTCAGTAACACGGTGGCTACAAGAACAACAAATAATCGCTTCATAACACACCTCCTGTTTTTTGAAGCTTCTGATTATATTAAACAACGAAATTTGATGTCTTGCAAGTCGCTAGATTTAAACATCCTACTGGGATTATAAAAAATCCCACATGCTATGTGGGTTATTTTATAGTGCTCCGCGCGATGGAGGAGGTTAGAAAACCGTTTTCAAAGTACTTCCACCGAATGTTATAATCATCAAAGAAAATTATGGGAGATTTGAATATGGAACAAGAACCAAAAGGGAAAATCCTTTCCCTGAAGGAATATCTGGAGCTAGAGAGACAAGAAATGCTCAGTCCAGAGAACAAATGGTTTGCTGGGGAAAAACTCGGTCATTCTCCAACCGATCAAGAAGCGGAACAATACTACGTTGAAAATGGCGGTCCTGAGGGCTTCGCTAAAAGGCATATCCTCAAGGCAAGAATGGAGAAGGAGAAAGAAGATAGGGAAAGAGAGAGCAGAAACGGAAACAATAAGCCCTAAAAAATTTCAGGGCTTATTTAGTTCCCGCGCGATGGAGGGTATTGGGAACTATATCGGCAATTAAGTACCCGTGATGATCATTTATTTGTACCTTAACATATGTTAATATATGAATATGTCAAAAGAGTTTTATTCCACAACTGAGACAGCTCAAATCTTAAGAATCAGCCGCATCTCAGTCTTTAACAGAATAAAGTCTGGCAAGATCAAGGCTGAAAAGATTGGTAGAAATTACATTATAAGCCACAAAGCTCTTTTAGAAGCGCTAGGTAAAACAATTGGTCAAGAGAATAAAAAAGATATAGAACGCACCATAGATAAAGCCTTACACGATTATAAGACAACGTTCAAATTACTTGGACGAGAATGAGACCAAAACCACTCACTATCGCAGAAGTAGAATATACTGCTTTCAGGTTGGCTGAAAAACTGATGACCTGGGACGAGCCCATACCTGATTTTGGCTCCAGATTTCCGAATATACTTGAGAGTTGTCTAGAAAGCCCGTTTGCGAGATTCAGTAAGAAAGATCTTTATAGAGGTTTGGTTGGCAAGGCGAGTGTAATGTTCTATCTCATGATCAAAAATCACCCTTTTCAAAACGGCAATAAAAGAATTGCTGTGATGACTTTGTTGTATTTCCTGTATAAAAATGGGAAGTGGCTTAAAATAGATAATGTCCATTTATATAACTTTGCAAGAGGTATAGCCAAAAGCAAACCTCGATCAAGAGAAAAGATAATGCTTCAGATACAGGGCCTGTTAAAGAAAAATATCGTCAGTTACCTGACTTAATATATTACTCCGCGCGATGGAGGAATTAAAAAATGAAAGATTATAACAAATACCTACTGGGGTGCCCAGAGAGAATTGAACTCTCGATATCGGCTCCACAGGCCGAAGTTTTACCGCTAAACTATGGGCACCATGTCACAATTTTAATAGAACCAAATGAGGTCTAAGATGCGTCGAAGTTTTAAATTGTCTAGAACTTGGCAGTTATAAAACCTCTCCTTAGAGTTAATAATAAACCCGATATGCTAATATGTAAACCATGGGAGGGCTATTAGATAACCTTGGGCAGATCGTTTTGACCCACCAAGCGTGGAGTCACTACCTGATTGCGCTCGGTGTGCTCCTTCAGGGCGAGGTCACCGTCCTCGTATCTGTCTACCTTGTCATAAACGGGAGTCTGGGCTGGCTTGATTTTCTCATACCCGCCTTCCTGGGGATTCTCATCGGCGATTACCTCTTGTACTTTGTGGGAAGACTGCTCCGGGGCACTCGTTTCGGGTGGAAGGCATACAAGAAACTGAAGCAGAACAAAAATGCGCAGTTCTATACCTATTATGTCTCCCAAAATCTGAAGAAAATCATAATTCTCTCGAAGTTTCTCATCGGAACGAACTTCCTCGCCATGCTCGCCGTCGGCTGGACCAAGGTCAAGTTCGGAAAATTCTTCAAGGCGCACCTCCTCGCGGCCCTCGCCTGGCTCCTCGGCGTCACTCTCGTTTCTTATTTCCTGGCGGGTGGACTCTACCTCTTGAAAGCCGAGAAGGTTTTCAAACAAGTGGAGGTAGGAATTGTCATAATATTGGTGCTCCTCATCGGCGGAGAAGTCCTTCTCAAGAAAATTCTCGGCAGGTCTCTTACCTTCGAATCGAAAATGAAAGATCTCGGCGAAAAATTAAACGAGGGACTGGAAGAAAGTAACCCGCAAAATGACCAGGAACCAGGAGGCAACCGGATCAAAAGCGAACACGCGGGAAACATCTTCAAGCGCGGGGGAAAAGAGGAAGGCGATTGACCTTCGCGGCAAGGACCCCGCACCAAAACGAATGCTACACTTGCACGGCTCCCGCCGAAGTGACCCGGAGCATTCGTTTGGTGACGGGGCAAGTGAAATCGTTAACCGAGAAGTTTGTTAACTTTAGCTGCTAAAATGAAGTCATTCTCTGACAACCCGCCGATCGCGTGCGTGGAAAGCGTGAGTTTCACTTTGTTGTAGAAAACATAGATATCCGGATGGTGATCTTCTTCGTTCGCGATGTCGGCGACGCGGTTCACGAAGTCCATTGATTCTTTGAAATTCTTGAACTCAAAATTGCGGCTGATGCTTTTTTTGTCACCGGCGAGTTCCCACCCCAGAACTTCCGCCATGTATTTATTCGCCTCTTCCTCCGTCATCGGAGGCATACCCCCTTCGCACGGCACGCATTTCTTTGAAGTCAAATCCATTTTTTTATTATATAATATACGCATGGAAACAATAATCGGCTGGTGCGCGGCAGCGATGGGCGTCGTAATGTCGCTCGCCTACTATCCGCAAGCGTATAAAATCTGGAGAACAAAATCGTCTGAAGACATCTCTGTCTTCACATATCTCATGTTCGGTATCGGCACGGTCGTGTGGTTCATTTATGGCGCGTACCTGCGCGATTCTGTCATCATGATTGGGTTCTTGTTCGGCGTCATCGGCTCGTGGCTTGTATTACTTCTCTCGCTGCGATACAAAAAGCGGATTCCCGCCGAGAACAACAAAAAAGGATAACCTAAAACCACCCGAGAAATCGGGTGGTTTTGCTGGTGCCGCGGGAGGGAGTCGAACCCCCGACGCCGGCCTCTTCAGGGCCGCGCTCTACCGCTGAGCTACCGCGGCTTTCATCGATAATTGAGCTAATGAGTATGGTAAATCAGTTCTCTCTTTCTTTCAATCCTATTCTGAGTTATCCCCAGAATCTATGGCCTCCCGCTCTCCCTAAGGAGAGCGGGAGGCCATATTCAGAGCGGGAGGCCTAAAATTTCTGGAGATCGTAAATGTTCGAAGGGTTCCATGCCATCCACGTATCGCCGAATCCGGCGTCCTTGATGGCTCTGATTTCATCCTGAATTTTCGTCCTGTCATAAACGGCCCCCATATTGAAATCCTGAATCCACGGCCGCACGATCGCAGTCGAACTCGCCGGCAAGAATTTCTTTCCGTCCTCAAGCGTTTGGAATACAACTTCGTACGGGTCATCCGCCGGGTTCGGGAAACCGAAATTACCGGGCAGGTAGTGCGACGGATAAACCATCGGCGAGATGACATCGAAATACTTGGCGGCGTCTCCCGCCCGCTGACCCACCCCCAACCCGTCGTTCCGAATAAAACTGTACGCGAAGAGATCGACCGAGAGCACCGCTCCCGGTTTTTTCTTCCTAATCTCCGAAGTCAAGTACTTAAAAAAATCGTCTATCACGGCAACCTTGGAGGTCGTGCCGTTGTAAATCGGATACCTCACTCCGCCCGTATCACCATCGGATGGAAATCTCACATAATCGAAGTTGACCTCGCGGAATCCCAGGTTCAGTGCATCGACGGCAACTGCAACCGTCCGATCCCAAACCTCGCGGCTCGCCGGGTCAACCCAGCGATAGCTCCCGCCGCTCGACCAGAGTGTCCCCGAGGCGTCACACAACGCGAGATCCGGGCGCGCCAGAGCCAGCGCATTATCCTGGAAAACGACAATGCGGGCGATCGGGTAAACGCCCTCTTCGTTGAATTTCTCCACGACGTGTTTCATACCATCCCCTACGTACGTTCCGTCGCCGTCTTTGACATTCACCACAACAGCATTCAGATGATCCGTCTTTATCACGTTCATCACCCCCTGAACCATCGAGGGAACCGAGGCTGCATAGGCGGTTAGATACAAAGCTTTCACGCCCTTCAGAGGTACCGCCGCAGCCGGAGAAGAAGCGGAAGAAGTAGAAATTGAATTGGAAGCGACAGGCTGCAACCCCGAGGGAAATGATTGCAACCCTTCCTTAAAACCGAAAACAACGAGGGCCACGCAACATATGACGATCAGCGAATTGATCAATATTTCTTTATTCATTCAAAATCAAAAACTGCTTAGCGAAAGTCCCCTCGGCAGGAATCGAACCCGCATCAACTCCTTAGAAGAGAGCTGCTCTATCCATTGAGCTACAAGGGGAAAACCGGAAAATCTGTTTTACAATATACCTATTTTTGAATAGAATGTAAATAAATTGAAGATAAATAAACGGGCCATAGTGTAACGGTAGCACGAGTCCTTTGGGAGGATTTAGTTTCGGTTCAAATCCGGATGGCCCGACACCGCAATGGAAACTATCCCAAGAGTTCCGGTAGGAGGCTTTGGCCGGTCATTTCTTTCGGCTTCTGGATTTTCATGAGGTCCAATATCGTCGGGGCCACGTCGGAGAGCATCCCCACGACGGGAAGTGGTGCGAGATCCGGCAATGGGGACTTCCTTTTGAATCGACGGGCGATAAGGTAAAGGGGAACGGGGCTTGGATCGTGTTTCGTTTCCTTTTCCCCCGTTTTGAGATCAAGGAGCACCTCGGCATTGCCGTGATCGGACGTTATGATGACCGTCTGATCCAGGGGGTATGCGCTTTCCACGAGCCTTTTCAACTCAGCATCGACGACGCCGATGGCTTTCTTGGTCGCTTCGTAGTTCCCCGTGTGCGCAACCATGTCCGGATTGGCATAGTTCACGAGGATGAAATCGAACGTGCCTTCGCTCAAGGCGGCGAGAACGCGGTCGGTCACGGGCTTCGCCATCATCTCGGGATGCTCGTCGTACCGGACGGAGTTCCCGGAAGGTATGAGAATCCGATACTCGCCGGGAAACGGCTCCTCGCGGAGACCGTTGAAAAAATACGTGACGTGGGCGTATTTCTCCGTCTCGGCAACCCGGAGCTGCATTTTGCCGCTGTCCGACAAAACCTGCCCGAGAGATTCTTCGACCACTTCGTTGGGGAAGGCGGTCGGCACGACGAACGATTGATCGTAGGTCGTCATGGTCGCGACAAAAAGGTTTTTGAAACGTTTCACCGGGAAATTATTGAAATCGGGATTTACGAACGCGCCGACGATCTGCTTCATCCGGTCCTCACGGAAATTAAAGAAGAATACCGCATCATTGTCGCAAATCGGATGCGCGGTTGTCATCAGGGACGGCTCGATGTATTCATCGTCCAGATTTTTATCGTAAGCTCTCTTCGTAATTTCCTCGACCGTCCCCCGGGAATCGCTCTCGCCAACGAGAACCCGGTACGCTTTCTCCGTCCTATCCCAATGTTTGTCCCGATCCATCGCATAGTACCTCCCCGAAACGCTCGCGAGCCGCTCCGCGAGATCAAGGCCAGTGTCGGCAGCAAAGCGCAGAAGGAGTTTGCGGAAAGATCGGGGGGCGCTGTCACGACCGTCCGAAAAGAGGTGAAGGTAGAAATTCTCACATTTCGTTTCCTGAGCCATCTTTATCAGCGCTTCGAGATCTTCGAGAGAGGAATGCACGTTCGCTTCCGTCAAAAGCCCCACGAGGTGAAGGTTCGATTTGTTTTTCGCCGCCCAGTCGAAAGTTTTGAGAATGACTTCGTTTTTGAAAAAGCTTCCGTCCTTGAGAGCCAGGGAAATTTTCGGGAAATGTTCCAAGAGAACTCGGCCGGCACCCAAGGTCATATGCCCCACCTCGCTGTTTCCCTCTTCGTCATACGGCAATCCGATGGCCATCCCCGAAGCCTGAAGAGCTCCCGCGGGAAAGTTCGCTTGGATGTAGGCGATAGTCTTCGGCTCCGCGCGGTAAATGGGGTTACTTTCGTCGAGCCGACCCATCCCCCAGCCATCCAAGACCACCAAAACAACTGTTTGCTTCATCAGGGTCATTTTAAACCGGCAAGTTGTAAGTTACCAGTCGTTGGTTTATAATCAAGATACAAAAGTCGATGAATTTCAACATTTACCTTTTGAAACATGGAACTAACCCCCTGGATCGTGGGCGGTTTGTTGGGCTTGGCGATTGGTTACGCAATAAGATTATCGGTTGCAAAAAAACTCCAAAACTCAATAGAGCAAAAAGCTGAAGCTCAGCTTGAAGCCGCGAAATCCGAAGCAAAAGAAATAATCGTGGAGGCAAAGGACAAGGCCTCCCAAGTGCTCGCCGATGCGGGCAAGGAAGAAAGAGAGAGAAAACAAGAACTGAGGCAACTTGAGGATCGGCTCCTCAGGCGCGAGGATACGCTCGACCAAAAAGTCAGAGATCTCGAGAATGACGGAAAATCACTGAAGCTCAAAGAAAACGAAATCAAGGAGCGGATGAACGATGTCGAATCCTTGCGACAGCGGGCCATCGGTGAGCTCGAGAACGTTTCGGGGCTCACGCGCGAAGACGCGAAAAAAGCGATGTTCGAGGAGATCGAGACCTCTTACCGGCAAGACCTGGCGAATTCCATCGTCAAACTCGAGAAGGAACGCCGCGAGGAAACCGAGTCCAAAGCGAACGAGATCATAACGGCGGCCATTCAGAGATACGCCCGAAATTCGATCGCCGACATAACGACGAGTGTCGTCAATCTCCCCGACGAAGAAATCAAGGCGAAAATAATCGGGAAGGAAGGAAGGAACATAAGAACGTTCGAAAGATTGACCGGCGTCGAAGTCATCGTAGACGAGACGCCGGAGAACGTCGTCCTTTCCTCTTTCGACCCCATGAGACGGGAGCTCGCAAAAATGGCCCTCGAGAAACTCATAAAAGACGGGCGTATCCACCCGGCAAAAATAGAAGAGAAGGTTGAGGAAGCGAGGCAAGAGCTCGAACAGAGAATACAAAAGATAGGAGAGGAAGCGGCCTATGAAGTCGGCATTCTGGACTTGCCGAAGGAGATAGTATACCTCTTGGGAAGACTGAATTTCAGGACGAGCTACGGACAAAACGTCCTCTTGCACTCGATAGAAATGGCGCATATTTCCGGCATGATGGCCGAGGAATTGAACCTCAACGTCGAAGTCGCTAAAAAAGGCGCGCTCCTGCACGACATTGGCAAAGCCGTGGACCATGAGGTGGAGGGAACGCATGTCGAGATAGGAAGGAAACTCCTCAAGAAGTACGGGATACCGGAGAATGTGATCAAGACCATGGAATCCCACCACGAGGAGTATCCCTACTCGACGCCTGAATCGTACATCGTCTCCGCGGCCGATGCCATTTCGGCGGCGAGGCCGGGCGCGCGCCGCGACACGCTTGAAAAGTACATAAAACGCCTGGAGGACATCGAGAAGACCGTCCAAGGTTTTGAAGGCGTGAAGCAATCCTATGCCGTCTCGGCCGGCAGAGAAGTAAGAGTGTTCGTCGTGCCGGAGAAAATAGACGATTTTGGAGCCCTGGAACTTGCGAAGAAAATCGCGAGCAAGATTCAATCTGATGTCCAGTATCCCGGGGAGATAAAAGTCACCGTGATACGGGAGGTGAGGGCGGTGGAATACGCGAGATAACTTGTGCTCGGCAGGTACTCCTCCTCAGGCAGTCTCCGGGGCGACGCCCAAGCCCTGCACTACAACTTCGTTGTAGTGCAGGGCAAGTCTTAGCCTTCGGAAGGAGTGCCTGCCTCGCTTTCTCTGTGCCATGGCTTCAGACTCCGCACGGTTTTCTCGGATCCAGGAGGGTATCCCCCTTATTACTGAATTGTATAGTAAAATAGAGGTGGATTTGCTATAATACTTTTAAAGAAAGGTCGGTAAACCAAAAACAATCATGAAAAAAGACGGATTGGTGGAGGCTGTCATCAAAGCAGCCAATACGGAAACGAAGAAGCAGGCTCAGCAGGCGGTCGAGGCCGTTTTCGAAACGATAGTCAAATCACTCTCAAGAGGAGAAGAGGTCGCCATAGCCGGCTTCGGGACGTTCAGGGTAGCTAAGAGGGCGGCGAGAATGGGTGTCAATCCTAAAACCGGCGAAAAAATACAGATCGCCGCGTCGACAAAACCCAAATTCAGGGCCGGCAAGTTCCTGAAAGAAGCCGTTAAGTAAATTTAAGAAGCGCTTCTTAACAAAAAATCCCCCTTTGGACGGGGATTTTTTGTTACTCTCGCTTTTTCGCTCCTGCGAGTCGCGCTATTGAAGCAATTTCCTCACAAAATTGCTTATATCAATAAAGTTCTGATAAGCGCCTTTGACTTTCGCCAAAGACGAATTTACCAGATCTTTAATTGATACAACCTGAGAAGATCCTCCCGCCGCACCTGAGTCGGTGCTGGAACTTGTGGTCGCGGTGGATGTCGCTGACGACGAGTCGGATGTGGTGGTAGACGTCACCGTGGAAGAGGCTTCCAGAGCGGCAGTGCCCGTCGCAGAAGAAGTCGAGTCACTTCCCGGCGTGACTTCGGTGCTCGTGGAAGAAGTCGCCGTGAGGGGACTTACGTATCGTTCCAAGAATAAGTTGTAAGCCTCCCCATTCAAATCATTCGCTTCCTTTATGTCTTCCTTAGCCGCATCCAGCATGTCGCTGATCGTCTGCCGGTCCTTGGTCTTGAAGGTCAAAGAAGAAAGGTCCTTGGTTATATTCGTGAGCCTTTTTTGGGAAGTGTTTATTGCGGAAAATTCCTGCTGCACCAGAAGGAAATCCTGTACCTGACTGGTCAAGGGCAGATAGTCGGCATCCCTCCAGGTTTTAAAATCCTCGGCGACGGTTTTTATTCCGGCCAAATCAAGTGAAGAGGTACCGGTAATAAGTTGCCTCTCCGAATCAAAGTAAGAAAGATCTTGTTTCAACTGATCCGTTGAACTACTAACCCAGGCATCATAATCCGGATTCTTGGGAACTTGAAAAAGCTTAGATTCAAAATCCTTCACCTCAGCGGTAGAGAGATCAAGAACTTGCTTGAAAGCGTTGATTCTCAAAGCTACGTCGTCCACGCTGCCTTCATCTTTGGCCGTGACGAGACTGTCCAGGGCGTCTTTCGCGTTCTGGAAAACCTGAGTCACCGGGCTCGCGTCGTCCGCCAATGCAACCCTCGAAAAGCCGAAACCCGCAACTATCAATATGAATGCCGATATTAAAACTTTTTTCATTGCAAAACTTGGTTCAAGAGGTTATCTATCTTGGAACTTTGATCGGTCACCGTACTGCTCGTAATCTTTGCACTCTCCGATTGCAATACATCCCCATTCAGATGGGGCGCCTTATTGCTCGTTATCGCGGAAATAGCATTGTTAATCGTCTGATTGACCTCGTTGTTATAGCTGACTTCCTGCAAGGTGATATTGATGTTCATGTCCGCCAGTTCTCTGTTCAGCGTCTCGGCACTTGCCAAAGGAAGAACGTTACCTCTCGTCGGTATGAAAACGTAACCCAAAATCACGAGGAACACCAAGGCGAAAGAAGCCGCCCATGCGACAAGATAAGTCTTCACCGTGAAGTTCCTCTTCTTTTCAAAGGAAAAGATGAGGGCTTTGCTTCCCCGTAAAAAGGATTCATCGGGCTCTATGGTTCTAAACCTCTTTAGTTGTTTCTTTAAATCTTGACTCATGTTCGAGAACCGCCTTTTTGAGCTGCCGCAGGGCCCGGTGCTGAATCACCCGTACCGCACCCTCGCTCTTCCCGAGAGCGGCGCTTATTTCTTTGTTGGATAAATCTTCCACAAATTTCATAATGAGGACATCTTGATAAGTTTGCTCCAACAAACCGATGCATTCCTTGACGACCTTGAGGTCGGAATCCGAATCCATTTTCTCTCCCAGAGCGGACTCGACGGAAAAAACGTTTTCCGGGACCGTCTCAATATCGTAAGTTTGCTTCCGGGTTCTCCAATAATCTATGACCGAATTCCTCGCCGCCCGATAAAGGTAACTGGAAAAAGGTATTCCTCTCACGTCGAATGTTTCGATGTTTTTCCAAGCACTCAAAAACACTTCGTGAGTTAAATCCTCAGCTTCACCTCTCCTGCCGCCCAGTTTCAAAAAAACATACCGATATATTTTCGGCGCATACCGGCCATATATTTCCCCGAAAGCAGAAGTATCCCCTTTTTTTGCCTTCTTAAGGAGCTTATCGTCCTCCATAGCTTAAAACGATGATTCCCATTTTTTGTTTCTCTTTTCCCTTCTCCAGGGTGTAACGCCCCGTAACAAACATCAAAAATATGGTAACAAAAACCACCATATTAGTAAACGAACCCACTAATCTCACATTACAAAGAGAGTTGGTAGATGAGCGGGTAAGGGGAGATCAAACGTCGCTCCAATGTTACGTCATCGGAGCTCCCACGAACCCAGCGGTTCGTGTGCTCCGCGACGGGAAAACTCCCGTTTTCCCGACCCCTTTCCCGTTCGACTCCCCGAGGTGAATATTGAGTATTTATACGGAGCAGTTAAGACCTATTTTACCCAAAATTTCTGATTTTGGATACCCCCGAGCCTAGTCAATCACCCCGTCAATCACGATTGACTACCCTCACCCCTCTTTCGTCCAGATTCCACCGGGCTTTCCTCGAAAACCTTGTCCCCGACAATACTCGCCTCCGCCCCTTACCGGTGCGTCGGCTCGTCTCCCGCAGAGGCCGCCCCCATGGGAAGGGTCGAAGGGAAGGAATGGGGGGCGGCCTCTGCTTCACGTCGCGCGTCAGAGATGCTCCCGAGGCCGGATTGGAAAAGGGAAGCAAAAAGGAGGAGCGGCTTATAAGGCAGTGCGTTTTTCGGTATCATTAAGGGAATGCCCCGATACCGCAAGAGATTCGAGAGGAGCAAGGAGCCGCCCAAGAATTTTCGCATCCAGACGCGCGACTACGGCCTCCTCGCTGACATAGCTGGCTATGGGGTGCTCTCGACCGAGCAGATTTTCGCGCTTCACAAGGGAGGAGAAAGGAATCTTCGGCGGAGATTGGCCGCGCTCTATCACTTGGGATACATCGAGAGACCGAAAGCGCAAAAACTGCTTCCTCCCGGGAGCTTCATCATCTATTCCCTCGGCAGAAAAGGAGCGGAGCTCCTTCACCGCGAGGAGTCCGTCGGGAAAAGACACCGCGAGGTTTCCTTCCCTCATCTTTCCCACGCTTTGATGATCTCGAGGTTCCGGTCCATCCTCTCCCTCGCCTTGAAGGGCGGAGACAAGAAGATCGAGAAATGGATGCAGGGCAGGGAGTTGTACGATACGCTCTCCAAGCGGGAGAAGACCGACCTCGTTCCGGATGCTTTCTTCACGGTCGAGAGCAAAGAATACAAGTGGCCCTTCTTCCTCGAAGCGGACATGGGTACGATGACGCGGACGAAGATGCTCGAAAAATACCGGACGTACTGGCGGTGGTGGCGGGAGAGGCGGCACGAGCATACGCTCGGCATACAGAGATTCCGCGTCCTCACGATCGCTCCCTCGGAGACGAGAACGGAGAATCTCGTGAAAGCCGCGAAGGAGGCCGACGACCGGAGAACCGGCAGCGACATGTTTCTCTTTTTATCGGAGACTGCATACTCCTTGAAGGAGCCGGAAGAAATACTGAAGTCCGTCTGGCTTTCCGCGAAGGGCGGAAGGCACGGAATACTCGAATAACCCGCTCCATCGGACGGGTGGCTTCGCAACGCATACTCGTCAAAAGACCTGCGGCTTTTGGCTCGAGACTGCGTTCGCCGCCCTTCCGCTCTCGCTCGTCTGCCTTCGTTCAATGCACTTTCTCTTAATCGCGCTTGGATTCCTCGCTTCCGTGAGCCGCAATCTCCGCAACGCATACTCGCTGAAAACCTCTGGTTTCCAGTTCGAGACTGCGTTCAATTGCGTCTCCCGTCGCTTAAAGGAAAAACGCGGGAGGCTTTAGGCTCAACGCTAAGCCCCGCGCATTTTTCCTTTCGCGGGGAGCGCGACGGAGCGCGCCCCCCGTGCGATTCTGCCCTTGCCCCACCACGCCCGTGCGCGGGCAAGAACGCTCCCCGAAACTAGCAAAGGTTGACATTCTTTGATGGGATTTTGTAACATCCTCCCGACATCGTCCTTTCGGGCGGTGTACGGTGAGGGGGACTCTCACGAGTCCCCCTTGGTCTTTTCCGAAGTTACATCATTATCTGAAACCATTATCAACCTTATAACCCAATCTGAAAGCCAGACGGCTCCGGCTTGCTTCCCAGACTCTAGAAGAAACTGGTTCTGGGACGCGACAAGCGTTTCTTGAGTAGCGTTGGCGGATGACGGAGGCGCCGCATCGGTGGGAGACGACGCAAGTGCGATCTGTATGATCCAGAGAAGCAGAAAACCGATTACAACTCTCAAAAATTTCCCCATGACTTTGAAGAAAAATTGGGTTGCTCGACCTTTATATTGGTTTATTAAAGAACTCCCCAGAGATTAAAAATCCCCCTGTCGCTCTTCGGTGGTACTTCAACCTGCGACAGGGGGTGTTTTGGTGCTAATTTTTTCGCTCTGCGCCAGAAATTTCTATCGAATAAACACCCTTAAGTTATGGTAATGATAACAAACCGGTGGTGAAAGTCAACTTCGCTCTCCTAAAAACTTTGAATGTAGTAAAATAACTCCATATCCCTCGTGCCTCTTTCTCGGCACGACACAAGGTCGAGAGTTCTATAAAAACAGCATAAAAATACATGTGGACGTTCATCTTAATCGTCATCGTAGCCGTCGTCGCGTGGAATGTGTACAAGAAAAAGCAAGAAGAACAGCAGGAAAGCGGAGCCTACGAGACCGCCGACGTCCCTCCGGAGCGGAAACACTTGAAACGGATGTCTCTCTCGGAGAAGTGGCGCACGGTGAGTAGCTGGACGACCCTCGTTCCCGGAGCAGAGGGAAAGGGAGATGCGATCTTCAAAGCCGCGAAGGAAAGTATCGGGAAAGCCGCGGCGCCGAACCTCGTAGTCGAGGAGCGGCGGGTTAGCGTAAACGACCTCGCGAAGAGGTACGGCGAGCGGCGGCTGCTCGTGGTCGAGAACCGGAAAATCCTCGGCTACTACGCCTTCGTCTCCGTCATGGATTACGGCCATCAGCTTTCCGTCTCGTGGTATCTTATGTTTCAGGAAAACTGGTTCACGAAGTTCATGAAGACCGCGGTCAAGGGCGGCGTGATCGCCTTCCTCGCCAACTGGTTCGTCGTAATCATGGCGAGAATCTTCTACGCCGCGAGGCGGTGCACCATCCCCGAACTCATGAACATCTTCGACGCGGAGGAATTGACCGCCTACACGACGACCGTCCACCACGCCGTAACGGGGGCGGTCGAGGAGCTGATGGGCGGCATGAACATGGACTTCTCGAGGGTGGACACGAGGTCGCGGGGATTTTTAAATATCTCTTAGCATGGCGGAACCGCGCATCTTCCGCCGCGAACCCAAGAGCGACGAACTCGCGCTGGGTTACGCGTGGGGCGAGGACCAAAAAGGCGACCTCTGGCAATTGAAGGGCGTCGCGCAGGAAGACCGCGCCACCCATTTTTACGTGATCGGCGCATCCGGCACTGGCAAGACGAAGTTCTTGGAATACATGATCGGGCAGGACATAGCGAACGGGGCGGGATTCGGTGTGATTGATCCCCATGGGGACTTGATCGAAGCCGTGAAAGAGCGGCTCGCGCTTTCCGGAGACGATCTCGAAAGCCGCGTCGTCCTTATCGACCCCACAGACAAGAAGAAGGTCGTCTCCTTCAATCCCCTCGAACGGCTGGACGGTGTCTCCCCGGCGGAGCAGTCCGCCGAGCTCACGCTCGCGTTTAAAAAGATTTGGGCGGACGCGTGGGGCGCACGGATGGAGGACATTCTCCGCAATTCTTTCATCGCCTTGATTGAGAACGACCTCACCCTCGCGGAACTGCCCCTCCTGTTCGCCGATGCCGGACTCCGCGCGAAGCTCACGGCGAACCTGAAAAACGAGACCGCGAGGGATTTCTTCCACAAGTTCGATTCGTGGAGCAAGACCTTGAAGAACGAGTGGACGGAATCCACCTTGAACAAGGTGAACGCCTTTTTGTCCGACGAGCGGGTGCGGGACATGTTTGTCTCGCCCAAAAGTTCCTTCAATCTGCGGGACGCGATTGATGCGGGAAAGATATTGTTGGTGAAACTGGATAAGGGAAGATTGAAGGGCGCAAGCGACCTTCTGGGTTCGCTCATCTTGACGAAGCTCCAGATGGCCGCCTTCTCCCGGACGGACGTGAGAGAATCCGAGCGCAAGCCCTTTTACTTGTACATCGACGAGTTCCAGAACTTCGCGACCGAGAGCTTCACGGACGTCCTCACGGAGGCGAGGAAATACAAGCTGTCACTTACGCTCGTGAACCAGAACTTGGGGCAGCTTCCCTCCGAACTCCGGGCTTCCATCCTCACGAACTGCGGGATACAGGCGTGTTTCCGCCTTTCCCGCTTCGATGCGGAGCTTCTCGCCAAAGAAGCGTTCGGCGGGGTGGCCGACGCGACCCCGCAATGGGAAAAAAAATTCCAGTTGCTCCAAGCCCTCCCTAGGCAGGTGTGCCTCGTGAAGAACAAGGCGGCGGGCGGGATTGTTCTTATCCGCGTGCCGGACATAGGAGACGGGATGGACGAGCGGGAGCTTGAGGCCGCCTTGCGGGAAGCAGGGATCGGAGAGAAATACCTCCGCAAACGGGACGAGATTAACAAGGAGTATCACAGAAGGCACGAGGCCTTAACGAAAACCGACGAGCCGGACGGGTTCAAGGAGAAAAGATAGTATTTTTCTACACTGTTTGACATTATTGCTATATTATGGTATCATATCAACATTCCTGAAACTTAGGAACGCATCTAAAAAACTTCATATTCACTAACCAAGAAAGGAGGCAATGACGATGAATACTACATCGATCATGCCAATGACAGAAGGTCAAGAAAAGCAACTGAGTCGCGTCGTAATGGAGGACGAACTCTTTACACCGAAACCCACAAACGACGAAGCTCAGTGTCTTCTAAAGCACGGCAATATACTGCAAACGGCAGTCCGAATTTCCCGCAAGGAGATATTCGTCAAGTATCTCTACGCAGATGAGGAAAAATCGTCCGACTACACCTATCCCAAGGAATACAAGCGAAAATCAATCCGAGAGCAAATCGATATTCTTCTGGAGTGCTTCCCCGGATTGAACGCAACATGGGCTTTAATGAAGGGAGAAGCTTGGTACGACAGCCTGAAGAACTTGCCGGATTGGATTGAAGGCCCGCTCGTCTATGTATGGTGGGAAATGTTCGGCAACTACAACGCCGCAACGGAACAGGTGCTCTCCGCTCTGGGGAAGAAGTACCAAAACTTCGTGAACTACCGGAACGGCCAGCTTGGACCAGAATACCTGCAACAGTCGAAAAAGACGACCGGTCTCGAAGCAAAGATTAAGAAGGACCAGCCTGGCGATCTCATCATCGTCCCGAGTCAAGCCGGATTGCGCTGGAGGGGAAAATCTGTCCGTCGCGGCAGAGTCCTCTATGATCAGAACGAATTCGGTTCGGGAAGCGTCGCCGAAGGATGCCGAGTGCTGACCCATAATCGGTTCGTCCAATGGGAGCAACTGCACGTTGATTGCGGAGGAGACGAATACGCTCCTGAGGCCGATCGGGTTTTCTCGCACGCTCCGCACCTCTACTTCCTCGATAGCGAGATCGGGTTCGTCACGTACTGGATTGACTATGCCCATGGGCACTTCGGTTCGGCTTCCTCCCTTCTCCCGCAGTAATCGAACATTGCACCTCGGACACTTGAACCTTTTGATGTCTTGTCCTTCGTTCCTTTCGTCCGCGTTATTTTTGAGAGGTTATCCACACCATTGTGGGTAACCTCTTTATTTTTTATAATCATGAATGAGACTAGGTTCATGAATGGCCGTCCACGGATTGCCGTCACCGAACTCCCTCTTCAATGAAGAGAAAAACAACCGGAATCTTAGCGACCACGGTTTCTAAGAGCGCGTTGTATTGAGGAGATTACTGCTTGTCCCCGTCTAGCGCAGGTTCCCGTTCGGGATGCTGCCGAATAAAATTCAGGATTGAGAGGATATAAGCTCCCCTTGAGCGGTAAACCTCGATTTCCAGTGATACGGACGGATGGGGGCAATGATCCTGAGGCCGATCAAGTTTTCTCGCACGCTCCGAACCTCAACTTCAACGATAGCAAGATCAAGTTCAACACGAACTGGATTGACAATGCCAATGAGAACTTCGGTTCGGCTTCCTCCCTTCTCCCGAAGTCGCTCCTCAAGGAGGCAGAATGCCCGCGATTTATACGCGGGCATTCTCCTTAATTTTCTTTAGCCGATCTTATCCATCCGCCTAACATCCGGCCGATTTCATCCACGGAAGATTCGAGCGCCACATACTTTTTATTGTCTATGGTTTTCACTTCCTTCATGAGACGAAGAAAAACGCGCAGGAGATTAAGCTTGACGCTCGTCTTGTCTAAAACCGGCACTTTCTCCGATTTATAGAGTTTGCTGGCCGTAAGTATCCCCTCAAGAATTTCGAGTGTTAGTTCTTCCGATCTCTGCCAGATGGCGTACCGGTCTTGCTTGGGAACAATTGTGCGATAACCATAAAATGTTTTGTATAAGTCATAAGTTTTCTTGAATATGGGTATGTCAAAATCATCCATAAGTTTTACGCCACATGAAAACCTGCAAAAACATTTTTGAAAAGATAATCTCGCCAGAAAATCTTTTTTTGGCTTGGGACGCGTTCAAAGGCGACAAGCGGAATAAACCTGACGTTCTCCGGTTTGAATGGAATCTGGAACAGAACATTTTCCGGTTGCACGGAGATTTGAAAGATAGAACCTACCAGCATGGCCCCTATGCGAGCTTTTACATCAACGATCCGAAGCAGCGCCACATTCATAAGGCGACGGTTCGAGACAGGATTCTGCATCACGCGGTTTTCTCGGTTATAAATCCAGTCTTCGAGCCGACCTTCATTCCGACTTCTTTTTCTTGTCGCATCGGATACGGCACTCATAAGGGTGTCGAGACTCTGGAAGAGATGATAAGAAGGGTAAGTAGGAATAATACGGCTCCCTGTTTTGTCTTGAAATGCGATGTTCAGAAATTTTTTGCGAGCGTAAGCCACGAAATTCTGCTCTCCATTCTGGAAAAGAGAATTAAAGACGATGATGCAATGTGGCTTATGGGAAGCATCGTTAAAAGCTATGAGAGCGTGTCCAGGCGAGGCATCCCCATAGGGAATTTGACCTCCCAGCTCTTTGCCAACGTCTACATGAACGAACTTGATCAGTTTATGAAGCACGTGTTGAAGGTAAAATATTACATTCGCTACACCGACGACTTCGCCGTAGTCGCTGGAGATAAAAAATATTTAGAAGAACTCCTGCCGCTTATATCCAAATTTCTTGAAAATAAACTCGCTCTCAAATTACATCCTAATAAAACCATATTTTTATCAATATGTCAAGGCGTAGATTTCCTCGGATACGTGATTTTCCCAAAACATAGACTTATCCGGTTACAGACAAAGCATCGGATGTTTAAGAAATTGGAAAAACTGATGGAAGAATACAAAGCTGGAAATATCACCAAATTAAACTTCGAGCAGTCTCTCCAGTCTTATCTGGGTGTCTTATCTCATGCGGATACCCACACGATACGGGAAGAACTGTTGAACAAGTTCTGGATTTCTTAACCTACGCTCCGCCTTTTTACCGACATTACGTCTCTTCCTTTTCACGCTTCGGCGTCTCGTGCGGTATCTTTGCCGTATTGATTCCGATCTTCGCCATTCTTCCGCCTCCCGAGAAGAGGAGGAAGACAAAAAGATATTGGAGAACGATGTCCCCGAGCTTCCCGATGCTTTGGGAGACGACCGGAGGCACGCCGACCGATGTTTCTCCGAGATGGACGTTATTCACCGAAACCGTGCTTTGCGCCGCGTCTCCTTTCCCTTCAAGAATGGAGGGGATATTGTTTCCGTGGAACACGCTGAACCCGTACCAGACGCCAAACCCGATTATCGCCGCTCCTCCTATAATGAGGATTAAGCTTAGGATGACGTAGTATTTCTCCTTGTGCTTCATTGAATTTTGATTATCCCGGCGCTATACAGGCCGAATTCGGCGAGCCAGAGCGCGGCGGATACCAGCACCCAGAACCACCAACGCAGATAGAGTTTGACTTTGGGTTTTTCGTTCATGATATTTGTTTCAACGTCAGCTTAACGGCTGGTGCAGCGCAAGACGGATCGCACTAACGATAGCCGCAGCCACCAGCCAGCCGACAGCGAGCGCGGAAACGACCTTGAGAACTATTTTAACAACCAACCAAAATTTCTTCATGGGTCCGTTTTTGGTTTTTCCGTCCATAAGTTTATTTCGCATTGTTCAACGACGCAGAACTTAGAATGAAGTTCTGGATGATGGGGCATCGCTCCGCTTCGTCCGCCGGAACGGTGAACGTGGCGTCCGGCTGGTATTCCTTGAAAGCGCAGTCCACGAGCGAAGGCGACGGCCCCGTTTTCCAGAGGAGGGTTACGGCGACCAGCAATACTACGATTATTCCCACTAACCAGATGAGAGATTTCATTTCGTGAGGTTAATTGGAGCCATGATGATGGTATCGCTCGCCCCGCCTTCATCGCCCATGGGGAGCAAGAAAGTTCCGCCACCCCTGTAGAGTTTGCCGTAGTCTCCCTGCTTGTACGAAATGATGGTGTAGCTCGGCTCGTTCATTATCATCGCGCCGTTTTCGTTCGTGCAGGTTGTGTTAATGGACAATATGCTGTCCGGCGTGAAGTAGGCGGTATTCGTGCTCGTGCTCTTGAGCGCGACCCAGCCGTTGTTCGCCACGCTGAAAGAGCATCCACTCTTATTCGCGCTCATCGTCACCTTGATCCTTGCGGGTCCGAAGACGTTCAGTCCTCCCCAGTTGGAGTTTATGATCCCATCGGACTCCAGCACTTCGGCCGAGACGCTCACGTCCTTCGCCGTTGACGATGCCGCAAAGGCGCCGGTCTTCGGAAGATCGGCACCCCCCGCCGCGTTCACCGCCGCGTCTTCCTCGCTCTTCACATACAGGGCGAGCTTGAACGTTGCGTCCGTGAACTCCTTGACGGCGGGGCAGCTGTTTAACTTTATGTTTTCGTCAGGCGTGAGGCCGAAGGACGAATCGTTCAAGTATTTGTTCATGTCCGAACCCAAGGCGTCCTTGAGACACTGCTGCACCGACGGAGGAGCGCCCGTCGAGAGAGTGAGCGCCGTGGTGCTCGTGTTCACGCAGCCGCTACTGCTCATAAGCTTTTGGGTCGAACTGGTTACAATCCCTTCGCTGTATGCGGCATTGAAGGCATCGCCCATCTTGGACTGGAGGCAGGCCACGAACTCACTGCTCGTCGAGTAGAGGTCGATAAACGCTTGGAACGGGTTCGGCTTCACGACTTGGGGGAGCTTGGCGGCGGCGAATTGCTGGACGGGGCGGTACAGCAAGAAGGCGGTTGCTCCCGCCGCAACAATTACGACGATGACTACGCCTAAAATTATTTTGTTTTTGTTCATAAATTTTTAAAGAAAAAAGCTAACCGGCGGGTTCGACGTTTAGCTTTGTGCAGAAACACAAAGCCCCCAGCCAGTGATCCCTTGCGAGACCCATACCAGTTTCCCGATATGACGATTGCGCGTGCTCTGACTAGGAGCTTTCTATGCGCAATCGTTTTTTAAACCCTGCCGCAGGCTTTCCTACGGGTTAGGTCTCATATGAAATTGTATGGAGTCAATAGTAACACAACGGCAGGAAAAGGCAAGATTAAAAACGCCCGATTTTATATGAAATATCAGGCGGTTGTTACCATAGTCGGCTTGCTCCTTGTATATAAGTTTGCTATACTTTAGTTAACGTAGCAACGAAATGAACAAGCTTTACGATATAGTTCAGTACTAGTTGGCTGGTATCGCCAGCTCTACGGCGAACGTGTCTTTTGCTATTCGCTCCGTACCCTTAAATGGCTCTACCAAGTCGTCAAAGTAATGTAAATTTTCCGGCCGAAGAGTCTCGGATAGATAAGCTTCAGCTCGCGTTTTATCGGCGATGTAATCTTTGGCTAGCTCCCTGTTTTCAGGTTTTTCTAAAAATCCTTTAAACTGCTTCGGGGTTAACGTACCTCTGTAATAACCCCATTTCCTCGTTAGACAATGTACGAGGTTGTTTTCATTTATAAGCAACTCGCGGAGTATTCTTTTCTTTAAATCCTTCTCGCCTATCTTGTTTATATCTATCTCATCGATATATGCGATAGCATCCCTGAAAGAAAGCAAGGCATTATTTATTTGAGCCAATCTTTTGGAGCCGTGTTTAATACCCTTGTCATGGGCGGCTCCATCGCGGACATTCTCGTATTCATAAATCTCCAAGTGAGATATTCCTAAAGTGCGGGCCATCTGCGATTTGGATATGCTTCTCTCTTTCTCCCAGTTCTTTGCGTTCTCCTCTAAAATCTGTTTTCTTAATGCCTCGATTTCCTCTCCGGTCATCTGGAGCAAAAGGTAATTCGCCGCTCCCACGAGTGCTATGATCAGAGCGAGAAACGCCATGAGATTTAAAGCGTCTCCCGGCGAGAAAACTTTAGGCCATATAAAAGCAGCGAATCCCATTAAGACAACGGCAGCGAGAAATAACCCGATAATCCACCAAAATGTAACTTTCATATATAAGCTTATTTTTTAACAAACCCCTTAGGCTCTTATTATACCACCCCCGTTTGACACCAGCCCACCAAAAATGGTATCCACTATCAGCCCATTACCTCCCCCGCCCGAGCCAATCGGTGCGGAGGAAGGCGGAGCGCAGGAGAGCTTGCCTTCCGCCTGCCGCAAGATAATCGCTCCCGGTTGTCTTGCGGAGGAATGAAGCTCGTATCATAAAAGATATACAATAAAGGGACGCAACGTGCGCCCCTTTTTGTATTTTCTGATGGACGACATCCTCCCCATCGGCAGGACGACCTCCCATTCGAGCGGGCTTGTCTTCGGAATCCGGACGAGAGACCGGCGACACCACATGTATGTCGTGGGGCAGACCGGCACGGGAAAATCGACTTTGCTCAAGAATATGGCGATAACGGACATCCGGGGCGGGCGCGGCTGCGCCGTGATAGACCCGCACGGGGAACTCGTCGAGGACATCCTTAACTTCATTCCTTCTAAGAGGGCGAACGAAGTCGTGTATTTCAATCCCTCGGATGTCGAGAATCCCATCGGCTTGAACATTCTCGAAGCGAGGGACGAGGAGGAAAAGCAACTGGTCGCCTCGTCCTTGATCTCGGTATTCAAACACCTATGGAAGGGGTTCTGGGGGCCTCGGCTGGAACACGTCTTCCATAACGCCATATTAGCTCTTATGGATACGCCGGGGAGCACCCTCCTCGGCGTTTATCGTATGCTCGCGGACGACGATTACCGCCGCCTCGTCGTTTCCCACGCGAAAGACCCCATAGTTAGGTTGTTCTGGGAAAAGGACTTCGACGAATATCCGCCTCAATTCCGCAAAGAGGTCGCCTCTCCTATCCAGAACAAGATCGGGCAATTGCTCACGAACACGCCCTTGCGGAATATCGTGGGACAGACGACGAGCACGATTGATCTCAAATACATCATGGATAACCGGAGAGTCCTTCTCGTGAACCTCGCGAAAGGCAGAATCGGAGAAGACAAGGCGAACCTTCTCGGGTCCGTCCTCGTTACCAAGCTCTATTTGGCCGCTTTGGAGAGGCAGGCGATCCCGGAGGAGGAACGCAAGGACTTCTACCTCTACGTTGACGAGTTCCAGAACTTCTCGACGGACGTGTTTCCTTCGATACTCTCGGAGGCGAGGAAATACCGGCTGAACCTCATCTTGGCTCACCAGTATCTCCACCAGTTGACCGACGAGGTGCGGCACGCCGTCTTCGGAAACGTGGGCACTTTGGTCGCTTTCCGCGTGGGGAGCATAGACGCGGAGGAACTCGCAAGAGAGTTCCTGCCCTCGTTCGGGAGGAGCGACCTCGAATGCGAGGACAACTACCACACTTATATTAAATTGATGATCGACGGCAAGCGTTCGCTTCCCTTCTCGGCGGAAACGCTCCCGCCCCTCTGCCTTATGGGCGACGAGGCGAAGAAAGACATTCTGATTCAGGTTTCACGGGAGCGTTTCGCTTCAAAAAGATGCGAGATCGAATCCAAAATCGAAAAATGGATTGGCAGGTGATCCATTTTTCGCTCGTTTGTTCCTCGGCCATGCGGGCCTTGAGCTGTTTTTTTATTTCCTCCCTTTTTCCTTCCCTTTTCCTTCCGGCCTCGGGAGCATCTCTGACGCGCGACGTGAAGCAGAGGCCGCCCCCCATTCCTTCCCTTCGACCCTTCCCATGGGGGCGGCCTCTGCGGGAGACGAGCCGACGCACCGGTAAGGGGCGGAGGCGAGTATTGTCGGGGACAAGGTTTTCGAGGAAAGCCCGGTGGAATCTGGACGAAAGAGGGGTGAGGGTAGTCAATCGTGATTGACGGGGTGATTGACTAGGCTCGGGGGTATCCAAAATCAGAAATTTTGGGTAAAATAGGTCTTAACTGCTCCGTATAAATACTCAAGTTTCACACAAAGGTTATTTTCCCCAAAATTTTCACGGGCTTCGCGGAGCGAAGCATAAGGTTTGATGGGGCTAAATACGATGCGACGGTTTTTTAGAGAGAGGTTCGAGAGTTAAGGGTATAACACTTGCCCCACACCACCCGTGCGCGTGTTATGAATCTTGCTGATTTGATAATCAGCTACTCCCTTTAGATCACTAACTTCCCGTTATTTGCGACATATGCGGATAAGGTTATCAGATTCGTAATTGCGATGACGAAATTCGTTTTGTGGAGAGTTTGGCCGACACCCAAATTATCCAAATCTTTTGCGTGTTGCTTCTCGTGGAAATAATAGCCATAGAGCCATTTCTTTATCACGTCCTCGCCAGTTTCAGATTTACTATTAATAATCATTTTTATGGTGGGTTCTTTCATTAGTGATGCGTAGATATCCTTACATTTTTGAAGATTATTAATGATCTTCTGATCTGTAGTATTGGCGATAAGCAAATCGCAGATATCCGGCAGATACACACCATCTTTCTTAAGAGTAAATTTCCTCAAGTCCAAAAGCATTGAACGCAAATCTTCCTCATCGAAGCCCGTGGTTTCTTGCTTGAGAGGTTGTCCTGCTTCAAAGTTTAATTGATAGCCGACTTTTTTGGTTTCCCTCGTAAACCTTGCGTTCTTCACTTTTTCAACGATAGAAATAAACTGCTCGACCTTCTCCTTATTTGACGGGTTCATGTCTAATTATAAAAGGTCTTTAGGTCTTATACCTAACGCTTTTGCAATCTTTTCTATGTTCTTGAGTGTTGGGTTTCTTTCGCCGCGCTCTATCTGACTGATATAGGTTGAATGAACGCCCAAACTTCTCGCAATATCTCCTTGCGATAATTGCTTCTTGAGGCGGATGGCCTTGATCTGCTTTCTAACTCTTGTGGATATGTCCGTGTTCGCCATTGTTTTCATTATTATCATAACAGTTGCCGTGCTATTGCTCTATGGAACGCAAATGCTCTATAATAGAACCATGTCTACTTACTTCCTCTACGCCCGCAAATCGACCGACGTTGAAGACAAGCAAGTCCGGTCGATTGACGATCAGCTTTCAGTGCTTCGTACCCTTGCAAAAGACGAGGGACTACACATCGTTTCCGAGTTTGTGGAGAAGCAGTCCGCCAAGATGCCCGGTCGCCCCGTATTCAATAACATGCTTTCCCGCATTGAGAAAGGAGAGGCGCAAGGCATCGTCTGTTGGAAACTAGATCGGCTTGCCAGAAATCCGGCGGACGGCGGCACGATACAATGGATGCTCCAGCGGGGCATCATCCAACATATCCAAACCTACGAAAAGAGTTATAAGACAGCCGACAACACGCTATTGATGAGCGTGGAGTTCGGGATGGCGAACCAGTTCATTCTTGACTTGGCTGCGAACACCAAGCGCGGCCTCTATGAGAAAGTGAAGCGTGGCGAATATCCTTCGCTTGCCCCTATCGGATACTTGAACGACCGGGTGAGGAAAACCGTCGTTGTGGACAGGGCGACGGCGAAGATCGTCCGTGCCGCGTTTGAACTCTATGCCGAAGGCAACTCACGATTGGAAGACATATCCGCATTTTTTGCCAAACATCACATCTATTCCGAGAACGGCAAACCTTTGAAACGCGACCGGATAACCTACATCCTCTCGAATCCCTTTTATATCGGTTTCTTCCGCTACGCAAAAGAGCTTCACGAGGGAAAGCACAAGCCCCTCATTTCCAAGACTCTTTTCGACAAGGTGCAAGCCGTCTTAAAAGGGAGGGGCAGACCTCATCACAAATTGCAGAACGAGCCGAAACCTCTTTGCGGACTGCTCTACTGCGCCGAGTGCGGATGCGCGATCACCGGAGAGGAAAAGGTGAAGCACCAGAAGAACGGCAACGTCCACACCTACCGCTATTATCGTTGCACGAAAAAGAAAGGTGCCTGTTCCCAGCCAAACGTTCGAGAGGAAAACCTTACTTTGCAACTATCCGAGGCTATCAGACCATTCGCCCTTCCGTACGAATGGGCGGCGGAGCTTTCAAAGAAAGCTGATATGGATGAGCAAGTTACCCTCACATCTTCCGCCGCCCAGAGCCAAACGATACGGGACGAGATAACGGCCGTTTCCCAAAAGATCAAGCGACTTCACGCGATGTATCTAGACCAAGACATTGAACGGGAAAGCTTCCTTGAGGAGAAGGCGAATCTGCTTTCCCAGAAGAAGTCGCTCACGGAGAAAATGGCTGATGTTTCAAAGGGGGTGATCGCTTGGCTCGAACCGATGCGGGAATGGATAAAAGACGCGTCAAATCTGAACGATTTCGACGAAACCGCCTCTCTTTCCCTCACTAAGTCGTATACTCTTAAAATTTTCGGCTCGAACCTCTCTCTAAAAAACCGTCGCATCGTATTTAGCCCCATCAAACCTTATGCTTCGCTCCGCGAAGCCCGTGAAAATTTTGGGGAAAATAACCTTTGTGTGAAACTTGAGCGGGTAAGGGGAGTCGAACCCCTCTCATCAGCTTGGAAAGCTGAGGTAATGCCGATATACGATACCCGCCAACATCTTTTATCTTAAATAAACATCGGCTTTTCTACAAGATGCATATCTGGAAAAGGCCTAGATTTGGTGCTAAAGTCAGAAATATGAAATTTAAGGTGAATGATCAAGAAAACATCCAAAAGAAAGTCATCCTCCTCGTCCTGCCCATACTTATCATCGTTGCTCTCTCCGTTTATTACGTAACGGCGGGGGGCAAATCTGGGGGACCTCCCAAAGACTTCGTAGAAGCCAGGCAAAGCGTTTCCGCCATCAGCAAAGACATCGTAAATCTTAATGTACAAATCTCAAACCAGATAAAGGCGATCCAGGACGCTGAAACGGCAAAGAACGAAAGCAAGGTTCTCTCGCTCATAGGAGAAGCAAAACAAATCAACTCACAATCGTACAAAAAGGCGGAGGATTTGTCCTACGGCCTGGAAAACATGACGAAATCCATAAGCGGCATTCCCTCTTCTCAAAGCCAAGAGTTGGCTTCGGAAGCGGTCTCGACGGAAATAACGCTGGCCGATGAGTTTATATCCTACACACAAATGCTGGATAATTTTTTCAATCTTCTCTCCATAGCGGCGACGAGCGACAGCCCAGCCCTGGAGAGCGACATCAAAACCAGCCTCGGCGAAATAAACAAAAAGGTTGACGAAATCAACGGTCTCAACCAGACGTTTATCCAAAAAATGCAGGTCTTCGATAACTCTTTATAAAAATGAAAGCCCTCGGAAGATTCATACTTCACATCATCTCGAACGCAATTGGGATACTCGTCGCCGGCTACCTCATCCCGGGGTTTTTCTCGGGCGGTCTCGCCGAGCTTACCGTGGCCGCTTTCATACTCACCGTCATTAATACGTTTTTGAAGCCGATCGTGAAACTCGTGAGCAGTCCCCTCATACTCCTCACCTTCGGGTTGTTCACCATCGTCATCAACGCGATCATGATATACATTCTTGACATACTGAGTAGCGCGATTACAATTCAAGGGATACCGGAACTCGTCATCGTGACACTTATCATAAGCATCGTGAACTTCGTGTTCGGTTCGCCGACAAAAAAATGATTTTGGTTCTCCAGATAATAACATCCATCATATTGATAGTGCTCGTCATCATCCAAGAGAGGGCCAGCGGCATCTCCGGCGTTTTCGGCGGACAGGGCGCCACTCCTTATCAGACAAGAAGAGGGCTGGAAAAAACCATTTATTACGCGACCATAGCTTTCGCCGTCATTTTCGGCGCACTGGCGGTGGTGAATCTCCTCCAGCACTAACCTCACGCGGGTTGTTTATCCATGAACCTCATAAATGCAATCTTCCTGAAATTCTCAGGCAAAGAGAGAAGAATGTTTCTCGGATCGATCGCGGTTCTCGTAATCGCGCTGGTATCCCTCACCTACGTCGTCATCAGGGAGAACGGAACTTTCATCTCAATACCGGGAGGATCGTACGCGGAAGGGATCGTCGGCCAGCCCGTTAACCTGAATCCCGTCCTTTCGACGAACAGCGTTGACCAGGAAATCAGCTCTCTCCTCTACGCGCCGCTTATGAGCCTCCTCGAAACGTGGAGCGTGAGCCCCGACGGCAAAACGTACACCCTGGAGATGAAAGACGGCCTCAAGTGGAGCGACGGAGAGGCCCTTTCAAGCGACGACGTTATCTTCACCATAAACACCGCCCAAGATCCCCACTCCAATTCCCCTTTCTTCCAGAGCTGGCAGGGAGTCTCGGTCGAGCGAGTGAGCGCAATACAGGTGAAGCTTACCATACCCAATGAGAACGTGTTCTTCATGGATAATGTAAGAAACCTTCCCGTTATACCGGAACACATCTATGGTGTGATACCGATCGAAAATTTCTATCTCTCGGAATACAAACTGAATCCGGTGGGAAGCGGGCCCTACGAGGTACAAAGCTTCTCCCAGAGAAAGGACGGCTTCATAACGGAGTATCATCTCGAGAGGAACCGTAACTTCTCCGGCGATGTCCCTTTCATACCGGACTTTTATTTCAAATTCTTCGAGAACAAGGACGATCTTGCCAAAGCTCTCGAACTCCACGAGGCGAACGGCTACAATTCCCTGTGGCCTCCGGAATTCGATACGACGATATTCAAGGGGTCCCTCACGGAAAGGATGCCCTCCTCCGACTACTACGCTCTTTTTTTCAACCAAAGCACGAATCCCGTCATGAAGGACGCGGGGCTCCGGACGGCGCTCACGGAAGGCGTAGACAAGAACGCGATCGCGAACCAGGTTTTCGGCGATGCGATATCACCCATCGAGGGACCAGTACTTCTCCCCGGCACCGCGACCGGCACGACCCTCTCATACAATCCGGCTGATGCGAGTCAAATCGTGGGCTCTTTCAAATCCAAGAACAAGCTCGGGAGTCTCACCATCTCGATATCCGTGCCCGACGTGGATTTCCTGAAAAGAACAGCCGATATCATAAAAAGCGAGTGGCAGGCAATCGGCATTGACAACGTCGAGGTAAAAACGGTCGACGTGACGAATCCCGTGACGTCACCTCTCCGAACCCGCGATTACGACACGCTCCTCTTCGGAAATTTCCTGGAGAACGAGGAGGACCTCTTCCCGTTCTGGCATTCCTCCCAGGAGACTTATCCCGGCCTCAACTTGTCCTCGTACGGAGACACAACCGCGGATAACCTCATGGAGGAAATAAGGCAAACCAGCGACGATGCGGGGCGGCAGGCATTGCTTACAAAACTCCAAAGCGTCATCGTGAAAGACGACCCCGCGATTTTTCTCTTCTCTCTTCCCTATTTCTACGTCCACCCGGACGAACTCAAGGGCTTCAACGCCGAGTCCATAACCTCTGAGGCTGACATTTTCAAGGACGTCAACAAATGGTCCATTGCAGACGTACAGGTGATAAAATAATAACCATGCCCCGTAGGACAACTTCGAACGTCATGCTACGGGCAGGTCAAAGTTCTTCACCAAGAGATCAGAGATAAAAAGTCCATTATATCGAACGAACAGTAAACAGTAATTCGAAGTTGTACTACAGGGTATGGATATCTACGAAAAAAACATCCGGGATTTCAACAAACAGCTTTCTCTGCAAGCCGTCAAAGGCCTGAACTTCGAACGTTTGACGAAGAAAAAACCGGACAGCGTGACGGTGGTAGGGATGGGGGGCTCGGGGTTTATCGGTACTCTCCTCGAGGCAACACGCGAAGAAATAAACCTTGAGGTTCCGGTCTTCATCGTGAAAGACAACACCCTGCCGCATATTCCTTCGGAAAATCCTCTCCTCGTCTTTATCTCATTCTCGGGTAATACGGAGGAAACGATCGATTGCTTTGAGTCAGCTCTCAAAAGATTCGGGCGCGAGAGAACGGCAGTCGTGACCGGCGGAGGATTCCTTCTCGATGAGGCCTCAAAAAAAGGCGTGCCTCTCGTGACCTTCGATCGAGGGTTCTTGACTCCGCGACAGTCTTCTGGTTTAATGTACTACGGATTAGGGAAAGTGCTCAAAAGACTCCTCAAGCTGCGCCTCGGGGAATATGAAACCAAGATAAATCCCGCTGCCTTAAGAGAGGAGGGGTTCACGATAGCCAGAAAGCTCAGGGGAAAAAACGCCTTGATTTACTCGGGTAACACCATGAGCCATTTGTCTTACATCTGGAAAACGAATCTCAACGAGACTTCCAAAAACGGGGCGTTCTCCAATGTTTACCCCGAAGTGAATCACAACGAGATCGTTGGATTCGACAATCTATACGGGCCGTGGACACTGCTCTTTCTGGGTGACTATCCTCGAGGATTCGAAAAAAAGATCGGCTTCCTCGCAAGGAAACTGAAAAGGAAAAACATTCAGATGATAAACGTGAAAATGAAGGGCGGAAACTTCATGGAGAAAACGTGGAACGGGATTATCCTGTCACATTGGGTAAGTTTCAGCTTGGCTCTCTTGAACGGGGTCGAGCCGTCGCGAGTCAAGATTATTGAAGAATTAAAAAGCATTTAAGGGCTGCGGAGATGGCGAAATCGGCAGACGCGCAGGCTTCAGGAGCCTGTGGAAGCAATTCCATGAGGGTTCAAGTCCCTCTCTCCGCACCACATAACATAGAAAAGTCAGATAAAAAAATAAAAACAAATACAAACTACAAGTTTTGAAACATGACTCCAAGAACAAACACAAAAATCATAAAAAAAACATACGATAAGAAAACAACGGGAGGAGACTATGTGCGGCTCGCCGCCTTAGGCGGACTCGAAGAGGTCGGCCGCAACATGTCGTTCATCGAATACAAGGACGACATCGTGGCCATCGACATGGGTCTCCAATTCCCGGAAGAATCGACCCCGGGCGTTGATTTCATCATACCCAACGTCTCTTACCTCGAGGAACGGAAGGAAAGAGTAAAAGCGGTCGTCATCACGCATGCTCACTACGACCACATCGGCGCCATCCCCTACCTCATCGGCCGTTTGGGGAATCCTGTCATCTACACCACGCGGCTCACGCGGGCGATCATAGAAAAAAGGCAAGCTGAATTCACGAACGCACCTCGCCTCCGGGTGCAAGAAGTAAAGTACGGTGACAAATTAAAAATCAGCGAAACCATCGAGCTGGAATTTTTCGGCGTCGACCATACGGTGCCCGAAACGATGGGCGTCATCGTGAAAACACCAATCGGCAACATCGTCCACTTCGCGGACTTCCGGATCGAGTATAACGAGAAGGAAGAACCGCAGGGACTCGACACGTTCAAGCGCATCGGCGAAATGGGGGTTCACACCTTCATGGTGGACAGCACGAACGCCGAAGAAGAGGGGCATTCCCTCTCGGAAAAAATCATAGAAAAGAACATCGAGATGCTCTTCAAGCAAGCCAAGGGGAGAATTATCCTCTCGACTTTTTCCTCGATGCTCACGAGAATCACCGAGATCATCAAAATCGCCGAAAAGCTGGGGAAGAAAGTCGCCATCAACGGCCGATCGATGCGTGATAACGTCCTCATTGCGAAAAACCTCGGCTACATCAAAACCAAGAATAAAGACACCCTAATCGCGGTTGAAGACATTCACAAGTACAAAGACAACGAAATCCTAATACTTTCGACCGGCGCTCAGGGAGAATCATCGGCGGGGCTCATGAAGATCGTGACCGGCATCCACAAATACATCCGCCTCAAGCCCGGCGACACGGTGATATTCTCGTCGTCGGTCATTCCCGGGAATGAACGCGGCGTCCAAACGCTCAAGGATAACCTGGCACGACAAGGAGCGGTCGTCTATACGTCGTCCATTATCGACATCCACGTGAGCGGACACGCGATGAAAGAGGATATCAAACTCGTGACAAGAATCTTGAAACCGAAGTTCGTCATGCCCATCCACGGCTATTACTTCATGCGGTTCGCGAACGGCCAAAACGCCGTCGCGGGCGGCGTGAGGCCGGAGAACGTGCGGCTCATGGACAACGGGCAGGTTGCACAACTAACCGAGGAGGGATTCGTCATAACCGACGAGAACATCCCGGCGAATTACGTTCTCGTCGACGGCCTCGGCGTTGGCGACATCGGGGAGGTAGTCCTCCGGGACCGGCTCGTGCTTGCCCAGGAAGGGATGTTCGTCGTCATAGCGACCATCGACCGGAAAACCGGCCGCGTTGTGAAGAACCCGGACATCATCTCGCGAGGTTTTATTTACCTTCGGGAGAACCAGGAACTTTTGGACGAGATAAGGCGCAAAGTGAGAGGTATCGTGGGACGGATTCCCACGTATCAATCGATAGATATCGATTACCTTAAATCACTCATCAGGGACCAAATCGGACAATTCCTCTACAACAAAACGAAACGCAGACCCATGGTTCTGCCCGTCATCATTGAGGTCTAACAAGTCTTACCCACTTTTTGATATAATGTTTCCATGAAACCGATTTTGATTTCAGGTGTCCAGCCGACGGGAAAACTGCACATCGGAAATTATCTGGGATCCTTGAAGAATTTCGTGGCGCTTCAGGATTCCGACGAGTATCAGTGTTACTTCTTCATCGCCGACCTCCACTCCCTCACGGAAAACTTCGATCCCGGGGAAAAGTACGAGCAGATTCTGAGCGTGACCGCAGACTACCTGGCGGCCGGCTTGAACCCGAAAAAATCCGTCCTTTTCCAGCAATCCGAGGTGCCGGCACATAGCGAACTCGCCGTCATCTTGAATAACTTCACACCGATGGGCGAACTCGGCAGGATGACCCAATTCAAGGACAAGTCCGAAAACCAGCCGCAAAACGTGAACATGGGCCTTTTCGATTATCCCGTCCTCATGGCGTCCGATATTCTCCTCTACGACGCCGCAGTCGTGCCGGTCGGCGAGGATCAAGTCCAGCATCTGGAACTCACGAGAACCATCGCGCGGAGATTCAATTCGAAATTCGGGAAAACCTTCGTCGAACCGAAACCGATCCTCACGGAAGCGAAGCGGATCATGAGCCTGGATGACCCGGAAAAGAAGATGTCCAAGTCGCGACCTGCGGGATGCCTTTTCCTCGACGACGAACCCGACGCCATGCGGCAGAAAATAAAACGGGCCGTGACCGACTCGGGAAACGAGGTACGGTACGACCCGGACCGGAAACCTGCTCTCTCGAACCTCATGCGGATCTACTCGGCGATGGCGGGGATCCGCATCGACGAGATTGAAAAGAAATTCAGAGGGAAGGGATACGGTGATTTTAAAGAAGAACTCGCCGAAATGATCGTAAGCACTCTCACGCCGTTCCAAAAAAAGAAAAAGGAGCTCATGAAAAACCCGGCAACGATCAAAAAAATCCTGGCGGCCGGCGACAAGAAAGCGAACGCTGTCACAAGCAAAAAAATGGCCGAAATAAAAAACAAAATAGGTTTAGTATATGAATGAGGGAAGACGTTTCTATGAACAAGATAAGGTTTTGGATAGGCTTCTTTTCGAACAGGCGTGGAAAAAGGCCAGACACACTCTAGCGGAGGCAGCAGTGAAAATGGAGAAGTTCAAGCACCTCTATAATGTGGGGAAAGATCTGGAGCTCGTTAAGAAACGTGAGGTTAGGTTTTTAGAAGAAAAAACACCGACGGAGCTGGAAACAGATAAAATAGCGACTGTTCTAGAGGCTATTATATACACGCAGATCAAATCTAACGATTGGCTCGGAGAAAGCGCCCACATTATGAAAACGTGCCGCTTTGACGATATAGAGAATAAGGTGGATAGCCTGATTGAATTTAGAAAAGAAGAACGCTCTGCCTCTTATCTCGGTCTAGCCATAGATGTAACAATGGAATCCGAAATGAGTGATAAATTTGATGAGATTAGAAAAGAAATAGACTCGGGTAAACTCTCTACCATAAAGTATTTCGACTCTGAGTATACCAACACACTGGGGGAAAAGTCCCAAATACCACGAGTCATAGTTGCGGCCGACTCAAAGAGTATAAAAGAACTAACCGGATTGTGGCTTGAAGGAAAGAAAGAAGCGTTAGCGAACCATCCAATGCTATTTCAGATGCTAGAAGAAATATTACTGCAACTAAAGAAGTTCAGAGAATACGCCGAATCAAAGGAAAAATATGAACTTGTCGACATATATGACGTTTCAATTTCCCTCGTACAAAAAATCTACGACAACAAATCCAAGACTGTGAAAGATAGCGACATAAAGGACCGAAAGGATCGCGCTTTCCTAACAATATCGGAAAGTCTTAACTTTTTCGGAGACAGAGATACTCCAAGAGATACTATAAGATCACTTTAACTTCTTCACCCCTAGCCATATCGGCTCGCCGTCGAATTTCGTGTCGAGCTCCGCGTCGAACTTATCCGAACGTTTCAGGACGATATCTGAGGCGTTTACTTCCTTCATTAAGAGTTTTTTGTTCCGATCTACAATTTTCTTGACCTCCGGATCAGCCTCGATCATGAGGACAATGCTGTCTTTCGGGGTGAGCCCCCCGTCCTGGCGGAGACCCTGAACCATCCGCACAAACTCGCGCACTATTCCTTCTTCTCTCAACTCAGGAGTTATCTCAACATCGAGAACGGAATCTCCCGCTTTGAGATTCTTATCAAAAATTATCCTCTTAACGTTGATCTCGTCTTTCAAAATCTCCAAGAGCTCGGGGCCGTTGGAAGTTTGGAATTTAAAGTTCGGGACTCGGAGTGAAGCGAGCGGCTGCCGAACCCTAATTCCCAATTTGGCGCGCTTCCCCAACGCGGCGCTCGCCAAGTCCCGCACTATCTTCATGTCACTCAGCAACTTTGAATTTTGAACTTTGAACTTTGAACTTACCTTCGGCCACCTCTCGAGATGAACCGACGATTCCCCCTGCAAAGCCAAAGATTTATACAAAGCCTCGGCAAAAAACGGCATAAAGGGAGCTATCACTTCACTGACCGTAATCAAGTTCCGACGCAAGGTCTCGAAAAACGTTTTGTCCTTGCGCTTGCGGCTCCGGCGTAGATACCACGTGGAAAGATCGTCCACGTATTCCTGAATCGCTCGCGTAGCGTGCACCGTATCATACGCGTCAAGATTCTCCGTGACGCTCCGCACGAGCTCCGCAGTGCGGATATCGATCCACAAATCAAGGACGTTCTTCGACTTTCCAAGCCTAAGGTCATCGGCTGTCGGTTCTGACATCTCAACATACGTCCCGAAGTACCGGTAGACGTTCCAGAGAAGCAAGACGACTTTGCGGTAGGCGCTCTCAACACCCTTCTCCGAAAAATCCAAGTTGTCCGCCTGCATAACGACCGAATTCATGAGGTAAAAGCGCAAACTGTCGGCACCATATTTTTCTATAACAACCCACGGGTCCGGGAAGTTGCCTTTGGACTTGCTCATTTTGGAACCGTCCTCCGCGAGAATCGTGCCGGTTGTGACGACATTCTCGAATGGAGCCTTTTTAAAAAGAATGAGGGAAATCACGTGCATCACGTAAAACCAGGCTCGCGTCTGGGCGATGTATTCGGCCACGAACTGCGCCGGAAGCCTGCTTTCGAACGTTTTCTTGTTCTCGAAGGGATAGTGGTACTCCGCAAACGGCATGGAGCCGGCCTCCGTCCAGGAGTCGAAGATTTCCGACGTGCGCTTCATCGTGCCGCCGCAGGAGGGGCAGGCAAACGTCACTTCATCGATATAGGGACGGTGCAAATCGACTTCGCCGGTATCATTCCGGGGGATAACCCTGAAATCAAGCTTCATCGCCTCCGCAAAAGAAACGAAATCTTTCCCTCTCTTCTCTTTCTCCGCGATCGCTTTCTTCTCGCTCCAGCCTTCCGCCGCCTGGAACAGCATCCACACGGGATATTCATGCGTCACGAGGAGTATATTCTTGCCTTCGTACTTCGATTCGCAATCCTTCAAAAAACCCCACAAACGGGTCCGCAAATCGCGGAGAGATTCTCCTCCCTCGGGAATTTCCTCAAACCTCGCTTCGTACGTCGGGAACATCTCAAGGTACTTCTCGTCATGACAACCCGTAAGCTCAGATCCCAAATGTATCTCCTCAAGCCTCTTGTCTACCTTGAACTCCGCGTCCCCCAGCATTCTAAAATCGATTTCTCCCGTTTCCCTGGTCCTCAGGACATCCGAAGATAAAATCAGGTCCACTTTCTCGTGCTTCTTTGCGAGTTCCCTCTTTAATTTCTTTATGGAGTCCTCGACTTGCTCCTTTCCCCGCAGCGTCAGGTGAAATTTCGTCTTGCTCGCATCAATGACGTCGAGAACGTTATTCTCGGCCTCACCGTGTCGCATAACCCAGTAATTGTTCCGGGGGGCGCCGGTGCGCCGACTGAGTTCTCCAATACTCCCCACCGCTTCCTGCCCGCCGCAGGTGGCGCACTTCCAAACGGGGATTGGATTCCCCCAGTAGCGGTTCCGGGAGATGTTCCAGTCCGGTGCCGCCTCGACGCTTTTCTCGTAGCGCCCGTGCTTCAAGTGCTCCGGAAACCAGTTGATCTCCCGGCGGTTCGATTTCAGGAGTTCCGGCTTTATTTTCTGGACGTTCACGAACCACGCCGGGATGGCATTGTAGAAAAGGGCGTTACCGCAACGCCAGCAATGCGGATACGAGTGCGTGTGCTGGAACCGACTGAAAAGAAGACTGCGTTTCTCGAGGTCATCTTTCACGATTTTCTCGGAATCCTTGAAATACTTCCCGCGCAACGATGCGGGCGCTTTCTCGTTGAAAAGACCTTTCTCGTCGAGGAGCGGGACGACAGGCAACCCTTCGCGCACGCCCAAGTTGTAGTCGTCCTCTCCGTAGACGACGGCGGTGTGGACGACACCCGTCCCCTCCTCCGCCGTCACGAAATCAGCCGGATAAACCCGGTATGACTTTTCGGTTTTAAGAGCGGGGATGTCGAAAAGCGGCTCATATTCCAGTCCCAATAGTTCCTTACCCGAAAAAAGATCGAACTCGTCCTTAGAAAAGGTTTCCCTTTTAGGCAGGGCTCCCGATCCGGCGAGACGCTTATACGCCCCCTCCTCCAAAACTAACCAGTGGTTGGCTTTATTGGGATCCGGTAAACAAACAAATCTGTGCTCCGGATTTACCGCCAATGCGACGTTCCCGGGAAGAGTCCAGGGCGTCGTGGTCCAAGCCAAAAGCGAGACGTTTTGCCATTCCGGTTTCTTGCTTCTGATCCTAAATCTGACAGTCACCGATTCCTCCGTCACGTCCTCATAGCTGTTGTCCATGGCTACCTCAAAATTGGAGATCGGCGTCTCACAGCGGGGACAGTAGAGAAGCACCTTCCTCCCTTCGTAAACCAAGTTCTTTTTATAAATTTCGCTGAAGGCCCACCAGACGGATTCCATATAATCCACATCCATCGTCTTGTAGGAGTTGTCGAATTCAATCCACCGCGCGATCCGGCGGACCATTTTCCCCCACTCGCCGGCATATTCCAGAACCACGCTCCTGCATGTTTCATTAAATTTCTTGATGCCGACGGCCTCTATCTGCTTCTTGCCGGAGATGCCGAGCTTGCGCTCCACGATTTCTTCAACCGGCAAGCCGTGGCAATCCCATCCCCATCTTCTCCTCACGAACCGTCCCTTCATCGTCTGGTAGCGCGGGATCACATCTTTGATCGTCGAGGCTAAAATGTGGCCATAGTGCGGGAGACCCGTCGCGAACGGCGGCCCGTCATAAAACGTGAAGGGTTTCCCTTTCTCCGTTTTCTTGAGGCTTTTTTCGAAAATCTTGTTTTCCTCCCAGAACTTCAGGACTTTCTTTTCTACTTCCGGCAAAGAGAATTTATCCAAATCATCGAGCATTAACGAGTATCTTAGCGGAAACAACGCCAAAGCTCAAATGACGCGAATCCCTTTCCACGTCGTTTGCGTCATGCAGTTCGCGTTGTTAGCGTCACATTTCCTCCGGCGGCACAATGCCAAGGATCCTGAAAAGATTTTGGAAAACGACGGCGGTTGCCGAAACGAGTGCGAGCTTGGGTATTTCATCCTTCTCGCCAATGACTCTCTCTTTCTCATAGAAATTATGGAACGCACGGGCGGCGTCAAGCGCATACTTCGTGAGATGGTGAACCTCGCGATTTCTAGTCGAACTTTTCACGACATCCGGAAACGATGAGAGGATTGACATAAGCTTCCGCTCCGAGGGCGAGTTGAGTGCTCCAAGGTTTTTCGCCTTGATCCTCCCGTCTCCCCCGACGCCGGCTTTCGCAAGAATTTTCTTAGCTCTCACGTACGCGTACTCGACATAAAATACCGGATTCTTCGATGATCTTTCTTTGGCTAAATCAAGATCGAAATCCAAATGGGACTGCGTTCCCACCATCAAGAAGAAAAACCTCGCGACGTTGACTCCCACCTCGTCGACCAGGCTCTCAAAGGTCACAAATTCTCCTTTCCTTTTCGACATTTTCACGAATTCCTTCCCCCTCTTCACGAGTATGGCCTGCGTGATCACGACCTCAGATTCCCGCAACCCCAGGATGCGCGATATCGCCTCGATCCTTTTGACATACCCGTAGTGGTCGGGGCCGAGTACCAATATTTTCGATTTGAAGCCGCGTTTCAGAGTCTCGAAGTAGTGGCCCGTGTCGGCAAGTATGTACGTGGAAAAGTTATCGCTCGTCACGAGCACCCGATCCTTGTCGTCTCCAAACTCGGTGGTTTTAAGCCACAATGCACCTTCGGACTCGTAGGCGAACCCCGATTCTTTGATCTTCCGCAGGGCCTTACGCACTAAACCCTTTCGATGTATGTTTTTCTCGGACGTAAAGCGATCGAAGTGTATGCCCGATTTCTCCTCGAGGACTTTTTTGATCAAAGACAAAAAGTGCTTTGCGGCCTCCTCGCCCACGATCATGGGATCACCCTGGTGTTCCTCGACGAAATGGGCGTTTTCTTCCGCCCACCTCTTGACATAATCACCGCGGTAGAACTTGTCAGAGTCGCCGATGAAACCCAGCGCGGCGATCATGGACTTCCCGAGAGTCAGAATCTGGTTCCCCGTATCGTTCACATAATACTCACGTTCGACTTTCGCCCCGGAAAATTTGAGAAGATTCGAAAGAACGTCGCCGTAGAATCCGCCGCGGCCGTTCGCAAGGGTCAAAGGGCCCGTCGGATTCGCCGACACGTACTCAACTTGGATTTTCCCCTTTGCGATCTTCGAGGAACCGTACTTTTTTTTCTTTTTCAAAACGGCCCCGATCTCCTCCTGGAGTACATCATCCCTCAGCCAAAGGTTTATAAACCCCCCGCCGGCTATGTCCACTTTAGCCAAGATATCCCCGAGAGATTCTTTTATCTCATTGGCCAGGATCGGAGCGATTTCCTGGGGGCGTTTCAGTTCATTCTGGGCCATGAGGAAAGCGATGTTCGTAAAATAATCGGCATCGGTTATCTTCCGGTCGGGGATGTCAACTAAAAAGTCACCGGCAAGACCGGTGATTCTGCCGAGACGGCTCTCAATTTCTTCCTTGATCGTCATGACCTCAACATCTCTAGTATATAACAAAAAGACAGCAATCAGTATAATATAATCAATATGACGATATTTGCTGAAAACAAAAGGGCGCTCTTCAATTACGAGATTCTCGAGGCTTTTGAGGCCGGCCTGGAACTCAGGGGATTTGAGGTCAAAGCCATAACGACCGGACGGGTCAATCTTTCCGGATCATACGCCGCCGTAGTGAACGGCGAACTCTGGATAATAAACATGGACATACCGCCCTATCAGCCGGGCAACGTTCCGGCCGGATACGATGAGAGAAGATCCAGGAAACTCCTTGTCAAAAGATCGGAAATAAACCGGCTGATAGGCGCGACAAAAGGATTGACATTGATACCGATTAAGTTGTATAATAAGCACGGAAAGATAAAGATTGAGATCGGTCTCGTAAAGCCCAGAAGTAAAAAAGACAAGCGCGAGGTCATCAAGAAACGCGAAACAGAAAAAGAAATCAGACGATATAAATAAGGGGGCGCAAGCTTCGACAGGAAAGATCTTTAAAAGTAGCAGGCCGAGGAGCGATGAACTCGTAAAACCGTCGCAAACTAAGAACTGCCAACAATAAAGTTGCAGCCCCGGCATTGGCTTTCGCTTAATACCGGCCCCGACTTAATTTAAGCCGGGCATCGGTCCTTGACTCCCGCTAAAGGTCAACCGGTGTCATACTGCGGGATACGTCCGCTAAAAGGGCTTTCAATAAAAACGGACCAAATCCATCGGAAGCAAAACCGCCTTCATTAAATTGGAGACTAAGCTTGTAGAATACTTTTGAATAATTTCTTGGACGAGGGTCCAATCCCTCCGCCTCCACAATTAAAAATACCGGCATTCATTGCCGGTATTTTTAATTGCTTGATTCGCGAAGAGGGATTGGACCGAGGAAAGGGCCGGAAAACCGGGAGGTTTTCCGTGGTGGAAGTACTGAAACCGCAAGGTGTCAGGGAGCGGCTTGCTGTATAGCGAGCCGCGACGGTTCACTCCCTCCACTCGATTCGCCCACCTTAAAAGGTGGGTTCACTCGTGGTAAACCATCTGCTTCGCCATAATGATAGAGCCCTCTCGCATTTGCATTTCCGGGCGTTTTTTATTACTATTCTCCTATCGCTTATCAAAGATCATACAGACCAATACCGGTAGTTCCCCGGCAAAGAGTGAACGGTGAGATAACCGCGCCAGAACTCCGGGTTATCGACGAGAAGGGGGAAAATCTGGGTGTCCTGAGGAAGGAGGAAGCTTTGGCAAAAGCCATGAATGCCGGGCTGGATCTCATTGAAATAGCTCCGGATGCCAAACCGCCCGTCGCGAAGATCATGAGCTTCGATAAGTTCCGGTACCAGAGAGAGAAAGAAGAAAAAAAAGCAAAGCAGGCCCAGAAGCCCAAGGAACTGAAACAAGTACAAATTTCCGCCCGCATCGCCCTGAACGATTTAGCAATGAAAGCGAAGCAGGCCGAAAAATTCCTGTCGGAAGGCCACAAAGTGGAAATCAACGTGAGGCTCCGGGGAAGGGAAAAGGCGAACAAAGACTGGGCGCTCGGAAGACTCAAGGAATTCATCGAAACAATAACCGTCCCTTACCAAGTAACGATGGAACCGCGGCAGGGAGGGAGGGGCTACGTCATGCAGATAACCAAAAAATGAAGAAAAGCATATCAAAGAGGATAAGAATCACGAAATCGGGGAAGATCATCCGGAGAGCGATGTCCTTGGGACACTCAAGAGCCAACAAACGGACAACCCAAATCAAGAGGAAAAAAGGCGCGCGTTCGCTTTCCATGAGCGTAAATAAGATAAAAAACAACTGATGTCCAGGGTAAAAAGAGGTACAAACGCCCACAAAAAAAGAGAAAAACTGCTCAAGAAATCCAAGGGCTACCGATGGAGCAGGAAATCCAAAGAACGAGCGGCTCGCGAAGCTTTGCTCCACGGGCTCTCCCGCAAATTCAAGGGCAGGAAAGAGAAAAAAAGAGTCTACCGCTCCCTCTGGCAAGTGAAAATAAATGCCGCAGCGAGAGCAAACGGCACAACGTACAGCCGACTCATGAGCATGCTTAAAAAGAAAGGCGTGGAGCTCGACCGAAAAATACTCGCCGATGTCGCCGAAAACGATCCGGAAGTCTTCAAGAAGATAGTCAAGTTCGCTCAGCCCTCTTAGTTATCGCGCTATATGCTTTCTTCAGATTAGCCCTCAAATTGGGGGCTTTCAGCATCTTTAAGGCATCTTTGTAGAGAAACCAGCCGTATCCTTGGTGCTCTCTCGGCACAATCGTGATTGATTGTGTTTTTGTTTCGGCGAGGTAGTAGATGACGAGACGCGGCACCCTCTTCCTTTCCTTCGTGTAAAAAACAAATCGGTCCGACACCTTGAACCAGTTCATGAAACGCAAGTCCCGTCCCTTGATCCCCGTTTCCTCCTCCACTTCCCGGAGCGCTGCCTTGAAACTCCGCTCGCCCTCGGCGAGCTTTCCTTTGGGGAAGTTCCAGTACGGCCCGCCATGATAAAGTAAAAGGAACTTCATCCCTTCATCGGTCCTTCTAAAAACGATCACGCCGGCGGAAACCGACAACGCTCCTTCTTTTTTATCTTCCAATGGTTGGGTCGCCATGGTCTCTTATGATGGGCTGTTTCAACGTTTCCTTGGGCAAAATCAAATCTGGAATGAAAAATAAAAGAGAGGCGGACAAGAAAGAAAGAAGCGCAGTCAGGACGAAGATGGAATCGAAGCCGAGGATGAGGGCAATGCTGCCGCCGACGAAAGCCATAATGGCCGAAATCGAATCGATCCCAAAATGATCCAGCGTCCATTCCACGGAGTAATGATCCTTGTCCAGATGCCGCGAAAATATTGCCGGCCAGGACGAAGAATAGAGCGCGAAGGAAATTCCCTGAAGAGCCATCACGGCAAAAAGCTCCACGGCGCTCTTCACGGTCAAAAACAAAATCGACACACAGCCGCCTATGAAAAGACCGAGTATCAAAGCGTAAAAATCATCCTTCTCCCCTTCGTGCCGGTCGAGGTAGATCGATATCGGGACTTCGGATATGGCCTTCACCAGGTAATAAATGGCGGCTGAAACGCCGACCGTAAAAACATTCGCCTCGCCTATCCTCTGGAGCACGAAGACGGCAAAAACCGGGTTCAAAAGACCCCACCCTCCCCAAAAAAGATAATCGGACAGAATAAAAAACTTGACGACCCTGTTCATTTTCGACCCTTGGAAGCTGATTTTGACGTTTAAAAATTTCATGATCCCAAGGTTGTAAACTAATCCTTAACGACTTGAAATTCGAAGTTTCCGTTTTGCAAAGAAATTTTGACCGTGTCACCTTTCTCGAGATTCCCTTCCAGTATTTTCTCGGCCAGAACGCTCTTTATCTTGTCGGATATGACTTTTCTCAAAGGCCGCGCGCCGAAAACCGGATCGTAGCCCAAGCGCCCGAGCTCCGCGAGAACCTCATCGTCATAAACAATGCTGATCCCCTTTTCTTCCGCAAGCGTCTCGCCGAGTTCCTTGACCGAAAGGTCGGCAATTTGCTTTATTTCTTCCTCTTTCAAGCCCCTGAAAACGACGATATCGGAAAAGCGGTTCAAAAGTTCCGGCTTGAAGTAGGCCGACAGTCTCTTCTTAATCTCGTCCGAAATTTCTTCTACCGTCTTCCCGCCCTCGATCTCCGACTTGATGAAATCGGAGTTTGCGTTCGACGTCGCGATGATGATTGTGTTTTGGAAATCGACCGTCTTCCCGAGACTGTCGGTCAAGCGGCCGTCGTCGAATACCTGGAGAAAAAGATTCAAGACGTCCGGATGCGATTTCTCGAACTCGTCGAGGAGGACAAGCGTGTACGGATTTTCGGAAACCGCATCGGTCAAGGAGCCGGTCTTCGTGCCGTCGGGGTTGCCGATCAGAGTCCAGATGCTCATCTTGTCCTGAAATTCCGACATGTCGAACCGCTGCATGGCCGACTTGGAGCCGAACTGGACCTCGGCTAAGATCTTCGAAAGTTCGGTCTTCCCGACACCGGTCGGCCCCACGAAGAGAAACGAAGCGATGGGCCCACCCTGCCGCGAAAGCCCGCTCCGGTACTCGCGGAGCGCCTTTGAAACGGATGAAACGGCCGCGTCCTGGTTTATGAACTCCTTATGGATGATGCCTTCCAAGTCCAGCAGTTTCTCCGCTTCGCCCGACGTCACCCGCTGAATCGGGATCCTCGAGATTTTTTCCGCAACGGAGTCGATATCCGCGACCGCGAGTGTCTTTTTCTTGTCCTCTCTCACCTTGGCAAGCGCCTGCTTCAGGAGATCCACGGCGCTCCCCGGGAGAGGCTTGGCATGGAAATACCTCTTCGCGAGATAAACGGCCTCCCGGATCGAACTAAAAGGTACGAAAACGCCGTATTCCCGCTCAAGGATAAGACCCTGGTAGATGAGGAACCTCGTCGCCTCCTCCTCGCTTATCTCGTCGACCCGCACAATCTCGAACTGCTCCAAGAAATCGGATCGTGGTTCAATGTATTCCTTGAATTCCCGGGGATACGTTTCCCCGATGACCGGTATTGCAGCGTTTTTGATGATCGGCAAAATCATGTCTATCGCGTTCATGGATGCGGCTGACGTCCTGAAAAGGTTATGGACGTCGGGAATGAAGAGAACAATATTCCCGGCTGTCACGATCTCGTCCGTCACCTCGTTTAAGCGCGCGCTCAAGATTTCCTGGGGAGCGTTGGCAATCAGATTATTCACCTCGAGCGAGACCAGCCGCTTGTCGAACAAAACTTCGGGGACCTCGTCCTTGATCATACTGAAAGCCAGGTGGTCTATGATCGTCGATTTCCCGACCCCTGCCTCCCCGACAAGGAGTGCGTTGGGTTTACCCGGCCTCGAAATGACCTGGATCAGATATTCGTATTCTTTCTCGTGCCCGATGAGAAGACCGATGGCCCTTCCTCTCGCGAGATCGGTCAAATCCGTGCTGAATTTGTCCAAGGTCGGCGTGGGTTTCGCTGTCCAAGCCCGGTTCATCACGCGGTGCCGCAGGAACCTCGGCTCATGAGCAAAGCCGCCCACGAGGCGCGGAAGAAATCTCACGCCGCCGAACATTCTCCTCCACTTCCCGAAAACCACCGCCGATTCCACGTCTTCCTTCGTAAGACCCGAGGCGGTAAGTACTTTCGGCAAGTCTCCGTCTTTGACGTCAAAGATCGCGGCGAAGATGTTCCGGGGATAGATGAAACGATCGCCGTGGAGCGCCGCATTCCGGAAGGCGCTCAAAACCAAGTCGCTGAGAACGTTAAGATACTGGTCGCCCGCGAGATCGTTTTTATTGCCGAAGATTGCCTTGGCCTTCTTCAAAAAGTTATCAGGATCGACGTCTAAACGCTTCAGGACTTCCCGAATTTCTTTCCGCTCGGCGAGAAGCGTAAGGAGGATGAGATAAAAATTGGCGTTCGTTCCCCTCGATTTTCTGAACGCATAGCCGATTATCTTGTACGAGGCGGGTGTCAGGGCGAGCGCGACGTTGCCGCCGCCTGAGAGCTCACTCAAAGTTTTTTCACCGTCCCGCGCGTGGAGAAGTCTGTCAAGAAGGAAGAGCAAGAGCAGAGTTCCCAACGCTATCAGTCTCCCGCTCCCCGAGAGTATGAAAACGACGGCCGCCGCAACGAGAACCAGGTAAAAGCAGAAACCCACGAGCCGCACGATGAAATCGTCCGGCTGGCTTAACAATATCCTCCTGCTTTTGAAATAAATCTCGGCCATATTCTTAAATCATATCCTTAGATCGAGACGATTCCCAAAAACACGGCGACCAAAACCGGCGGTATTAAAAGCCAGACCAAATACAGGAAGAATGCCGCGATGAAGATCAGGAGATAAACTCCCGAAGCCACGACGAGCCGCACGGCCCGCAAGACAAATCCCAGGAGATACCCCACGGGCGTATAGTCCTTGTAGAGGGGAGAAAAGAGATTTTTCAGGGTTATCTTCCACGCAAAAAACTTGTCGAGATTCTCCATCCGCTCCAGGACGTAATTCAAGTAAGCCTTGAGACTCCCGACGTACCAGTGCCTCAAAAAATCGGCTATCCTCCAGAAAAATCTCTCTCCCAAATAGACCAATGCCATTTGATTCATTATACTACCGTATCTCCATTTATCTCTACCACACATCCATTTATTTCTGCGTATATTCCCCCTTCCTGTTATAATTAACCTAATGAATCTGCGAAATAGAGAATCTTTTACCTTGATTGAGTTGCTTGTAGTGATAGCGATCCTAGCCGTCCTCGCAACTGCCGTAGTCCTCGTCTTGAACCCTGTCCAGCTCCTGGCTCAGGGAAGAGATTCGACAAGGCTCTCTGATCTTGCAGCCCTGAATAGCGCCCTCTCCCTCTTCCAAGCCGATGCCTATACCCAGTCCTTAGGAACTCCTAATACAGTCTATCTATCAGTCCCTGACAATGCCTCCTCTACCTGTGGATCCCTGGGACTTCCCCTCCTTTCCTCTCCCTGGATCTATCACTGTGTTCCCAGCGCTTCCTCTACGAAAACAGATGGTTCTGGCTGGATTCCCGTCAATCTTACCCTCATTTCATCAGGATCCCCTTTATCCAAGCTCCCGATAGACCCTACGAATACCACCTCATCGGGGTTCTACTATACCTATGTCTCAGGAGGAAGCTATGCCATGACGGCAACTCTCGAATCCCAGAAATACCTCAGTTCTACTGCATCCCAAGACAACGGCTATGATCCTGGGAGGTATGAGATCGGTTCTGACCTTTCCCTTATTGGAAGAAGTGAAGGACTCATGGGATGGTGGCCCCTCGATGGAGATGCGAGTGACAGATCAGGGAATGGGAATAATGGGACGTGGAGCGGATCCATGACAGGAGGTTCCTATTATACCCAGGGGAAGATCAATCAGGCGGGGAACCTCAATGGGACGGATGATTATGTTGCTGGGGGAGGTGCGAATATAATTTTCGGGACCTCCAGTTTCAGTGGCTCTGCGTGGGTTAAGAGTAGTGATGTTGGCGGGAATCAGCATCGAATCATTGGGAAGGATTTTAATGTTTCCACCGGCTACTCCTGGCTGAATTTTGGAAATGGCAATCCGTATTTGGAGATTAAAGACAGTGATAATGTTCATGGTGACGTGGTCTCAGGAGTAAGCATTGCAGATAATCAATGGCATTACATCACTTTTGTGGTTAATAGAACGAATAACAAAGATTATATCTATATTGATGGTGCGCTCAAAAGTTCTGTTACTCCAAGCTTTACCGGTATTTTTGGTAACTCCTCTGCGACGAATAACTTTTGTGCTGGCGCTCAGTATGGTAACTTACCGTTGAATGGTCTCATCGACGACGTCCGGATCTACAACCGAGCATTATCCGCAGCGGAAATCCAGGCCATCTATAACGCCCAAAAGTAAGTATACTTTATACTTTCTACTTGCTACTCAATACTTATTCAACATATCTCACTTCTTCCTCAAGCCTGATGCCGAACTTCTTGTAGACTCTCTTCTTGAGAACCACGGAGAGCTTCTTCACATCGGCTGCTCTGGCACCTCCTTTGTTGACGAAAAGATTCCCATGGAAGCTCGCGATTTCTATCTTCCCGACACGCATGCCTTTCGATCCCACGCTCTCCAAAAGATACCCCGCTGGTATCTTTCCTTCAATAATTTTCGACTTGTCTATCTTGGCAAGCGATTTCTTAGAAACGTCCTTCACGAGGATATTCTTGAAAAAACTCCCCGGACATTTTATCCCCGGCTTATACTTTCTCTCCCGGACTTTTATGATCTCCCGCGATTTCTTCAGAAGCTCAGCCCTACTCCCCTTCTCAAACTTCAATCCGACCCGAAGGAGCAGGTACGGTTCGTGCTTCAAAACGCTGTCTCGATACGCGAACTTGCACTCGCCCTTCGTGACCCATCTCCTTTTCTTGCCATCCCAGACTTCAATTCGTTCCACCGCCCCGGAGATAGACCTCCCGTACGCGCCGGCGTTCCCGACGACTGCTCCGCCGACGGTCCCCGGGATACCCGAGAGAGTCTCGAGGCCCTTGAAACCCCGGTTCAGGGATTTTTTTATGACGTCGCCCAAGACAACTCCCCCATCGACCGTGCACCGCGTCCCGTCAAAAGAAGTCCGCCCACCGGAAAACCTGATGGTTAAACCTCTCAATCCTTTGTCCGGGAAAACCGTGTTGCTCCCTCCCGCAAAAACGTTCGTTTTCATGCCGTTCTTCTTTGCCCATTCATAGACGCTTATGAGTTTCTCCGGCGTTTCAACAAGACAAAAATACTCGGTCCGCCCCCCAATCTTGAAGGTACTCATCGGCGCGAGGGCCACGTTCTTTTTCACGGCGAATTGAATAAATTCCTGGTTCTTTTTCATGAATAGACATCTCTAGTATACTAATTACAAACCCCATGAACAATGATCTCATCGTGAGCATCTCCGGCCTCCGGGGCATCGTAGGAGAAACCCTCACCCCCGATGTCGTCGTGAAATACGCGAATGCCTTCGCGAGGTTCGTGAACCGCAAAAAAGTGATCATCGGTAGGGACGGCAGATATCACGGCGCTATGCTCGCGGATGTCCTCAAGGGGACGCTCGCCGCGAGTGGCTGCGAGGTCATTGACATCGGAATCTGCCCCACTCCAACTGTCCAGCTCGCCGTCGAGCATTCGGACGCGGCGGGCGGCGTTATCGTGACCGCAAGCCACAACCCGATGGAGTGGAATGGTTTGAAATTTCTGAACAAAGACGGTGTTTTCCTCGATGCCGAGGAAAATAAAAAGCTTCAAAAACTCGTGGAAGGGAAACTGGAATTCACTCCCCCGGAATCGATCGGCAAAACGAAGCCGGGGAACTTTTTTATCGATGAACACCTGAAGCGCGTCCTTTCCATAAAAGAGATCGACGCAAAAGCGATCCGAAAGAGACATTTCAAAGTCGTCGTCGACGCGGTGAACGCGTCCGGATCCGTCATCGTGCCCACGCTCCTCGCCGAGCTCGGGTGCAAAGTGATCAAGATAAACTGTGAGCCGACGGGCGTGTTTCAGAGAAAGCCCGAGCCGCTGCCGGAAAACATAACTGCCGCGATGAACCGCGTGAAAAAAGAAAAAGCCGATCTCGGCATCGTGGTCGATCCAGATGTCGACCGCCTTGTTTTCGTAACCGAGAAGGGGAAACCGTTCAATGAAGAATACACAATAGTCCAAGCCGTAGACTTCATCCTGCGTAAAACCCCTCCGCGGAAGAGAATCGCAGTCGTGAATCTTTCGACCACGCGCGCCGTGGACGAAGCAACGCACAAATACAACGGCAGATCCTTCCAGTCTCCCGTCGGGGAAATAAACGTGGTGAAGAAGATGAAGAAAGTGAACGCGGTAATCGGCGGCGAAGGGAGCGGCGGCGTGATCCTCCCCGAAGTCCATTACGGCCGCGACGCTCTGGTCGGCATCGCGCTCGCGCTCCAGAACCTTCTCGAATTCGGTGGAACACTTTCGGAACTCAAAGAAACGCTCCCGGAATTCGAGATTGTGAAAAAGAAAATCGAGATAGGAACGAAAAATCCCGAAAAAATAATAAGCGTTTTCAAAAAGCGCTACTCTAAGTTCAAAATCAACACCGAGGACGGTCTCAAAATAGATGCACCTGATTACTGGATCCACCTAAGAAAATCTAACACCGAACCGATAATAAGGGTTATAGCCGAAGCGAGAACTAGAGAAGAAGCTGAAGCTCGCGCCTCTGAAGCCGCGAAACTCGTAGAGAGCATTTAGCTCGACCCCCTGAAAAATGAAGGGGGTTTTGTGTTTTTGTTCCACTAAAACCCCTCATACTGCTCCGTTGGATAATTCGGAGATCTCCCTTCTACGGATAAAGGGAAAAAGAGCTCTCTCTGTCTCGGGTCACCGTTGATACTCACAAATAAGCCCTTCGGCTTCAAATCGAAGTCTATTTTGTCCATCAGAAATCCATTGATTATAAGCCGGAATAAGATTTCCTCTTCTTCATGAGTAAGATCGCGCAGTACACCATCCGTATCCATTTGCACCTCTTCATTTATGAATGATCGTTATCGCTATCATGCCATAGCAAAAAGTTTTGTCAACCAAATGGCAGGGAGGAAACAAAATTGGTAAGATAATGACTATGTCGATCACGATCGACGGAAAAGTCTTCTACCACGTGAAAACTAGGGCGTACACGCCGGTCTCGATATACAAAAACGAGGATTCGTTTCTGAGAATCGGCCCCAAAGATTTGATAATGCCGGAGCTCGACCTGCATAAACGCCTCCTGAGGTTCGCGTTCCCGGTACCCCAAATCGTTTCCGAGGGAGAAATTGACGGGAAGTATTACTACATCGAAGCCTCGCTAGGAGAAAACCTCCTAGGGGAGATGTTCTGCGAAGACTGCGAGAAATCCGGGACGATTTCCGGCGCGAACTTCCAGAAGTTTCTCTCGGTCACGGAGAAATTCGCGAAGGCACAGCTCAAAACGGCAGAGAGCGAAACCGCATTCGAAAGCTTCTACCACGGTGTCCACATCGACTACATCCTGAAAGAGCTGCCGTATCTGAAAGAAAAAACGCTCGCGGCTTTCGAAAAAATCAAAAGCCGGCTATCGGTCATGCCGACTGTACTGACACACGGTGATTTCAACGCATACAATCTATTCGAAGGAGGTGTCATCGACTTCGGAAATTCATTCGAGGCTCCGGCCGGATACGATCTCATGAGCAACATCTACCAAACCTATCTCTTCCCGAAAGGCGAGGGCTTCGAGATGACCCGGGGATATGAGTTTTCGGCAAAGCAAATAGAAGAATACTTTTCTCTTTTGGACGACGTTTACGCACAAAACAACCTCCCGAAACTTTCCGATTTCGCCGATGACTTTATACTCGTGAGGACAATATGGTCTGCCGTCAGAATGCAGAAAAAGCCCAAGATACAGAAATGGCGATACGAAAAGTTCGAAAAGATTCTGGAGGGTTACCTATCGGGCAAAAACTTGGCGGAGATTATGAAAAACGACTAGGCGGGGATGATATACTCCCAGCCGGGGCGCCAGGATTTTGTTCTCCGCCAATCCTCCGTGAATGCCTCTTCCCACGTCTTACTCTTGAGAAGAACTTCCAGGGCGAGCTGCGGGGCTTGATGCGCGACTACCGCGATGTGCTTACCGTCGCAATTTTTCTTCAGGAACTCCGTGAAATCCGCAATCCTCCGTTCGACGTCCAAATAGCTTTCCCCGTTGGGGAACGGGGCGCGGATGTATCTGCCGAGATCGTTCTTAAACTCTTTCTCCGGCTTCAAGGTGAAATCCCCGTAGTTGCATTCTCTCAGCCGACTGTCCGCGATGATCCGGTATTCGTCCCCGAAGCCGAGTTCCGCGGAATCGACGGCTCGCTTCAAATCGGAGCAAAAAACGGCGTCGAAGCGCTCGCCCGCGACAAGGACGCCGAGTTCCTTCGCCTGTTTCCTCCCCAATTCCGAAAGTTCGCCGCCCGCCCATCCCGTCGCGAGATCCCGCTCGTTATCCGTCGTCGTCCCATGGACGAAATAAGTGATTCTTACTGACATAGTAGAGGTTTATCCTTAATATTTTACTCTCTGATGCGTGTTGAAGCGAACCTAAACTTCCTACCTTCCTTCTCGCAAAACCTTGACTTAACAATAGATATATATTATAGTTTAAAGCTATCGTGGTAGTCTGGCTTTTGCTAATAAGCACTTCTTGTCTTGGTAAAAGCCAGATTGGCACAAAAACAAAAAGATCATTCAAAAACTTTCCGCTGTGGGTCGTCAAAGAAGCTGATCTGGTAACCCAAAACAGCGGAAACAAAAGGAGTTATGTATGAAAAAGTTAGTTGCTTTTCTCGTCCCCTTGGCGATAGCGACCGTCGTGACGATTGTCGTTAAAGCACAGGGTACCTATTCTCCGCAGGATAGCTCGTACCTCGAGCAGTTCCGCGGGGAACCGGCGTCGAAAATCGTGCCACAAGTATGGCTCGACGAATGCAGGCTAAACCGCATACGATACCCGGACAGCAATATGGTCCGCGCAGGCGACACTCTCCTTCTACCTACCAACAAACGGTACATCGTGGAAGGCAATCAAGGATCAGACCATATGTGGAGAGCGGCAATGTCCTTCGCGCAAAACACGGTGCTACCCTACTTAAACCATCACCAGAATGTGGTATCCACGGTCGCAAACACCTCCAAAACCGCGATACTAGACCCGATTTTATTTTGGTTTCTGATAGCGGCGGTTCTACTCATTCTACTCGTAATGCTCTGGTTCATTCGGAAAAACCTTCTCGACCGCAGACATCCTTTTGTCGCGCGGCAAAATATCCCAGACTTCGAAAACGCCTCGGATGAAGAGGTTGAAGAAGTCGTGGAGAATGCGCTGAGACAGATCTACGGACGAAACTTTGAAATTGTAGGTCCTATCCAGAGAGGGTACATCGACGGCACAATGACAAGCTTCTTTGCCAACGGATCGCAGCGGAATGAAGAGTTCCATGACGAGCCGGGATTCAGAGCTCGCCTCCGTTTCAACGATAGGCATGAGAGACTTGTTGTCTCCCGCTGGTCCTGCTTCAACCCCTGCTGGACAGCTCAAGACGCTCAGTTCAGCGGCACCTTCACACCGGTAGACGAAATGCACCCCCAAAGGATTGATAGGATCACGAACGAGGAGTTGGGTGACCTGACTCAAAACATAAGGCGCACCAATCGCGGAGAAGAACCGGCGGTGGATCCAATACCCCCTGCGGAACCTAAGGAAGAAGCAAGGGTAGAGGGGAGGCCAGGGCAAGAACCTAAACCCGAATCCCAAAAGGAAACTCCTGCTCCAGCTGTCGAGAAGACGGAAGAGGGGAAGCTGCACTTCACAAAGGTGCAGATCAGCAATGAAAAAGGATTGAATCTTGAAGGCAACTTTGACCTCACGCCGAAGGAACTTCAAGAGCTTATCACTCGAGTCACCTCCCCAGGAAAGACGGGAGAGGGGGAAGAGAAAGATAAGTAAAAGTTACACCCAGGCCTTGCGAAGATTTACTCGCAAGGCCCGTGCTCATTTATGGGATATCTTTCGCGCTTAATGGCACGTTCTTTAATCGTCCGCGCGGAGCGAAGCCATTGGTTTGGTGAGGCTAAATTCGATACGGCGGTTTTTCAGAAAGAGGTTCGGGCCAAAGATTTTTTGAGAGAGGGGCTTTTGTTCATATATCATAATACTTTTATAGGTATTGACGCGGGGAATACGCCCATATATAATGGGCTTACCAGCTTATAAGGAGCTAGGTAGAAACGTATTATGAAAGATGACCTAACACGACAATTTATAGTTGATGAAAGTGATACGCGCCGAAATACCCAGGAGCTTATTAAGAAAGTTCTCAAATTTGGGAAGGTATCTAAAACCGGAGATATCATTATTGAAGATAGGAGCCTGTCTAAAGACAATATTCTAAAACTCGCTCTTGTAGTTCGTTTTTTAGCTCATAGCCTAGATGAAAGTATCCCCGAGAGTATTCGTCCCAGTGACTTAACAAAGGTGATGAGCGAGCGAATTGAAGCCGTTGGCTCAAGGCTTAGCGTGTTAGTAAAATCAAATTTTGCTAAAAAGGATGGCTATGGGAAGTATGTAGTTCATCATTACAAAATCGAGAAGTTCTTGGCTGAACTTGAGTATGGAAATGTGGCCGATGATCCAGACAAGACGGATCAGAATAAAAGGGGGCGCAAAATAAAAATAAGTCAGAAGAGGGGCAGGCCAGTTTATGGCGTTGGCGCAGATATACAGAATCTAATTGACTCTGGTTTTTTCCGGACACCTAAATTTGTTGCAGACGTTAAGAAAAAATTGGAGGAGGAGGTGAAATTTCATGACGTTAGAGTTATAGATACGGCTATCCGCAAGACTTTCATTATCAATAAAAAGCTTCTTAAGAGGATACCCAATACCGAGAAGGGCAAGGCGAAGTGGAAATACGTTGTAAGAAGTTAATTACACGACTATGAATCCCAAAAATCTCGCAGCAAAACTTGAGAATATAAAGATGCTAGCCGACGAGTGTTTGGCCGCTTTAAATCTTTTGGAGGGTACATCCTCGTTAAAGAAGGCTCATAGAGCCCTCCTTAAAGAAAATAGACTTAATTTGAAGCCTGATTTTACTATGCCGATCAGACCTTTCATCAAGAAATATGCGAAGGGTATGAGTGGCCCTAAAAAATTTACACTAATCCTTGCTTATATGGCTAAGGGCGATAAGAGTATTCAGGTACCGCTTGAAGGTATTAAAAATGCTTGGGATAAAATGACTTCGAGCTCATTGCTCGGTATGAAATTTAATCGTTTCTATTCTGGTCAGGCTAAAGATAATGATTGGGTAGAGTCTAAAAAGAGCGGAAGCTATAATCTGCGTCCATTGTGGATGGATATATTCACATGAAACCTCACGATAAAATCAAATCTTTATTGATCGGAAGTTTCAACCCAAAACAGATTGACGGGATTCTGAAATATTATATGCAGGCCATAGAGAAATACCACGAGGGAGATTGGGAGGGTGTTGCGTTGAAGGGAGGCAAGTTTGTTGAATCATTAACTAAGGCGTTAATGATCTACTGTGGCATCTCTTTACCTCGACAGAGAGCTTTTAAAGCGGGAACGGTTCTCAAAAATCTTGAACAAACAGATGCTTCGAGGTATGACGATGTAATCAGAATTGTCATACCAAAGGCGGGTATACTAATTTATGAGATTGTGAATAACCGAGGTGGTAGACACGACGCAGACGATATTGATCCAAATAGTATGGATTCCGAAATCATATTGCCAACTATGTCGTGGATTCTTGCGGAAATGGTGCGTTTTGCTAATAAAGGAAAGAGTACTGATCAGGCGAGAGATACCATCCAATCCTTAACGAGGAAGACTTATCATTCATTTGAGGAGATAGACGGCAGGCCATATACAAATATCAACGACTTGGATGCGTCCAGTACGGCAATATTACTACTTTACTATAAATATCCAGCTAGAATCTCTCGAAAGGATTTGATTGGATTTGTGGAAAGACATGGCTTTAAAAATAATGCGGCGAGTGTTGCGGTGCATCGTATTAAGTCGTTCGTAGACGATGACAATGGCAACTTTAAATTGAGGAGTACAGGGGTGCAAAGAGCAGAGGAAATATTGAAAGAAGCTTAGCCATTATTTCAATGCCCTCCTACTTCCTCTACGCCCGTAAATCTACCGACATCGAAGACAAGCAAGTCCGCGATTTTCACTCCGAGAAAACTTTCCTGGGGGTAAGCTCTATAGTACCTTAGTGCGCCCACGGGGAATCGAACCTCGATTTTATCCTTCGGAGGGATACGCTCTATCCGTTGAGCTATGGGCGCTCACACCCATGATGATACCGAGGGTAAGCCAAAACATCAACTCTCCCGACTCCAGGTCCCAAAAGAAATGATCCACGAGGCCGAAGAGAAGCCACGAGAGACCGATCACGAGCGGGAAGAATAGATCGAGACCGGCCTCGTTTTTCCTTTCACTCCAGAACTCTCTGGCGATGGGCCAGAAAACGTTCCAGAGAAAAATCACGAACAAAACAAGGCCAATGACACCGGTCTCCGCGGCGACCATGAGGTACAAGTTATGGACGGGCTGCCATTCCCAGTCCTGCTTTAACCCTTCGCCTTGGTACAGACCGGCGTTCAAACCGGCGATGATCTGGTTTCCCGGCCCCACGCCGAAAACGGGGTTCGCCTTCACGAGGTTGAGTGCGATAAGCCCGTAATCTATCCGATACGTCACGGATGGCTCGTCCGGCGAGAAGCTGTCTCGCGCCGTCGACAAACGGCCAAACCCCAAAATGACGAAGAGAATGAATAAGACGAGAATGCCCACGAGCGACAGTGTCCTCTTTCTTAAAAATCCGGCCGAGATGCCATAAACCGCCGTCGCCACTGCGAAGAACGCGAAAACGATGAATCCGGATCTCGAGAACGTGAGAATGAGGGCCGAGAATATCAAAAACATGCCGGCGATGACGGCGAACTTCGTGACTTTGCTCCCAGACATAAAATCCTCTCTCAGGAACAAATAGGCAAGCCCCGCAAACCCAAAGACAAGAAAGGCCGCCAGGATGTTCGCGTGCGGCATTGTGCCGTAGACTCTGAGAAACGTTCCGAAATCGGTGAAGACCCTTGCGATGCCCGACGTCGCCGGACCGAGAACCGATTCCCCGAGCAACTTGAGTCCAATGCTCCCCTGATTCCTGAACTGGAGAAGGCCGACGATTGCTTGAAAAACCGCGGAGGCGCCGATGACGGCAAAAACGTTTTTCAGCTTCAGACGCCCCTCCCTCAAAAGCGAGGCGAAGACGAGAGAAAATAAACCAAAAAGGACGAGGTGAGCGAAGACGTAAAAAGCGAGGCCAGGGCTGAAAGAAAGAAAAGAAGAGACAAGACTAACGACGAGGAACAAGAAGAGAATCGTCGATTGCTTGCCGAGATGTATTTTTTCAAGATTCAGGACGACGGCGAGCGCGAGAAGGATATCAAGAGCATAAATAAAAACGGATCCGTAGGATATTTGGATGTTGAACGGCAGGGAGAAGGAGTAAATGAATTTCTTGGTGCCGATCGGGACGAGGAACAGGATCAGGAAAAAAAGCAGCTTATTAAACTTCGACATAGGCAAATTTTAAGCTATCAGCCGGGAATCTTCCAGCTTTAAACCACCTCATCAACTAAGAAAACCTACCAGAGTGAGGCGCGGTGAGGCGAAAAAGTGTGCGCTCCGGGGCGCTAGCCCAAGTCTTACCCACTTTTTCGCCTCACCGCGCCTCACTCGACACCCGCAACCTCAAACCAAATAAACCCTGTCCCCGTCCCGCGCCTTGTCTTTTACCTTGATGCCCACCTCTTCGCCAGGTCCGGCCTTCTCGACCGAATCGTGCTCTACCTGCATTGACTGCACGGTATCCTCGAAATCGGTGGTCGCCCCCACGATCTTTATCCGGTCGCCGACATGGAGCGTGCCGCTCAACTTTATCGCCGCGACGCCGATGTGGCCGAAATAATGGCTTACCACGCCGACCTTCTCGGCTTTTTCCTTGGCATTTTCGCTGGCCATAGTTTTCTTTTCATTCTACGACCTTTCCCCTTAGTTTATAAAATTTTCCCGTGGATGCCGTCCTCCTTTTCTTCAGTCACAATGAGATCTAGGACTTTATCCATAAGATCTGAGGGGTCGCTTGAAAAAACCACGTTCGAGGCTCCTTTGTGCGCACCCTCCAAGATACCTTTCACCATGTCGGCCGTGCCGCCCGTTCCCTCCAAGACGCCAATCGGTTTCTGATCCTCAAAGGCTATCGTAAACTCATTCAGGGTCCCCATTCTTCCGCAGATGACTATGACCGCATCGGCTGATCTCGTCAGAAAGAGGTTCCGTCCCGAATAGTCGAAACCGGTGTAGATAATGAGATCGTGGTAATCGAGAGGCAGGTGATACGTCTTCACGTGAGCCAGCTTGGAAACGGCTGGCGAGAGGCCGATCACAATCCCCCCGGCTTCCTTCGCCCCCTTGGCGGCCCAGTAGGGCATGCCGGTCGTGGCTCCCGTCACGAGAATGAGGTCTCGCTTCGCTATTTCCCGACCTATCGCTTCCGCTTTTTCGAACGAATCTCTCGAGCAGTGGCCGGTCTCGGCGGCTCCCGAGACGCAGATTTTGTACTTCAGGTGGTATGTATGGTTGTGGTTATGGTTGTGAGGTCTCCCCAGACCGTTCTTGTCCTTTTTAATGTTCATCTTTCAATTATAGCAGCATGGTCTATATTTTTGAATTCGCAAAGCGCTCGGCGATGAGTTCTCTCATCACCTCCCGTTCATTCCAAGGAATCGTTTTCCCTTTCGCCACGTGGATCGACGTTTCACTTCCCTTGCCGGTCGCGACCACAACGTCTCCGGGCTCTGCGTCATAAAGCGCTTTCCGGAGCGCTGCTCTTCGGTCCAGTATTTTCCAGTAGTTTTTCGAGATTTGGAACTTGTTGTTTGAAGCTTGAGAAAAACCGGCTTCTATCTCGTCAACAATGGACTCCGGGTTTTCGTCATACGGATCTTCGTCCGCCAGAATCACTTCATCGCAGTATTTCGCCGCAATACCGCCCATGACGCTTCTTTTCCACTTGTCTCTCCCACCGCCAGCCGAACCTAGAACGCAAATCATTTTGTTTTTCCCGGAACTCAAAAAAGACTTTCTCAAGGAGGAATAAATGTTCTCGAGGGAATCGGGCGTATGGGCATAATCCACAACCGCGACGAACGGCTCCTTCTCCACGATGTCGAACCTGCCCGAAAGCCCGCCGAACCCGGCGAGCGCGTCCTTCACGACGCTCTCCGCTATCCCCTCAGACTCCGCAAACTTTGCCGCAGCGGCGGCGTTCAGGATATTAAAGTCGGGTATGAGCCAGTCAGCCACGGCCTTCCTGCCTTCAATCGTCCGGAGATTCCATCCCCATCTTTCAGCCTTTCCAACGAACTCACGAGCGGTGAAGTAAAAGACTTGCGAGCTCCCATCCCCCTCAACCACCTTCCTGAAATACTCCCTGTTTTCGTCGACACCGTTTATGAAAAAAAACTTTTTCCTCTTCCGCGACCTCAAGACGTCCTTGAAAAACCTAACCTTGGCTTCCCGGTACTTTTCGAACGAACCGTGGGACTCGATGTGCTCGGGGGAAAGGTTGGTGAAAAAAGCTGCGTCCCAATCTATGAACCGGTCACGCCACTGGACGACACCCTGGGAGGTGACCTCAACCAAGGCGTATTCCGCGCCGGCTTTGACCGCTTTTCTCAAAAATCCCTGTATATGGAGGCGGCCGGGCATGGTATTGCCAGTCGGGTTTTTCTCCTCGACTCCGACGATTCTTTCCTTCACGGACGAGAGGAGCGCGGTCTTCTTGCCGGCTTTTTCGAGAACTGCATCAATAATCTCAAGGGTGGACGATTTACCCTTGGTACCCGTGACGCCGACGACAAAAAGCTTCCTGCTGGGCCGGAAATAAATCAGATTGCCGAGCCACGCGAGCAGGAAGTGGTACGGGGGCCTCAAAAAATCCATCACGTTCTTCATTTCGTTTCGCTATTTCTTGCTCCCGAGCATCCTCAGGGCGCTTTTCAATTTCTCCTCCAGGGAATCCTCCGGAGCATTCCCGATTTCCGCCAGGACGCTCTTAATCGAATTCCGGTCGTACCCGAGTCCCGCGAGCGCGTCCTCAACCTCGACGTTGATCTCGGCCGCGCGATCCAATCCCTTTACCTCCGACAGATTTATCCTATTCTGGAGCTCGAGGATGATCCGCTCCGCCGTCTTCCTGCCGATGCCCGGCGCCCGAGAGAGAACGTCCGCTTTCTTCCCCACGATCGCAGCCATGACGTTCGGGAAGGAATCGAGATCCAATATCAAAAGTGCCGTCTTCGGGCCCACGCCGGAAACCGATATGAGCATCTCGAAAAAATTCAACTCTCCTTCGTTCAAAAACCCGTAAAGCTCCAGTGCATCCTCCTTAACGTGCAGGTGACAGAAAACCTTCACCACTCCGCTATCTCTGGGGAGTTTGTATATCGTCTGCGTGTTGGAAAAAACTTTGAACCCAATGCCCGAAACCTCAATCACGAAAAAGTTTTCTTTTTTTTCGGAAACATTTCCGGAAACAGTGTAGATCATTACCAATCATTATAGTAGATTGACAAGTTATTCTCAAAAATATAGTATTTACGCATCATGCCCCGTAGGACAACTTCGAATAGCGTCCTCAACGCCTAAAATTATTCGAAGGTGAGGGGCACATCAAATTCAATCAAGAAACTAAAGGTCTATCACAACAATACATAATTCGAAGTTGTACTACAGGGTATGCCAATAACAAGTTCGGCAAAAAAGGCGTTCCGGCAAAGCACGCGGAGAAGGGAATTGAACCTGGAGAGGAAAAAAAACCTGCGGGCCGCGATAAATTCTTTCCGGAAGCTCGTTGAAGCTGGGAAAACGGAGGAAGCGAAACAGGCGCTCTCAAAAGTTTATCAAGCAGCCGACAAGATGGCCAAGGTAAAATTCATCAAGAAAGGCAAAGCCGCAAGAATAAAATCCCGCCTTTCAAAGAAACTAAGCTCCCAAAACAAACCCTAGGAGCGCCTCCGGGAAGTCCAACTTCCCGCTTTTTATCGATATGTCGAGATCGGCGAGCTTCAAAAGGCTCGAGCCAGTTGCCGAAAAAGCCAGCGAATTGAATATATACGAGGGATCCGCGCCCTCCATGAAAAGCTTTTCCAGAGCGGCGACTTTCTCGGCGGCTCTTTCGGCGCCGAGGATCCGGCGGGTCATAAGCCACACCTCGTCGAATTCCGGGAAAGAGGATGCCGCAGATAGATCTTGGACCGAAAGGACACTCTTCCCGAGGAAGCCGAACTTCTCGATTTCGTTCACGGCGATCCAGCTCCTTCCTTCCTTTTGATTCTCCAGGAACGAAACGAAGAATTTCAGCGCCTCCGGGGAAAAAGAAAAGTTTCTCGCCTTTGCTTCATCAACGATAAACGAGGCAAGTTCCCGGCCGGCGAGCTCCTTGAACTCGTCGGAAACGGCGGATTTCTTCAAAAGAAAATCGAAAGCTTTGACCGGTTTCTTCTCATCCAAACCGAAAATGAAAACCGAATCGTCGGCAACTTTGTCTTTCAGGAATTTTGTCCATTCCTTCTCGCCGGATTCGGTCACGTTCCTCACGACGGCAACTTTCGTACCTCCGAAGATCGACTGTTGGTTTATAAAATCTTTCACGTCACGCCAGGCATCCGGATTTTCTTCCAAGTCAACCTCAATTTCCTCGGTGGATGAAACACGGTTCCTCAGCGCCGAAAAAAGCTCCGCAAGCCTGCGTTTTCTCCTCAACGAATCGGGGCCGTAGAGATAGTAAATCATGAAACGCTTTCCTTATTATTCTATTCTTCCCACCAAATCGCTGCAATATAAAAAGGCGAAAGGCGGATCGTGTATCCGTACACGTCCGCCTTAAAACTTATTTCCCCAAATTGAGGATGGAAGCAGTCCCTCGGGTGATGGGGCCCATTCGCTGCGGCTGAGAGAATCCTCCATTGTAGCTGGTGGCATTTATTGCTTCAGTCAGCCCCGGCAGATCACGCACATCCCAATGATCGCTCTCGCCCCACCCCGGAGCATTGGAGAATGTAAATTGTCGACTTTCCCCATACCACCTACCATTGAAGTAGGTGCTAAGGGTTACAGTCACGTTACTCCCGTAAGCAAGGGGATTGCTTACGCAAAGATAGTATCCAGGAAAACCGTTCGGTATCATACCAATCAGTTCGGGACCGAAAAATCCATCTTGGGTCACGAAGACTGGAAGATTAAACGGCAAATAGTCGACCACCCTTATCCCACTCCCTGTCGCGGGGATGTTGGCCCGGATCGTGATTCCGGGACCACTCGGAGTCAGCCAGCATTCGCTTTGCGCTCCGCACCCCCCGAGAACAAGAGCTACAACGATAAGGAAGGTGGCGATGATAACTGCCACAATCGTTTTCTTCGCAACCCACACCCCGGGATTGCTAATCTTCTTCGTTTCCATCTTACTTAACCTCCTTGCCGATCTGTAAAAGGTCGGCTTTTCGTTATCTGAAATTTTTATCTTTTTCAAATTCTCACTGATAAAATTATACATCTTTCCCGCAAAAACGTCAACTGTTACTTCTCCAAATGCCCTTGATTACTTGTTACTGGTTACTAGTTACTTGTATAATTTATGTAATGCTCCAATCGGAAAAAGAAATAGATGAGGAACTCCAAAAGCAGAGGCGAAATGCCGAGGAGGCGGATGCGAAGAGGCGCGCCGAGAAAAACGGCCTCCCCTACCTCAATTTAATTTCAGCCAAGGTGCCGACCGAGATAAAGGCGATGTCGCTCGTTTCAGAAGCGGAGGCGCAGAAGGCGCTCCTCGCCCCGTTCCAGATATTGGGAAGGAAAGTGAGGGTTGCCGTTTTTGACCCGAACCTCGAAGAAACCGCCGAGATCGTGAAAAAACTCGGGGAAAGCCACGAAGTACTCCTCAACGTCTCCTCAATGACGAGCCTCAACCACGCCTGGGGATATTACAAATATGTGGTTCCCGAAAAGGAGATCAGCGGGCGCGTCGAGATAAACGAAAAGACCTTGAATGAACTCAAGGATAAAGTGAAAAGTCTGGATGATTTGAAAAATCTCCTCGCCGGCTTTTCGAGCCCCTATCTCTCGCAGATGCTCGAGATTATCCTCTCGGGAGCTCTGGCCCTCGGCGCTTCCGACATACACCTCGAACCAGCGGAAGAAAACGGCATCCTGCGGCTCCGCATCGACGGTCTTCTCCATACCGCCTACGAAAAGTTCAATCCTTTCATGTACAAGTCGATCGTGACGAGAATCAAGCTCCTATCCAATCTCAAAATCAACATCGTGAACGAAGCCCAGGACGGCCGGTTCACCATCAGCCTTACCGACCGGGACATAGAAATACGAACATCAATCATACCGTCGGACTACGGTGAAACCGTCGTCCTCCGACTTCTCGATCCGACATCTCTCAAGGTCAATCTCGAAGAGCTGGGGTGGCGGAAGGACGACCTCGCGATCATGGAAGAGGAAATAAAAAGACCCAACGGCCTCATCCTGAATACCGGGCCGACCGGATCCGGCAAAACGACGACGCTCTACGCATCCCTAAGGAAAGTTTTCAATCCGGAGATGAAAATCATAACGGTTGAAGACCCCATCGAATACCATCTACCGGGCATTTCCCAAACACAAATAAACCCCGAAGCCGGCTACACGTTCGCCTCGGGCCTCCGATCGATATTGCGGCAAGACCCCAATATCATCCTTGTTGGGGAAATAAGGGACAAGGAGACGGCCGAGATAGCCCTGAATGCATCCCTGACGGGGCACCTTGTTTTCTCAACTCTTCACACAAACGACGCCGTGGGCGCAATCCCCCGCCTCATCGATCTCGGGGTGCCGGTGAACGTACTCGGACCCGCACTCAGCCTCATCATAGCTCAGAGGCTCACGAGGCTTCTCTGCCCGGTCTGCAAAAAGCCGGTCACCGTGGAGGAATCACTCAAACAGAACATCACGAGATTCTTAAACGGCCTCCCGGCAAGGGTCAACAAGAAGGATTACTCAAACTACAAAATATACGAAGCGAAAGGCTGTGATGCCTGCGGCCACCTGGGATACAAGGGCAGGACTTCAATCTTCGAACTCTTCGTCACCGACGAGAAGGTGGAGGAGACCATTTACAAAAATCCGACGGAGATAGAACTTAAGGATCTTGCCGAGAAACAAGGAATGGTCACGATGCAAGAAGATGGGGTATTAAAAGTCTTGAGGGGTGAAACCAGCTTCGCTGAAGTGGAACGGCTTACGGGGCCGATCATCTGGAAATAATAAATCCGCGCTTTGGGGCGCGGAGTCATGTCTTTGACCGGAGGTCTGTGGGCATAACGCCGCAAGGAGAGGCTTTATGTAAGATTTTCCCGAGGAGAAGCCCAGCCGAAACCAAGCAATCCGAAATCTGAGGTAAATCTCCTGCCCACAGGCCCCCAACCAAACACGGGAGTAATGCTAGCACAAACGCATTTAAATGTCAACCCCGCCGGGGACCACATCCGCAAGCTTGCGAAAACCCACAAAAATCCTATATTAGGAAGGTAATGGCACAAAGCAAGGAAGAGAAAACAAAAAACACGGAGCCGGAAAACCTGGAGCAGCTCTTGAGGCCGAAAAGTTTCGGTGAGTACGTTGGCCAGGAAAAAGTAAAAACAAACCTCAAACTCATCATAGAGGCGGCCAAGGGGCGAAACGAGAGCCCCGATCATTTGCTCTTCTATGGGCAGGCGGGTCTCGGGAAAACGACTTTGGCTTACATTATTGGGAAAGAAACCGGAGTTGGCATTCGTTCCACCTCCGGGCCGGCTCTCGAAAAGCCCGGCGACATAGCGGCAATACTCTCCAATCTGGAGCCGAACGAAATTCTCTTCATCGACGAGATACACCGCATCAATAAGCTGGTAGAAGAAATCTTTTACCCCGCGCTCGAATCGAGAAAACTCCATCTCGTGATCGGCAAGGGGCCCTCAGCAAAAACGTTCACCTTGGATCTGCCGCCCTTCACGGTCATCGGCGCCACGACGAAAATAAACCTCCTTTCCGCTCCGCTCCGATCAAGATTCGGCGCCACGTTCAAGCTCGACTACTACCAAAACGAGGACGTGGAAAAGATCATCAAGCGCTCGGCTCGGATCCTGAAGGTCGCCGCGACCGACGGGGCAATCAAGAAACTTGCCGGAGCATCACGGTTCACCCCGCGGGTTGCAAACCGCCTTTTGAAACGCACCCGGGACTACGCCCAAGTCAATAAAAAAGAAACGATAGACGAGGAGGTGGTTAAAAAAACACTCGAGATGCTGGAAGTAGACTCCTTGGGACTCGAGGAAACCGATCGGGAACTCTTAAGAATTATCATCAATAAATTTAACGGCGGACCGGTCGGCCTCAAAACACTCGCGGCGGCCTTGAACGAAGAAATGGAAACAATTGAGGAGGTTTACGAGCCGTTCCTCATGAAAATAGGATTTCTTCAGAGGACGCCGTCGGGCCGGGTTGCGACAAGGCTGGCATACGAGCATCTGGGACTTGATAAAGAAAAGAAACTCCTTTGACGTTCGAAACTAAATCGGCGAACGAAACGTTGAAATTGGCGAAACTCTTCGGCCAGACCGTGCGGAAAAGCGGCAAGGGACCATTCGTCGTCGCCCTCGAAGGCGATCTCGGCGCCGGGAAAACAACCTTCATAAAAGGCCTGGCCCGCGGCTTGGGCCTCACAAGGAGAATCACGAGCCCCACATTCCTCATGGTGAGGAGATACGAACTTCCGGCAGATTCCGGCGAATTCAAAAACCTCTACCACATCGACGCCTACCGAATGCATTCCGCGCGGGATCTCAAAGTGACGGGAGGCGCGGAGGCGCTCCGCGGCAAGAAGAACATCGTCGCCGTGGAGTGGGCCGACCGCATCAAAAGATACCTTCCCCCGGATGCCGTATCCGTAAAAATAACACACCGGGAGGAAAACGAGCGGGCGCTTTCCTTCGCGCGAAAGAAAAAATAATGAAGAAGCTTCTTCTCATTGACGCCAATTCGTTGATCCATCGGGCTTTCCATGCTCTTCCGCCCTTGACCTCAAAAGAGGGTAGGCCGTCCGGCGCCCTGTACGGCCTCGCGAGCATTCTCCTCAAAGTCATGCGGGAAGAAAAACCGGATTACGTCGCGGCGGCTTTCGACCGTCCCGAGCCGACGTTCCGGAAGGAGATGTTCGGCGACTACAAAGCGACGAGACCTAAAGCGCCCGACGAGCTCGTGTCCCAGATCGTGGAAGCAAGAAATCTTTTCGAGGCATTCCAAATAAAAAGTTTTGAAAGCCCCGGCTTCGAGGCGGACGATATCATCGGAACCGCCGCCGCGAAATTCGGCGGAGAGAAGGATCTCACGGTAAAAATCCTGACCGGAGACCTCGACGCGCTCCAGCTCGTAAGAGGGGGGAAGGTGGTCGTCGAGATTTTGAAAAAGGGCGTGAGTGAAACGGCGACCTACGACGAGGCGGCCGTCACCGAACGGTACGGGCTCACACCCCAAAAACTCCCCGACTACAAAGGACTTGTGGGGGACAAATCAGACAACATCCCCGGCGTCAAAAACATCGGGCCGAAAACAGCGGAAGAGCTCATTAAGAGATACGGCGACCTCGAGGGCATATTCGCCGCGTCGGACCCTGGCGACAAGGCGAAGGCGAAAATCGTTCCCTCCCGGGAGATCGCCTTCCTTTCCCGGAAGCTCGCCACGATCAAAACGGACGTCCCCGTCGAACTTTCTCTCAACCATCTCAAATTCGACGGGCTGGACGAGCGCTCACTCGTCCCCTACTTCGAAGAGCGGGGGTTCGAGAGTCTGATCAAACGGCTGCGCCCCGGAGAGAAAACTGATGCGCGCGAAAACGAGAGCGAAGCGGAGGAAACGAAAACGCTGAACGCCTTCTTCGTGGAGCCGGGAAGCGACCTCGGTCCGGCCAAGTTCCTCAGCAAGAACGCGGCGGTCGCCTGGGAGTGGAAACCGATTATGAAAAACCTGATAAAGGATTCCAAGCCGATCCCGCCGAACGTTTTCGACATCACGGTTGCCGCATGGCTTCTCAATCCCGACTCGGGGAGCGTGCCGCGAGAGGAGATAAGCAAAAAATACGGCTCCTTTTCTTGGAAAAACTTGTTCGCAATCCTGGAGAGGAAAATCGAAAAAAACGGCCTGGCGGACGTCTTTTACCGAATAGAGATGCCGCTCATCGAAGTTCTGGCTCGGATGGAACTCTGGGGAATCAGCATAGACAAAAAAGCAGCGGCTGAAACGCGCCGAGAACTCGAGGGGGCCCTCGGGAAAGCGGCCGCCGAAATATACGCCGGTGCCGGCGCCACTTTCAACATCAACTCCCCGAAGCAGGTTTCCGAAATCTTGTTCGAAAAACTGAACCTGAAGTCTTCTAAGGGAAGGAAAACGAAAAGCGGACGGTTTTCCACCTCGTCCGACGCCCTGTCAAAATTGAAAGGGATGAAAATTGTGGATGCGATACTCGAATACCGGGGAATGTCCAAAATGATGTCGACCTACCTCGATCCGATCGTGAACCTCACCAATGAAGACGGAAGGTTGAGGACGACGTTCCTCCAGACGGGAACATCCACGGGGCGCCTCGCGTCGGAAAAACCGAATCTCCAGAACATACCTCAAGAGTCCATTTGGTCAAAAAAAATAAGGGATGTCTTCGTGGCCGAGGACGGTTTCTCGCTCGTTTCCTTCGACTACTCTCAACTGGAACTCCGCCTCCTGGCTCACGTTTCGGGGGACAAAAACCTCAAGGAAGCATTCGCCAAGAACCTGGACATCCACAAGATCACGGCTTCCCAGATTTTCGGCGTGCCGCCGAACCTCGTGACCAAAGAAGAACGGAGAATCGGGAAAACGCTCAACTTCGGCATCGTCTACGGAATGGGAGCGAGGGCCCTGAGTGAAACCGGCGGGATTGGGCTCAAGGAGGCTGAAACGTTCATCAAGAAATACTTCGAGCGATTCCCTGCGATAAAAACCTGGCAGGAGAAGGTGAAAAAAGAAGTTGCCGTAAAGGGTTTCGCGGAGAACATGAACGGAAGAAAGAGATGGTTCACGGAGAGTTTCAACCCCATGACCAGATCGGAAAACGAGCGGGCGGCCGTCAACATGCCCATCCAAAGCTTGGAGGCGGACATTCTGAAAACAGCGATGACGCGTGCGATGTCATTCATGAAGGAGAATGGCCTCGCCGATTCCCGCATGAGACTCCTTCTCACCATTCACGACGAATTGCTCTTTGAAATGCAGGATGATATTCTAAGGGAAATAATACCCAGGATATCGAACATCATGGAAAAAACCGACGGCGTGAGCGTCCCCTTGACAGTCGAGGTAGGGCGGGGCAAAAAGTGGGGCTCACTCAAAAAACATGAACCTGAACCCGGCAAAATTCTTTAAGAACTTCCTCTTTTACTCCCGGCGCGGCGGGTCCGGCTTCATCGTCCTCCTCGCTCTTTTCATCGCACTCGCGGTTGTAAACGCCGTCTTCGCTCCCGGTATCTTGGCTCTCGCGGATCTTATCCTTTTTCTCGTAACTCTTGTTTACCTCACCGCCTCGTACCAAAAAATACTCAAGGCGAGTTTTGAAAACAAGACCAAAAATCTGGAACTCGAATCCGTGATCCAAAACATAAAGGACGGCATCTTGGTTTACGATTCAAATTCCACAATACTCGACGCAAATAAGGCGGCTCTGGAAATATTCGGTCTCACAAAAAATGAAATGTTGGGACTTAAGGTGGAACCCGGCATGTCGGCTGATCCCAAGTTCAAAGTACTGACTCAGACGGTTTTCCCTTCGCTCGCCTCGTCTATCAACACAGTCTCGGACTCTGGCTGGCCCAAGGTAGTGGATCTGACGTTCGAGGACCCTCACCTTGAACTCAGAACCGCACTGAATCAGATTCTGAACGACCGAGGAGAAGCGGTGGGTTTCCTCAAAATAATAACCGACAACACGAGAGAAAGCACAATCCTCGAGTCGAAGAGCGAATTCTTAACGGTCTCCGCCCACCAGCTCCGGACACCGCTTACGGCCATAAACTGGACGTTCGAAAGCCTGAAGTCGCTCCTTGGAGAAAACCCCGCCGAAAAGAAAGAGGAGGTGGCAAATTTGATCAACGAGGGGTGGGGTCTTTCCCGGAGATCGCTTAAAATCATCGATGACCTCCTCGACGCGACAAAAATAGAAGAAGGTAAATTTGGGTTCACCTTCACGAAGGTGAACCTCGTCGATCTCATGAAAACTCTCAAAAAATCCGCCGAGACGATAGCCAAGGAATACGGCATAAAGGTTTCCCTCACCTCCAGGTCCGACCGGTACGAGGTACGGGCGGACGAAGAGAGGCTTGGTATGGCCATAACCAACATTCTCGACAACGCCATAAAGTACAACGTGAAGGGAGGCGCCGTGGACATTCTCGTAGAAGAGGGGAGCCCAGGGGGTGGGACGGTGAAGATTAGTATATCCGACACGGGAATAGGAATACCCAAGGAAAGCCTCGGAAAGATTTTCCAAAAATTTTACCGAAGCGAGAACGCCCAGAGCGTGGAACCCAACGGGAGCGGACTCGGTATGTATATCACAAAGAACATCATTGAGGCGCACGGAGGGAAAATTCACGTCGAGTCCCAAATCGGGAGGGGTACGACGTTTTGGTTCACGTTGCCACTCGACAAAGGCCAACTATAACAGCACGGGCGGCGTGCAGGGGGTTTTCGTGAACGCGGAGCTCCAAAACCAGACATGATCATCATGGGCATAGATCCGGGGAACGTGAGAGCCGGGTACGGATTCATAAAAAAATCACCCGGAGGCCTTTACCACATCGGGAGCGGCATTTTAAACATACGAAGATCGGGGAACGCGGGCGCGGAACTCTACTCACTCGAGAAGGATCTCTTAAGATTGGTCGATAAATACAAACCCGGCGTAGCGGGGCTGGAAAAGCTTTTCGTATCGAAAAATCTCAAAACGGTCATGGGCGTCGCCGAGGCCAGGGGAATAATTCACAAGGTCATTTTCCAGAAAAAGATCAGGCTTGCGGAACTCGCGCCCCAGACCGTCAAACTGGCCGTAACAGGAAGTGGGCGCGCCGACAAAAAGGCGGTCGCAAAAATGGTGGGTCTCCTTCTTAAAATAAACACAAGTGCACTTTTGGACGACGTGACTGATGCACTCGCCATCGCGATAGCAGCGAGCGCGGGGTTTGACATTTAAAAAACGTTAACTATAATTTCAATTCAATAATGAAAAGGTCGCTCTTCACTAAAAAGTCATGACAACAGCCGACTTAAAAACTCTCAACTTCGCTTTTGCTCAGAAACACGGCGACGACGATGAAAACGAAGGATTGGGTGGCAATGCCGGGAACGACGTCGACGAAGACGGCGAGAAAGAATTGGAATTGGGAGAAAATATGGACGGAGACGAATTGGAGCTCGACGACGATGATTTTATAGAAGAATCGGAAGATCTCTAAAGGAACTTTTTGCCCCGCACTTTCCCCGAATCACTTGAGGGTGCGGGGTTTTTGTTTCACTTCGAGGCTTATCCTCGTAAGCGCGGCTGGAAAACCAAGTTCAATTGTAATAGTATAGTCTCTATAAACCAACTAGATGTCCTTCAAAATAAAAAAGAGAGGCGGGAAAAGAATTGTGCCGGAAGCGATGTTGGTTCTCTCATCGCTTCTCACGATCGCGGTCGCTGCCTCCGTCGTATACGTCATCATACTCGTGAGGACTCTCCCGACGCCGGATCAATTCCAATTCCACCAGACAAGCCAATCGACCAAGATTTACGACAAAACCGGTACCGTGCTCCTCTACGAGATACACGGCGAGGAAAAAAGGACCGTCATACCATTTTCCGACATACCGGCATATCTCAAGGAAGCAACGATCGCCATTGAGGACGCAAACTTTTACACAAGGCCGGCTTTCGATTGGGAGGGGATACTCCGATCAATTTGGGCCGACATAAGGGCCGGCGCGCCGGTTCAGGGCGGATCAACCATAACCCAGCAGCTTGCCAAAAATATATTCCTCACGTCAGCAAAAACGCTGAGCCGCAAAGTAAAGGAATTGATTTTAGCCGTAGAACTGGAATCGAAATATTCCAAAGATCAGATCTTGGATTATTACCTGAACCAGATACCGTACGGCTCCAACGCCTACGGCGTCGAAGCCGCGAGTGAGACTTACTTCGGAAAGCCGGCAAAAGACCTCGACCTGGCGGAATCGGCAACCATCGCGAGCCTCCCCCAAGCCCCGAGTTACTATTCTCCCTGGGGCGACCACGTGAGCGAGCTTGTTTCGAGGCAGCACTACGTTTTGGAAAGAATGGCCGATCTCAGCTATGTAACGAAAAGTGAGACCCAGGCCGCCGAGAACGAAAAACTGGACTTCGCTCCCGCGTCGCTTGGGTCTATAAAGGCCCCCCACTTTGTCATGGCCGTCAAGGACTATCTCACCAACAAATACGGCGAAGACATGGTCATGAATGGCGGGCTTAAAGTGATCACGACTCTCGATTGGAGTATGCAACAGGCCGCCGAGGAAACAATAAAAACCGGCGTCCTGCGGAACGCGAAGCTCTACGACAGTAAAAACGCGGCACTCTTGGCTGAGGATCCGAAAACGGGCCAAATCCTCGCCCTCGTGGGATCTGCTGATTACTTCGATGAGAGTATTGATGGAAACTTTGACATGCCCCTCCAGGGGCTCCGACAACCGGGCTCATCCCTGAAACCTTTCGTTTATTTGAAGGCTCTGGAGGACGGCTATTCGCCGAACACGGTCGTCTGGGATGTCCCCACTGAATTTGTGCCCGGAAACCCGATATGCAAAACTATACCCGACTTCAACGACAATTCAACTGATTACCGGACTAACTGCTTCCATCCCCAAGATTTCGAGAACTTCCAGGGACCAGTTGAATTCGAGCAGGCGCTCCCTCAATCGATAAACGTCGCAGCCGTCAAGGTGCTCTACCTTGTGGGCCTCCAGAACATCCTCGACGAATTAAAAAACTTCGGGATAACGACTCTCAACGACCCCTCCCGTTACGGTCTTTCTCTGGTTCTTGGGGGGGGTGAAATAAAATTAATAGATCTTATAAAAGCCTACTCCGTTTTGTCGCAGGAGGGGATCCTCCACGACCAAAGCATGATTTTGGAAGTCGACGATTCTAATGGAACTGTCTTGGAAAAATACCAGGACAGTTCGAGGGTAGTCGATAATCCAACTTATATACGATGGATAAATTACATCCTTTCCAACGCCGATCTCCGGGCACCCCTTTACCAAGCGAGTTTAAATCTCACCGTATTCCCCGGCCACGCTGTCGCCCTGAAGACGGGGACAACCAATGACTACCGGGATGCTTGGGCGATGGGCTACACTCCGTCGCTTGCCGTCGGCGTCTGGGCAGGCAATAGCGACAACACCCCAATGCAGAGAAATGGGTCGAGTATTCTGGCGGCCGTACCCATGTGGAGCGATTTTCTAAACAAAGTTCTTCCTTCTTACCCCGATGAGCAATTCACGTCGCCGGATCCCTTATCCCCATCCCCCAAACCCATGCTGAACGGGCAGTACGTAAACAATTCTCAAATTCACTCTATATTGTACTACGTGGACAAAAACAATCCCACGGGACCAGTGCCCGCAAGTCCGGCAAGCGATCCCCAATTCATTGATTGGGAGGCTGGCGTCCTCAATTGGGCCTCTCAAAACATACCCAACCTTTCCTCCTACAATAGATTTACCCCCTGATCGGCATCACGATATACCGGGTTCCCTGCTCCTTGGGACTCGCTATTTCCGCTGCTTTGTCCGGAGAATTAAGATTCAAGCTTATTTCCTTGCCACCGTAAATCCTCAACCCGTCAAGGAGATACTTCCAATTGAAGATGGTGGTGAATTCATCCCCTTTTATTTTTGCCGGTATATTGTAGCGACTCTCGCCAACCGAGCTCTCGGATGAAAAAACTTCCAAAAACTTCCCGTTCTCGCCCGCTTTCAACTTGATATCATTGGCCTTGCCGGAAAAGGTCCCCACGAGTTTTATAGCGTTGGCAAATTCCTCTTTATCGAGAAGGACTTCGGTCTTGAAGCCTTTCGGGACTATCGATTTGTAATCGGGGAATGATCCGTCTATCGTCCGGGAGATGATTTTTTCCTTCTCGCTCTCAATCAGCACTTGGTTCGAGTCAACAAAGAGCGAAACTTCATCGGAACCACCAAACATCCGGAGGGCTTCCTGAACCGTCCTGATTGGCATGATCAGCGAGAAATCCTCCAGAGTCGACTCAAATCTTCCGTCCCCAATTTTCACCTCAGAAAGGCGGAAACTGTCCGTACCGACGAAGGTGAGGGCCCCGTCGGACTGGCTCAAGTAAACTCCGCTTATTTCCGGCCTTATCGCCGAATACTGCACGGAAATGGACGAGTTCCTCAAGACGTACCTAAACTCATCTGTTTTTATTTTTATGTTCTGTTTCCGGTTCGCCACCTCGGGGATGATCGGAAATTCCTTCGGGTCCCCATCCTGGATAACCCCCTCGTAATTATCAGAACTTACCAATATCTTTCCCCCTCTCCCCTCGACCGTTATTCTTTCGGAGTTCAGGTTTCTCACAACGGAACTAAAAACAGAAAACGGAACGACCAGCTCGCCACCCTCAAGGACTTTCCCGGAAGTGGAATACTCCACCGCTATCTCGAGGTTTGTCGAAACAAAAACGATGTCTCCCCCCTGCGCTTTGATGAGAAAATTTTTCAATATCGGTAAATTGACGTTTTCGCCGACGCCCCGCTCAACGCTCGACAGCGCTTCTAATAGGTTTGTTCTTAATATAATTACTTTCATAAGTAGTAGTTGTTCCTGTGTTTTTGTGTATAACTCAATTATACTCCTCTTTTACGTCGTTTTGCGCCCTCTGCTTTTCTAATAACCTGGGGACAAAATATTCATTTGCGTTTTTCTGTCTTTGATTTTCTTTTAACCTTCCCCACCCTTTCTACATCTTATACAATCTCTCTTTGATGAGCATTACTTTCTGGTTGAGTGCCGGATTTTGATTCATCCCGGATAATATTTTTTCGCAGGCGTGTATGGCCGTGGTGTGGTCCCTCTTGCCAAGCTTTTCTCCGATGTGCGGGTAAGACAACTTCAGGACGTCGCGCATGAGGAACATGGCTATCTGCCTCGGTTCGACGATTTCTTGTTTCCTGCCTTTACTGGTCATTTCCGAAGCGGGTATCTCAAAAAAATCTGCAACGGTCCTAATAATATCCCCTGCCGTTATATTCTTGGGCGTTACCTGTATCGCCTCGCTTATTATTTCATCAAGTTTTTTGCTGTCTATTTTTTGGTTTTTATACTGCTCATAGAACATAACCTTGTTCAAAACGCCCTCCAATTCCCTCATATTTCTCTGCACCTTGGAGGCTATTTCTTCAAGGATACTCTCTTCCACGAAGATCGATTGGACCTGTGATTTTGTTTTAAGGATGGCGAGGCGCATCTCGTAGTCCGGATATGTTATGTCCGCAATCATGCCGCCCTCGAATCTTGATCGTAATCTCTCTTCTAGCGTCGGTATGGCCGACGGCGGCCGGTCGGAAGAGATGATTATCTGTTTGCTGTTTTCGTAGAGCGTGTTGAAGGTGTAAAAAAATTCCTGCTCCGTCGCCGTCTTGCCGCCGATGAATTGAACGTCGTCTATGATGAGGACGTCGACGTCGCGGTATCTTTTCTTCATATCCTCGGTTCTCCTGTTGCGGAGGGCCCACACCACGTCGTTTATGAATTTCTCCGACGAGGTATAGAGAACCCTCACGGAATTTTTGTAGTGTCCCGCTATCTCGTTCCCAGTCGCTTGGAGGAGATGCGTTTTGCCGAGCCCCACGCCGCCGTAAATGAAGAAGGGGTTGTACTTTTTCCCGACGTTCTTGACGATGGCTTGGGCTGCGGCGACTGCAAGCTCATTGGAGGATCCGACGACGAAATTTTTAAACGTATACTTTGGGTTGAGATTCGTCTTGGGGTCAACTTTCACGTCGAGAAGAGTTGATTGGAGATCTTCTCCTCGTTTTTTCTGGTCCTTTTCCGTATTGAGGGTTCCGTTTTGCGAACCCCGGTTTACGACCACATAGTCGACGTTCTTTATCGATCCCTCAAAACTCCTCAGCGAGGTGAGGATGATTTTGTGATATCTGTTTTTGACCCATTCCTTGGCAAAATTATTCGGCAGTCCCACGAGCACAACCCCCTCTTTTTTATCGAGGCTGACGAGTTGACTGTTTTTAAGCCATGTCAGAAAGTTCGGCTTTGATATCTGCAATTCCACGTCGCCCAAAACACTTTTCCAAATTTCTTTTTCTTCCATGGGTTTGCTTTCTTAAGGGAATGAAAACCTTATGACAATGATAAAGGTATTTCGAAAAGTTGCAACATCGATTCTCACGGCTGCTGTGGTTTAACTGTGGACGGGGTGTTGATAATTTATGACGAGTCTCGGTGAGGCGAAAAAGTGGGTAAGACTTGGGCTAGCGCCCCGGAGCGCACACTTTTTCGCCTCACCGAGACTCTTCCTTTGGTGTGAGAGTGATGGTACAATATGAAAATGTCGAGAACATACCAGCCAAAGAAGAAGAAGAGGGCAAGAACCCACGGTTTTTTGAGAAGAGCGAAGAAAAACCCCCACATCCTGAAGAGTAGAAGGAGGAAGGGGAGAAAGAGGCTCTCGGTATAACCGTGGAGGTTTTGCTGAAAAGAGTGGGTGGTGGAGGGAGGAAGAGATCTCTCCTTGTTGTCGGCAAGTCTGTTTCGAAAAAATCCGTCGAGAGGAATCTGATTAAAAGGAGGGTGAGAGCGATCTTAAGGCCGTTTGAGGGGAAGGGAGAAGTTTTCTCTCTTGTTGTGAAAAAGGGAGCTCTCCACCTCAGCTTTCAGGAGCTGAAAAGAGAGATAGAGTCGCAAATAAAAGTTCGATAAATTTCATGCAGGGCTTCATCAGCACCACACTCTCAGCACCACTCCTCAGTGTCCTTGTTTTCATTTACAACACCATTGCTTTCCACGATCTCGGATTCGCCGTGATCATCCTTACGATTCTCGTGAGGATCGTTCTGCTTCCCTTCTTCTATAAGGGCGCCCGGGATCAGACAATCATGCAGCAGCTCCAGCCCCACGTGAAACATATCCAGGAAAAGCACAAAGACGATAAGGGGAAACAGGCAGAAGCGCTCATGAAACTTTACAAAGAGCACAAGATAAATCCCTTCTCGAGCATCTTACTTCTCATCATACAAATACCCATCTTCATAGCTCTCTTTGATCTTTTCACCAATAAGATCAAGAGTTATGGTTTTGTGTCCCCGACGTTCCTTGGTTTATTTGATCTCACTTCCAAGAATCTCGTTGTCGTCATCGTCGCGGCGCTCTTCCAGTATTTTCAGACTAAGTCGATGATGGGGAAGCAGAACGTCAGCGGTTCGGCGGCGCAAGTGCAGAAAGTAATGCTTTTCGCGGCCCCCCTCATCACCATTTTGATATTCGGGAACCTCCCGTCGGCGATAGGTCTTTACTGGCTCACATTCTCGGCCTTTTCTTTCATTCAGCAGATCTACATAAACAAGAAATTGCCGTCATTGCCGGCCATCGCCAGTCCCAAGAAGTGAATCGGTGCGGGGTTGAAAAAGAGCCCAAAATAAGAGATAATGGACGTCAATGACGGGAATTTCGGATTATGTGAAAAGATTTTTCAGCTTAATGGGATTTGAGAGAGTCGACATCAACGTTGACGAGAGCTTGAGAAAAATATCGATCGTGGTGGACGACGAGTTTTTCAGGTCCCAGATACCGAACGTTTTGCAACCCATAGAACACCTCATGAATCTCGCATTGAAAAGGGGCGAGAAACAGCCGTTTATCGTCGATGTTAATTATTATCGCCGCGAGCGGGAGCGGTTGATCGTGGAACTTGCCAAGGCGGGGGCTAAGAAAGCGAAAATGTCCAAATCCGAAGTGGCGCTGCCGCCCATGAATTCTTATGAAAGGCGCCTCGTTCACATGGAAATAGCGACGAACCCTGATTTGAAAACAGAGAGCTTTGGTGTGGGGAGAGAAAGGCACATTGTGATTGTGCCGATAAGCTAGGAAGGGAGCCTCACTTGGTAGAGCGAGTTGTCGTACCTGTTTATGAAGTAGAGATTCCCATTCCAGACAGTGACGTCTTTCGCGTCCATGATCGGTACGTTTGGCGCGCCGCTCAAGAGTACCGAGTTGGTATTTCCGGTCGCCGGGTTGTAATCGTAGAGAACGTCGACGGAGTAGAAGGCCCTCTCAAGGTAATCATCCGGCATGACCAGGTTGGAAGTTATGTTCGTTGGGGAGAAGCAATAAAGATCCGAAGAAGAAGGCGTTGCCGATGAGTCGCATTTGTCCGGCAGCGTCGGGAACGGGAATTTGAAACTAGCAAGCGTGTCCGTATTTATCGTAATCGATCCGTTTCCAGTATTCTCGTATATCAAAGATCCATTGCTTGTCGGGATGGCATACAGGCCGGATTGGGGAGATAAAATCTCATTCAGGGAAAGGTTCTTGAGATTCATTTCCCAGACGGAGGCGGCGTAACTTGCCGACGGCTCCTCGGTCACGATGAGCGTTGTGGAGGCGTGGAAAGCGAGATTTGCGCCGCTCATATAAAAGTTAGGCACTATCACTTTTACCATGGGGGGATTCTTACTGAGATCCACATAAGACAGGGCATAGGATCCGGCGTTCGTCGTGACGCCGATGAGCTGATTAGTATTCGCTCCCCACACCACGTTTATGAGTGTTTGCGGGAGAGAAGACCATGACCCGTCGCCCGAGTTGTACACCGCCCAGCGCGGATTGCTCTGCCCCCCGAACGACACGAGGACTTTTGATCCGTCTAGGGAAGGCTCAACTGTGTTGAGACCGCTCAGGGTCTGATTCGATTCCGTCGAGTTTTGCCCACTCCCCGCGACCAAAACCTCTCCGTCGTTGGAGATGTATTTGACCTCGCCGGAATTTTTATCGAGCCAATATTTAAACACGTCGTGGTCTGATATCTTCATGACGATGGGGAGTGTTGAAGTACCGATCCCCGTCGTTGTTGTGGCGCCCGCTGCGCCGCCAGTTGCTCCGGTTGTTGTTCCTTGCGGGAGGGATCCGGTTTGGCCGGTCGAGGTAGTTGTTGTCGGCGGTGCTGGCTTGGGAACGAAGAACGTCCAGATGAAATACAGTGCCAAGATCACCCCGGCTACAATCCCCGCGTAAATTATCGTTTTTTTGGTCATGGCGTTATTTCAATTGAATGTGTACCTGGTCCTCCGTCTCCGTGGTACTGCATTTTATGCTTGTGCCCTGCACGGCGCTACAGATATCTTGGTGGGCCGAGGTGGTGTCAATGAAGGCGATACTTTGTTGAAGAGTATTAGCGTTGGCTTTCAGATAAGCTATCAGATTTGAGTCGCTTCTTAGGTCAAATACCGGTTCATTGGGGCCATGTGAAGCGTGGCCGGGTTCCGTACCCCCGGTTATCGTTACGTTGCAGTTGCAATTCGCTTTCAAGGTCGTCAAGAAGCTTACCGCGGAATCAGGCAGAAAGGCGACGCTGGTGCATCCCGTCGTGCACATGTTGGTGCAGTTGTTGTTCGTGCTGCTGTAAGATACGCCCGCTTTCTGGAGCGTGCCCATAATTTGGTCTTGGCTTTGGATGGTTGACGATGTGGGTTGGCCGACCGGATTGCAATCCTGTGGATATTGTGTCGCATAGCTCTCGGGCGTTGAAGCGCCGGCCGCCGGCTGGGCGCCGCTCGGGGCGGATGGTAGAGTCACCGCCGGAGCACTTGGCGGCGTGAGCGTGGTCAAATTGGGATTTATGGTTTTGAGAATGAGGAAGGCGCTGAAGAGTATCACGAGGCCGAGAAGGGCGGACGTGATGAAGCTTCTCCCCTCCCGCTCCTTGTCGACGCTCCCCGAGATGGATATGTAAATCGATCCCCAGATGATCATGCCGACGGCCAGAATCCCCCCGACGCCGAGCGCGAACGTGTAGAGCGTTTGGATGTATCCTTCGAGCGTTGTCTGATCGACTGAATTGCAAACGCCGTTCACCACATTGATGCAGGGCGGGGAGTTGTAGAGAGTGAGACTGAGACCCGCAGCCCTGGTAACCGCGGGAGCAGTAACCAAGACGAGGACCACAACCAGTTTTTTAATCGTGTTATTTGACATAGAGGGTTGTTTGGGGTGAAGCCAATTCATAGGGGTTGTTGATGTTCCCGACGGACGCACCAATGCTCACGCTCTGCCCGCTCGGCTGGTTCCCGACGTTCAGCGAAAGAGTGTTGTCTGAGCCGCCTGACGCTTGTTGTGATCCGTTTATGGTCCAGGAAAACGAGAAATCATTAAATGAGGATACGTTGAAAAAGTAAGGGATGAGAGATAAATTGATCGTTGAATTGGCGGGTATGAGCCCATTTGGGTAGGGCGCGTCGATGACGGCTTTGTACGAAGTGATGGGGATATTTTCAGAGCCCGAGATCGTCGTCCCGTCGGGCATTTGCACTTGTACGCTTACAAAATGTGACCCGCCCGCCGTCTGGGTGACTTTGGAACTTGCTTGTTGCTGGCCAACCCCCCCGTCAAGGAAATTTTGATCCAAGTACCACAGGACGGGATCGTTCGAGAGATCAACCACCTTGCCGTTATTCAGGACTATGAGACTTAGGGATATCGATGATCCGTTGGTTGCGAGGACTTTGCCCGGGAAATCCGACGGGCTGTAGCCGCTCGAAGACCAGGTGATAATTGTCGAATACGAATTTCCGGGAGACGATTGGGCACCCGCCGTCGCCGCAGCGAGAATCACAAGGAACGCCGTGAGGATCGTTAGTTGTCGGTTGATGGTCATGGTAATTTTGAAAGAGCTCCCGCGACCTTGCTGGCGCCGGTTTTTTTCATAATCCCGGATATTGTTTTGTTGCTGTTCATGATGTCTGTGATCGCAAAGCCAACGGTTTTAAGGAAGAAAGCTCCCACGAGCGGTACTGAGCCAGCTAAGCCGGTGATAAGAAAGGCGTAATTTTTGATGTGCTTCAGGAACAAATAGAACTGGATGAGAAGCGTCACGACTAAGCTCATGGCGGCGAGGAGGAAATAAGTGGGGATGCCGACGTAAGGGACCGCCTGGATGAGATCCCCCATGATTGCCACGAAGTCGACGAAAAGGAGAAGGGGGTAGATAATCAGACGCTCGCCCCAGCCAATCTCTATCACGGGTTCATCGCCGACGATCTTCTTCGCGGCGCTATCAATTCCTTCCTTGTCGAAGTCTAATGGTTTTAAATCTTCAGGCATTGTTTTCTTCTTTAATTCCTTTTGCCTCCAGAATCTGCTCGGGGTTCGTGGTGACGATCTGATCTTCCGTGTAGGAAGCAATGACCCTGATGGCCGCGTGCTTCAACCCCGCGAACATGAGACCCTCCCCGACTGCGGCCTCGAGGAGCAGCGCCGACTCCCCTTCCGTGAGGCCGAATGCCTTCGTGAGAGATTCGATGCTCGTCGGCGATTGTTTGAGCAAGAGCTGCATGGCGGAGTTCGTGATAATGGGTCTCCCGTATTCGGATTTCAGGAAGTCATCGACGTCCTGCGTGATGGTCGTGACACCCAGGTAGTACTTCCGGGCGCGCTTCACGAGGCCGAAGAGAAACGAAGCACTGTCCTTGTATTTCATCATTGACCAAGCCTCGTCGATGACGAGGAGACGCTGTTTCAATTCCGCCCGTATGAGGTTCCAGACGAAGTTCAGTACGATATACATGGCGATGGGCCGGAGCTCTTCCTCCAAGTCCCGTATCGAGAAGACGATGAGGCGGTTTTTGATGTCGACATTCGTCGGCGCGTTCGTGAACCCCGAATACGAGCCGTGCGTGTACTTGTCGAGCCGCTCCGCGATCCCCGTGCCGCCCTCGGTGTTCCGAAGGATCGTTTGGAGATCCTCGAGGAGCGGTGCGTTGAATTCCTTGAGCGTTCCGAAGTTTTCCGCCGTGATGTCCCGCGACGTGTACGTTTCCGTGATCGCCCGATCGAGGAGCGATTCTTCTTCGGGCGTTATAACGCCCAGCATCAATTTTACGAGGCCGGTGAGGTTCAAGATGTGGGATTTAAAAACGTCAGCTGGCTCCTCGCCTTCCGGGATGATTGGGATGTCGAAGGGGTTCACGTGGTTTTTGGACGTGAGGGATATTTTGAAGTAGCTCCCTCCGATTGAATCCGCGAGGTTTTGATATTCGTTTTCGGGATCGATCACGATGACGTCGGTGCCGACCATGAGTGACCGGAGTATTTGGAGTTTGGTGGCGTACGATTTCCCGGAACCGGACTTGGCGAACACGACCATGTTGGCGTTCTCGAGCGAGAATCGGTCGAAAATGATGAGCGTGTTATTCTGCATGTTGATGCCGTAGAGAATCCCGTTGTCGGAGGTGAGATCGGCCGAGGCGAAGGGAAAAAGCGACGAAGCTGGGCCGCTGTTCAGGGGAGTCCTAACCTCGAGTAGATCCTTCGCAATCGGGATGACTGAATTTAATCCTTCCGTTTGGCGGAAGAGCGCGGGCTTGGCGTAGACGAGCCTGCTCTCGAGCGCGTTTATGATCTGGTTTTCCGTTTTTGCCAACTCTTCAAGGTTCTGGGCGTAGATCGTGAAGTACACGCCGATCTCGAAAAGCTTTTCCCGGGCCTGCTGGAGAGAATCCCTGAGATTTTCTATGTCCTGGTAGGCGGTTTCGAGGACCGGGTCGCGCACCACGCCTTTCTCGGTCTTTTCGTTTATCTCCGCTTCTATTTGAGCGACTTTTTTTCTGAGGTTCCTCAGGGCTAGGGCCGTATCCATGGGATGGACGAAGATCGATATATCCATCATGGTTGGCATGTTGATGATGGGCGAGAACCACCCGGTTGAAATGAACCGCGGGTAGGTGAAAATGAAGAAGGTCTTTGCGTAATAATCGCCGATTTTCAGGTAATTGGCGCTGACCTCGACGCCGGACGGCGCGATCACGTTGAACAAATCCTCTTCTCCCGGCTGATATGCTTTTGGTATTTGGACCTTCATTTTGTTATCCCCATTCCCTGTTTCTCGACGAGTTGAGGATTATAGAGGTTGTAGAAAAGTTCCGTGAGTTCCTCGTCTTCAAGGGGGACCGCTTTCAGACCCATCTGCGTGAGACCGCTCACAATCCCTTCCGATCGGTTCCTTAACTGCTCGAGATTCTCCTGGATTTTTACGCCCTCGGCCTGCTTCTGCTCCGTCGTTTTGCCTTTTTTGAAGAAGCTGCCGAAGAGTCCGGAAGCGCCGGCGGCGGGTTCGGGAGTTGGATTGTAAGGCACGACCACGAAGAAATTCTTGCTGATGATGGCGTTCTCCTCGATGAAAGACTTTATGAAATTCGTGTACTCGTCTATTTGTATTTTCAAGAGTTCGTTTTGTTCGTTCTTTTTCCGTTCAGCCATGTTCTCGAGGTATTTCTGGATGTTGACTTTCCGCGAGTGTATGAAAAACTGCGTCCGGAAATCGAGAGAATTCAGGAATTTTTGGAAGCTGCCCACGATGGCGTTTTGTTCATCTTCGGATTTGAGATCGAAATTAACGCCGCTCACCATGATAACGTGAACCATTCCGCCGTCTTTCAGGTAGACGACGCCGTCTTTTATCCTTTTCACCTCCACCAGGTTTTGCGTTGGTAAACTTTTCTCCGCCATCTTTGTTATTTTATCAGTAGTCAATACGTTTCGCCACCTTTCGTTCGCCCGTGAGGTAGGTCACGACTTCGTATTTTTCTTTTCCCCCGCCCCCCCCTGCCTTTTCCTTACTGAAGATTTTGCCGACGGTGACTTTGAGCGCGAGCGATTTCAGCCGATCGCCGACGCCTATTTTCTTCCTGAGATTTGTCAGATCTTCATCGCTGAGTTCGAGAGTTGTTTTTGCTGCTTGCCGTTGCCAGGTGTAGGTCCGCTGGTTCAGGGAATATTTAAGAAGAGAACTCATGACTTTTATCATATCCTGGCCATTCACTTTGACGAACGCGAGCGCGACGGCAATGCCCACGGCGATGAGCGTCACCAGAGCCCAAAGGAGCCCACTGAAGATGTTGTACGCGATGAAACTCACCGCGGCAGCCCCGGCGAGATAGAAAAACTGGATGAGCGTCAAAGGGCCGATGATCTTCGGCTTCTGCTCTATGAATTGAGGTACTTGGAATTCCATGCTAACCGGGTTGGTTTCTAAGATCTATGATGTTGCCTTCCAGTTGGGGGCCCTTTTCTGGGCTTTCCTTTTTCTCCGGCGGCTTCTTCATGATCGTGTTGAGAAAAGATTTTGCTGCGGTGGTGGCACTTTCCGCCGGCTTTATCCCGTTAGAGACCACACCCGCGCTTGGCGCGATTGGTGCTATCTCTTCCGTTTTCAAAAACTCACCTCCCGGCTCGAAAGGTGTGAGCGTAGATCGACCCTCCGTATAGTGCACAACTCTCGTGGCTGATTTTTTCTCGGGGGATTCTACCGTTGCTCTCACCGTTTTTGCTGCCGTCGTTCCCGTAAGTTTCCGGGATTTGAAGAAACCGAACGAGAATGCGGGCATCCCCTTCACGTCACCCCCGACAGTTGCTTTTTCTTCTCCCGGCTTTTCTTGCAGTATGAAAGGTTTTGAGAAGTCCGTCGTCTTTTTCGTTTCTGGCTCAACGGCACCTCTGATGATGGGTATTTCTTCCGGTACTTTATTTACTTCTCCTGTTGATTCGGGTTGTATTGTCTTCTCTTCGGATTCTAGGTATTCCTTGAGGCCGAGCTTCTCCACATCTTCCGCATCACTTACTTTTATTTCGCTGATGTCGATTCCCCACCGGAAAAGCGGATACCGCTCTGATTCCAATATTCGTTCCTTTATTGCCTTGGCGATGGAAGCGGCTATCTTCCCGCCGATGCCGGTCTCCGCGAGTGTTTCGACGAAAAAATGGGCGGGCACCTCTTTCGAGATGAGATCATAATATGCTCTCGGAAGGAGTGAGACGCTGGTGATGCCCGCTTCCTCGCGGATCTCGTCGAGTATTTTGTCGATCCTTTCGGAAAATAGGCTGTTTTTTATGTTTTGTGGCACATCCCCCAAATCCATATGTTTGTTTGTCAACCCCAGGTTTGTTAAGTTTGATCTTCGAATGGCGACACATAATCGTCCTCGGTTGCGTTATCGTTCCCATCACCGCCGTTACCCGTTGCAGTACTGACATCCTCCTTCTTGTATTTTCTCTTGAAGAATCCCTGCCAGGAAATCTGTTTTTTCATTTGGGAGCGCAGGCCGAGGGAGCTTCCCCTATTTTCCTTAGTCCCTTCATTTGGGCTCCCGGATTCCATAAGAGTTTTTCTGATTGCCTCCAACTCTTTCTTAAGGTCTATTCTCGTCCTCGTTAAGGCCTCTACTTGGTCCTTATCCTTACTATCGTTGGCTTCCTTTATATCATTTAAGTTTTTATCCAGTTCTGATTCTTTTTGTTCAAACCTGGTGAACTCCTTGCTTACGGCCTCTTCATTATCAAATCCTCCTTTACCCTTTCCGGAAATGAATGGGCTTTGTAACCCAGCATCAACCATATCTTGTTGTTCGTTAGTTCCTTTGGTTCCTATTTGAGTAAGTTGGCCATAGGTCATATAGGGAGCTATAGCATACAGTGTCTCCGGATCCATTTTAGACGCGTCCTCCACTTTACTCGTATACTTTCGCAGTTTTTCTCCACGCGTAAGTTTTTTGTCGTCGTTGGCATTGGCCGCTATAACCGGATCGTATTTGGTGAAGTCGTCCTGCATCCCGTATCTCTTTATCATCCCCGTTAATTGTTTTTTCTTACCATCGCTTAACTTATTCAACCCACCCTTCTCGGCTAAGGCCAGGGCCGCCGGCAGATCGTCTCGCGTCAAGGAGACTATTTGTCTCTCGAGTTTATTTATGAGTTCGCCTTTGGTATACTTCTTGTTTTTTTCGAAACCCTCCTGGGTTACCTTCTTGGCTCTTTCTTTCACTCCTATGGAAGCCCCGGCCATGCCGGTTAAAGCAGCGCCCAAGATGGGGATTTTCCCCGCACCGCTTTCGGCCCACTGCTCAAACCACGATCGTCCTCTTCCCTCCTTGTCTTTTGTGACCCCGGCGGTGGCGGCTCTCCTGCCAAGGGCCGATAATCCCGCACCGGCTGCGCCTATGGTCGCACCTTTCATTATGCCCTTTGCCTTCTCGCCCGTCTTCTTGGCGACGCCGAGGAGCGCATGACCGCCCCAGACGCCCATGCTGTTCGCAGCCAAGAGTCCGCCGACGAGGAATCCGCAAAGAACCAAAGCATTTGTGACTTGCACCACAAATCCGTTTATAAGGGTGGAGCCGACCTGTGAGTTCGGATTCGAACTTAGTATAGATTGAGTAAACCCCTTAATCGTTTCTGCCGTTATTAATGTTAAATATAAGAAAAATGACAAGAATGGCGCTACGAAGGCCCACTGCATAAACTTTTGCCACCACTGCCTGCCTAAACTTTGGAGATTAGGTATGGGCAATATTCCAAAAAGCCAGGGGAAAGGAGCCACCGTGAGGAGAAGGGTGAGCCATACAAATCGCGTAAGAAGCATCAAGCCATTAGCCAAAAGAACGAGAGCCATGAGAAACGTGAAAGCAGCTATGAAAAACAAACTGACGGCCCCCATAAGGGAACCGGTTATTTCTGCGGCGCCGGACGTGTTGATATTTTGTATAGTGCTTGTGTCAATATTCAGCCAGCCCTGTGGGTTAAGGGCGGCCACTATGGATGATCCTATGTCATGGGATTGCGCATAGGTGCCGTTTCCTAGCGACTTGTCGACAAAGAACTTTGTCACAACATTCGTGAAGTCAAGTATCGCTCCGCCGATCATCAAGCTGAAGTTCACGACGATGGCCGCGGCGATGAGCTTGGGAAGCATTTTCTGGGCGCTGTACTGATTCAGGCGGAGGATCGTCATGAAGGCGATCACGATGAGCGCAAGAACGAAACCGAGATTCGCGATGTCGCGTGAAACCGTCCAACCCGAAAGAACGATGGGGAGCCGGGTGATGTAGGTGTTGAATTGGAACAAGAACGTTATGAGCATCGCGCCGAGGTAGAGTACCAGGCCGGCTATGTTCTGCAGCAGCCACAGGATGCCGTTTATGATGGGCCAGAAAAACCAATTACTAAGCCCGCTCAGTATATCATTCCCCAGGTTAACCGACGCGAAGGTGCCGGCGGCGGTGGTGGGTCCACCGGCGGCGGCCAATTGGAGTAAGTCGGTAAATATGTCGGCATGGGCAGTCTTGGGCAACGATAAGCAGACAGTTGAAAAGACAATCAGAGTGATAAGTGCGGATCCGGAGATTTTATAAAGTGCCTTTCTATGCATGTTATGGAGCTTTTATCTGGAGTATGCCTGTCCAAGCCGGAAGTTTCTGGAGTACGCCCTTCAAACCGCCGACGCCGACCTTGGTCAGTTTGTTGATAATGGCGTTTTGCAAGATGCTCCCGATGTCGGTAAGATCCTGAGCATTGATTATGGAAGTTATGTCGGCTTGAGTCGCCTGCTGGGCCAATCCGGCGGAGATGTTAGAAGGCTGGGCGATGCTCCACGCGCTGTTACCTTGGCTATCTAGACAATCATAAAACATATCACTACTACTACTGGTGAAGAATCTATTGTTCGCGTCTTTGTATGCGGAAGATTGCATGTTTTGTCCTGCGTCTTTGGGGATGCTTACAACGTTGCCGTTGCCGTCGGTCGTGGTAGTCAAATCCACTGGGTAACCGTAGTACAAATTATTGTTTACCCACTGTTGTGTTACGGGAGACGTACCGGTTAGGGAGGATGTAGTGGTGAATTTCAGCCAACTATCGCACTCATACTGATTCTTATATCCGTTGCCTTGGTTCATTTGGTTCTGTAATTGCGTGGTAGCCGCCGCACTGGCTTGGGACGCGAGCTGTTGAGTTATTGCCGACTCGCCGTAGTAATTGTTCTGAGGCATCATGATCTCCTGATACCCGACCCAACCGCCGGTCCGGAAGTCGTTATAGAATCCCTGGATGTTGTTTTGTAGAACCTGGTTTAGGGTGCAACTCACCTGCTGGTAGAAGGGATTTGTTTCTCTTGCGACACTTGGTATCTGAAGAGTCACTGATAGTCTGAACGGCTGGCAGAGTTGCGGAGCTATGTTTGAGATAAGGCGGTCGACGGCGTTGAGGCCGGCATCAGCCAAATCTTTCCATGGCCTCTGGAAATACTGCGGTGCGTTCACGGATATGGTACCGTTCTTGATTTGTATCCCGCCGTTTTGGATCCAGTCGACCGTCTCGGTTGTGAATTGGTAAAGAAGCGATCGTTTTATCGTTTCGACGGTTTGTTTCAAGAGGAGATCGCACTTGGCTCTCGTGTCGGCTATGGTCTCCTGGTTTTTTTGTTCGGCGTTCACCTGTTTGGTGGCTTCCGTACTTTTGTTCACGGCTGATTCTACGCTTTGGTCATAAACCGGCACTGTGCTAAGATTCAGCAGCGCTTTGGTTTCTGATGTAAGCTGGCCGGCCACGTTGTTGCTCACTTGAGTAAGCACCTGTTTTGCCTGATTTTCCACCCCCTGCTTGATGTCGTTGATCTGACCATTGATTGATTTTAGCGGTTCGTTGTTGGGATTGGTCAGTATTTTTTGAGCGACGTTCTGGATATTAGCGCTACTGAAAAAATTTCCCAGTTGGCTGACGGAAACACTGGACGTACCGAAGATGTTAGTTAGAAGCGTTGAGGTCACAAATCCACTCAAGTCTATTTTGTAACTGCTTAAAGCACTCGCGAACTTGTTTTGCAGTTGAGGCAGAAGCATAGCGCCTACATTCTTAGCTATCTGTTCCGGGCTCCCAACCGTCGTGTACCAAGCGTATTTCTGCGCTATTTCCGCCGCCGCGGTGCATGATTCCATCCCTGGAGGGTTTTGCGTTTCCTGGTTTGATAGAATTCCTGCGCCGGTTATCGGGCCGCCGGAGCAGACCCACCCGATAACGGGAGGACTGTCCGTAATGTGGGTCGAGCTTGCATAGTTCAAGGTATAGACCGGCAGCGTCGGCGTGGCGAAGGGGGTTGAGCCCGATAAGTCCGGTGCCTGTTCAAACACCGTGTTTGGAGGGTTCGTGAAATCGCTGTCGTTGGTTGGGTCCACCGGAGAACCGTCCTTTGTCCACACCAAAGTGTACGCCGTGCAGTTGCCGGTTGTCGTTTGAGCTTCGGACTCATAGGGGAAATAAGCGGAAGACAGGGCGATCGCGACCACTGGGATCAAGGCAAGTTTTTTAACCCAGTTTTTCATCTTGTATTTTCTGGTCTATCTCCTTTTGTATCTGGGAAAAGGCGGAATCAAATTGGTTCGACCCTCCTTGATACAGGGCTATCATGAATCGAAGCGGATCGTCGCCGGATTTGGCGAGAGATTCAAAAACGTTTCTCTGGTGTATCAGGAGGGTTAAAAGATCTTTGTGTATACCAACCCAAGAAGGGGGAACTTTGATAAGTTCCAAAAGTTGTACAGCGGTGTCGAAGTTCTGCGCGGCAGTCGTGAAGGTGGACACGAGATCGGTGGTTGGCGTGGAGCTTGCACTGAAAGTCGGGATGTCGGAAATAACCTGGTCTGCGTAGAGGAGATAGAACATCTGTGCTGACTTTGAGTCATCCGTGCCGACTGCGATGTCGGAACTCGTCACCACCTCGCTGGCATACTCATTGTCTATTATTTGGGATATTGTGTCTTGAATATCGGCTGAATTGGATGGGATAATACTGGGGGAGCCTTTGTTTTGATAAAGATTGTTATTTACTGCATTCTCGAAAGTTTTATTGGCGAAGTCGAGTGTCAGGTTCTCGAGCGGTGACGACTGGTAAGCCAGAGTCGGATCCGGCAGTTGGTTTTCTTGGCCCTTTACCACCCGTATCGAAGACCCATTGTTTTTCGAAGCTGGGCTGAATATCAGGTAGGCGCTCCAGGAGAGTGCAACGGCTAATATGACCGCACTTATCACCTTCCTGTTTCTTTTGGTTAGTTTCCTTTTGATTTTCATAGCTCACTTTTGCATGCGCCTTTTGAAATTAACGCTAAAAACCGCAGGCACACCAATTCCTGACTTTAATTATACAATATTAGAACGGTACTTAAAATGGTAGGAGAGAGGTTCCTATAGAGAAAATTGGATAAGCTACTTGCGGTACCGGTATCGGAGGTGTTGTAGCGGTATAACATGGGAGTGGTGTAGTGAGATATAATCCAAGCGTCCATGCCCCAGTGAAAAATACCCTGTAACTATAAGTGATAGTGGTTGGTAAAATGATCAACCATAACCCCGTCGGCGATATCCCGGACCTAATTGACATTGGGGCGTTCATTGCCGGCGGTATTCCGCAAAGTATATCTGGGACCGGATTTAATAGAACCTTATCACCAAAAGGGGTATAAATACTTATGGCTTCTACTTCTTTAGCGCCGGCAGCACCCACCGCGATAAAAAACACCGCTATCAATGTCAAAATCAACGTTTTCTTCATACTTTGATTTAATTATACAACATTCCGAACATTTTTATTGTGTTTTCAAGAGAGATATCTTGCGGCCGGTCGTTCGGGTCGATGTTTATTTCTTTTAATTTACTCGCTATTGCCTCCTTGTCGCGGGTGGGTGCTAGATTATTGAGTATTGTTTTTCTCGGTTGTTTGAATAACGCACGAAGAAACTTGTAGTACTCGGCCTCCCGAGCGCCTTCAGTGCACGGGAGGCTTCGGGGGGTGAGTCTTATGACGGTGGAATCGACTTTGGGCGGCGGAGAGAATTCTTTCTTGCCGACGCGAGCGATAATCTTCGGCGATGACCAGGACTGGGTCACGGCAGCGAGGAGGTTCATGTTCGGAGGTTTTGCGACAATTCTCTCGGCAACCTCTTTTTGGATCAACAAGGTTATGATCTTCGGTTTGTGCCCGAGTTCGCTCAAAATCCGGAGCAGGTGTCCGGTGATGTAGTAGGGGATGTTGCCGACCACCTTGTAGTCGGAATTTTTAATTTCTAATTTCGAATTTCTAGTCAACGATGGCAGAATGGTCAGGGCATCGCCGTTTACGATTTCTAGCTTCGGCATTTCACCGTTAGAAGTTGATTCGGCGTTAGGAATCAGGAACTTGGCGTTCTCTTTCAATGAACTTACCAGGGAATGGTCTTTCTCTACGGCTACGACTTTGATCGGATGTTTCAATAGTTGTCCTGTCAGCTCCCCGTGCCCCGGCCCAATCTCGATAACGATATCACCGCCTTGCAAATTTAAGGAGTCCACGATCTCTCGCAGTATCTTCTTATTTTTCAGAAAGTGTTGACCGAGATATCGCATGTTTGTGTTGTTTGCATATGTTCGCGTGTTGGTGTTATACTACTACTATTAGTACTTTGCTCAAATATGCAAAGACCTATGCGAGGTCTTCTTTGAGGTCCGGGATCTTCTGGGCCGCCTTTTTATTTGTGTCGGTGGCTATTGTATTTTCTGTTTTGAAAGTACGTGCGGATGGCGGCGGATCTGCGACAGACCCGAATTTCGGGGGACCCATCGAGACCCCCCCGGATTCGTACGTTTATTCCGTAAGCGGCGGAACCGCTGCCGTCGACGATGCCGCGCTGGGCAATCTTTTTGTTTCGGAATCAGGCGTCATCGGCGGTCAAAATCCGCTGATCGGCATGATTCCGCTGGGGAACGGGATCGTCAAATATAAAGTCAAAAAGGGAGACACCGTGTCCGGCATCGCTGAAGAATTCAGGACCGTGGCGGAGAACGTGCAGGCGACAAACGGGAATGCTCTCAAGAGCGTCCGTCCGGGCGATTGGGTCATCATAGCGACGGTGGTTACTTCAAGCACCGCTCCTTCAGCAGGGGTATCAAATCTCCCCGATCTTAAAAACTATTTCAGCCTTCCGGCGGTGGGATGGAATTGGGGACAACTCCATGATTACAATGCCGTGGATATCGCGAATCAGTGCGGGACGCCTGTCTCCGCGGCCGCGGAGGGACTTGTGATATCGGATCCGAATCTGGGAGACGGATCAAGCGGATGGAATGACGGATACGGCGTCTTTGTTTTTATTGAACATCCAAACGGGACCAAGACGAGGTACGCTCACCTTGCGAAGGCGCTCACCAAGATCGGCGACTACGTGAAGAAGGGGCAGGAAATCGGGCTTATGGGCAACACTGGCAACACCCATGGACCAACGGGTTGCCATCTCCATTTCGAGGTTTACGGCGCGAAGAACCCGTTCGCCATACAATAAATAGTATCAAGTAGTTAGTATTGTTATTCATACTAAGTACTAATTTACTCTTCTTTGATTCTGTACTGAAACGCTTCGGCGAGGTGCGATACGGTGACTTCCGGGGAATTTTCCAGGTCGGCGATGGTTTGAGCAACCTTGAGCGTCCGATAGTATCCTCTCGCCGATATGAGGTTTTTGTCCATCACCTCTTTCAAAAATTCCTCGGCTGATTTTCCCATCTTTATGACTTCGTCGGCCTCTCTTGAGTTCATTTCCGAATTTGTGTAAATCTCCGCGTTCAGTTTTACGAACCTCTCCTTTTGGATGTTTCTTGCGGCCGATACCTTCCCTCTCGTGCCGTCGTCACCCGTTTTTACGGCGGACATAAGTTCCCCGCTCTTTACCCTTGGGACGCTCGCTTGAATGTCTATCCGATCGAGGAGCGGCCCCGACAGTTTCTTGTGGTATCTGAAAACTTCGTTCGCGGTGCAAACACACTCTTTCTTGGGATCTCCGAAATAGCCGCAGGGGCAGGGATTTTTGGCTGCGACGAGCATGAAGCGGGCCGGATACTCGACCACCTTCTTGGCTCTCGACACGGTTACTCTTCCGCTTTCAATGGGTTGTCGCAGGGCCTCAAGGACGTCGCGGTGGAATTCCGGCAGTTCGTCAAGGAAAAGGACCCCCCGGTGAGCCAGGCTTATCTCGCCTGGTCTTGGGTTTTGCCCGCCCCCCACGATGGCTATGAGAGAAGAAGTGTGGTGGGGCGATCTCGTGGGTCTCGAGCTTACTGAATGTATTCCCTCGGTCAGGAGTCCGGCAGCGCTCCAAATCTCTGTCATCTCTATGATCTCCTCATAGGACGGCGGCGGAAGGATCGACGCGAGAGCTTCGGCGAGCATGGTCTTCCCGGTACCCGGGGGGCCGGACAACAAAACGTTGTGCCCGCCGGCGGCCGCTATAGTGAGCGCTCTCTTGGCTGCCGCTTGGCCCTTGACGTCCCAGAGATTTATGCGTGCCTTCGGCGGGGCATCGCCGACGATTGTTTTCGGTTGCGCCTTTATTTTTCTGAACCCTTCCAGGTGTTCCATAATCTCCGCGAGGCTCCCGACAGGCATTATTTTTAAATCCTCCACCATCGCCGCTTCCTCGGCGTTTTCTTTCGGCAGAAAAAACTCCCGGAACCCTTTCCTCTTTGCGGATACGGCCATGTTCAAGGCACCGCTGATCGGCCGGAGCGTGCCGTCGAGGGAGAGCTCTCCGGCAAACATCTTTCTTCCGCTTTCAAACTCGGCTATCTGTTCGCTCGCGAGGAGATAAGAAAGGGCTATCGGCAGGTCAAAATGCGATCCGATTTTTTTGACGTCGGCTGGCGCAAGGTTAATGGTTATCTTCCGGTTTTCTTTGGTGGGAGGTTTGATACCCGAGTTTTTGAGGGCCGAATTGACCCTTTCTTTGGCTTCGGAAACGGCCTTATCGGCCAGTCCCACGATGTTGAAGGAGTGGAGGCCGACGTTCAAATCGGCCTCCACTTCGATGAGGTCGGCGTTTATTCCTTCCAATTCCGCGGAGAAAAGTTTTGGAACCCGAAGCATTAGGTTACCCCCTCGATATGTTTTATTTCCCCCTTTGCGCCATTTTACACTTTTTACAGAGAATAGATTCAGGATCTACTTCAAGCACTTCCATTTCTATCTTCCCGCCGCATTTCTCGCAGATGCCGTAGGTGCCGTTTTCCATCATTTCGAGCGCTTTACCTATCTGCTTCAATCTCGCGTCTTGGCTCTGTTTTACGCTCAAATAATTGGCCATCTCCTCCGATTCGTCCGTTTCTTCCTCCAAGTGATCCGTATCGTCCCCGAAATCGAGTTCCGATTCGAATCTCTTCATGTTCCCTTCTATGAGATTCTTTTCTGCGAGGAGCCTCTCTTTTAATTTTTCCAGTTCTTTTTTGTTCATTATGTTTTTATTAGTATTAAAAACCTGATCCTTTATGTTATGGGGATCGCGGGGATAAGTGCGCGTCTTTTTGTCCGGTTTACTGCAGACTTTGAACAGCTAGTTTGTACCCGTCGTAAGAAGAAGATATAACAAGGACGTCATTCTTCCAGCCGTAATCCAGGCCGTATCCGTTTTTACTGAAGAGGACGTATCTATTGAAAGTCGTCGCATCACCGCTCTTCCAGGCACCCTCCGTTCCGGGATCTTCACCCCAAAAATTCTTCAGATTCGTATTTGCTTCAAAAATCTGCCCGAACGTTGCCTTCTCATCCACCAGGGAAGATGTGGCCGAAAGCTTGGCGACAAGCCCGAGGGAGCGATTACCTTGCGCGTCAACGTAGGCAAACTCGGCTGTATAGGCCGGATCAAAAGCCTGGTTCAGTCCCGACTGCGTAAGATCCATCGATATGAGCGATTTCATGATGTCGGAGAAAGCAATCGGATTCCCATTTTGATCCTGGGGAACAACCTCCACGAGAGCGGGGGTTTTCGTCGTCGTGAGATCAACTGTTTTGAGGTTGATTGAGCTTACGATGACCGGGGAATTTATAGAGGCGTCCGTTGTCTGGAAAAGTGATGAGTGGACGATCGGTGCGGGAGTAGTTGTCGGGGAAGAGGTTTCGTTGGTGGAAGTGGGAACGGGAGGCGTAGCATTTCCGCCGATCGGCGGGAGTGCGTTATTGTTCGCCGGCGTGTTCGTTGCCGGAGGATTTGTCGCGACTGTCGGCGCCTTGGTTCCTCCAAACATGGGGTAGACGAGGAAATATCCTATGGCGGCGAGCGCTATGACAACGAGAAAAACCACCACGCCCACCATCATCCCCTTTCCTTTTTTTGGTTTTGGCACCCCTCCCGGCGGGAGCCCTTCTTGTGTTCCGCTCGTGTCCATTGCCGGTCCTGGAATCTGGAAATCGGTGCTCTCGGATTTTTGCGCGGGCGCCTGCGGGGCTGGACCCGAAGCTGCCGGCGCATAAGACTGCGGCACGCTGCCGCTTCCGACCGAGTTCAAGTCCGAGGCCATCGTTCTCACGTCGACGTTCTGATTCTGCCCGCCAGCCGGACTGACAGGACCGCCCCCTCCCATCGGGGCAGACGGCGGATTTGGGTTAAAGTTTTGATCTGCCATTGTGATCTTATTATAGCATATTTCTCTTTTCAATTCGCCTGCTTCAGGGACAATCCTATCTTGCCATCCTCCACTTTTATGATTTTTGCCTTGACTTTATCGCCGATTTTCACCACATCCTCTACCTTCTTGACATAGCCATTCTTGAGTTCCGAGACGTGGATCATGCCGTCTTGACCTCCGCCGAGGTCGACGATGGCGCCGAAGTCGAGGATTCTTACGACCGTACCTTCCACTATTTCTCCCACGGCGTATTCTTTCACAACCCCCTTCACGAGTTCGACGGCTCGCTTCACGAGCTCGTCTTCGTACCCCGCGACATAGACCTTCCCGTCCTCTTCTATGTCTATGGTTATCTTGTTATCCATGGAGTTCAAGATTCCGTTTATCACTTTCCCGCCCGGCCCGATGAGCTCTCCTATTTTCTCCGGGGGTATTTGCACGATCGTTATTTTTGGCGCGTAGGGCGAGAGTTCTTTCCGGGGAGCGTTCATCGTCTTGTCCATGAAATCCAATATCTGAAACCGGGCTTTCTCGGCCGCCTCGAGGGCTTCCCTGAATATTTTCTGGGTGATGCCGCCGATTTTCACGTCCATTTGTATGGCGTTCACGCCGTCTCTCGTGCCGGAAACCTTGAAATCCATGTCGCCGTAATGATCTTCGGGCCCCTGGATGTCGGTCAAGAGTTGGTATTCGTTCTCCCGCTCGCCGCTCAAGAGTCCTATCGATATCCCCGCCACTTGTTTTTTTAGGGGAACGCCGGCGTCCATGAGAGAAAGAGACGCGGCGCACGTGGAGGCCATTGAAGAAGATCCGTTTGAAGAAAGAGTTTCGGCGACTATCCGTATCGTATACGGGAACTCTTCGATCGACGGCAAGACGGCGCTGATCCCCTTGCTGGCTAAGTTCCCGTGGCCGATTTCGCGTCTCCCGGGCCCTCTTGATCGGTACGTTTCTCCGACCGAAAATCCCGGGAAGTTGTAGTGGAGTATGAACCTCTTTTTGCCGGTCGTCTCCATGGTTTCCACTATTTGTTCCGCTCCGGGGGTGGCGAGGGTCGTGATGGCCAAGACTTGCGTCTCGCCCCGAATGAAGAGCGCCGAACCGTGCGTGCGCCGGAAAAGCCCCACCTCCGCGTACAAGTCCCGTACCTCGTCGAATTTCCTGCCGTCGGCCCTCTTGCCGTGCTTTAACGCCAGATCGTGGACGAAAGTGTCCACCGTTTCCTCGAAAACGATCTCGGCGGCTTTGAGTGATTCTTCGGTTTCTCCCGATTCTTTCAGATGTTCGAAAAGTTTTGACTTTAATTCTTCCGTTTTTTTCTCCTTGAGCGTCGCCTCGAGGTCGTTTTTGACGAATGCGTCTATCTTGTTTTTGAGATTTGGGTCGCCGGTCTGGAGGGTCACGTCCGCTTTCGGTTTCCCGATCTCCTTTATTATCCCCTTTTGGAATTCTACGAGTTTTTTTATGTTTTCGTGCACTCTCGAGAATGTTTCCTCGGCTTCCCCGATTTTCGCTTCGTGCCCCTCGAATTCTATCATGTTCACGAATGCTTCGGTTCCGGCGAAGAATCCTTTTGTGCTTTCGTCTTTTTCTACCTTGAGCCCCGCCACCGGGCCGTTCCATGGGATGTCAGAGATCGAGAGAGCCGTTGACGTCGAGAGAAGCGCGATTTCATCCGGGTCGTTTTTCTCGTCGTATGCGAGAACCGTCACGACGACCTGCACCTCCCGTCGCAAGCGTGGATCGAAAAGCGGCCGGATTGTCCGGTCGATGAGGCGCGACGAAAGGATTGCTTCGTCAGACGGTCTCCCTTCTCTTCTGATGAACCGGCTGCCGATGATCTTGCCGGCCGCGTAGAATCGCTCTTCGTAGTCAACAGTCAGAGGAAAAAAATCGCCGGGCTTGTCGGCGTCGCTCATAACGACCGTCGCGAGGACGGCCGTGTCTCCCGATCTGCCGATGACCGCGGCGTTTGCCTGGCCGGCGATCTTCGAAATTTCGAGAGAAAAATCTTTCCCGTCGATGTTCGTCTGGTACGTCTTTTTGTCTAAGTTCATTATTAACTTATTCTTCTCTTTGGTTTTCGACTCATTCTTTCTTCTCCTCCTTCTCCTCGCTCGCCGATTCGGAGGAGAACCCGCGGGATGCGCTCGATGTCCGTGAAACCATCGGCTGCATCTTTGAGCCTCGCCGAAGCGGTATGCCCGAACGCCGCTACCTCAACGTCTTTCCCGAAGCCCCACTTGAGATACTGGACCAGGGGTACGAAGTCGCCGTCGCCGGTCACGAGGATCACGGCGTCCAAGGCGGCTGCACTCCGGACGGCATCGATCGCGATGCCGACATCCCAATCGCCTTTCTTGGTTCCATCAGGGTAAACCTGGAGATCTTTCGAACGGAGCTCGAGACCGGTCTTTCGGAGCGCTTCGAAGAACGACTCCTCTCCGGTCGCGGGGTCGCTTTTCACGACGTAGGCGTAGGCGCGGACAAGCTGCCGCCGCCCGACGAGATATTTCAAAAGTTCGTTGAAGTTGACCCGTGCGTGGTACAGGTTTTTTGCCGAGTGGTAGATGTTTTGGACATCGATGAAAATTCCCACCCGCTGATTCGAATTTGTGCTCGCCATTTAATGTTACGCTTCAATCTCGAGTTTTTTGGCAATTTTCGAGTAGCTCTTCTCGTCGTTCTCCCTGAGATATTGCATGAGCTTCCTCCTCTTTCCAACCATCATGAGGAGCCCCCTGCGGGAGGTGAAATCCTTTGGATTTTTCTTCAAATGATCCGCCAAGAGCTTGATCCGTCTCGATAAGAGTGAGATTTGTACCTCGCTCGATCCGGTGTCCTTTTCGTGCCTTGCGGAATCCTTCATCACGTTCTGTTTTTGTCGTTTCGTAAGCATTTGAGTTAGTTTACCGTAAAAATGGGAGTTTGTCAAAATCCGGTGTAGAATTGAACTGATGACTGAGATTGAAAAGTATTTGAAGGAATATCTGGATTATCTGGAGATTGAAAAGAACCGGTCGCGGAAGACGCGGGAGAACTACGAACGGTATCTGAAACTTTTCGTGAAACAGACGGGCGTCAAGTCCCCTCTCGGCATAAACGAAGATGTCGTGAGGGATTTTCGGTTAGAGCTTAACCGGCGCGGTATCAAGAAAATAACCCAGGGGTACTATGTGATCGCGCTCAGGAATTTTTTGAAGTATTTGGTAAGGAGGAAATTAAAGGTGCTTTCGCCGGACATGATAGAACTCCCGAAAGTAACCCGGGCTGACATCGAGGTTTTGAGCTATGAAGAGCTCGAGCGGCTCCTCGCGGCCCCGAAGGGAGACAGTCTGCGCGTCTTGAGGGACAAAGCGATCCTCGAGACGTTTTTCTCGACCGGTCTCCGGCTTTCAGAACTCTGCAATCTCACTCGGTTCGTCGATCTGAAGCGCGGCGAGATATCGGTTCGCGGCAAGGGAGACAAAATACGGGTCGTCTTTCTATCGGATGACGCCAAAGACGCGATAAACGGGTATCTGAAAAAAAGGCAGGACGCCCTGGAGCCGCTTTTCGTGAGCTTGGACAAGAAAGAGAAAACCATCGGGAAAATCACGCCGCGGAGCGTAGAAAGACTGGTCTCTTTTTATGCGCGGAAAGCGGGCATCCCGAAAAAAGTCCATCCCCATCTCTTGCGTCATTCTTTTGCCACAGACCTTTTGATAAACGGTGCGGACCTGCGTTCCGTCCAGGCAATGCTCGGTCACGCGAACATCTCGACGACCCAAATCTATACCCACCTCACGAACAGGGAACTCAAGGAAGTCCACGAAGCGTTCCACGGAAAGAGGAGAAAATGAACGGCAGTCTTGGTAAGCCGAAAAAGTGTGCGCTCCGGGGCGCTAGCCCAAGTCTTACCCACTTTTTCGTCTTACCAACCCCGCCTTCTGAAGAGTAGGTTAACAAGGAACACCGCGACGATTCCCATTATGATGCCTGCCGGTGCGTCGACGAAGTAGTGCTGGGCGAGATAGAACGTACCGAATGTCGAGAGGATAAGGAAAGGAGCGAAAAATGCCGCCACAACCGGCACGGCCTCAACGAGATAAATGAAGGCAATCGCCGCCCATGCTGCGTGAGCGCTGGGGAAGGTCGTCGTCGGTGCGACATCCAGGTCCTTTTTTATATCTCTCACTTTCGAAAAAAAGTTTTTCATTTCTGGGATGGGGGGAAAGCTTTTTAGAGCCGAAGAAACATTTGGCGGATCGGGAAGGTTGTAGACGTTGTCGATGAATCGGTCTTGGGGACTCATGGCAGGCACGAGGAGCCATAGAGGAATCATGATGAGAATGCTTAAAATGAAGGCTAGGGCGTATTGGGAGAAAACCTTCTTACTTTTGAAGAAGATGATGATGGCCGATATGAGGAGGATCGATGTGAGATTCAGAAACGAGAACTCGACCGTTTTTACGAACCAGATCGGCGGATTCGCCATCGCGAAGTGAATGAAAGGGTATGCGCCCGTAAGCCAGAAATCCGCCGCGAGAAGCTTCAAGTCGATAAGTCGGTTCTTATTGAATACGTCGATGAATTCTATGAGATACGATATGAGAAAGAAATTGAGGACGATTGGAATCGTGATCCTCACACCTAGGGCAAGTTCCCTCAGGGACTTTTTTATTTCATCCTCGAAATGCTTGAGAGGCATTTTTTCTTCGAGCTCTCTCCTATTAAACCTAACCATGAGAAGATTCACGATGAGGTACACGCCGAGAGCCGCGTAGGCTATCCAGAGAATCTCGCTCCCCCAATATCTCAGCTCCCCGAAAACGAACCCCGTGTAGAACACGAAAAAGTTTTCTTTCGGTGGAGGAAGCACGTTCGAGAAATTGAGATAAAGAACAATCGGCGCGAGAATGAGCGCTAGAAGATAGAAAATCTTTTCTGTCTTTCTCAAAATTCTTATGTCTTCAAGTTTCTGGTTCATGGCTTATCCGCGAATTGCGACAGCCGATGCTCGGCAAGCCGAAAAAGTGTGCGCTAGGGCCGCGCTTGCCAAGCCTTACCCACTTTTTCGTCTCACCGAGCCTCGTCTTGATATGCTTTTTCGTCTGGTGAAAAGTTTTAATAGTATGCTCGTATGATATTTTTCCGGTTCATGAGGCTTAAGTTTTATTATTTCCGGCACCGGATCGAATTCGTTAAGGTGCAACCTCAAATCCGCTTCCAACGCTCCCTGATCGTACCCGATCGCGATTGTGTCCGGGCGTTCGTTTTTTGCCGACTGCCAGGTTCCGAGCTTGGTGTCTCCGGGAGCGACTCGGTCCACGGCACCGGATGACAGGAGCGCTCGAGAACGCTCTGCGAAATCGGCATGGGGCTTATGCCCCTTCAGTTTCTCAACAACTGCGTCCTGTGCCAAGACAGCGACGAGCTCGTCGCCGAATCTCCTCGCTTGTTCCAGGAACTTGCGATGACCTTCGTGCAATTCATCAAACACCCCGAAAACCAAAACTTTTTTCATGATTTTAGTGCCCCCGAGAGGATTCGGACCTCTAACCCTTTCGGGACAGCGTCCTAAGCGCTGCGCGTGTGCCAAATTTCGCCACGGGGGCAATGCCCGTAACCCTTATATTATCAGACTATTTTAGATTTGACAAATAGCAAAAAATGTTGTAGTATTTAAGCAGATCTAAATCAAGAAACTCCCGGTTCTGGGAGCTTAAATCGGGCAAAAGAGTTTACTGAAACGAAACATAAAAAGTTTAAAAGAAAAGGAGAAGTAGAAAAATGGCTAGACAAGGAAATCAGGGAAATGCCTTACTTTCCCTCTTGCTCGAGTTCACCGAGCCGCGGCTCGTGAGCGGATTGTACGTGCAAACAATGCATGTTCGTCCTGCCCCCGATAGTGCCTCGCTGGTTGGCAAACTTGTCGACTTTCGCTTGGACAAATCCCCTTACGGATCGTCTAAACGATTAAGTCCCGATGCAGCAGTTGATTTTGTCGCATTAAAACCTGGACAGAAGTACCAGTTCGAAGCAATGGTCGGTGTAGAAGCTATTGCTTCTGAATCCCGGATGATGCCGGAAATGTCTCAAAAAACCTCCGGAGCATCCATTCTCAACTATTCGGTATCACGAGACCACAATAACTTTCTGTTGGCCATGAATGTGGTTAACGCAGAGAGCAAAGATGAAGTGGTCGTGGTTGATGGAGTTGAGGAGAAACACATTGAGATTAAAGATGGTTATGTATCTTACCCTTTCTCTTTAGGGAAGGGTGAAAGACGAGAAATAACCTTCGGCTTTAGAGGACGCGGAGAAATGAAGAAAATTAAATTGAGAGGAAAGAGGTAAGTCATGAAATGGATCGAAAATTCAATTGGAGCTCCTCTTCATTGGTTAAGTTCAATGGATTGGGGATCGTTTTTCTTCTCGTTGTTACGAGTGTCAGTAGTAATAATCGTAGTAGGCGGAGTCATTGTTCTCTTTCTACGATTTGTTGTGCCCATCCTTGTTTCTATCGCGGATTGGGCTCTCGGAATAATAAGGCGAAGTCCGGTTGTAACATTGATCGGAGTATCATCGGCCGTTGCGGTTGTCATTCTCCCTGCCTATGTCCTACCAATTCTCGTCGCCATCTCAATATTTCTTCTTGTCGGGGCACTGCTCGTGATTTTCAACCAGCCAGGTGAGGATCAAGAAAGAAGATGGGACAGGATATTCTACGTGGCGCTTCTTGCCACAGCCATGATTATGGTTGTGGTCACGGCGATCGTGGAACATCCGCTCATTGACATTCTCTATCCTGGTCCCGCGCCTAGCTTCATGTGGTTGAAAACAGTCGCTGTCCTCATTTTCCTCGTACTCGTTCTGCCATTTTTCCTCTTTTGGGATGATGTCGTAGAAGCACTCGAGGATGCGCACGATGCGCTTGAGGAGCGATCAGGACACATTAATCTCCAAAGAATACAGCCAGCTGCTCAGCCGCAAGTACAGCAAGCGGCGATAACACAACAACCATCTTCTTCTCCGGGTTGGTTTGAAAAGACCTTCGGAACAGAAGGTAAGTTGTTCGGCAAATTCTTGCCAGTCGAGGTAGCGGGAGAGTTCCTGAGCAAATTCATTTTTCGTTTAATCAAGCTTGCTGAATAGGAAGGAAGGAAGGAAAGAAATGAAAGACAAGAATAAGAAAATCGGCATTGTTGCTTTAATCGTTCTGGCGCTTTTGGTGAGTCTCGTATTGGGGAACGTGTGGTATTTCCTGCTCTTCGGCGGAATAGCGTTGTTGTTTCATTTTGCGAGGAGCAAAGGGATACCAACCTGGAGTCTCGTACTGGTGCTGTGTATTGTTCTCGTTGCCCTTTTCAAAGCTCGTTTCCCTGATTTGTGGGAAGCGTTTATTGAATTAGGTGATTCAGGATGCATCGCTGCGAAAACAGTGATAACGCCCGTGAACAAAGGCATCGACAGTGTTCAATTCGAGGTTACGAAACACCTTAGCGGTAATGCGACGGTCGAATACGCGACAGCAGCCAAGAGCATTCTGGATAGTGTTGATAACGGTAGGTGGACAGCGGTCCAAGGTCAAGTCGAGCTTTACAAGCTCGACAGCCTGAAGCTGAAGAAGCTATCCGCTGCACCGCAGCCTCAGTTTCAACCCCAGTCGCCCCAGCTCCAGCCACAAGTCCTTACCTCCGATACCGTTGTGTGCGGTATTGGGGAGTACACGATCCGCCTTGATAGCACCTCCCGGTACGTCGAGATACCACCAACTGTGCGGAAGAACATCGGTTGCTTTCCGACGATCGGATATATTGTCAGCTTTACTGACAATGGGCAGATTGATAGCGTGGCAGTTAATCAGGATGCTCGTTTCGGGAAGCACTGGCCGTGTGATTTTACGGTCAGAGCGCTCGGGCCGACGAGTGGCCTACTCACATTAAAGTGTGAGTAAATTTCGAAGCGCGCCAAAAGGATTTTCCTTGCGGCGCGCTAACTATTTTATAAGGGATAACTATTGCAAGAACTGTTGGATGATGGTGATGATACCGGTTGCGAGAATGCCGATCGCGACGGCGACGGCCGCGTAGATGATTTGTTTCTGTCCCTTTTTGACTCTCTCGGCGTTGTCGTCGGCCGTCAGTATGTTGAAAGCGCCGACCAATATGAAAAGCACGGCGAGGGCGAGAAGGACGGAATACAAAGCTCCGGAAATCCTCGTGATGGCGTTCACCACTCCCGTCGGGGTGGTTATGGAAGTTGTGGCATAAGCGGTGTTTATCAAGTTCATTGGTTTTATTATATCAAAAAACCGTTACTGGTTTGTGCAGACATTGAGCTCGCCGGTAAATGCACAATTCGCCGATGTACAACAGTAATTACTTGAACACTCATCGTTGGTGGTGCAGCTCTCACCGTTTTGCTTTTTCTCGGCACACCGGTACTGCTTGTTACAGTAGCCACTTACACAACCTTCGTTATTGGAGCACATCTCTCCATTTCCGAACTTGGTGAAACATACCCAGTTACCGCTCCCGCTCCTTGATTCGTCGCAAAATTGGTTTGGCAGGCACCCAGTTGATCTACAATCGAGGGGCGGTGGCTGAGATATTACTGCACAGTGTTCCGCTACACATGTCTGTCCGGATGGGCAGGGATTTGCATCAGAACACTGATCACCAGTAAGATCCACGCAGTAATCACTTAAGCATGTTTGACCACTGGGACAGTCGGATGGTTTCACACAGCTTGTGAAAACGTTGTTTGGGTTGACGCCACTTTGGCTGCTTGATATGGCGTCGAAGAATGAGGTTATGATAAGTATAATTCCTCCCGAGATCACGGCTATGACGAGGGCGATAAGAGAGTTTTTCAGTATCTTCTTCGCCTTTTTGATCTTCTCGTCGTTTCCAGCCGCCGTCATAAAGTTGAAGGCAGATATTAGGATGAAAAGCAAAACAAGCCCTATTATTATCCCATAGAACCAATTTCTGCCCGTATTGATCGTGTCTATAACTGCGTTTATCCCCCCTTTCGAGATGCTCGTTTGAGGAGGTGCGGACATGACCGGAGACTGTATCGGCGGAACCTGCGCAAAAGCCGATGCCGCCCATCCGAGCGGCATCAACGATACGGCAATTATTTTTAATATCTTAGGCATAGATAATCCTTATGCCGATTGTTATTGAGTCCCTCGATTTATCAAGAAGCCTTGTATTACAGCCACTATACCCTTCGAGAGTACTGCGAGTGCGATGGCTATGATGGCGTATGTCAGGGTTTTCTTGGCTTTCTTGACTCTCTCGTCATTGCCAGCCGCGGTGGCATAGAAAAATGCCGCGACTATTATCATGCCGATGCCGAGAACGAGAAGTATGCCGAAGAGCCAGTTGACCACCGTGTTCAGCGTATCTCCAATTTGGGTGTAGCTTGTGTATGTGTTATTTAACCCACTTGGCAGTGTTCCTGGCGTTACAATCTGCGCAAACGCCACAAAGGGCAGTATGCTCGCTCCGTAGATTATCGCCTTTACGATATTTGTCTTTTTCATGGTTTTATCTTTATCCCCACGACCTTTGAAAATAAGTTAACCGTTCAGTAGTATTTTGACAATACTTATAATACCGCTCCCTATCAAAATTATACCATATCCGATGGCGGTGTAAAGAATGGTTTTCTTGCCTTTCTCGAACCCCTCCGGCTTGCCGCCGGACGTGAGAATTTGAATGCCCCCCACGATGATCATAAGGGCGGCGACGGCTCCGCCGACCGTCACGAGCCACTTCATGATGTTGCTGATGATTCCCTCAATATCGTTCGTCGTGCCAAGGGGATTGACGAGGGAGATTGAGGTCTGGGTTGGTTGAGAGGGAGGATTTGGTGTTATTTGTTGGTTAGGAGGGTTAGGCGTTGTGTTGTCTGCTGCTAGAGTTATATGCATGGGCATAAGTTGCGCCGAGATCACGGTCGCACTCGATATTAGAATTAGTGCAATTGCCAGAGTTTCGGATTTCATTGTTTTCATTATAGCAGAAACCGATTATTTGCATGACGGCGACTCAACTATGAGACACGTGCCGTCAGAACTCACACCATTTATGTTGTTACAACTCGTCCCGTCGGGGCTACAAGCGTATTTGCCGTCAGATGCGATTTTTGCAAATGTGTAGTCGCTGGGGAAACCGATCTGCGTCTTGTACTGCTGATTCAGCATTGAGACAGCATTTTGGTTACACCAGTCCTTATAAAGGAATGGCATGGTGCCGACTGGGTAGGTTTGCGCGTTTTCGGGCGCACCTTGTATGTTTTGCGGCGTTGTTCCGCAGGCAAACCTACCGTCATTGGCTATCGCTGCGTATAGGGAGGCACCGTTTGCACATTGCGTCTTATGGATTAGTAGACATGAATCGTCAGAGCTCACGCTGCTGTCGTTTATATCGTTGCAGCTTTTACCGCTCACGCTGCAAGAATATTGGCCGCTTGCGGAAAGTTTGGCAAATGTCCAGTCAGTCGTCCAAGACAAAGGATATTTGTTTAACTGGTCCGCTGCATTTACTCCGCAATAATTTGACGCCAAGAATGGCATTGTGCCTAATGGATAGATTATAGCATGCGCCGGTACATTTATTACCCCTTGTTGTGTAGTGCTACAAATGAAAATGCCGTTGTTTGCTATCGCCGCATAGAGAGCGACAGGCGGATTATTATTTATGTTGTTGGTGATGTTTATTGTCGGCGGCTGGGGATTATGCTGGCAGTTAATTTGGTTCCAGGCGAAGCTGGAGTTGCCCGTTAGGACGTGTATCAGCGTTCCTACGACAATCCACGAGACGAGAGCGATTGCAACGCCGGTCACGGCCTTCACGAGTATGCTTTTCCCTTTCTTGAAATTGTTTTCGCTGCCGCCGGAGATGATCATCGTGATTCCCCCGACGACGATCATAACCCCCCCGATCGTGAACGAAAAGTCGAGAAGGATCCCAATGATGTTGTTCGCGACGATCAGGGCATCGCAAAAATCGCAGGAGGCAACGGGTCCACCCTTCGTGCTCCCTGCGGCGCACTGAGTTCCCTTCCAGATGCCGGTGCCCGCAGCGTACGAAAAGCTGAAACTTACAAGGAAAATAAGAAACCCCACAAGCAAAATCTCGGCCGATCTTTTTTCTAAGGATTTTTTCATCAGAATCCCCCTCCGCTATTCATTATACCAGTTATCTGGTCTTGGGCCTGCTTGAGAGCCGAATACGAATTGCCCTGGCCGGTTACCAAGGAGTCGATCATCTGGGAGAAGACGGGGTTTATCGAACTCCTCTCGGGGCCGTACCAGGATCGGGCGTAAAGCGCCTGCTTCGCGAAAACCGACAGATTCGGGTCGTTGAGGTAATTGTTGATTAAGGAAAGAAGCGCCGGCGGATTGCCTGACGCTTTGACGTACAAATCGGCGGCCCCGGGGTTCGTGGTCATAAATTGCACGAAGTTCCAGGCAAGTCCCGCAACTCTGCTCTGCTTGGACACTGTGAAGCCGAGGTATTGCGGGGACGAAACGAAAATAGTCGAGGAAGCCGGCTGGGGCACCGGAGCGATTCCGTAATTGAGGAACGAGTTTTTTGCCTTAAGGTTGTTCTCCGCCGACTCGTAATCGAAAATCATGGCGACTTTGTTCTCCGCGAAGGCGTCGATCGAGTCGGACATGTTGTAGTTCCAGGTGTAATAAGCGCTTCCGGGATTGGAGAATTGAGTGTAAAAGCTCACGGCGGCAAGGCCGCTTGAAGAATCGAACGTCGCCGCGTTCTTGGTTTTGTCAGTTATTTGCGTGCCGTTCTGGAGCATGAGGAGCGACAAGATGCCCGTCGCGTTGTCTATGTTCGCGTCCGAGGTTCCCACGGCAGCCGCCGCCTGAGTGATAGTTCCGGTCGACGAGATCTCGGTCAATTTCGGGATCATGGCGTCGAAACCCTGCCAAGTCGACGGCGGATACACGATGCCGGCCTTGGCAAAGAGATCTTTGTTATAGAAGAGAGCTAAGGTATCGATTGAGAGCGGGAGTCCGTAGACAGAGCTGCCGGAGACGAAATCCTGGCTGACGACCTGCGGAAAATCTTGCTGTAAATTCAGGAGTGAGAACTGCGTCGGCGAGAGCGGGATGATCTTATTGAGGTAATTCGGAAGCTCGGTCGAGGGGATCATGAAAATATCCGGCGACTGCCCCGCGGCCATGGCTTCCAAAAGCGCATTGGTGTAGGCGTTGTAATCAGTGAACTGCCTGAGGTTTATTTTCACGTTCGGAAACGTGGCGTTGTAGGCGGCGACGATTGACGTGTAATAAGAAAGATCGTCTCCGTAGAGCCACGCGGTGAGCGTTCCCTGCACGCTCGCAGGGTTGGTGGTGGTGTTTTTGGATCCGGGCAATATCCCGGCGAAGATGAGTCCGAAGATCAGTATGACGAGAATCGCTCCACCGAAAATGATAAGTTGGGTTTTGGTTAAAGACATACGATGCCTACTAACTTATCGCCTTTATCTAAGTTCATGATTTTTACTCCCTGCGTCGCCCGGCCGAGGATCCGCACGTCTTTAAGGGGCAACTTAATCGCTTGGCCCCGGGAAGAAAAAGCGATGATCTCTTCCGTTTCGGGGCCGACCACGTGGGCGCCTATCACAGGGCCGGTTTTCTCGGTGATTTTGGCCGTTTTGATGCCAGAACCGCCCCTCCTTTGTATTTTATACTCTTTGAGGTTTGTTTGCTTCCCGAAGCCGTTCGCAGTCACGGCCAAGAGCTTCGATTCGGATATCGATTTGGCCGATACGACGTCGGCGCCGGAGACCGCATCTCTCTTTTTGAGTTTTATGGCCTTCACTCCTCCGGCAGTCCGACCCATGCTCCTGATGTCTTTTTCTTTGAATCGGATGGCCTGTCCGAGGCTCGTCGCGAGGATGATTTCATCACCGCCCCCGGAAAGCTTCACCCACAAGAGCGCGTCGTCCCCGGCGAGCTTCACGGCTATGATCCCGTTCCTCCTCACGTTTTGGAAATCCTTGAGTGTCGTTTTCTTTATTACGCCGCCCTTGGTTATCATAACCAAAAATCCTTCCGTCGTGTCCTTTGGATAGGAAATCACGGTCGAGACTTTTTCGTTTACGGGCACCTCGAGGAAATTGTAGATCGACTTCCCTTTGGAGGTTCTCGTCGCTTCCGGTATTTCATAGGCCTTGGTTTGGAACGCCCGCCCTTTGCTCGTGAAAAACAAAACGTTGTCATGGGTATTTGCGTAAATGATCTGGGAGATTTTATCTTCCTCTTTCAATTCCGCGCCGATCAAACCCTTGCCGCCGCGTTTTTGCGAACGGAACGTACCCGGCGGCATCCGCTTGATGTAACCGTCCTCGGAAACCGTTATGATCGAGTCGCCTTCGGGTATAAGATCCTCTTCGTTGAACTCTTTGAGACCGCCGGCTACTATTTTCGTCTTGCGTTCATCGCCGAACGTCTTTTTAAGTTCGGCAAGGTCGCTCTCTATGATGCCGAGGATTCTCTTTGGATCCTTCAAGATGGCCTTGAGTTCGGCGATGAGTTTTTTCTTTTCGGCGAGTTCGTCTTCCAGTTTTTGCCGTTCGAGCGCCGCCAAAGACTGCAGTTTCATTTCCAATATGGCTTCCGCCTGTACGGCCGTCAGTTTGAAGTTCTTCATCAAGTTTTCCTTGGCCGTTTCCTTGTCTTTGGATTTCTTGATGGTGGCGATTATTTTGTCTATGACATCCAGGGCTTTCACGAGGCCCTCCAGGATGTGGGCCCGCTCCTCGGCTTTCTTGAGATCGAATTCTGTTCTTCTCGTTATGACAAGTTTCCGGTGTTCGAGATAGTACGAAAGGATATCCTTCAAGGAAAGGACTTGCGGCTGGATGCCGTCGACGAGGGCCAGCGTGTTGTAGTAAAAATTTTTCTGGAGTTCGGTGTACTCGAAAAGCTGGTTCAGGATCTTCTGGGGATTGGAATCGTTCTTAAGCTCGACCACGATCCGCAATCCTTCCCGATCCGATTCGTCGCGGACGTCCCGGATACCTTCTATTTTTTTCTCTTGGACCAGTTCCGCAATCTTCGTCACGAGATCTGATTTGTTGACCTGATAGGGGATCTCTGTGACGACAATCTGAAAGCTGCCGCTTTTCCTCTCCTCTATCTCAGCCTTCGCCCGCATCGTGATAGATCCTTTTCCAGTCGAGTAGGCTTCTTCAAGCGATTTTTTGCCGTAGACGATGCCGCCGGTCGGGAAGTCTGGCCCCTGGATGAACTGCATGAGATCCTTCACGGTCGCGTCCGGGTGTTTGGTAAGATGAACGATCGCATCGGCCACTTCGTCGAGGTTGTGTGGAGGAATGGACGTCGCCATGCCGACGGCGATCCCGACCGTGCCGTTCAGGAGCAGGTTGGGGAGTTTTGCCGGCAGGAATCGCGGTTCCTCGCGGGTCGAGTCGTAGTTGGGTATCCAGTTCACGGTCTCCTTCTCGATGTCCATAAGCATTTCTTCCGCGATTCTTGAGATCCTACTTTCGGTATATCTCATCGCCGCAGGGCTGTCGCCGTCAACCGAGCCCCAGTTGCCTTGGCCGTCGATTAAGGGGTAACGCAATGAAAAATCCTGGGCCATGCGGGCCAAAGCATCATAGACCGCCATGTCGCCGTGCGGGTGGTATTTCCCCAAGACTTCCCCGACAACATTAGCGGATTTTTTGAATTTGGCGTTATGAGTAAGCCCTGTGTCCCACATTGCCCAGAGGATTCTCCGTTGGACTGGTTTTAGGCCGTCCCGGACGTCCGGAAGCGCACGGGACACGATGACTGACATCGCGTAATCCAAGTAGCTCTCCGAAAGTTCCTCGGTTATCTCTTTTTCTTCTATTTTGCCTTGTTCCTTTTTCTCTTCGCTCATGGTCGGGTATCAAAACTAAATCATTTTAATCCAAAAAGCACATCTACGGTAGCGGGGTCGGCGGTATTGCTTCCGGCGCGCCGAGGGTCGTCGTCTCTTCGCTTGTGCTTTCGGTCGAAGTTCCGGGATTTTCCAGATTGAGGTTGTTGGTTTTTCTGAATTCGTTTTTTATCTGATTGATGGTGCCGGTCCACCAGTTTTTGAGTGAGCCGACGGCACCCGTGAAACTGTTCCCGGTTGAATCTTTTATTTCAGCGAAACCTCTCCCGAGAGTCTGAAAGAAAGAATTTTGATTTTCATTTTGGCTCGGCTGGGGGAGATAGTTAAACGTGGAGGTTTCTGCCGCGGTTGACGATGCGGTGTTATCGGTTACTGCCGGTACGCTCGTGTTGAGGTACAGAATCCACAAGAAAATGACGATGACCATGGAAACGGAAGAAGCGATAACCAGGTACTTTTTCTTGGTCTTTTCGTCGCGGCTCTGGGCTCTCTTGATGAAATCGTTTACTTGCTGGATCTTGAGCATCTGGAATTAGGATGCGATCCATTTGACGGCCATGGCTTTGGGAGTAATATCCTTCTTTTTGACGGTAAGCTTTTCTTCGGCCTTCACGCCGTTTTCCTGCCCCAGTTCTTTAAAGAGTTCTCGCGGATTCTTAGTGAATGAAGGAATCACAACGCCCGGCTCGGTTTGCCGTATTATTTTAGCTGCTCCGGAAGCACTCAAGTACGGTTTTTCTCCGCCGGGGATTATCAATATATCGCAGTTCTGGAGAATCTCCAGGGTTTTAGGATCTGGATCTTTCTTGACCGGTCCCAGGATTCCTATCTCGATGTCATCGAACGCGATGCGGTAAGCCGTCTTTTCCATATTGTCTTCGTAAGCTGCCGTCCTTCCTTCCACTCTCGCGCCCGATACGTCGTATTCTCCCTGGTTGTCGACAAAAAACGGCCCACTTTCCTCGGGAGAAACCTTTGCGGGTTTCACGGTCGAAAGAACCAGGATGGATCCCTTGAATGATCTCTGGTTGTCGGGATCAACGAGGATCGTTTTTTCTCCGGATTGCAGTTTGAAGTACCCTTCTCCGTTGCAAGTTATTATCATATGTATTTATTTTAGCGCCGGAGACGTTAAATCTCAAGAAGAATCTGTATTTGATATTTCTCATCACCTTTGCTACCATTTTGTAGCTTGGTGCCCTATCAACGGCATTTGGGCAAAAAATAATGACGATAAACATAAAAAACGGGGGCGGTTCGATAGGCCAAATTTTGAAAACCAACCACTCTTTTTTGCCGACCCTCCGGGCGGGCGATCTGGTCGAAGGCAAGGTTCTCGAGAAGGGTTCTGCGAAGCTCTTCGTTGATCTCGGCAAGTACGGGACAGGCGTCGTCTATCGGGGTGAACTCCAGAATGCGAGGGAGTTCGTAAAAAATCTCGGTGTGGGCGACCCCGTCCACGGCAAGGTGATCGACATAGACAATGAAGAAGGATTCGTGGAGTTGTCACTCTCGGAGGCCGACAAACAAAAAGCCTGGACCGAGGTGCAGGAACTCAAAGACAAAGACGAGATACTGACCGTCAAAATTTCAGGGTTCAACAAGGGTGGCCTCATAGTGGATCTGAAGAGCCTCTCCGCCTTTTTGCCGGTTTCCCAGCTTTCCAATGAGCACTATCCCAAAGTCAGCGCGGAGGATCGGTCAAAAATCTTACAATCGCTCCAGCTTCTCGTGGGCTCCGAACTCAAAGTGAGAATCATCGACGTGAATCCCCGAACGACGAAGCTCATCATCTCCGAACGGGCGGCCGAGGAAATGAGCGCGCGGGACCTCGCCAAGAACTATTCCGTGGGGCAAGTCATCGAGGGTATTGTCTCCGGCGTGGCTGACTTTGGCGTATTCGTCCGGTTCACGGACAACCCGGCCGTGGAAGGATTCATCCATGTGTCGGAAATTGACTGGAAGATGATAGAAAATCCGAAGGAAGTTCTGAAAGTCGACGAAGTGGTGAAAGCGAAGATCGTGGACATAAAAGACGGGAGGATTTCCCTTTCTCTCAAGGCACTTAAGGAGAATCCCTGGACCAAGGTTTTGGAGTATTTCAAGGACGGCGATGAAGTCAAGGGAACAGTCTATCTCTTTAACCCGTTCGGAGCGGTCATAAGCCTGGAGCACGACTTCCAGGGCGTGATACGGGTCACCGAGTTCGGGGGAGTCCCTGAGATGAAAAAACAGATTTCGCAGGGGGAGGAATATTCGTTTATAATAGAATCGGTGAAGCCCGAAGAGCGAAGAATCAACCTCAAATTAAAGAAATAAGCAGCTACGGAATACGAATCTCTTACGAATTCGTAATTCGTAGAGAAACTCATGAACAAATTCGTTAAAAGTTTTTTGATTGGCATCATAACTCTTTTTGCATTTGCGTTCATCTTCTCCCTGTTTTCAGGATCCTCGGGCGTGAGTCCCAAGCAGATAACAGTAGGCCAGCTCGCCCAAGACGTGAGTGCGGGAACCGTGAAAGACCTCACCGTAAACGGTAACGATCTCAAGATCGATCTCACCGATGGTAGCACAGCCATCTCGCAAAAAGAGGCCGAAACGGGGATTGTCGAGACGCTTCGGAATCTCGGCATCTCTTCCACGTCGATCTCGAAGGTGAACATAAATGTGGAGAACGAAAGTGGCGCGAAGTACTGGGCCGGCGTCTTGATTCCCACGCTTCTCCCGCTCATCCTTATGGTTGCCTTCTTTTGGTTTATATTCAGGCAAGCGAAGACGGGCGCGAACCAGGCGTTCAATTTCGGGAAGGTGAACATACGGCTTTTTTCTTCGAACAAGGACAAAGTCACCTTCAAGGACGTTGCCGGTCTCAAGGAAGCCAAGGAAGAGTTGACTGAGGTGGTGGATTTCTTGAAACATCCGCAGAAGTTTTTGGAAATCGGCGCGCGGATCCCGCGGGGGGTTCTCTTGGTGGGACCGCCGGGGACCGGGAAAACACTCCTCGCGAGGGCTGTTGCCGGCGAGAGCAATGTTCCGTTTTTTCACATCTCCGCGTCCGAGTTCGTCGAGATGTTCGTGGGAGTCGGTGCATCGCGCGTACGGGATCTTTTCCAAACAGCAAAGAAAGCTGCCCCCTCGATCATATTCGTGGATGAAATAGACGCCGTGGGCCGCGAACGCGGCACCGGCCTCGGCGGCGGCCACGACGAGCGCGAGCAAACGCTGAATCAGATATTGGTTGAAATGGACGGGTTCGATCGGGACACGAACGTCATTGTGATGGCGGCCACGAATCGGCCGGATATCCTTGACTCAGCGCTCCTCCGGCCGGGAAGATTCGACCGGCGGGTAGTTTTGGATATCCCGGACATCAACGATAGGGAAGAGATTTTGAAAATACATTCCGCGGGGAAACGCTTCGAGAAAGACGTTGATTTGAGGGTCGTCGCGGTCCGAACTCCTGGGTTCTCGGGCGCCGATCTCGCCAACCTGGTCAACGAAGCTGCCATATCGGCCGCCCGGAAAAACCAGCGGACGATAACTCAAGCCGACCTCTTGGATTCGATAGAGAAAGTAATGCTCGGCCCGGAGAGGAAATCGCGGGCCATATCCCCGAAGGAAAAAGAAATAACCGCCTATCACGAGGCGGGCCACGCGCTGGTTGCCGCGATGCTTAAAGATGCGGACCCCGTGCACAAAGTTTCGATCATCTCGCGGGGTCTCGCCGGCGGCTACACATTGAAACTCCCGATTGAAGAAAGGCACCTGAGAACCAGGGCCCAATTCCTCGCTGATTTGGCGGTCGCGTTCGGCGGATATGTCGCCGAAATTTCCGTGTTTGGTGATATTTCGACCGGCTCATCTTCCGATATTAAGGAGGCCACGGAAATGGCGAAGCGGATGGTCACGACGTACGGTATGAGCGACCTCGGCCCCCGTTCGTTCGGCAAGACCGAAGACATGATTTTCCTGGGGCGCGAGATAACCACGGAGAAGGACTACTCGGAGGAAGTGGGGAACAAGATAGACGAGGCGGTGAATAATTTCGTTCAGAAAACTTTTGGGGCTGCCAGGAGCATCATCTCCAAAAACAAGAAAGTTCTCGACAAAATAGCGAGCGTACTCATCGAGAAAGAAACCCTGGAAAAGGAGGATTTCTACGCGATCATCAAGAGCTTTAACTTGAAACCAATCGCCATAAAAGCATAGAATATCCTAAGAACGGCACGTAGCTCAATGGCAGAGCAGACGTCTTATACACGTCCGGTTGTAGGTTCGACTCCTACCGTGCCGACTCTCTTTCAGGCGTATCGGGGCAGTTAGTTCAATGGCAGAACGTCTGTTTTACACACAGAAGGTTGTAGGTCCGATTCCTACACTGCCCACTGAAAATTTGGAATTGATTTTCATTGACAAAAAGGGCCAGCGGACTTAGCTTGAAAGAATGGACGTGAATGGATCAAGCTTAAAGTTCAATACGTCTTACGGATTGCAGATTGATCTTGAGTCGGTTGCCGACGAGGTCGTTTCTTTCATGGAACGGAAGCCCCAATCTTCGTACAAGATAACGATCGGGAGCGATTCCGAGCTCTTGGAGGACAAGACCGCCGATTTTGTGACGGCCGTCGTCGTTCACCGCATCGGAAACGGCGGCAGATATTTCTGGAGGAGGGTGAAACTCGGCAAATTCTACAATCTGCACGACCGGATCGTGAGGGAAGTTATGCTCTCGATCGACGCTTCGAACGCGTTCCTGAACGTTTTGAAGACGAAGATCCAATTGAAAGCCGAAGAAGGCCTCAATTTCAGGTGGGATTTTGAAATCCATGTCGACGTCGGCGAAAACGGACCGACGAAGACGCTCATCCAGGAAGTGGTAGGGATGGTCCGGGCGCACAATTTCGAGGCGAAGACGAAACCCGAGAGCTACGCTGCTTCGAACGTCGCGGACATTTATGCATAATGGATACCCTCGTTATCGACATCGAAACCAAGAACTCTTTCCAGGACGTTGGCGGGAGAGACAATCTGAAAGACTTGGAGGTTTCGGTAATCGGGGTTTATTCGTATGAATCTGACAAGTACAGGGCTTTTGACGAGCATGAACTTGATGATTTCGGCAAAATCCTCCAAAAAACGCAGCTTATCGTCACGTTTGCTGGCAAGCGTTTCGATCTGCCCGTGATGTCCAAGTATTTCGACTTTGACATCCGGGCCATACGGCATTTCGATATTCTCGAGGAAATAGAAGAAAAATACGGCCGCCGGATCGGCCTTGGCATACTTGCGGAAGCCAACATCGGCGCCGGCAAAACCGGCCATGGGATGGAAGCCGTCGATCTTTACGCGCGGGGCGAAATGGAGAAGCTTAAAAGTTACTGCCTGAATGATGTAAAATTAACGAGAGGATTGTACGATCTCATCAAGAGCCGGGGGTACCTCTGGATGCCGCAGCGGAATTCGAATGAGATGATCAAAGTCGAAATCGCCCCGGCCGAAGAATCGCAGCAAAACCAACTAATCTAATCCCTGGAACAATGTTCAAACTGAAAAAAAACAAGGTAATAGTGACAGTCTTTGCGGTACTCCTCGCGTTAAGCGTCGTTTCCATTTATATACCGGCGCTTTTTCCTCCTCAAACGCAAAGCGCAATCCCGGTAAACCAAAACCAAAGTTCTTACCCTGCAACGGCGGCAACCACCACGGGAACAACTACGCCGGAAACGCCTTCTTCGACTCCGAACCAAAAAGTCAGCAGCCCGTCAACTTCGACGTCGAATCTTCCTTCCAGCTTGCAAGGTTTGCAGGGGGAGGAAAACGGCCTGAATGACATCCAGAACAGTTTGAATAATGGAAAATGAGGGATAAAGAAATCGAACGGTTAATAAAGGAAGAGGAAGCGAGAGAAAGAAAAACGGTTGATCTCATAGCTTCCGAGAATTTCGTCTCGGATGACGTTTCGAAAGCGTTAGGGTCGGTTTTTACGAACAAGTACGCGGAAGGGTATCCCGGCGCGAGATATTACAGCGGCATGGCTGTGGCCGATAAACTGGAAAACCTCGTGAGGGCGAGGGCTTTGAAGCTCTTCAGGTTGTCTCCGAAGCAGTGGTGCGTCAGCGTGCAGCCGTATTCGGGGTCGCCCGCGAACTTAGCAATCTATCTGGCCCTTGTTCCACCTGGAGAAAAAATCATGGGGATGAGTCTTGCGATGGGTGGCCACCTGACGCACGGCCAGAGAGTGAGCGTGACGGGAAAGATATGGCAGCAAGTCCCCTACGGTGTTTCACAGAAAACGGAAACCCTCGATTACGCCGAGATTTTGAGAATAGCCAAGAAAGAAGAACCAAAGATCATCGTCGCCGGGTACACGGCGTATCCCCGGATCATCGATTTCGGCAAGTTCAGGAAAATAGCCGATAGCGTCGGGGCAATCCTTATGGTTGATATGTCTCACTTCGCGGGCCTCGTGGCCGGCGGTGTATACCCCTCTCCCTTCAGATATGCGGATATCGTTATGACGACGACGCATAAAACGCTCCGCGGACCCCGCGGCGCGATGATCTTTTCCAAGAAAGAGTATTCTCCGATGATCGATAAAGCAGTTTTCCCGGGCCTCCAGGGCGGACCGCACTTGAACGCGATCGCAGCAATTGGTGTAGCTCTTTACGAAGATAGTAAACCTGCTTTTAAAACGTACGCGAGGCAGGTTGTGAAGAACGCGAAGGTCTTGGCCGGAGAATTGCAAAAACTCGGGTGGCGGATCGTTTCCGGCGGCACGGATACCCACCTCATTTTGGTGGATACCATGTCCCGCGGGATCGGCGGCAAGGAAGCAGCCGAGAAGCTCGAAAAAGCCGGGATAATAGTGAATAAAAACACGATCCCCTACGACACGCGAAAGCCGATGGATCCGTCGGGCATTCGCCTCGGCACGCCGGCCGTCACGACGCGCGGGATGAAAGAGGACAATATGAAAAGGATCGCCCAAAAGGTAAACGTGGTCTTGACAGGGAAATAGTCGCTCCATGATAATAGAACTATCATCAAAATCACGCATATGAACCAAAGAAACCTCAATTTCTTCTTTATGGTTTGGCAGTGGACCTACAAAAAGTCCGAGGTTTCTTTTAGTTCTCCTTTTGCAAGTTGATTGTCAAAATAATTCAAAAAGAAGCATTAAGAGAAGCCCCGGACAAAGTTCGGGGCTTCAAAGTTTTTAACCAGTTCATTAACTTTTAAATAGGAGTAGACAAGATGGAAACAGCAATTGTTGCAACTGCCCCAACGGCCTTAGGAACCGTCGTTGAGAAATCGAATATCCGTTCATCTCTTGGCCCGTTTCTCACTTTCCCTGACTACAGAGTCCAATATCCAGAGAAGATCGTTCGAGCGCTCGGGACGCTGTACCGGGAGTACAACAGGTCGTTCGGCCCCCTGGTAGAAATGAATAGAGAGTGGGAGGGCGACTACCGATATTGCTTTCCGAACAGCGTACCAATCAATTACGCCGTTCAGGTTGACATGACGGGATTGCCGGACGAGTTGCTTACCGCTGCGGTTGGCATGTCGGATGGCAATGTGGAAGAGGTTCTACGGGACAGGATCTTTGAAATCGAAAATTCTCTTGCCATGTATCAATTCCTGCTGGAGGTTTTCCCGGGACATTTCAAGGGGCCATTCCAAGCGCTTCTCGCTAGCCTGAGGGGGAGATATGGAATGCCGATCGCCCTTTTGGCAGTGACTGATCAGAAGTACCAATCAATGAGAGAATCGGAATTTGGCAAATCGTCCGGCGACATCCTAACGGACGACGAGGTGAAAAAGCTATCCGGCTTCGATAAGTTCTTTAGTCCGAGTGAATTCCAGGAATATCTTGCAACGAATGGCGGAGAGTGTGGGTTTCTTCTCTATGCCCGCACCTCCGACCCCATTGCAAAATTGAGGCAGCCGAGCCTGGAGGTTGAACATCCATTGCTTGGAGAAGCAGAAACGAGGAAGATCATTAAGGAATATGCCCTTACCTTTAACGTTGATGCTCCTCGGATGGCTTACAACCATCGGATCAACGATACGAAGGAATACTTACCGCCGATGAGAATGGCATTTCCGTTGTATGTCGAGAGGGATTTGTACTCTTACGAACTCACAGAGTATCTATCCCGCGGGAAACCTTATCTGGAGTTTCCTTCCGGCAATCGACTTTCTCCCGGTTTTGCCGACTATCTGGAAAGTCGGAAGATCGATCCGGATGACGTGGATTGCGGCCGGCAATTTCTCCGCTTTAAGCCGATGAAAGGCGCGTACGGATGCTATGGTCACATTCGAGGGTCTCTTGCTAAAGCCGATGTCCGGAAGGGTTTGCGGAAAAACCTGCAAGAGCGCGGGGCGTATGTTGTGCAACCGGAAATGCAGATGTCCACCGTCGTGAGCGCGACCGGGAAGGCGTATTCGTACATCGATAGGAACTTCTTGGGATTCGTGAACGACGAAGTCAGGTTCTTGGGCGGTTTCCGATCGTTCCTGGAAATTGATTCCGAGGAAGTTAAAAACGGAAGGAATCATGGGAACCGATCGACCATCTATGCCGCTATTACTGTCTGACGTTCATTTGTGTTACATTGAAGCCGTGGCCTTACAAGGTACACGGCTCATTTTTAAATATGAAAACTAGCATCGTTTCACTGACAAAAAAATTCGTGGCCATAAAGTCCACAGCAGGAAATCCGACAGCGTTAAAGAGTATTTTAAGCCTTGCTTCTTCGGAGTTGAAAGGATATTCAATAGAGCGGTTCACTCGTAACGGCATGCGAAGCGCCCTCGTTTTTAATTCGAAGAAGAGACCAGAAAAGTTCAGGGTTATATTGAACGCACATCTGGACGTTATACCGGGAAAGGAAGGGCAGTACATACCCCGGATGAAGGGAAGCAGACTTTACGGCGTCGGCTCCCTGGATATGAAGGGAGGCGCTGCGTGTCTCATTGCTGTATTTCGAGAAGTTGCAAGGATGGTGGATTATCAACTCGGCTTACAGCTCACGACCGATGAGGAAATCGGAGGGTTTAATGGCACGAAGTATCAGATAAGCAAGGGAGTGCGGGCGGATTTCGCCATTACAGCAGAGCCGACTAACCTGGAAGTTGTTAATGAAGCAAAAGGAGTTACGTGGATGAAGATTTCGTGTCGCGGTACAACGGCCCATAGTGCATATCCTTGGCGAGGGGAAAACGCGATTTGGAAAATGAACGAGTTTCTTAACGTTCTGAAAAGAAAGTACCCAGTTCCCCAACGGGAAAAGTGGACAACGACTGTTAACGTGAGCAAGATTGAGACGGATAACCAGTCATTTAATAAAATTCCCAGTGATTGCGCAATTTTATTGGATATTCGTTCCACTCCCAAAGAAGCCGGTTCCGTAGTGAGGGACATCAAGGGATTACTGCCGAAGGGATTCGCCGTAGAAGTTGTGGTGAAAGAACCAGCGTTCAAAACCCCCGCTCACAACAAGTACGTAGAGAAATTGCGAATGGTGGGAGAAGCAGTCTCGGGGGGAAAGATCGCCTTGCGCGGCGCTCACGGATCTTCTGACGTGAGACACTTTACCTCCGTGCATTGTCCGGGGATTGAATTTGGACCAGCCGGTGGAGGTATCGGGAGCGACAACGAATGGGTAGATGTTCGAAGTCTTGCAACATACCGCAAGATACTGAGAGAGTTTTTATTGTCCTTGTAGAATATGGGGGCGAAAACGTACTATTATTGAGTACTATGATGATCGATGGCAAAAAAATCGCGGAGGAACTCCTCGGCGAGTTGAAAAAGAAGCCAAAACCGGAGAAATTTCTGGCGGGAATCCTCGTCGGGGACGACCCGGCGTCTTTGAGTTTCTTGGAGCAGAAGAAGAGAGTCGCCGAAGAACTCGGGGTTGATTTCAGGATATACAAGCTCGCCGCCGAGCTCGGAAACGACAAACTTCGGGAAGAAGTCAGAAAAATCGCGGAACATAAGACGTGCGGCGGGGCGCTCATCGAACTTCCCCTTCCAACCTCGTTGAACCGCCATTACGTTTTGAATGCGATACCGCGGGGAAAGGACGTCGATGTCTTGGGCGAGCGGGCGCTCGGCGCTTTCTATACGGGCCGCAATCCGGTCTTACCGCCCGTTGCGGAAACGACGCTCGAGATTCTGAAGAGAGTCAACTTTGACTTGAAGGGTAAAAGAGTAGGCGTCGTGGGAACGGGATTCTTGATTGGGCGGCCGATCGTCGCATGGTTCATGAACAAGGTGGAGGAAATCTATGTCGTGCATAAAGGCAGCGATTTCTCGATACTGAAGAAAGCGGACCTTGTTATCCTCGGAACCGGCCAGCCGGCGCTCGTGAAGCCCTCCATGCTGAAAGATGGCGCCGGCGTGATCGATTTCGGATACGGAAAGATCGAGGGAAAAATAACGGGAGATCTCGATGTCTCTGAGTCAGTTTCCAATTTGTCTTTTTACACGCCCGTGCCGGGCGGTGCCGGGCCAGTCCTCATCGCCAAGCTCTTCGAGAACTTCTATTCCTTAAACGGGGAGAAGTCATAGATCCAGGAACTCAGGAAAAGAGCGGGGCGCCTTCAGTGCCCCGCTCTTTAGTTCGCCTACCGGACTCTCTTTCGTTATTCTCCTTCGCTGGCAATTGCCTTCTTGCTGGCTGCTTCACGGGTTGCTTTTTCGATCGTGGTCAAAAGTTTTTTGTCTTCCTTGAGCTTTTCGCGTACGTTGTCGAACCCGTTCCCCAGCTTTTCGCCGTTGAATGAGTAGCTCGCGCCGTTCTTTGAAACGACGCCGTACTTCACGGCCGTGTTCAAAACATCAGCCTCGTAGGAAATTCCCTCGCCGAACAGAATATCGAACTCGGCGACCTTGAAGGGCGGCGCAACTTTGTTTTTCACCACTTTCGCCTTGACCCGGTTCCCGACGGACTCCTCCCCCTTCTTGATCTGGGCAATTCTTCTTATATCGATTCTGACCGACGCGTAAAACTTGAGGGCCATACCTCCGGGCGTCGTTTCCGGATTCCCGAATATTATTCCTATCTTCATCCTCGTTTGGTTTATGAATATGACGATGGTGCCCGATCTGTCGGCTATAGCCGTGAGTTTGCGAAGAGCCTGCGACATGAGTCTTGCTTGGAGCCCCATGTGTTGGGCGCCCATCTCCCCTTCTATTTCCGCTTTGGGGGTCAGGGCTGCGACTGAGTCGATGACGACGACGTCGATGATCCCCGATCTCACAAGGCTTTCCAGAATGTTTAAAGCCTCCTCGCCGCTGTCCGGCTGGGAGATGATGAGATCCTTCACTTTCACACCGATTTTTTCCGCATATTCCGGGTCGAGCGCGTGCTCGGCGTCGATGAACGCCACTTTCCCTCCCCGTTTCTGGGCTTCGGCGACGGCGTGGAGCGCAAGTGTCGTCTTCCCCGAACTTTCAGGGCCGAAGATCTCAACAATCCTGCCTTTCGGAAGTCCTCCTCCGAGGGCGAGATCCAGCGAGAACGAGCCGGAAGGAATGGCGTCAACCTTGGTTCTTTTTACCTCCCCGAGTTTCATGACCGACCCCTCCCCAAAGCGCGACTGGAGCGACTCGAGGAGTGAATCGATGTTTCCCGATTGGTTTTCTTTTGATGATTCTTTTTGCTTTTTGTTTACCGCCATTTTATTGTGGTTGGCTTGGGTTTTGTGTCGACGTTTGGTTTGGATTGGTGCTTGTACCAGTACTGGTACCGGCCTCCGGCTGATAAAAGATCTGCTTTGTGACTGAATACTTTCTCCCCAGAACTTTCGTGGCTTCGAAGTTGAACGTGTTGAATCCGGGGTTCAAAACGACAGCTTTCTTAAATGTGCCGTCTGATTGCGGAACGATCGATTCGTCGTTCACGGTGAGCTCGTCCCCCGAGGTCAGCGTCCCCATGATGGTGAAGTTCTGGCTTTTGGATATGGTTATGGCATCTGGCAGGTTTTTCAGTACGAGCTCGGGCGTTCCCAAGATGCTGGGGAGTCGGATCGTGAGGTACGCAACGATGAGGACAGCCACTATTATACCACCGATCGCAGCCTTGTTCATTTTCGGAGCCCGGAATCTGTTGGAAGGCGGGGTATCCTTTTCTCCCGATCGCTTGATACCTTCCCTATTCTCGCTGAATTCGTTCCAAGCGGCGTCTCCATCGAGACCCAAAACGTCGCTTATTTTCATGATGTAGCCGTGGAGGTAGGGAGCGGCCGGAAGCTTGTTGAATTTCTCCTCTATGATGAGGGATATGACGTTTTCGGGTATGCCGGTGAGCTCGGAGAGTTTCTGGACCGATATTCCTTTGATCTTCAGTACCTCGACCAGCGAATCAGCAAAATTTTTACGTTCATTCTCCGGCATCATCGTTATTATAGAACACCTCCCGGGGTTTGGCTCCTTCTCCCGGCCCGATGATCCCCCGCTCTTCCATCATGTCGAGGAGCCTCGCGGCTCTTGCGTATCCGACTTTGAGGCGGCGTTGCAGGAGCGAGGCCGAAGCTTTCTTGGCGTTTCGCACGGTTTCTATTGCTTCGTCCAAAAGTTCGTCATCGTCGCCACTTTCGGCGAGCGCGTCGAAGTCCAAATTTGACTGTCTGCCCGCTTCCTCGCCTCCGCCGCTCCCGTTGAAACTCAACTCTTCCGCCGCCGATTCGTTGTTCTTTTTTATGAAATTGGCAACCTTCTTGATTTCTTCTTCGGAGACGAAAGCTCCCTGAACGCGCAAGGGCTTCGAAAGTTCGGCCGAGATGAAGAGCGCATCGCCGTTCCCCAAGAGTTTTTCGGCGCCGGGCGTGTCGAGGATCGTCCGCGAGTCGATCTGGCTCGCGACCTGGAGCGCGATTCTCGAAGTTATATTCGCTTTGATGAGGCCGGTGATGACTTCAACCGAAGGCCGCTGCGTCGAGACGATGAGATGAAGACCGGTTGCCCGCGCCATTTGCGCGAGCCTTATGATGGAGCCCTCGACCTCCCTCCCGTACGAGGTCATGAGGTCGGCGAGTTCGTCGATCACGATCACGATATAGGGTATCATCTTCCCCGAGTTCGTGTTGTAGCTTTTGATGTCTCTCGCGCCGGCCTCGAGGAGCGTCTGATAGCGACTCTCCATTTCCTGGATCGCCCACCGAAGGACTCCGATGGATTTCTTGTTCTCGGTGATGACCGGGGCCAAGAGATGCGGGATGCCGTCGTAAACGGAAAGCTCGACTCTTTTCGGATCGATCATGATGAGCCGGAGCATCTCCGGCGAGTTTTTGTAAAGCAGGGAGAGAATCAATGAGTGAATCATGATCGATTTTCCGGACCCGGTTGCACCCGCGATCAAGAGGTGCGGCATTTTGGATACATCCTTGAATATCGGCTCGCCGGAAACGTTTCTCCCGAGCGCGAAAGACAGCACGCCGGCTTTCTGGAAGTCGGGATAGAGGAGAAGGCTCCCGAGGCGTACCACCGCGGCCGATCTGTTGGGTACCTCGATGCCGACGAGGGATTTCCCCGGTATCGGCGCCTCGATGCGGATGGGGTGGGCAGCCAAGGCGAGTGCGAGATCTTGGTTCAGCGAAGTTATCCTTGAAAGCTTGATCCCCTCGGCCGGCTTCAGGGTGTAGCGCGTGACTGTCGGCCCCACATTGATTTCCCCCATTTCGACCGGAATGCCGAAGCTTTCAAGCGTTCGCTTGATCACGTTTGCGTTCGCGCGGAGATCCCCGATCGTCGGCTTATCGACTTGCGATGTAAGGAGGTTCAACGGAGGCGAGACGTAATTTTTTATCGGCTTGAACGCGGTAGTTTTCAACTCAGGGACTTTTCCGTCGGCTGATTTTATTTCAGCCTCTTTTTCCTTTTGCTTCTCTTTGGATTTCTTCTCTTCTTTCGTTTCTTCCGGCATTTCCGCCGGGGCCGTGATTCTTATCTCCTCAGGTTCTCTCTCCGTCTCCCTGTCAGCACTCTCGGAAGATTCCTTCCTCTCGGGGAACCTCAAGGGCTTGTTGATGATCATGACGAAGGAGATGGTCATAAGCGCGAGTGTAATCACGATCCCGCCCGGCACGCTGAACGGGTTCTTGATGACACCGGCTATTTTCCCGATCACTCCCCCGCTCCCGGCGTTTATGATGTCAATGAGGCCGAGTGATGAAAAAATGAAAATGAGCGCACCGATAAGCGAAACGCCCAAGAACTCCTTTTTATTTTTTGAGAGCAGAGTGAGGGAAATGAGAAGAGACATTGCGGGAAGGAGATAATAGCCGATGCCGAAAAGCGTCGTGAAGAATTCGAATATGCCGTTCCCCCACGGCCCCGCAAGCTTCAGAGCCGAAAGGAGGAAAATGACCGTGAGCGCAATAAAAACGATGGACCAGATGCTTTGCTTCGCTTCCGGATGGAGCGGAGAGGGCTTGGGGTAATTCTTTCCCTCCCCCTTCTTGTTATCTTTCTTATTCTTCTTTGCCATATCAGGAATTTATATATAACTACATTAAAGCCTAAAATTACCTTTTCTTCAATTGGAAAGTTCAAATTTTCCACTGTTTCTGTCGCCTCCCGCTCTCATTATGGCTTCCCGCTCTCCATATGGAGAGCGGGAAGCCATAGATTCTGGGGATAACTTTTCCCCGGACAAAAGAAAGGTGCTGTACCTTCAGTACAGTTCTGGGAGTTCTCGTATCAAGTTTCCTGGGGCCGGGGATTTAAGGTCTAAGAAAATTTACCAGAAAAACAGGAAAAAATCGATAAAATGGGAAAACCTGATAAAACTGAAAAACCCAGTAAATTGAAAAACCCGATAATGCGATGAAACCTACACTTTTCAAAAAATAGGTCAAAAGTGTAAAACATCGATTTTGTTTAACAGGCTGATAATGCGATGAAACCTACACTTTCGATTTTTTGATGAAAAAAGTGTTTGAACCTAAACATTTTGTTTGGCAATGTTTTCAGGGATTGATATAATAATTCTATGACTTTTCGGCAGGAAACTGGTAAAAGGGGAGAAAATTTCGCTGCTAACTACTTGAAAAGGAGAGGATATAGGATTATTGAGAGGAATAAGAAGGAAAAATGGGGAGAACTGGACATTATCGCCGTTGCGCCGGACAGAACGCTGGTTTTTGTAGAGGTAAAGACTGTAGGTGGATGGAACGATATTGAAGCAGAAGAACAAATGACGGGATCGAAGATCAAGAAGTTCACAAGAACAGCTCAGATATACGCAGGAAGCCATAAAAAGCTGGTGGATGACAAAAAGGGGTTTCGGCTCGATGTCCTGGCGCTTACGGAGAAAGAAGATGGAGGATTCGATGTGAGGCATTATGAGAATATATAAAAGAACACTAACACGCGAACATACACGAACAACACGAATAGTAGTTCGTGTCATTCGGATAAGTTCGTTTTGTTGGTGTTATACCTATGAATGAGATATTCGCGGTGTGGAAACCGAAGGGGCCGAGCTCGGCTCAGTTTTTGAATTCGTTGAAGAGAAAACTCGGGGTCAGGAAAATGGGCCATGCCGGGACGCTGGATCCGTTGGCATCAGGAATACTGGTAGTTGGGATAGGTGAGGGGACCAAAAGGTTGAAGGAAGCAGCCGGCGCGGAAAAGGAATATATTGCGAAAATCAAATTGGGCGAGACGAGTACGACGGACGACGAGGAAGGAGAAAAGACGAAGCAAAAAGTTAATAAAGTTCCAAAGTTGAAAGATATTAAAAAAGCTATCAATAACTTCATTGGAGACGTTGAGCAAATTCCATCGCGCTACAGTGCAGTGAAAGTGGGTGGCATTCCGGCATACAAGCTCGCGAGGCGGGGGGAAGAAGTAAGTTTGAGGTTACGAAGAGTGAAAATTTATTCGATCGAGATCTTGGGATATGAATGGCCGTTCCTGGAAATCAAAGTCGTGACAGGCCCGGGAGTTTACGTAAGGGCGCTGGCACGCGATATCGGTAATGCACTCGGCGTTGGTGGCTATATTGCAGAACTCACGCGAACGCGAGTGGGGGAATACGATGAAGATTCAGTGCGAAAATAGCCCATTTTAGCTGCATTTTACCGCTGTTGACGTTTCATGTATAATATAGTATGATAGAACTGTTGATCATTAAGAATTGAAGAAGGGAATCTCCTTGTTTCTGGTTCGGTTATCTCACTGAGACCATGAACGGATCGTGGTTTGAGTGAGACAATCGAATTCAAAAAAACAAACGACTAAAAGGAGGAAGTCATGCTTAGGACGTTCATCATTGGATTAACGGGTGCAGTTATCCTATCGGCTGGTATCTTGATGCTTCTGGAAGACACGTTCGAGGGATATTCTTCTATCCCGTGGATGTATCCAATCGCGATCGTGATAATTGCGATGATATTATTCTTTGTCTCTTGGGGAATGAGAAAGAAGGCTGGTTATCTGGCTGCAGGATCGGTTATTCTAGTTACAGTTTTTGCAGAGATAATTGCGGAGGTTGTGAAACATGATTTGCATCCCGCTATAGTCCTAGCCGTAATGCTATTCTTCGTCGCAGCTATCCTATTTGCCCAAGGGGGTACGTCAACCCAGAAGGGGTAATAATTTGAGGAGGTCGGAAGAGAAACTTTTCCGACCTTCACACTTTTCGGGGATCAGAGGCGGGTCTTGACAATCCAGCGATTTATATATCAAATAGTAACTGGGTAGAATTGTTCTTTCAAAAAACTAAAGCCAGCGAGGATTAGCGGAAAAGGAGAAGGGAGAAAAAAATGGAAACATTGATGTGTTTTTTGATCCTCCTTGTGGCCCCACAGGAAATCATTAGAAGGGTCTTGTCCTCGAGGGGATGGGCCGTCGCGATAACATTATATTTTTCGATACTGTCGTACCAGTTCATGTCGATTAGGGTGATGGGAATAGAATTTTTACCCGTCGCGGATCTGATCGTCATGGCTGATGGCTTCGTGGCTGTTATAGTCATGAAGGCGACGAGGAGGATGATTTAAAGCCGGTATTCTTTAAAAAGAATCACCGGCTTGCCTTTTTCATGGTATCGTGGTAGGCTGTTGATATAAAGGCCGCTCGAGTGAGTGGCTGTAATTTTTGAAACATGGACTTAAAACAATTAGCGAGCGCGGTTGAGCAGATATCGGCCGAGAAGGGAATTGCTCCCGAAAAAGTTCTGGGAGCAATCGAGTCGGCGATCGCCGCCGCGTACAAGCGGGAATACCGGAAAAAGTCCGAAATGATTCGGGCCAAGTTTAACATGAAAACCGGCGATCTCCAGTTTTTTCAGGTAAAAGTGGTTGTCGATCCTTCGGAGGTTTTGATGGGGGAGGAATCGGCCGAGCCGACTGAGAAACCGGAGGGCGAGGAATCCCTTCCGCGTTTCAACTCCGACCGGCAGATGCTCCTGGAAGACGCGAAGAAGATGAAATCCGACGCCAAATCGGGCGATGAGATGGAATTCCCGTTGGAAGGAAAGAGCGATTTCGGGCGCATCGCCGCGCAGACCGCGAAGCAGGTGGTACTCCAGGCGATACGGGAGGCGGAGCGTTCCTCGATACAAGAAGAATTTGCGAACAAGGAAGGGGAAATCATGAGCGGGCAAATCCAGCGGTTCGAGCGGGGCAACGTTTACGTCAATCTCGGCCGCGCGATGGGGATCATGTATCCAAATGAAAGTATCCCGGGTGAACATTACCGTGTCGGCGACCGGATGCGGTTCTACGTTTTGGCCGTGCAGGAAGACGCCCGACGCCCCGGCATCGTTCTTTCGCGATCGCACCCTCATTTCGTTTTGAAACTTTTTGAACTGGAGGTGCCGGAAATCGCGGATGGAACGGTCGTCATTAAAAACATTGCGCGCGAGCCGGGGTCGCGGACGAAGGTGGCGGTTGCGTCCAACGAGGAAGGCATCGATCCGGTGGGAGCGGCCGTGGGACAGCGGGGCACGCGGGTCATGGCTGTTACGAACGAGCTCGGCAACGAGAAGGTGGATGTCGTCGAGTGGTCGGACGATCCGGCGAAATTTGTGTCGAACGCTCTGTCTCCGGCAAAGGTCAAGTCCATTGAAGTGCTCCAGAGGAGAGAGGCGAAGGTTCTCGTGCCGGAAGATCAGCTGAGTCTCGCCATCGGCAAAGGCGGACAAAACGTCCGGCTCGCGGCGAAATTGACCGGCTGGAAGATAGACGTCCGTTCGCAGTCGAATCCGGAGGAAGTGCAAGAAGGGGGTATTGCCGTTGCGGAAGCGGCGGCGAAGGAGGAAGCGATCATTGAAGAGAAAGCTTCCGACGATGACGAGGACAATCCGAAGCTTGAATGAAGTCGAAGAGTAAAAAATAGCATGAATTATTTGATTTTTGGTCCAGTAGTTTTAGCGGTTCTTTATACCGTATATCTGTCGTTCTGGCTCAAAAAGCAGGACAGCGGGAACGACAAAATGAGGGAGATTTCAAAAGCGATCCAGGAAGGTTCGTCCGCCTACCTTGCGAGGCAATACAAGACGGTCGGGATCGTGGCGCTCGTTCTGTTTTTGATCATATATGTTGCGCTGGGGTGGCTTACGGCGTTGGGGTTCCTCATCGGAGCGATCGCGTCGGCCTTGGCCGGATTTTTGGGGATGAGCGTTGCGGTCCGATCCAACTCCAAAACGACAAAATCGGCGGAAAACGGTTTGAAATCTGCCCTTTCTTTGGCGTTCAAAGCAGGATCGGTCACGGGATTTTTGGTGGTTTCTTTGGGCCTCTTGGCTGTCGCCGGATTTTACCTCGCATCGCATGATGTGAGGGGACTTATCGGCCTTGGGTTCGGTGCAAGCTTGATTTCGATCTTCGCGCGCCTCGGCGGCGGCATATTCACGAAAGCCGCGGATGTCGGGACCGATCTCGTCGGGAAAGTCGAGGCGGGCATTCCCGAAGACGATCCGCGAAATCCCGGCGTCATCGCCGACAACGTGGGCGATAACGTCGGCGACTGCGCCGGCATGGCGGCTGATCTTTTTGAAACATACGCGGTCACGCTCACGGCGTCGATACTGATCGGAAGCGCGCTCGCGCTCTCCGGCACCCAGCTCCTCTTTCCTTTGATACTGGGAGGGTTGGCCATCGTCGCCTCGATCATCGGGAGCTTGTTCGTCAAAGTCGGCAAGAGCGAATCGATCATGGGAGCTTTGTACAAAGGACTCACCGCGGCTCTCATCGTCGCGGCGGCGCTCTTTTACTTCGCAACGAGATTTTTCATCGTCGAAAATTCGTTCAATATATTTCTCGCGAGCTTGATAGGTCTCGGCGTCACGGCTTTGATGGTCGTCATAACCGATTACTACACGTCCAAAAAGTACCGGCCGGTCAGAAGTATTGCTGACGCCTCGAAGTCCGGACACGGGACGAACATCATCATGGGCCTTTCCGTGGGGATGGAATCAACCTTCCTGCCAATCCTCGTCATCGTGGGAGGCATCATCGGAGCGTACCTTTTGGCGGGGATTTACGGCGTGGCGATCGCCGCCGTTTCGATGCTTTCGGTCGCCGGCATCATCGTTTCCATCGATTCGTTTGGCCCGATCACCGATAACGCCGGGGGGATCGCCGAGATGAGTAACGCCCCGGAAGACGTGAGAAAGATCACGGATGCGTTGGACGCGGTCGGGAACACCACGAAAGCCGTTACGAAAGGATATGCGATCGCGTCAGCCGGGCTCGCCGCCCTCGCGCTTTTCAGCGCCTACACCGACGCGGTGGTGAAAACGTCTCAAAACGTCGCGTTTGACATCCAGAATCCTTACGTCTTGATCGGACTCATCTTGGGCGCCGCAATCCCGAATCTTTTTGGTTCGATGGCTATGAAATCGGTGGGCCATGCCGCCGGTTCCATTGTCGAGGAAATAAGAAGGCAATTCAGGGAAATACCGGGACTTCTGGAGGGCTCGGCCAAACCGGATTACAAGAAAGCGGTCGACATCGTGACGAAGTCAGCCCTGCGGGAAATGATAGTCCCCGCGCTTCTGCCGATCGTCGCGGTTTTACTCGTCGGATTCGTTTTCGGCAGGGAAGCGCTCGGGGGATTCTTGATAGGGACGATCGTCTCGGGACTCTTCATCGCGATTTCCATGACTTCCGGCGGCGCCGCCTGGGACAACGCGAAGAAATACATCGAGGCGGGCAATCACGGCGGCAAGGGGTCGGAAGCTCACAAGGCTGCCGTGACCGGTGATACGGTCGGCGATCCGTATAAGGATACCGCCGGCCCCGCTATCAACCCGCTCATTAAAGTCATAAACATCGTTGCCTTACTTATAGTTCCGTTTCTTTAATTTTAGGGCGAGTCTCGGCGAACCAAAAAGGTGTGCGCTAGGGCCGCGCTTGCCAAGTCTTACCCACCTTTTTGTTTCACCGATCCTCGCTTCCGTACATCTTCAATAGAAACCGCTTGAATAAAGCGGCTTTTGGTTTAGAATTGAGAGGGAGGCCATGAATTTCAAAGGGAAAAAAGTTTTGGTAGTGGGGCTGGGAACCTTGGGCGGAGGAATTGCGACAGTTAAATGGCTCGTGAAGCACGGTGCGAAGGTTACCGTGACTGATTTGAGAACAAAAGAACAACTCTCGGATTCGGTGAGGAAGCTCAGTCAGATCGCCCCGGGAGTGAAGTTGGTTCTGAGCGAGCACCGGGAGAGGGATTTTAAAAACAACGGCATTGTTGTCGTGAACCCGGCTGTCCCGCGAGAGAGCAAATATTTGGCGATTGCGAGAAAACGCAAGAAGCTACTCGTGAACGATGCGAGGATATTCTTCGACGTCGCGGAAGGAGCGGTCATAGCGGTCACGGGGACGCGCGGAAAAACGACGACGACGAATTGGATCGCCTACTTTTTGAGATTGAGAAACAAGGACATTGTCGCCGGCGGCAATTCTTCTGAGGTGGCGCTCCTCGACCTGGCCGATAAAATTGAGCATAAGAGCATTCCATCGGTCGTTGAGTTGTCATCGTGGCAGCTGGAACTTTTGCCGGGTGCGCGGCGCGCGCCGGACATAGCCGTAATCACCAATTTGTACCCCGATCACCTGAACAGGTACAAAAACATAAAGGGTTACGCGCGCGCGAAAGCGAACATATTCAGAGGACAAGACAGAGATCAGAAACTGGTTTTAAACTACGACAATCCGTGGACCAAATTTTTCCTGGGGTTGCGGCCTCGATCGAAGACTTACTTCTTTTCTTTGAAGCGGTTGCCGAGGGGCGAAGACGGAATTTTTGTAAAAAACGGGGCCTTGTTTTTTCAGGAGACCGGCAGCGCCGAGGAGGTAATCTCCGAGAAGGCAATTTCACTCGTCAAGGGGAGAGGGGAACACAATATCATGAATCTCATGGCTGCGTCGCTCGCCGCGCATCTTTCCGGCATTTCTTGGTTTGAAATAGCCGCGGCGGTAAGGAATTTGCCCGAGATAAAATACCGGGAGGAGGTGGTTTTGGAGAGGGAAAATTTGAGAGTTGTGAATGATTCAACGGCGACGTCTCCGGATGCCGTCGTCGCTGCCATCCGCCGCTTCGGGAGCCACGACCCCATTCTCATAACCGGCGGGACGGACAAAAACCTTGATTTCAAGCCGCTCGCCAGGGAAATAAAGAAAGCCGTAAGGTTAAAAAACTTGTTTCTCCTGAACGGCAGCGCTACCCAAAAACTTATCCGAGAACTCAAAAAGATCGGTTATTTCAGTAAAGAGAGGCCTCAGTTGTTCGAGGATTTGGAAAAGTTATTAATCTCTGTTCGCGAGCATTCGCGTCGTTCGCGTTGCGTTGTCCTCTTCTCTCCCGGTGCAGCCAGTTTCGAAAAATTCAAGAACGAATTCGACCGAGGTGAGAAATTTAATGCGCTAGTCCGCAGCCTTAACTTTTAGTTTCTTGGTTTTGGTGCGGTTCAACTTCGGCATCGTGATCGTAAGGACCCCGTTCTTGAGGGAAGCGGTTGAATCGTCGGGATCGACTTCCTGGGGAAGGATGATCGAACGCGAAAAAGTTCCCCAGAAAAGTTCCTGGTAGAAATAGTTTTTTTCCTCCACCTTTTCGGATTTTTTCCGATCCCCCTTTATGGTAACCGATTCGCGGGTTATGTTTATCTCGAGCTCGTCGTCGCCCACGCCGGCAACGGTTGATTGGACCACAATGTTGTCTCCGGCGTCGTAGACGTCGACGGTAAGCGTTCCTTCCTCGTCATCACTTGGGGCTAATTTCCTCTTCGGTTCTTTCTCTTCTTCGTCAATTTTCAAAGGAGCCGGTTCGCTCTTCACTTTGGCGAGTTCCACGAAAATGTCATTTTTATCTTCGTCCATGGATTCATTATAACACAACAAGTAGCGATGCGATACTTTCGTTACTTCTTTATTTTTTCGAAATCTGTGAGCACCCAAAGCGCTATCAAAATGAGAAAGAACGTTGGATAGAATACGTCGCTCGATTGGAATTTGACCACGAAGAAGTTGAAGAGCGCATGGACGGCGGAAGCCAGAAGGAGGCCGGTGAGGAGGGCATTCCTCGATTTTTTGAAATGATCCAGCGCCCAGTAGTAGCCGACGATTCCGGAAGCAAGCGCGTGGAGGAGCGTCGCCCCGATGAATCTGAGTCCGACGGAGTTCAGGGTCGTGAGAATGTTCGCAAGGTTCGCGACGTCCAATCCACCCTTCACGATGAAGAAATTTTCCACCGTCGCGAAGCCCAGGGAAACAGTGATCATGTAAACCATGGCGTCGACGCCCTCGTCGAAGTACTTGCTCTTTTCGTTCACAAGGTACGCGGCGACGAATTTGAAAATTTCCTCGATGACGGCGATGCCCACGATGAAGAGAAGAAGGCTATGGAACGGGGAGACGGCAAACTTCTGGAACAAGAGTTCGAGAGAAAGGACCGGTATGCTCGACACAATGCCGGCGAAAAACGTCAAGGCCAGCATCTTCTTCGGTTCCGGATGCAGATCCTCTTTCAGGAAGAAGAAGAGCCACGCAATGGCCGGCAAGCCAGCGAGGACGATGACGATGGCCGTATTGAGCAAGTAATTCACCATTTGGCGATCATGAGAAAATCGCTCTCCTTGTTTTCCATGTTCTGATATATTTCTTCAGTCACGAAAGGCATAAAGGGATGAAGCATCTTGAGCGATTCAGTGAGAGTGAAGTTGAGAACGGTTTGAGTTGCCTCTTTCGTTTTCTCTTCAACGAGTTGTTTTTTTGATCTCTCGAGGTATTTGTCGCAGAAATCGTGCCAGAAAAAGTCGTAGAGATTCTGGAGTGCTTTTGCAAACTCGAATTTTTCTACGTATTCTTCGGTTTCTTTCTTGGTTTTTGCGAGTTTGGCAAGTAAGGTTTTATCCGCGACAGTTTTCGGTTTAAGCTTGTCCTCCTTCGCCGAGGCTACGGAGGACGGCTCGTTTTGTTTTACAAAACGAGCCGCATTCCAGATTTTGTTGCAAAACTTCCCTCCAGCCGTAACAGCCGCCTCATCCCAGCGGATGTCTTGGCCGGAAGACTGCCATATAACCGCGAATCTCACCGCATCCGCGCCATATTGATCTACGTACTTCAAGGGGTCTATCCCGGTTCCCAATGACTTCGACATGCGTTTCCCCTCTTTGGTGAGGATCGTTCCGTGGATGAGGACATTTTTGAACGGAACTTTCCCTGTGAATTCAATGCCGGAGAAAATCATGCGGGCGTCCCAGAGGTTCAAGATCTCCCGCGCGTTGGAAACGAAATCACCCGGGTAATACTTCTTGCGGTCGGATTCGGAAAGGCCGGCGAATGGCCACAACGCCGAAGAGAACCACGTGTCCAACACGTCGGGATCCTGAATCAGATCCGGCCTCCCGCAAGAAGGACAAGTTTTTGGCGGCCTGTCTCCGACGAACGCTGGTTTCGATACAAAGTTTAATGCCTCTCTCCAATCTCTTGGTGAATTCATCTTCTCTCTCGATAATTTCCCTTCTTTTACAACTTCCTCTAAACAGTACCACGCAGGGATCTTGTGCCCCCACCAGATTTGCCTTGAAATTGTCCAGTCGCGGATGTTTTTGAGCCAATCAAAGTAAATCTTCCGGAAATTTTTCGGCTGAATCGTAACTTTTCCGTCCCTGACTACTTTCAGGGCTTTCCCCGCGAGCGTTTTCATTTTAAGAAACCACTGCGTTGAGGGAATCGGCTCGATTGCATGCCCGCAGCGGTAGCAGATCGAGAGATTATGCGTGTAAGGCTCTTCTTTTTCGAGGAGCCCCACCGCTTTCAGATCTTCGACGATTTTCTTCCGCGCCTCTTCCGTTTTCATTCCCGCATATTTCCCGGCTCTTTCGTTCATCCGGCCCCGGTCGTCGATCACCTGGACGAGCGGGAGATTGTGCCGCTGGCCTATCTCGAAATCGACGAGATCGTGCGCCGGCGTCACTTTCACGACGCCAGTGCCGAATTTCATGTCGACGGCGTCATCCGCGACGACGGTGACCTTGCTTTTCTTTTTCGCCGGGACATCGAGCGGCCCTTCGGTTGAAAGTGACTCGATTTCAATCTCTTTTCCGACGTACTGCCGGTACCGTTTGTCCCGGGGATTTACGGCGAGACCCGTGTCTCCGAACTTCGTCTCGGGACGCGTCGTCGCGAGCGTGAAAGGGCCGTACTTGATGTAGTAAAGCGCCGCGGCTTCGTCCCGGTATTCGAGTTCGAGTTCTGAAAGGCTCGTTCCGCACCGAGGGCACCAATTGACCGTCCGGGCCCCGCGGTAGAGGAGACCTTTTTCGTAGTAGTGGAGGAACGCTTTTTTCACGTCTTCCGCGTAGGCGTCGTCCATCGTGAACCTAAGGCGTGACCAGTCGGCAGAGACACCGAGCTTTTTCAGCTGTTCATAGATGCGATTGCCGTACTCGTTTTTCCACTCCCATACTCTCTTTACGAACTCTTCGCGGCCGAGTTCGAAGCGGCTTTTTCCTTCTTTCTTCAATTGTTTCTCGACGATGTATTGCGTCGCGATGCCGGCGTGGTCGGTTCCCGGAAGCCAGAGCGTCCGGAGGCCTTTCATGCGGTAATAACGGATGAGAATGTCGGGTCCCGTGTTATCCAGCGCGTGCCCCATGTGAAGCGTCCCCGTCACGTTGGGAAGAGGCATATACACTACGTAATTTCGAATTTTTAATTTCGAACTTCGATTAACGGGCAGATTGTCCGGGTTGAAGTAGCCGGAATCGAGCCACGTCTTGTAGATCCTGGATTCGGTTTCCTTCGGTTCGTACGGTTTCGAGAAATCAGCGTTCATTTCCACCATTATCGCCGATTTTTAAGGCAAAATAAAGAGTTTCTGGGTTTACAAACTTAAGTTTGCCTGAGCAGTGATTCTTCTGTTTTTTTTCTTAAGCACTTGGATATAGGCGGCCACGGTGATCATCGCGGCGTTGTCGGTGTTAAATTCCATGGGCGGAGCAAAAAAATGAACGCCCAGTTTCTTGCTCTCGTTGGCCAACATTTTTCTCAGAAGTTTGTTTGCCGCGACGCCGCCAGCGAGAATAACTGACCTGGCTTTAAACTCTCTTGCGGCGCGCATGGTTTTCGCGGCCAGGACATCCACGGCGGCCTTCTGAAAGCTTGCCGCTACATCGTTGGTGAATTTCGAATTATGAATTTCGAATTTCGAATCGCGCAGGTAGTAAAGCACTGACGTTTTGAGACCCGAGAAGCTGAAATCGTAATTTTTTTCTTTCATCATCGGCCGGGGGAAATTGATCGCCTCCGGGTTACCTGAGATGGCGGCTCTCTGGATTTCGGGGCCGCCGGGATACGGGAGCCCCAGCATCCGCGCCACTTTGTCGAACGCTTCGCCGACGGCGTCATCTCGCGTTTCTCCAAGCTTCTTCCATCGCGTCAGCGACTTGAGAAGGAGCAGGATTGTGTGCCCGCCGCTCACCACCAATCCAACTGCCGGATACATTTTGGAATTTGAAATTTGCTTGCCCTCCGAAGCTTTAGCGAAGGAGGGGGATTTAGAATTTGCAGTTTTCTGCGTTAACAGAAAACTGTATAGGTGTCCTTCCATGTGGTTTACGCCGATAAGCTTCGCTTTTGGGAAATATTTTTCGTGGATCTCTTTGGCAAAGTTGACGCCGGTCCACAAGGCGGGTTCCAAACCCGGGCCAACGGTGACGGCAACGGCGTCAGGGGATAGGGAATAGGGTTTAGGGAATAGGGTGCTAAAAATCAAAGGCAAATTCTTAAGGTGTTCGCGCTTCGCGATGTTCGGGACGACGCCGCCGAAGGGTGCGTGGAGCGCCACCTGTGAGGAAACGATGTTTTTCAAAACCTTGAATCGCGGTGTTTTGAGACCGCCACTTGCCTCCACCATGGCAATCGCCGTCTCGTCACAACTTGTTTCTATGGATAAAATTTTCATCGGATTATTGTTGTTCTTGCCCCGTCACCAAAGAAGTGCCCTTTCGCACTTCGGCGGTAGCCGCAAAGCGTAGCACTTCTTTTGGTGCGGGGTCGTCGCACGATGTTTCAATGGAGAGAATCAACATGTATATAGTAAGGTATCAACTAACTGGTAATCAGTAAATAGTACGATTATAATATTCGGAAAGGTCGTCTGATTACCAAATATATGATCCAACTATTCTTAGTTTTCAGCGACTGGGGGATACTCATCCTCCGAGTCGTCGTGGGACTCATCTTTGTGGGACACGGCTGGCCCAAGATTAAGGATTTGAAAACAACCGCCTCAAATTTCGAAGGCATGGGCTTCAAGCCGGGTAAACTGTGGGGAACCCTCGTCGCGCTCCTCGAGTTTTTGGGAGGAATAGCACTTATCGTGGGTTTCTTCACCCAGATTGTGGCGCTCTTGTTCGCCATTGAATTCGCCGTGATTCTCTTGACCGTGAAACGGAAGAGCGGCTTTGTCGGTGGCTATGAATTTGAACTCCTTCTATTCGCGGCCGTTTTACTTCTCACTCTCATTGGCGGCGGTGCCTGGAGCGTGGACAACGCGCTCGGCTTCTTACTGTTTTAATTTCGATGAGAGTTTATGAATTGATCCCGGGCTTGGCTGCCTGGATTACCCTCGGGGGCCTGGTCTTTTTGTCGTGGCAGCTGCCGCAGGTGGTTGTCATTTTCATCCTGCTCTACGATCTCTATTGGCTTCTGAAGCTTTTTTACCTTTTTTTGCATCTTCGCTTCGCTTTTTCCACGATGAGAAAAAATTTACGCATCGACTGGCTCGGCATCTTGAAGAGGGAAAAGGCGGATTGGGAGAAAATATACCATCTCGTCGTACTGCCGATGTATCAAGAGCCGTACGGTGTCGTGGAGCGGGGTTTTCTGAGTCTCACGATGTCGAATTATCCCAAAGAGAAACTTATCGTGGTGCTCGCCTCTGAAGAAAGAGGTGGGGAAATTGATGCGGAAACCGCCCGCCGGATAGAGAAAAAGTTCGGCACTTCGTTCGGCGGGTTCCTCTCGACGTTTCATCCCACCGACATTCCGGGGGAATTACCGGGGAAGGGATCCAACGAGGCGTGGGCCGCAAGACTCGCCGTCTCAGACATCATCGACAAAAGGGGCATAAAATATGAGAACGTCCTGGTCTCGGTTTTTGACATCGATACAAGGACAGGCCCTGATTACTTCGGTGTCCTCTCTCACTCGTTCTTAAAAGCCCGGCATCCGCTCCGTTCAAGTTACCAACCCATACCTCTTTTTACCAACAACCTCAGCAAGTCGAAGTTTTTCGCGCGGTTAGTGGGTTTCTCATCAAGTTTTTGGCACCTCATGCAATCATCCCGCCCTGAACAACTCGTCACTTTTTCATCCCACAGCCTGCCGCTCAAAGCCCTCGTGGAGGTTGGTTTCTGGGAAACCAACCTCGTGTCAGAGGACGCGCGGATATTCTTTCAGTGCCTCGCGCACTATAGGGGAGACTGGCGCACCGTTCCCCTGCTCTACCCGGTTTACATGGATTCGGTCGTCGGGAGGAACTTTTTTGAAGCTATGAAAAATTTATATAAGCAGCAGCGGAGGTGGGCTTGGGGGGTGGAAAACTTCGTGTATGCCGCGAGAGACTTTAGGAAAGCGAAGGACATGCCCGGGAGAATTAAGAGATTCTGGATGTGGACTCAATTCGACGGGTTTTATTCTTGGTCAACAAGCTCTTTTATCATTTTTCTCTTTGGCGTTCTCCCCAACGTCTTGGGCAATGAGAATTTCAAAAGTTCCCTTTTATCTTACAACTTGCCGCGGATAACCGGCGTGATCTTGAATTTGAGCACGGTGGGCATCATCGTTTCGGCGATCTTGAGCATTATACTCATGGCTCCAAAAATGGAGGGTTTCAAGAAGAGATATTACGTTTACTATCTCTTGGAATGGATTCTCATGCCGCTCGTCTTCATATTCTTCGGGTCGGTTCCGGCGCTCGATGCTCAGACGAGGCTCATGCTGGGAGGCAAGGCCCGCCTCGGGTACTGGAGAACCCCGAAGGCAACAAAATGACATGTCTGAATACATAACGCGAGCAATTGTTTTGGGGTTCAAGGAAACCAAAGAGCACGACAAGATTTTTGATTTGTATACGGAGCATTTCGGAAGAATACGGGTCAAGTCGCCGGGCGGGAAGAAGATCCTATCCAAACTTTCTCCGCACCTCGACGTCGCGAACCTCGCGACGGTGAAGATTGTCGAGAAAAACAACCTGACGCTTGTTGATGCCCTCCTTGAGGATAATTTCGGGGGTGCGGGGGAGCCCTCCTTTTTCGTTCGGATGTTGGAACTCTTGAGTGTGGTGAAAAAAATGTCACCCGAAGCCGTCCCCGACCCGGAGCTCTGGACGTTCACCCTTGATTCCTTGAGGAGGAAGAAAGCGGACATCGAGAAACTTCTCGCCGTTTTGGGGTATAATCCTAGGAATGCTTCTTGTGGATCGTGCGCCTCGCGCGACGTCTCGGTTTTCGACGAGGGAAGCCAAACTTTTTTTTGCGGTTCCTGTGCCTCGAAGATGGAGAAAGATAATCTCGTGCATTTGAAATAGCCATGCCTCTTTCTGACATAGAAAAAAGACTGAAGGAGCACCGGAAGAAATCCATGAGCCATTTAATCCCCGGATGGCTCCGGAAGGTGCTGTGGAGCGGCATCTTTATCGGTCTTGCGGTCATTATAGCCGGCGTATCTTTCATTGTTTACTACCTCAATCAACCTAAGGGTGTCGACCTCGAAATCTCTGCGCCGGCCGACGTTTCGAGGGGAGTTCCCTTTGAACTCAACGTTGACGTTACCAATCTCTCGGGGATTCCGGTCGGCAATGCCGTGATCAACATAACGCTGCCGACCGACCTTCTCCTTTGGGGGCCCGGAATGAACGGAACTATTTATTCGGAAAATGTGGGCGATTTGGGGGTGGGGAGTCTTTACCGAAAGACCTATAAAGTCATAGCTGTCGGGGACTTGAATTCCAGCGAGACTCTCAACGTTTCCGTTTCTTACGTAAACCAAAGTGGCGCTCGGTTCGAGATTAAGAATAAGGCGAGCGTCGTGATTTCGAACGAAGCTTTGAATCTAAGCATCTCGAAGCCGGACCAAGTGTTCAACGGCTCCCTTTTTTCCTTCAGCGTCAACTATGCCAACAATTCGGATTTCGATTTCCCGAACATGGTCCTCCAAGCGGATTTCCCGGATTCGTTCACGTTCGACTCATCTTCCCTCCCGCCCTCCTCCCTTTCGAACACTTGGCAGCTGGGCTCGGCGCTCGCTAATTCGACCGGTACCCTTTCCGTGAGGGGGGAATTCTCCGGGTCTGATTCGTCGTCTTTCGACATACCCCTGAAACTCTACGCCGTTTTGAACGGCAAGAACTACGAAGTCGCCGACTATGATGCTTCTTTTTCCCTCTCACCCTCGCCCGTAGGGATAAGCGTTTTCGTGAACGGTTCGAGTAACTATGTCGCAAAGCCGATCGATACGCTCAACTACTCCGTGGCATACAGCAACATGAGCGGCATAGCCCTTAAAGACGTTACCGTGAAGGCGGTCTTGAGCGGTTTCGCCGATTGGTCTTCGGTAAAGACCGACGGCATTTTCAATCCAGCTTCCAAGGCGGTGATTTGGAATTCCTCGACGACGCCGGCTCTCGCGTTCGTCACACCGGGTTCGACCGGCAACGTAACCCTGAGCTTGTCCGTTAATTCCAAAGCCCCGTCGTCGCTCCAGGATCTCTCAAATAAGAATCTGTACATTAAAATTGACGCTTCAATATCGTCGCCTTCTGTTCCGTACTATGTTTCGGGCGGCAAAACCTTCGCCGAGGCATCCCAAGAAACCAGGATCGCGAGCCTCGTTTACCTTGATGCGAAAGCGTTTTTCAGGGATACCTCGGGGCTCGCGGCAAATGCCGGGAGCTTCCCGCCGAAAGTCGGCGTGCCGACGGATTACACCGTCCATTGGGTCGTAAGCAATTTCGGGAATGATTTGAGCGACGTTAAAGTATCCGCCGTGTTGCCGTCGGGGGTGAAATTCACGGGAGTCTCGAAAACCAACGTTGCATCTTCCTCGCTCGCCTTCGATCCGTCGACCGGGGGCGTTGTATGGAATATCGGCGCCGTCGTCGCGAATGGCGGCTATTTGACCGGCTCGCTCGAGGGGATCTTTCAAATTGAAGCGACGCCTGATGCAAGTTCGGTCGGCTCTTACGAGACAATTCTCGGGATGACGAATCTCGAGGCTACCGACGACTTTACTGGTTCGAAAGTAGCGATATCCAGTCCGCCGCTCACGACGCTTCTCCCCGCCGATGCGACGGTTGCGCCCGGGAGCGGGGTCGTGAGGCAGTAAATTTTCGTGCTCGGTTTGCTTTAAAGTAATTGGCGGAATGATTTTTTTAATTTACAATTGAGTCAATGGGTATTTGGGAGAAGGTAGCGAGTTTAGCGAAGAGACGCGGGTTCATTTACCCCGGCTCTGAGATCTATGGCGGCCTCGCGGGCACCTGGGACTACGGCCCCCTGGGCGCGGAGCTTAAGCGCAACATCAAGAGCGAGTTCTGGAGGAGCATGGTTCAGGAACGAGGCGACATCGTGGGCCTGGACGCTGCGATCATCATGAATCCGAAGGTCTGGGAAGCATCGGGGCATCTCGAATCGTTTTCCGATCCGCTCGTGGAATGCAAAAAGTGCCACAGCCGATTTCGTGCAGACGAAATCGGAATTCCTAATGACGAATTTCTAATTTCTAAAAACATTAAATGCCCGCAGTGTGGCGCGAGCGATTGGACGAAGCCAAAGAAGTTCAATTTAATGGTCGAGACATACTTGGGTGTTATCGAGGGGGAAAAACAAAAGACGTATCTCCGAGGCGAGATCACGCAGGGCGTGCATGTAAATTTCAAAAATATTTTAAGCTCCACGCGAGTTAAGATTCCCTTCGGTGTTGCTCAGATAGGAAAAGCCTTCAGGAACGAAATAACTCCCGGCGGTTTCACGTTCCGTTCCCGGGAGTTCGAGCAGATGGAGCTTCAATACTATGTGAAGCCAGATATAAAGGAATCCATGAAGCAGTTTGAGTACTGGAAGAAAAAAAGGATGGATTGGTACGTTTCGCTCGGAATGAGAAAAGAAAGTCTGAGATTCAAGGAGCACGCCAAGGGTGAGCTCGCGCACTATGCAAGGGCTGCTTTCGACATAGAGTACAACGCCGAAGGCGAGTGGAAGGAAATGGAAGGTGTTCATCATCGAGGCGACTGGGACCTGCGGCGTCATCAGGAATTTTCGGGGCAGGACTTGACCTATTTCGATGAAGAGACGAAGGAAAAGTATTTGCCTTACATTGTAGAAACTTCCGGCGGCGTCGATCGTGCAGCTCTTTTCTTTTTAATGGACGCGTACGAGGAGGAGAAGGTGAACGGCGAAGAAAGAGTTGTGTTGAAACTCCACCCTAAACTCGCTCCTTATAAGGTCGCGGTGTTCCCGCTCTTAGCCAACAAGCCGCAGCTGGTTGAAGCGGCCAGGAAAATTTACGACGATCTGAAAAAAGATTTCATGGTTGCCTGGGATGATCGCGGCAACATCGGCAAGCGCTACCGCGCCCAGGACGAAGCCGGAACGCCATGGTGCGTCACGGTGGACTTCGATTCACTGGGGAATGACGACGTTACGGTGCGGGATCGGGATACCATGAAGCAGGAAAGGGTCAAAATAGGGGGCTTGACTGATTACCTAAAGAGTTGTATCGTCTAGAAGTTGATTGTGATATAATTTGTTCAATGAGAAGGGGGATTAATTTTGCATTAAACACTCATCTTGTTTTCAGCCATCTTTGGTCGGGATGGCTTCGTTCGTTTTAAAAGCATGAAAAACAAACTGTTAGCGTTAGGTTTCGCGGCAATAATCGCCGCCGGGATGTGGCTCCCTGGAGTGAGTCAGGCACAGGTCGCAACCTCGAACAACTTCGGCATCACGCCGGGGATGTCCGATACGCAGATCATCCAGATACTGGTTCAGGTTGTCCAGCAGCTCATGACGCAGATTCAGGCGATCATCGCGGAGAGGTCGCAGATTGTGTCGTCCACGCCGGTCGTTCCGATCATCACGACTTCCACTCAATCGTCAATTACCATCCTCTCGCCGAGCGGTGGAGAGCAGTACGATTTCGCTACCGGAATGACGATATCGGTGGCATGGACAATGAATTACAATTCTCCGTCACTCACGGTTTATATGTACAATCCCAACGTTGGCAATGTCTATGTTTCTCCTGCGACTACGGGAAGCGTAGGTAAGAATGGGTGGACCATTCCAGCCGCCGTCGTTAACGCTATACCGTCTACGGGCGGTCAGTATAAGGTTGGTGTGTGCGACAACAATCAATCACCAGCCGGCCTACCGGGGAAAGCGCTATGTAGTTGGAGTGATTATTTTACCGCAACTGGTAACGGCTCTATCAGTAACACGCCGGCCACCCCTGCAGCTCCGACCGCGGTAGCCACCGGCCAAACGTCGGTTTCCCTCTCCTGGCCGGCGGTCTCCGGGGCAACGAGCTACCACATCTCAAGAGTTCCGCCAAATCTCGATATTAATACTGTCTATACCAATTCCTACGCGGACGCCAATGCCGGCTACTACGGCATGACCTGCGGTACGACCTACCAGTACCGGATCGAAGCGTGCAATTCATCGGATGGCGGATATACCGGTTGCAGTGCTTGGGGACCGTGGACGTCAGTCACAACGGATGTCTGCAGTGTGACATCGACACCGAGTACTACTCCGGTCGTGACCGGCGTCTCCGGGCCGCAGTCGCTCAATGTCGGCCAGACAGGGACCTGGACGGTGAACGCCTATGATCCCCAGGGCGGTAATTTGAGTTACAGTGTGCTGTGGGGTGATTCTGGCGCTGGCCCCGTCTATCCAACGACTCAATCAATCCAGCAAACCGCTACATTCACGCATGCATACAATACTGGTGGTACTACCTATATGCCGATTTTTACTGTGACGAACACCAGTGGCAAGACCGCCCAAACGAGCTTGACGGTGAAAGTGGGTGCGGCAAGCACAACTTCTCTTCTTAACCTTCTCTCTCCTGCGAGAGGGGAGACACTAACGGCTGGTACTACCTATGTTATCCGCTGGAGCGCAACACAGGATCTCCTTGCGAGATATCCGTACGTCGATATTATACTCGGCGGGTATACCTCGAACGGGTGCAGCGTTTTCGGTTGCGGGACTTTACCGCCCGAGCGTCTCTTTGCGAGAATTTGGGACGGCGTAAAATCTCTCTTCGGGATTACGGCGAATGCTCAGACGAGCGCAATCGGTACTAAGTTGGCCATAGCGACCAACGTTTCTCTGAGTTCCGGTTCCTACACCTGGTCTATCCCGTCTGATATCACGAACAAAGTTGGTTCGATAAACGGGAATTATCAGATTTACTTTGCCCAGAGTCAGACCAATAACTATGTTTATCCCTATACGGATAATACTTTTAGGATTATTTCTACGGTTTCCACTCAGCCCTCGGTTGTCGTTACTATGCCAAACGGGGGGGAAACATATACGGCTGGAGGTTCGATTTCGATAGTGTGGAAGAAGAGCGGGGTGTCGATTCAGAATGATAACAACACATTTTTGTACGCCGTTGATAGTAAGGGGTATCAAACCACAGTTGCGAGCAACTTGGCGGATAACCAGACGTCTTACACTTGGAGTACGTCGGGTGTAGCTCCGGGTTCCTATAAGATTCGCCTCAATGTTGTGTATAACGGCGCTGTTCTGGAGGATTACAGCGATGGATACTTCACGATTAGTGGTGTGGCAACGACTACTCCTGCTCTCTCCGCCCCGACTCTTGTCAGTCCCTCCAACGGCACTACCGTGAACTCGACGAGCCCGACTCTCCAGTGGTCGAGCTCTGGGGTTTCGACGGCGGCACCGACATATTGGTCGCAAGCGCTCCAGGTGGCGACCGATCCGGGTTTCAGCAACCTCATCGTCAATAAGTCGGCGATCGACGGAGCCTCGCGGCAGTATTCGCTTTCCAACCTTTCCGGCGGTACCACGTACTACTGGCGCGTGGAAGTGAGCAACATTAATGGAGAGAGCCCCTGGTCGTCTGCATGGAGCTTTACGACGCCGAGCGCGGTTTCCACCGCCCCCGCCACCCCTGCGGCCCCGACCGTGACGGTTACCGGCCCGACTTCGATCTCTGTTTCTTGGCAAAGCGTAGCCGGCGCGACAAGCTATCATATTTCGCGGACGCCGCCGAATCTGGACATCAATACCGTAAACAGCACGGCGTTTGCTGACAGCGGCTCGTACAACATGGCCTGTGGCACGGGCTACCAATACCAAATTGAAGCCTGCAACTCGTATGGTTGCAGCGCTTGGAGCTCGCCGTCGTTTGCTACAACAAGCGCCTGTGCAGCAGGCTACTCAGGAAGCTCTTTAAATGCCTCGCTTTTGGATGCCATGCAGGGTACACTCAACTCGATTACGAGCGCGCTGCAAAACCTGTCTCACTGAGGGAACTTTGATGCGGTAACGAAAACGGCAAGCGGACGTCTTGCCGTTTTCGTTTTGGGGCGATTATAATTGGAAAATGACAAAATCAAAAAGGCTGAAGCTCAAAAACGGCTTGCGCGTGATCCTGGTCTCGGAACCGCAGAACCTCACGACGACCGTCATGGTGTCGGTGGAAGCGGGGTCGGAGTACGAAACGAAAGACGTAAACGGTCTGTCGCATTTTCTCGAGCACATGTGTTTCAAAGGGACGCATAAGAGGCCGACCGCCCTTGATATCACGGCCGAACTCGACGGGTTGGGCGCACAATACAACGCGTTCACGTCTCAGGAATCGACAAGCTATTATGCCAAGGCAAAGAACGAGAATGCGCGGGAAATCTTGGATGTCGTCGCGGATATGTACCTCGACCCGACGTTCGATGGCCGTGAGATAGAAAAGGAGCGGGGAGTTATCGTCCAGGAACTCAACATGTACGAGGACACGCCGATGAGGCGGGTCGGGGACCTTTTTATGAACCTTGTCTATGGTGACCAACCGGCGGGGTGGGATGTCGGGGGGACTAAAGACGTGATCAAAAAACTGACCCGCGACGACTTCCTGAACTATCGGAAGAAGCACTACCTGCCTCAGGCCACGGTCGTGACCATCTCGGGCGGGAAAGCAGGACTCGACATGTTCGGTAAGGTGAAAAAATATTTTGAGGAGTTGCCGCCAGGCGAGAAGGGAAAAAAGTCCGCGACGAAGGAATCTCAAAGAAGGCCGCGGGAGCTCGTTTCCTTCAAGGATGTGGACCAATCGCACATCATCATGGGTTTCAGGGCTTTCGACGTGCAGGATGAGCGAAAGTACGCCCTTCAGGTGGCGGCGGACATCTTGGGGGGAGGAATGAGTTCTCGGCTCTTCCAGAAAGTGCGGGATGAACTCGGGGCGGCCTACTACGTGAGATCCGACGTCGATCTTTACCTCGACCACGGGCTTTTTGAAATGGCAGCCGGCATCGAGCATGAAAAAATGGACATGGTTTTGAAAGCCGTTCTGAAAGAGTTTGAGAGATTACGGGACGAAAAGATCGGACCGTCTGAACTTAAGAGGGCGAAGGAGCACCTCCTGGGAAATCTTTTCATGTCTCTCGAGGGGTCTGACGAAATAGGGGCCTTTTACGCTTCCCAAGAGATACTGGGGCTCAAACTCATGACGCCGCAGGAAGTGGCGGCGAAGATCAATGGAGTTACCGCCGACGAGGTAATGGCAGCGTCGAGGCGGGTCATAAAGAACGAGCGCTTGAATCTGGCCGTCATCGGACCCTTTAAGAAAAAGAGCTTTCTTGATATATTGAAAGTGTGACTTCAAGTTCGGAGAAAATGGAAATAGGCTGGCCGACACTCTGGCGGTTCTTTGTCTTTCTGGCCATCGTCGCCATTTTGTACTTTGCGAGATCGTCTTTCGCCATGCTTTTTGTGGGGGTCGTCGTGTCCCTTGGCATCGATCCTTTGGTGACCTTTTTGGCTGAGCGGGTGAAGATGGGGAGAGTTCTTGGGACCTTGCTTACGTTTCTTTTCGTGATAGCGATCCTCGTCCTCATCGCTTATCTCGTCGTGCCCGTCGTGGGAGGGGAGGTGAGAGATTTCGCGGCTAATTTCAATCAGTCGTTTTCGGATCTCTTCGGTTTTAATATTCCGATTCCCGGTTGGAAAGATTTAGGGCATGGCGTGGGGCAAATCGTGGTTTCCATAACGTCGGGCAACGCTTCGGTGCCAGCGGTAGTCGCCAATTTTTTCAGTGACCTTCTTCTTACGGTCGGAGCAATCGTCGTAACACTTTATCTTTCCATAGAAAAAGATGGAGCGGACAAAATGCTCCGATGGATTCTACCTGCTTCTTACGAGAAGCAGATTATAGCCGTTTTTGATAGCTTTAAAAACAAGATGAGGAAATGGCTCGGGACGCAGCTTATTTTGAGCTTATTTATCGGTGTCGCCGTGGGGCTCGGCATGTGGTTCATCGGCGTGAGATACCCGTTCATTCTCGGAGTCCTTGCGGCGATTTTTGAGGTCGTGCCGATCATCGGCCCCATTGTGACCGGCGCCGTGGCGTTTCTGATAGCTATCTCGAGCTCCCTCACGCTCGCAATTTACGCGGTCCTTTTCTTCCTCTTCGTTCAGCAACTTGAGAATCATGTCCTCGTGCCACTTATCATGGGGAGAAGCATGAAGGTGCACCCCGTGATTGTCGTCGTGTCTCTCTTGGCGGGTGGCGAGATCGCCGGTTTCGTCGGCATTCTCCTTGGCGTGCCTATATCCGTTCTCATTCAGGAAATTTTCAATTACCTTTCTGAACAGAGAGAGCAACGGCCACGGCCGGATTCCTAACCGGCCGCTGCGGATGAAATGGAGAAATTTTACGTCACAACCGCCATACCCTATGTAAATGCTAGTCCGCATATCGGGCATTCGCTTGAATTTGTCGAGGCCGACGTGATAGCTCGCCATGAAAGGATTTTGAACAAGGATGTTTATTTTCTTTCTGGTACTGACGAGAACGCGATGAAGAACTATCAAGCGGCCGAGAAAGCCGGGATCGGCGTTCAAAATTTCGTTGACAGAAACTCTTTAGCATTCGAGACACTTTTAAAAGTGCTCAATATCTCAAACGATCAGTTTATCAAAACTACCGAAGATAGGCATAAAAAGGGAGCCCAAGCGCTCTGGACGGCTACCAAGAAGGACGATTTGTACAAGAAGACCTATCGCGGGCTTTATTGTGTCGGATGCGAGCAATTTTACGAGCCTGCCGAACTTAACGATAAGGGAGAATGTTTTGAGCATCCCGGTAAACCCTTGGAAGTCGTTGAAGAGGAGAACTACTTTTTCCATCTCTCGAGATATCAAGATTGGCTCTATGATCTGATAGTGAGCGACAAACTGAAGATAGTCCCGGAAATCAGAAAAAACGAAGTGCTTTCGTTGATAGAAAGAGGGCTTCAGGATTTTTCCGTATCGCGCCCCATCGAGCGGTCCCACGGCTGGGGGGTCACGGTGCCGAACGATGACAAGCAAACCATTTATGTATGGTATGACGCCTTAGCGAATTACGTTACCGCTCTCGGTTATCCCGATGTCGAGAGCGAACTGTACAAAAAGTATTGGCTGGAAAGTCAAACACGCCTTCATGTGATCGGCAAGGGCATAAGCCGTTTCCATGCCGTGTATTGGCCGGCGATGCTCAAGAGTGCCGGTTTACCCATCCCAACCATGGAATTCATTCACGGTTACGTGACGACCGAGGGTCAGAAAATCAGCAAGACGCTCGGCAATGTCGTAGATCCCATGGAAATAGTCAAAAAATACGGAGTTGATCCCCTTCGTTACTATTTGTTGAGAGAAATTCCGGCCTATCTGGACGGCGATTTTTCGTTCAGGAGGTTTGAAGAAAGATACAATTCCGACTTGGCAAACGGTTTGGGCAACTTCGCCGCACGAGTTCTCACGCTCGGCGAAGGGCTGGACGGAATGAAGGATCGGGAAATCTCTCCGGATGTCGGAAGCAAAATCAGCGAAACGAAGAAAAAAATGGAGGCGGCGCTCGACGAATTCAAATTCCATGAAGCGCTCGGCTCCCTTTGGAATCTCGTCAGCTTCGGCGACGAGTACGTGAACGATAAGAAACCGTGGGCCGCCGGAGAGCGTGAGGAAAAGGAAAAGATAGTTTTCGATCTAATCGCTGTCTTGGACAATGTCGCGGCGCTCGTCCGCCCCTTCCTGCCCGGAACTTCTGAGAGAATAACCGGATGCATAGTTTGGGAAAACGGAAAGGTGAAAACGAAGAGGGGCGGGATACTTTTCCCGCGCCTGAAATGAGTTCATGAACGAGAAGTTTTTCGATGCGCACACGCACGCGCACTTCGCCGCGTTCAAAGACGATTATCGCGAAGTCGTCCGGCGGTCTCTGGACGCCGGCGTCGGTATGATCAACGCGGGGACCCAAAAAGACACATCGGCGAAAGCAGTCGCGGTGGCGCACGAATTCGAAAGCGAGCCGGTGTATGCCGCTGTCGGACTCCATCCCATTCACACGTCGGAATCGTTCCATGACGCCGAAGAGCTGGGAGCCGACCCTTCGGTAAGTCCGGAATTCACCTCGCGGAGCGAAGAGTTTGACTATGAGTGCTACAAAAAACTGGCGCTCGATCCGAAAACGGTCGCGATCGGGGAGTGCGGCCTCGACTATGCCGCTTTTGTCCGCGAGCAACGCGAGCGGTTACAAAAGCGAGCATCCGCCGAAGCCTTGCGCGAAGGCGGATTGACCGATGACGAGATAGAAACGCAGAAGCGAAAACAGGTTGCCGCCTTTGAAGCGCAAATAAAGCTCGCCCACGAAGTCGGAAAACCTCTTATGATCCACTGCCGCAATGCTTTTAGCGACTTAATCAAAATACTTGATGCTAACTGCTCGCTACTTAATACTAGAAATCCCGGCGTCATCCATTTCTTCTCCGGCACAAAGGAAGATGCAAAGAAACTTTTAGATCTCGGTTTCACTTTCACGTTCGGCGGCGTCATCACGTTCACGCGTGATTACGACGAAATTGTGGAATACCTTCCCTTCGACAGGATTTTGTCCGAAACCGACGCCCCGTACGTGGCTCCGGTTCCACACCGGGGGAAGCGGAATGAGCCGGCGTACGTCATCGAGGTCGTGAAGCGGCTCGCCGAGATAAGGGGAGTTTCTTTGGAGAGGATGGCTGGCGAGATTTTGAAAAACGCGACCCGTGTGTTTAAGTTGAACTAATCATGCAAGCGGTAATTTTGGCGGCAGGCCTTGGGACGAGGATGAAGGAACTCACGGTGGATACCCCAAAGCCGCTCTTGAAGATCGGCGAAAAAACGCTTCTCGAGTACAAGCTCCAGAACCTTCCCGATGAGATAGACGAAGTGGTGCTTGTCATCGGCTATCTGGGAGATCAGATAAAGTCCGCGTTCAACGGGAAGTTCCGGGGCCGCAAGATAACGTACGTCGAGCAAAAGGAATTGAAGGGGACCGGCCACGCACTCTCGCTTTGCAAGCCGTTTCTCGCGGGCAGATTTCTCGTCTTGATGGGGGACGACTTGTACGCCAAGGAGGATCTCGAAAAATTAGTGAGCTATCCTTTGTCGGTTTTGGGCTGCGAGCTTAAAGAGGATATCTCGGGAGTAAAGCGGGCGGAAATAAAAACAGACGCCTCGGGCAGGGTGACGGAAATCGACGAAAATTCTCCTGCAAGGAAGGGTATGCTCGAAAATGCGGCGGCCTACGTTTTGGACGAAAGTTATTTTGAATATCCCCTGAAGCCGGCTGATTCGAATTCGAAAGAGTTCGGCCTGCCGCAGACCATGGCGCAAATGGTGAGGGATGGGAAAGACATAAAGATTGTGAGGGCAACGTGGTGGAAGAAAGTCACCTGCCCGGAAGACTTGAGGTTTTAGCTCGCCACGTACCTCCGCTCAGGCAGTCTCCGGGGCGACGCCCAAGTCTTAGCCTTCGCGGAGGTACGTGGCTCGCTTTCTTTCGTCAACCTTCAAAAAGGGGCTGTTTTTGTTTAGAATAGACCTCATGAAGGGGAAGTACGACTTCGCGAAAATCGAGAAGAAGTGGCAAAGGGAATGGCTCAAAACCGGGATCTACGAGCCGGACATAAAGGGGGCCGCCAAACCTTTCTACAACTTGATGATGTTCCCGTACCCGTCGGCAGAAGGACTCCATGTCGGGAATATGTACGCCTTCACCGGATCAGACATCTATGGCCGCTTCAAGCGGATGCAGGGGTACGATGTTTTCGAGCCGATGGGTCTCGACGGGTTCGGCATCCACTCGGAAAATTACGCCCTGAAGGTCGGCACGCATCCCCTCAAGCAGGCGGTAATTTCCGAGAAGCGTTTTTACAAGCAATTGGAGATGATTGGAAACGGCTTCGCGTGGAGAGAACATTTAGAGACCTACGATCCGGAATATTATAAGTGGACACAATGGCTTTTCGTCCAAATGTGGAGGCACGGACTTGCCTATCGCAAGAAGCAATCCGTCAATTGGTGTCCAAAGGACAAGACGGTCTTGGCAGATGAGCAGGTGATTGCGGGGAGGTGCGAACGCTGCAATGCGATCGTCGAGAAAAAAGAATTAGAACAGTGGTTTTTCAAGATAACCGCATATGCCGACCGGTTGCTTGCGAATTTGGATAATATTGATTGGTCTGAAAAAGTAAAAGTTGCCCAGCGGAACTGGATTGGGAAATCGGAAGGAGCACTCCTGAAATTCCAAATTACAAATGGCAAATCCCAAATAAATTCCAAATCACAATTTCCGAAACTTGAAATTGAGGTATTTACCACTCGGCCTGATACACTTTTCGGAGCCACGTACGTGGTACTGGCTCCCGAGCATGAGTTTATCAACGAGCTGAAGGATCGGATTTCAAACTTCGAGAAAGTCGGGAAGTATATTAAAAAAGCAGTAAGCAAGCCCAATGAGGAGAGAATCGCGGAGGGGAAAGAAAAGACCGGCGTGGAACTGAAAGGCATCGTGGCGGTGAACCCGGCGAATGGAAAAGAGACCCCGGTCTGGGTCGCCGATTACGTTTTGGGCGGCTACGGCACGGGAGCGATCATGGCCGTTCCGGCACACGACGAGCGCGATTTTGCGTTCGCGAAGAAATTCCACCTGCCGATTCGTCAAGTTATCGCCCGGGAAACTGGCACGTTGCGTCCCCATGAAGAACGGCGGGACGGGGGGTACGGTGTTATTTTTGATCCTCAAACCCAAAAATATGCCGTGGCGACGCATCCTGACGGGGTGATACGGTTATTCGGTGGCGGCGCTGATGATGGAGAGAGTAAAAAAGAAGGGACCCTCCGGGAGATAACTGAAGAAAGTGGTCTTTATGATTTTAGTTATGTGGAAGAGATCGGGACGTCTTTCTCCCACTTCCGCAACCGACGCAAAAAAGTTTATCGTTCCGCTTTAACGGCTTGCTTTCTTACAATCCTCCGGAGTAACGCCGTGAAAGAGCGACATCTCGAGCCGCACGAGGCGGAACTCAGCCTTGATTGGATGATGCCGGAGGCAATCGTGAAGAACTGGGAAGGCCACAACCAGGAGCACGATCTCGATCATTGGCTCATATTCTTCCGCGAGGCTGTCGCCCGTGCCGTCGAACTTGGCTACGACACGACGAGCGATCCGAAGCTCTTCTTTTCGGAGGCCTTTTGGGGGACCGGCATGCTCGTGAACTCCGGAAAATTCGATGGGATGGATTCGGAGAAGGCGAAGTGGGAAATTACGAAATTTGTTCATGGCGAGAAAAAGACGCAGTTCCATTTGCGTGATTGGCTGATTTCCCGTCAGCGTTACTGGGGCCCGCCGATTCCCATGATCCACTGCGAGAAATGTGCGAAGGAAGGTAAGGGCGAGAACAAGGAAATGCCCGGCTGGTACGCGGTTCCGGAGAAAGACCTTCCCGTCAAACTTCCGGTCGTCGAAGATTTTCGTCCGGAGGGGAAAGGCGAATCGCCGCTTTCGTCGGTTAAGTCGTTTTATGAGGTAGAGTGTCCGGCTTGCGGTGGTAAAGCGCATCGCGAGACGGATGTTTCCGATACGTTTCTCGATTCTTCGTGGTACTACATTGGTTATTTAATGAAGTTTGGAAATTGGAAATTGGAATTTGGAAATTCCGCGTTTGCGGAGCGAATGCGGCGGTGGTTGCCGGTTGACATGTATATCGGCGGCGCCGAACATTCTGTGCTCCATCTTCTCTACTCACGGTTTGTCTCGATGGCACTCCATGATTGGGGTTTGGTCGATTTTGAAGAGCCGTTCACGAAGTTCCGGGCGCACGGTCTCGTGGTTAAAGAAGGTGCGAAGATGTCCAAATCGAAAGGGAACGTGGTGAATCCTGACAAGTATGTCAGGAATTTCGGCGCCGATGCGCTCCGGATGTATTTGATGTTTATGGCACCTCTTGAGCAGGGCGGAGATTTCCGTGACAGCGGCATCCTTGGTATCACGCGGTTTCTGGATCGAGTCTGGAAACTCATCGTTACTGCATTGGATCCGAAAAAATCCATGCGGCCTGCGTCGAAGTCGGAGGAAACCTACCGCGTGCCGGATGACTTCAAGCGCGCCATTCACCGGGCGATCAAAAAAGTGACGGGGGATATCGAAAACCTCCAGTATAACACCGCGATCAGCGCCCTCATGATCCTTTTGAACGAAGCGGAGCGACAAGAGCAAGTTATTGACCTGCCGCGTTACTTCTTCGAAGACTTTTTGAAACTCCTCGCGCCATTTGCACCGCACATGACTGAAGAACTGTGGCGTGAGTTGGGTAATAAGACGTCAATTCATAAGGAGGCGTGGCCGGAGTATAATGAGAGTGTTCTTAAGGAGGACTTTATTGAGATTGTGGTCCAGGTGAATGGGAAAAGGAGGGGCAGCGTTTCGGTGAGGGAGAATTCTTCCGAGGGGGAAGTGAGAGAAAAAGCGCTCCAGATCCAAAATGTCCGCGTAGCGCTCGGCGACCACAAGCCCCAAAGAGTTGTGTACGTGAAAGGTAGGATTATCAACCTGGTGATCTGATCTCTATGAGGTATATTCTCATCATCATTGTTCTCATCATTGCCGTCATCGCCATCGTGAACGTTTTCCAACAAATGAAAGGCGTGGTGAAGTTCGAAGATTTATCATCCTTTTTAAAGATATCTTATAAGGGACCGTCGGTTGCAACGACGAGTCCCGGGTCGATTTCTGTCGGGGTCGAGAAGGGAACGGCGGCAACCTCGGGTTCGAACACTGCTCCCCAAGCACAGAACCCAACCAAGCCCGCGGTCACGCCGCCACCGGGTTTCACGGTTGAGGAACTCTCTCCGTACTACCAGAAAGTCACGATCGGTAACGTTTTCATCGCTTACGGCAATTACGGCATGAGCCAGATATCGCTCAATGCTTCGTACTCATTGAATTCACCTGTCGACATAACGGGTTGGTCGCTCAGCTCCAACAAGGGATCGATGGTTGTCCCCCAAGCGATTGGCGACTTCAGCGCGTACGGTTTCGGAAATAACGCGGACATCGTTTTCGCGACCTCGAGCCGTCTCGACATTTACGATACGTACAGCCCCATAAATAAAAATCTTAGGATGAACCAGTGCAGCGGCTACCTCAATGACATCTACAGTTTCAAGCCGGCTCTCCAGTGCGGGTATACGAGCTTGTACGACCGTTCGGGGATATCGGCATTTCCTGGTGATTGCCAAAGTTTCATCTTGTCCCTGAACAGCTGTGAAATCCCTACGCAAGTGGAACTTAATTCTTTCGCCAATGAACCCGATTGCCGATCTTTTTTGAACAGATTTAGCTATGCCGGCTGTTATAATCTCAAGAGGGCGTCGTCCGATTTTTTCCTGAATCAGTGGGTCGTCTGGACGCCGGGTGCGTGGCCTTTTGACCAGAACCACGATCGAGTTCTTCTCCTCGACAAAAACGGCCTCCTCGTTGACGAGTATATCTACTAACCTAAAGTGGCTAGGAGGAGTGGTGATACGAAAAAGTGGGTAAGACTTGGCAAGCGCGGCCCTAGCGCACACTTTTTCGTATCACCACTCCTCTCTACTTTCTTTCGGCCAATACAACTTTAGTTTCCAGTTCCTTCCCTCCTCTTAAAATCTTGAGTTTCACTTCGTCGCCGACTTTAGAGTTTTCCAGAAAATCCTGAATCGAGCCGCCATGTATTTGCCGGCCGTTCCACTCGAGAATGATGTCTTTTTCTTTTATGCCGCCCCTGTCAGCGGGGCTTCCCGCGACAACCGCTTCGTCCATGGGGTGCTCCTTCGTAACATAAACGCCGTAGCCGACGGGGAAAGACATTTTGGCGCTTAGGTTTTCGTCTATGGTTACGTACCGCACGCCGAGGAGAGGTCTCCGTATCCTTCCGAATTTTTTCAAATCATTAATGTCTCTTGTGGCGGCGTTGATGGGGATGGCGAAATTTATGTTTTGCGCTCCGGCGACGACGGCGGCGTTGATGCCGATCACCCGTCCTGACATATCGACCAAAGGGCCGCCGGAGTTTCCCGGATTGATCGCGGCGTCCGTCTGGATGAGTCCGCGCATTTCTTGAATCGGTTCTCGGGGGTCCGGTTTCGCTTTGACGGATCGCGAGAGTCCCGAAATGATTCCCAGGGAAACCGTGTTCTTGAAAATGCCGAGGACGTTTCCGATCGCGAGGACCGTTTGTCCCAGGTCGAGATCGGAAGAATTCCCGAGCTTGAGGAATGGGAAATATTTTTTATGCGCCGCGCCGCGTCCGGCGACTTTCAATATGGCGATATCGTCCACCGGGTCGCGGGCCAGAAGCTCGGCGCCGAGGACCTCCTCCTCGTCGGTTATCACTTTGTAGCTCACGTGGGATTCGGCGATCACGTGTTTGTTCGTGAGGACGATCCCGCTCCGGTCAACGAAGAAGCCGGAACCCCCGCCGACTTCCACTCTCCCTTCTGCATCTGCTTTCTCACGGAATATCGATGCGGGTGTTTTTCTTCGCTGGTCGCTGCTGAGTTCCTTTTTCAGATCGGCGATGTCCTTTGAAAGCACTATCGAAACGACCGCCGGCATGGTTTTCTTGATTATTCTTATCGTTTTTGCATCGCTCATAGCCATGGTTCCATTCTATCAGAATATTAAGAATAAAAATAACCGCCCCTTTGGGGGCGGTTACCGAAGAGGTTTATCTCCTTCTCTTCTTTGAAGACTTCTTCGCCGTCTTCTTAGCTTTCTTTTTTGCCATTGTGTTTTTTCTCGTTATGAACGTAACGTTGGATTGTCGACTCCCCAATCACGTTAAGTTTCTTTCTCTTTATTAATTATAGAACTTTTCACAATAAAAAATCTGTGGATAACTTATTTTGTCGCGAGACGCCTCCTCGCTCGGGCAGTCTCCGGGGCGACGCCCAAGTCTTAGCCTTCGCGAGAAGGCATCTCACTTGGTGGAGTCGGTGAGAAAAAAGATTACGATTCGCCGAAGAGGTGGTAGTGGTGGACAACTACTTTTTATGAAATGCTACATATTGGCGGAGGAGGTGGGATTCGAACCCACGTGAGCCTTGCGGCTACAGCGGTTTTCGAGACCGCCCCGTTATGACCACTTCGGTACTCCTCCATTTATCTCTCTTCTTTCTTCGCCGGGGGGATTGGAATGTGCCCTCGCGAAGAATCGAACTTCGATCCGCGCGTTAGGGGTGCGCTGTTCTGTCCGTTGAACTACGAGGGCGCTCGTAGGATTAACCTAGAATAAGTATTACTGAAAAATGAGCGTTTTATCAATAGTGCGGTATTATTACTGTATGGCCATTAAGCGGGAAATGCCGGAACGGAACGAACTGAAGGTATCCCAGGAGACCGAAGAGAAAGTGGGAGAAACCGTCGCCCGCCTGCGCGCCGAAGGATTTAAATTTGATTTCGAGGAAACTCCCGATACATACGTGGTAACCACGACGGACAAAAATGGCGATTCAAGGAGTACTCATTTTATGAAACTAGTCGGAGGGAAACTCCCCTCGGGTTTTGAGTCTTTCGGCGTGGAAGAATTCATAGAGGCTCACTTGCGCTATCCCGAGGATGACATTAATATAGCTGTTAGAAAATTGAAGGAAGAAAAATAAGACATGCGCCCATAGCTCAGTGGTAGAGCGTTTGCACGACACGCAAAAGGCCCAAGGTTCAATCCCTTGTGGGCGCACCAGGGGGCCTATAGTAAAACGGTATTACGCCTCCATGGCATGGAGGAGGTCGGGGTTCGATCCCCCGTAGGTCCACTGCTTCGCCGAGGCTTCGCAGTGCATGCACTGCATAAGTTTGCTGACGCGGGGCTCACTCATGGTAAACCACAAATCGCGCACCTATGGAAGTCCCAGAATTCCGTTCAAAAATTAAAACCAACGTCAAGCTCTCGGTTGGCGGCAAAGATTTTACCGTTAGGGAGGTTGTCAAATTCAGATTCGACGACGGCAGTTTTTACGTTAAGTGCTTTTTGAGCAAGGGTTTTGTTTTCGCGGACGATTTGAGTGAGAACATGTTTATTTTGGTAAAAGAAGTAGGAACGCCGTTCCAGGAACCTTTTCCTGGAGAGCTGGATTACGACGGCAAGAAGTTCAAATTCCTTTACACCGCTCACGCCGTTGCGGAAGAAACACAGGGCGAAGAAATTTTCAAGAAAGGGGACAGTGAGAAATTCTGGGATTATAAATCACAAGATAACAGCTATTTAAGTCTGGGCATCGGTGACAAAACGGGAGGAAGACTAGATTTCTACGGTAAGATTGTCGAGAACGATACTGTTAAGTTGGGGTAACTTCTTGATATGGTTTCTTCGACGGTTTATGATAAGCCAGTATTTAACGAGGAGGCGTGCGCGAGCGGCTGAAACGGACGGTCTTGAAAACCGTTATGTCCGAAAGGGCATCGAAGGTTCGAATCCTTCCGCCTCCGCAAAGTTTAGTCCTTTCTCTGAAGCCGTATCATCTCCCTGATATCCGCAAGGGTTTGGAGGAGTGAGAAGAGTTCTTTTTCTTCCGTCGCGCTCCAGGGACGTGAAAGGTTTCCAAATTTTTTGAGGCGGAGCGTGAGGTATTTATGCGTGGAAACGAAGTAGTTCTTAAGATCCGCTTCGTAGCGCTCGGCGGGTTCGTCGTGAAAGATGAGAGCAGGGGGGAGCGTCAGAGCGCCGCAGGAAATAACGTAGTTTTCAGAAATATGCATAGGTGGTTATGACTTGGGCAGGATGCTCATGAATGTTTTCCTTGTCACGATGATGTGATCAAGAACTTCAATGCCCATGAGCTTTCCGGCTTCGACTAACTGCCGGGTTATCGCGATATCCTCGTCGCTCGGCGTCGCGACGCCCGAGGGGTGATTGTGGGCGAGGATGACAGCCGAGGCTGAGTGTTCCATCGCCGGAAGAAATACCTCCCGGGGATGGATGACATTCGCCGTTAAGCTCCCGATTGAAATTATCTCGTCGTGAACAAGGTGGTAGTGGGCGTTTAGGTATAAACCCCGCAAATGTTCCTTGGTCAGATTCCCCATGTCTTTTAGATACTCGTATGCCTGGCGCGGAGTGCGGATGTACAGAGGCCGGCCGTCGGTACCAGATTTGAAAAACCGTCGCCCCAACTCGAAGCAGGCGACTATCTGACACGCTTTGGCGGCGGGAAGGCCGAGAGCTTTCTGAATCCTCACCGCGTCTTTCTCGTTCGCAATGGTTTTCTCGCCGTATTCTTTAATAATCCGCCCCGACATGGCGAGAACTTCCTCTTTTTTGGTGCCGACTCCGAAGACAATGGACATAAGCTCACTGACCGAAAGAGCATCAGGGCCGTATTTCATGAGCTTCTCGCGCGGTTTTTCTTCTTTCGGAAGATCGCGGATTTTCAGGACGTATTTCTTTTCCCCCTCCCCCGACAAAAGATCCGTGTCGGAAAGCGCGTACGGGCGCGTTGTGGTTTTCATTGTAACATCCCCCATAGATCACTTTAATTATAGCACTCCCTGTCAGAAGTTATCCCCTAATTTATCGTCCCCCGCTCTCCATATGGAGAGCGGGAAGCCATAAATCTGTGGATAACCAACACTCTCACCTTCCCAAAACAAAAAGCCAGACACCTTCCTGCTATAATGAAAAGATGAACTTCAGTAGTCGGAACAGCTTCACCCTCATCGAGCTCCTGGTCGTGATCGCCATCCTTGCCGTCTTAGCGACAGCCGTCGTCTTGGTCTTGAATCCTGCCCAGCTCCTGGCTCAAGGAAGAGATTCAACCCGTCTCTCAGATCTCGCAGCTTTACAGAGCGCCCTCTCCCTCTTCCAGGCTGATCAATACAGTCAATCCCTGGGAATTGCCTCTACGACCTATATCTCGATCCCTGATTCCTCCTCTACCTGTGGGGACTTGGGGCTTCCTGCCCTTCCTTCAGGATACTCCTATGCCTGCGTTCCATCCTTGTGATGGATAGGTTTCTTTAGACAGTCACTCGACAAGTTTTCTCGTCGTTTTTTCATTCTCTCACACTGCTATCTTCTCTGCAAACACCGAAGGCGGCATCCTGAGAGCGGAGTGGATTCTTGTATGGTTGTACTCCCAAAGCGTTCGGTAGATCTCCGCCACAAGTTCCCCTAAGGATCTGAACCGATTAGGATCGCCAAGATCCATTTTGAATTTTCCGTAGAAAGATTCTTGGTATCCGTTCTCCCACGGCGATCCGGGGCGTGAGCGGGAGATGGTGATGCCGTAGCGCTCAAGCATAGCGATGAACGCCTTCGCTTCGTATTCCCTCCCGTTGTCAGAATGGAAGATCACGGGTCGCGGGCAATGGAAGAGCGCGTTCGCCAGAGTTTGGATGGTGAGCGTCGATCCCTTCCGGGTCGCCACATGAACGCCCATCAGTTGCCTCGTAAACAGGTTAAGGATCGTTGATACGTACAGCTTCTTCCCGTGAAAGACAAGCTCCGTGAAATCCGTCGCCCAGACATGGTTCGCATATGATGGCATAATGCCGAGGAGGAGGTTCGGGAAGTGCCGTTCCGCCTTGGATTTCCTGTATTTTCTCCCATGCCTGCGGTAGGGCTTGATGCCGTAAATCCGCATGACCCGTTGCGCTCTCGGTCTGCCGATGCCGAGCGCAATCGCCAGTCGGCGTGAGCCGTATGAGGGATGCTCGTGAAGCACCTCCTCCGTCCGGACCTTTAATGCCCAATCCTTCTTGTCCTGCGTTGCGACGTAATAGAGCGATGAGCGCGAGACACCCATGGCGCGAGCCAGGGCGGATACGTTCCTTTCCCTGCTCAATTCTTTTTTTGGGTCTGGGACAGCTTGATCGTGAGTTCACCGATCACTTCGAAGAGTTCCTGATTCTGTTTCTTTAGGCGATTGATTTCTCCCCAGGAGGGAGCGCTCGTGGCACCGGCGCCGAGCCATCCATACACGGTTGTCTCGTGGACGCCTGCATCTTTTGCCGCTTCTGCGACGGAGACGCCTTCTTCCTTCACGCGGCGGACAATCTCCGCTTTTACCTCTTTCGCTACCCGATATCCTTTTTTGTTAGCCATGACACAATGGTAATTTGTTCCGACCTTTGTGTCTAAATTTTCCTATCCGGAACACAATATTAATGTTTACTTTCGCAGTGCGCAAAAGTAGAAGTAATACAACCTCAGGTTAATTAGCATAATTTAGTCCGAAAATCATCTAAGACGACCACCAGTTGGGGGAAATCAAACTCAAATTGAATTCGGCATACCTTTGGGGTATGCTGGACTTCACACGTCCATGAAAAAATTCAGGCCCAAGAGATTCGAGAAGCGGGAACTCGATAAGATATACATGTACAGCAGGCACGCGCTCGAGGAAGCGCTCATGAAGGCGCCACAGGCGGTGAAAAGAGTCTTTTTGTCGCCGGAAGCGAACGAACGAGAACTCCGGGAATCGCTCCAGAGGCACAATATCCCGATGGCGCTCATGAAAGCCAAGGAGGCGTCGCACATGGTGGGGAGAGAAACCTCCCATCAGGGAGTTATTGCCGTCATGAATCCGTCGTCTCTCATAGTCGATTTCAATGATTTCGTGAGGGACTTGAAGCCCAACGACGACACGATGCTTGTTCTTTTGGATGAACTGACCGATCCTCAGAACGTCGGGGCAGTCATCCGCTCGGCGGCGGCCTTCGGAGCTTCCGGAGTTTTGATCCCGTCGCACCGACAGGCGCCGATAACCGGAGCCGTCGTCAAAGTTTCGGCCGGCATGGTTTTCTCGGTCCCGCTCGTATCCATCGGTAACGTCAACTACACCGTGGGCGTCCTGAAAGAAATGAGATTCAGAACCTACGGACTCGCCATGGACGGAGCCCAAAAAGTTTCGGAAGAAAATTTCGACGGGCCATCACTCTTCATAGTCGGAAACGAAAGCCGGGGGATCAGGCAAAAAACTCTGGAATACTGCGACGCGACGCTCCGGATACCGATGGACCCGAAGTGCGAATCGCTGAACGCTTCGGTCTCGGCGGCCATCATTCTTTACGCCTGGAGTGTGAAGCACGCTAAAGCGTTGAAATGAAGAATATAAATTTAACGGCCGAATCGTGGAAAGATTACGAACTAATCGATTCGGGCGACAACAAGAAACTGGAACGGTACGGGCCCTACACGATTATCCGCCCAGAAACGCAGGCTATCTGGAAACCGATCCATTCCGAAAAATGGAAAGCGGCCGCGGCCGAGTTTTCGTGGGAAGGCGGAAAAGGAGATTGGAAAAACAAGGGGATCCCAGAAGCGTGGGAAATATCCTGGGAAGACGCGCGCTTCAAGGTCAGGCTCACGTCTTTCAAACACACCGGTCTCTTCCCGGAACAATCGGTAAACTGGGAGTGGTTAAGGAAGCGCGTAAGCGGACTCAACAATCCCAAGATCCTCAATCTTTTCGGTTACACGGGCGTTGCGACGGTCGTCGCGGCAAAGCACGGCGGGAAAGTCACGCACGTTGACGCTTCGAAGCAAAGCAATGTCTGGGCCAAAGAGAATGCTAAGCTCTCCGGCGTGCCGGAGGCAAATATACGGTATCTCTTGGACGATGCTCTGAAATTCACGGAGAGGGAAATGAGGCGCGGCAGCGTTTACGACGGAATAATTCTCGATCCGCCGGCTTTCGGGCGCGGGCCCAGAGGCGAAATTTGGAAGATAGAGGAAGACATACAACCGCTCCTTCTAGCCCTGAAATCCATTTTTTCGAAAAAGCGCGGTTCCTTTTTCCTTTTGAACGGCTATGCCGCCGGGTATTCGCCACGATCGTTCCTCCAGGCCGTGGAAGATTACTTTCCCGCGGAATCGGCGGAAGGCGAATTCGGCGAGATACAAGTAAAGGAAGCCCATTCCGCGCGAGTCATTCCTTCGGGAATTTACCTCCGCTTCACTCTCTAGAGCCTATCTTTAAAATGGCTCGAGGGACTCGGCAAGCCGAAAAAGTGTGCGCTCCGGGCCGCTAGGCCAAGTCTTACCCACTTTTTCGCCTCACCGAGCCCTCTCACCCTAATACGTTTCTTGCTTAGTGAGAGGGTTTTGAGATAGGTTCAAGTAACCAACGTCGATATTAGCTGGTATTATTAGTAAATGAACTCGGACGAAAAACTGGTCGAGCTTTATTTGCAGGGTGAAGAAAACCTATTCGACATCCTCGTCAAGCGGTACGCCGATTACATCAATAACTTCATCCGGCAATACGTCCAGGATGAAAGCCGGGCGGAGGATTTGACCCAGGAGGTTTTCGTAAAAGTTTGGAGAAATCTCGGGAAATTCGATACCAAGAGGAGCTTCAAGGTTTGGATCTTCCAGATAGCGAGGAACACCATCATAGATTTTTTGAGGAAGAGGAAAGAATTAAGGCTTTCCGACCTCGATGACGGCGACGACGGGACTTTTGAGTTTCCGAGTTCAGCCGAGATGCCGGAGGAGGCTTTCGGACGGAAGGAAATCAAACTGGAGGTGGAAAAAGCCCTCGGCAAACTGCCCCAGAAGTATAAGTCGGTCTTAACTCTTTACTATCAGAACCAGTTGAATTTCAGGGAGATAGCCGAAATTTACGGGGTTCCGGAGAATACGGTGAGGAGCAGGCACCGGCGAGGACTTTTGATGATTAAGAGCTTCCTCACCGAAAGGTACGCACCGAAATAGCCTCCCGCTGCGTATACACCGCATACAATAAAGAAGTCATGGATAATCTCGAGAAAATAGGCAAAATACTGTCCTATTCGGGAGGGTCATCGGCTGCCGGTCTCGCCGATCGGGTGATTTTCTCGATTGAAAAAAGGAAACTGAGAGGAGCAAAGATCCGGGTTGCCGTTTATTCGGGCGTGAGCGCCCTTTCGGCAATCGTGCTCTACGCCGTTTTCCGAGCGGCGGGTCCCATATTCTATCAAAGCGGCACCTCGCAGATCTTTTCGCTGATATTTTCGGATTTTCAGATCGTGCTTTCCAATTTTAATTACTATCTTTCTTCACTCGCCGAATCTCTGCCCGTCATCCAAGTGGCCTCTCTCATGGCGCTGGGTTTCTTGTTTCTCACCTTCGTGTCGCTCGTCGTGAACAACCTGAAGAGATGGGGTAAAATAAAGAAATATGAACTCAAACATTCTTAAGTCGAAGTGGTTCCGGTACGCCGCGATCGGGGTAGGGGAAGTAATCATCCTTCTTTTAGTTTTCAAGCTTGGCATGGTGGTCGGGACCCAAAAATCGGATTTTGAACGCGATTGGGCCCAAAATTACGGGCGGTTTTTCGGCGAGCCGAGGAGAGGATTTTTCCCGGGACTCACGGAAAACGATTCCATGAATCCCTTCGGCAATGCCGGATCCGTTTTGAGCATAAATGGCAATATGGTGGTCGTGAAAAGTAACAATAATGTCGAAAAGATCGTCCTCGTCGGTACGAGTACCGTCGTGAGGGAAGGCGGGTCGGACATCGATTTGTCCGCCGTGAAAATCGGTGACCCGATCGTTGTCATAGGTTCGCCGAATGCGAGCGGCCAGATTGAGGCGAGGTTCGTAAGAATCTTTCCGGCACCGGACGCCGGAAGATAGTTTTAAAAAGAACAAATGAAAAAAATACTTTCGAAAAAGTGGGTAGTGGCACTCGTGATCGTAATCGTCGTGGTCGGAGGATATTTTCTGTTTTTCAAGAAGGGCAGCGTTACGAGTTATGCCATCGCAACCGTCGGAAAGGGAACAATCGTTTCCTACGTGAGCGGCACCGGCCAAGTATCCGGGCAGAACCAGGTGAACATTACGCCCCTGGCCTCGGGGAAGGTCGTTTCCGTCGACGTATCACAAGGGGATTACGTGCAAGCGGGGCAGGTGATCGCCGTCCTCGATGAGTCGTCCGCTTCTTCGTCGGTGAATCAGGCGAAGGCGTCGCTCGCGAGCGCGCAGGCGAACTACGAGAAGCTGGTTGGAGGGCCGACCGACTTGAGCGTCCAGGCTTCCCAACTTTCCGTCACGAATGCCGAGAATTCCCTGAGCCACGCGTACCAAGGTTTGTACAATGACATGAGTTCCATTTACACCGGTACTTACAACACCATCCATGGTGACACGGATCAATTGTTCAGCAATCCCAACTCTTACTCCCCGACGCTCTTGTATTCCACGAATGATATACAATCCGGCGTGGATGCCCAGAACAAGAGAATCGGCGTGAACGGAGAAATATCCGGCTGGCAGACAGAACTTCAATCCCTGAGTCTTAATTCTTCTTCGAGCGATTTGGAAGCGGAGGCTCAGCAATCATTGAACCATCTCGCGGTGGTCAAGGCTTTCCTCGTGAGCGCGGAAACCTCCCTGGTTAACGCTGTCGCTAACTCATCGTTCACCGTTGCGAACGTCAGTTCGTACAAGTCGACCGTCGCGGGTGCGGTCTCGAGCGTGGAGGGAAGTATATCTTCACTGACCTCCGACATCCAGCAAATCCAGAACGGCAAAAATTCGCTGGCGCAGGCGCAAAATTCGCTGGCGCAGCTCCAAGCCCCGCCGACCGATGCCGACATAAAATCAGGCCAGGCTTCCGTATTGAACGCCGAAGCGCAGTTGCAGTCCGCGGAAACCAACTACGAAAACAACATCATCAGGGCTCCGTTTTCGGGGGAGGTCGCGATTTTGAACATCCAGAGCGGAGATCTCATCACGGGCTCGACGGTCGCCGGCACCACGGGTTCGACCGAGATCGGAACGATCGTCGCGAAGCAGAAAATAGCCGAAGTTTCCCTCAATGAAACCGACGTCGCAAACATCAAGATCGGCGACCAAGCGACCGTTACGTTCGACGCCCTGCCCAACTTCAGCGTTGTGGGCCAAGTGGCCGAGATAGACAACGTCGGCACGGTGAGTCAGGGCGTGGTGGATTACAACGTGAAGGTTGCCTTCGAGACGCAGGATTCGAGCGTAAGGTCGGGCATGAGCGTTACGGCGAACATCGTAACCGGCGTCCACCAGAATATTCTTATTGTCCCCAATGCGGCAGTGAAATCGCAGGGGAGTGCGAGCTATGTGGAGACGCTCGACAAATCAACGCTCTCGCCATCGCCGACGAACAGTTCTCTCTATGTTTCTTCCGCGCTGCCCCAAGAGAAAATCATTCAGACTGGATCAGCCGACGATTCTTACACGGAGGTCACGAGCGGACTCAGCGAAGGCGATATTATCGTGACGCAGACAACCGGTTCTTCGGGAAGCACTGCCGTTACACAGACAACCGGAGGCGCCGCAAGATTCGGGGGCGGAGGAGGCGCTATATTCAGAGGTTTATAGTCAGATGATAGAACTCCGGAATATCGTTAAAATCTACAGCAATGGCGATGTATCAACCTACGCTCTAAGAGGTGTTTCTTTCAAAATCGATGACGGCGAATACGTTGCCATCATGGGACCTTCCGGATCGGGGAAATCGACCTTGATGCACATCTTGGGCGCGCTTGATACGCCGACGTCGGGTAAATACTTCTTGGACGGCAAAGATGTGTCGTCTTTTTCGGAAAATGAACTGGCTGACATAAGGAAGGAGAAAATCGGTTTCGTGTTCCAGGCCTTCAACCTCTTGCCGAGAGCGACGGTCGTGCGGAACGTATCTCTCCCCCTCACGTATGCGGGCATTTCCCGGGAGGAACGGCAGCGGAGAGCTGTTGCGGCGATTATTGCCGCGGGACTCGACGAAGCGCACTTTTATTATCGCTCCAACCAGCTCTCCGGCGGGCAAATGCAGCGGGTCGCGATTGCGAGAGCGCTTGTCAACGATCCGGCGATCGTTTTGGCCGACGAGCCGACGGGCAACCTTGATACGCAAACCGGCGAGATTGTGCTGGGTACTTTCGAAAAACTGAACAAGGAAGGCCGCACCATAGTTTTGATAACTCACGAACCCGACGTGGCCCTCCATGCGCGAAGGATCATTCACATAAAGGACGGAGAAATTGTAAGCGACGCGCCAGTCAACAAACATGAAGACCATTGATTTATTGGAAGAAACCTATTGGGCCCTTACCGCCAACAAGGCGAGGACGTTTCTCACGATGCTCGGCATCGTTATCGGCATCGCTTCCGTGATCGCGATGATTGCGATCGGCCAGGGCACCCAGGCGAGTATCCAGGCGAGCATCCAATCAGCCGGGTCCAATTTGCTCTTTGTGTCGCCGGGAGCCCAGCGGGGTGTCGGCATTCAGGCGAGCGGCGGGAGAGGAACGGCGCAAACGCTGACGCAGGACGACTCAGACGCCATCGCGTCTGGAGTGCCGTTGGTCGAAGCCGTCGCGCCGCAACTCAACCTGAGGTTTCAGGTAACGGCCCCTGGTACCAACACGAACACTCAGGTCATCGGGACGATACCCGATTACGCGGGTGTGCGGAACGTGGCCGTAGCCGAGGGAACATTCGTATCCAATCAGAATATGCAATCCGGCGACCGGGTGGCCGTCATCGGCCCCACGGTCGCAAGCGACCTATTTGCCACGGGAACTGATCCGGTCGGCAAATCGATAAAAATAAACCAGGTGCCATTCCGGATAATCGGCCTTACGGTGGCGCAGGGCGGGAGCGGCTTCAACAGTCCCGACGATTTGATCTATGTGCCCTTGACGACGGCCCAAAGGTATTTGGCAAACGATACGTACGTAAGCCAGATAAATGTGGAAGCGACCGATGCGTCATCCATGAATGCGGTGCAGCAGGGTATAACGAATCTCCTCTTGCAAAGGCATAAAATATCGAATCCGGCCCTGGCTGATTTCAGCGTGTACAACCAGGCGCAAATCGTGGCAACCGCTTCGACGGTTACGAACACATTTACGATGCTCTTGGCTTCGATCGCCGGCATTTCACTCCTCGTCGGCGGCATCGGCATCATGAACATGATGTTGACGACGGTCACCGAACGAACGAGAGAAATAGGACTCCGGAAGGCCATCGGTGCGCAGCGGAGGGACATTATTTACCAGTTTTTGATGGAGGCCGTTGCCATAACCTTTTCCGGCGGCATCGTGGGAGTAATCCTTGGCTGGATTCTGTCTTTTTTCCTCTCGCTTTTTGCCGGTGTGACGACGCAGATTTCGCTTTTCTCGATTCTCCTTGCGTTCGGCGTTTCGGCCGGCATAGGAATTTTATTTGGCTACTATCCGGCTCGCAGAGCTTCGCAATTGAGTCCAATCGAGGCGTTGCGGTATGAGTGATGAGAAAAGGTCGTTTCTAAAGTAAAATTGGGATGCAAAAAAATAAATTAATCATCGTGGTCGCCGTTGCAGGACTCGTGGTCGGTTTTGCGGGCGGAATGCTTTTGGGTAAATTGTCGAGCAGCAAGACGGCGAGTTCCTCGCAAAGCGGTACGAGGCAGTTCGCGCGGAGCGGCAACCAGACCGGATCGTCGGTCATGGGCCAGATAAACGCGATCGGCGACGGGAGTATCACCGTAAATCTCGCGAGCGGCGGGTCGGAGTTGGTCTTCTATTCCACGACGACCCCGGTCGTGAAATCGGTCGAAGCGTCATCGTCTGACCTCACGGTCGGCGAGAACATTGTCATTGTTGGCACGTCAAACTCCGACGGCAGCGTAACCGCGAACTCGATCCAGCTCCGGTCGGCGTCGCAAGGATCGCCCACGCGGACGTTCGGAACGGGGCAATAAGTAGATCTTTCCGATAATAACTAAAAACCGATGGAGTTAAACCATCGGCTTTTAGTTTAGTGCCCGATGAGCTTCCCTTCAAAAAAGCTAAGAATTGTGGTATGTTATCAACATGGAAACTATTTCCTGGGACGAATTTGAGAGAGTTGAATTGCGGGCGGGGACTGTGGTCACAGTAGACGACTTTCCTGAAGCAAAGAAGCCCGCTTATAAACTCTCGATCGATTTCGGCGAGTTCGGCGTCAAAAAATCGAGTGCCCGCATTGTAGATCTCTATGTGAAAGAACAGTTGCTCGGGAAGCAGGTCCTTTGCGTTATCAATTTCCCTAAAAAGAAAATCGGCCCCTTTGAATCGGAAGTTCTGACAACAGGTTTCTATCGGGAAAACGGCCATGTCGTTTTAGCCGTGCCGGAACAGCCCGTGCCGAATGGCGCGAAGCTCGGCTAGCAGACGATTTGCATGTCGTTGAGAAGCCGGGCACGAAAGTGTCTTTTTTAATTCCTCAAGAAATATGAAGCAAGTAATCAACTACACTAAGATTAAGGAAGCCGCAACTTTTTTCTCTCAAACAACGGAGAGCGAACGTAATGCATTCTTACGCAATCTCGCGCGAGAGATTGTGCGGAGGAGGGAACGTGTTCTCGCAGCGAATGCTTTGGACATTCGGGACGCGGAGGCGAAACAACTTGATGCCGCATTCATAGCGCGCCTTTCGATTGATACACGCGGTATAGACCACCTCGTCGCCAAACTGCGTTCGATTGCTCGCCTGAAAAGCGGAATTGGAGAAGTGATTGAACAAACAACCAGGAAGAAAAAACTCGTTTTGAAAAAAGTTCGCGTGCCCCTCGGTGTGCTTTTTGTTATTTATGAAGCGCGTCCCGAAGTAACAATTGATGTGGCTGGCCTTTGCGTGAAATCGGGAAATGCCGTGATACTTAAAGGTGGCTCCGAAGCGCTCCGTACGAACAAAGCGCTTTTTGAGTGCATTAAAACCGCGCTCCGCGCCTCTGGGTTGCCGGACTATGCGGTTTCGTTCATCGCATCGGGAGACCGGAGTATCACAAACCGAATCCTCCAGAAGAACGGCGTCGTTGACCTGGTCATTGCACGCGGTGGATATAGAATGGTTAGGGCTGTCATGATGATATCGAAAATTCCGGTACTCGCGCACGCCGCCGGCGGCGCGCGGGTATACGTGGACAAGAGCGCAAATTTAGACATGGCTGTGAAAATCCTCGTCAATGCAAAAACGACAAAACCCGTGGCGTGCAACTCGCTCGATACCATTCTTGTGCATCGAGATATTGCGGATACTTTCGCGCCGCAAGTTACAAAAGCTATGCAAGCAAAAGGTGTGGTCGTAAAAAAGACGATGGATTGGGACAAGGAGACGCTCGGTCTGGTCGTCGGTATTAAAATCGTGCGGGATGTTCGAGAGGCTGTTAAATTCGTGCGAAAATATACGAAGTTGCACACCGAGGGAATCGTCGCACGGGATGCGGATGTGATTGATTACTTCACAAGGTCGGTTGACGCGGCAGCTCTCTTTATTAACGCATCGACGCGCCTCCACGACGGCTATGTGTTCGGCTTGGGGTCGGAAATGGGCATCTCGACTTCCAAATTGCACGCTCGAGGCCCCGTTGGACTAAAAGAATTAACTACCTATAAGTGGCAAGTATATGGCAAAGGAAATATCCGCGAAAAATAGAATCGCTATCATAGGCGGCGGGCATATCGGATGCGCGCTTGCTGAAGGGCTTATACGGAGTGGTTTGCGCGCCGAGTCGATCATGGTCTCAAACCCAAAGGTTTCTGGCGACAGCATATTAAAAAAGCTTGATGTGTGTATAACCCGAGACAACAACGAAGCCGTACATTCGGCGCGATGGGTATTTCTTGCAGTGAAGCCATCGGTCGTCCCGACGGTTCTTGAAAAGGTGGGGGAATCTATGAGGGGCAAAGTTTTGATATCACTTGCTGCAGGAGTTTCAATCGCGACACTACAACGATTTGCAGATAAAGTGCATTTTGGCCGAATTATGCCGAATATGCCTATCGCGGTCGGCGCGGGCGTTGTTGGGTTGTTTGCCGCCAATCTTTCGAGAAAGGAAAAATCCGAACTTACCCGCATTTTGTCAGGGCTGGGAATTATCGTGCCAGTAGCATCTGAACAGGATCTTGATGCTTTAACGCTCATATCGAGTTGCGGGCCCGGCATTGTCGCGTTTCTCATCAGCACATTGACGAACAGTGCAAAGACGCTCGGAGTGTCCACCAAAGATGCGAATCGCGTCGCGCAGCAAACATTCAAGGGGACGGTCGCCTATTTGACACACACCGGTATATCGCCCGAAGAACTCGTGCGTTCCGTCGCAACGAAAGGAGGCGTTACCGAAGCTATACTCACCGACTTCGCGAAGCGCGGTCTTGCAAAAAATTTTACCCAAGCAATCGCCGCAGGGCTTAGTCGCGTCAAGAAACTGGACAAGTGAGTATGTATAAAAGAGTTGTTGTTAAAATCGGGACAGGCGTGCTTTCCAGAGCGGGCGGCTGTATTGACGAGGCGGTTCTCGAGAGCATCGTCGAACAAGTCTCGATCCTCAAAAAGGGCGGGATCGAAATAGTGCTCGTAACGTCCGGTGCCGTCGGTTCGGGCCGCGGTCTCCTGGAACTCTCCAAAGAAACCGAGATGGTCGCGGACAAGCAAGTTTTTGCGGCAATTGGTCAAGTGAAGTTAATGGAGACATACGCGCGGCTCTTTGAGAAACAGCACTATTTATGTGCACAGGTTCTTGTAAGTAAGGAAGACTTTCGAGATCGCGACCATTATCAAAATATGTGCCGTTGCTTTTTGAATTTACTTCGTGATGGGATCGTGCCAATCGTGAATGAAAATGACGTTATCGCGATAAAAGAACTTGTTTTTACCGATAACGACGAACTGGCTGGCCTTATCGCTGCTCAGTTGGAGGCGGATGCCGTCATCATGCTGACGAGCGTTGACGGCGTCCTCGACGGCAGCCCTTCCGACGCCGCGGCAAAAGTAATTCCCGAAATAGACCTGCACACTATCACCGAGATTCGAAAACATATCACGAAAGAGAAAACAAGCACCGGGAAGGGCGGTATGACCACAAAATTCGCCGTCGCTAAAAAACTTATCACCTCCGGTATTGCGGTGCATATCGCAAGCGGCAAAAAAGAAAACGTGCTGCGTGATATTATTGATGGCCGTTCAGTCGGCACGAAATTTATTCCTTTGAGAAGAACCAGCGGGGTAAAACGTCGTCTGGCATACTCTGAAGGACTGACAATGGGTACGATTGTTGTAAACGAATGTGCTGGCGACATGCTTATTTCCAAAGAACGTGCAATGAGTTTGTTGCCTGTTGGCATTGTCAAAGTCGAAGGCGAATTTAAAAAAGGAGATGTTGTGGAGATAAAAAATGCGCACAACAAGAGGATTGGTTTCGGAGTGATTGCTTTCGACTCCGGCAAAGTGAAGGAGCTTGTGGGCAAAAAAGGCGGGAAAGCCGTTGTGCACTACGACTACATGTTCATTGAGTAACCCTCCCTCAAAAAATCAGAGCGAGGACGGCGCGGTATTCCTTTCTCTGAATCTCTTCAGGGGGTAGGTTTCCAGATCGTCCGGGCGGGCCAAGAATCCAAGTCTCTTGAGCCGCGCCCTAAGTTGTGCCCTCGAGAGGCCCCGCACTATGCAAGCAAGTGCGGGGTAAAGATCAAACCTATTGTGTCCCCAAGAAGAATCGAACTCCTATTTCAGCCTCCGCAGGGCTGCGCTCTGTCCGTTGAGCTATGGGGACATATCTCGTCCTACCTGCCCCGCACTTAGTTTATTATAGTGTGGGGTCCGTTGGACTACGAGGGCTTATGCGTTTTTATAATCCTACCCTTTCTATGAGGACGTCAAGCAGCGTTTCCTCATATTCCCGTTGTTCCAACTTGGAACCCAGAAGTAATTTTACATCTTCGGTCATGCTTTTTTTGATCGGCACCTTGAGATACGGATTCACGGTTGATTTCTGCCTCAGGACGAGGAGATTGTTGTCACTGCTCTTCTCAACGATCGCGAATCCGGTCATATCCGAGTACCGATAGATTGTCTCGGAATTTCCTATTTTGCATCCGTCTTCTCCAAGAGTAAATTTAATGTTTTCCGGTTTCCGTCCGCCGAGCGCAATGACGAGAATGCCGGCGAGGAGAAGAAAGATGACGAAGAAGAAATCGCGGCTCGCGAAGCCGAATATGATCATGGCAATGAAAAGAATGCCAAAAATCAGATACCATCCGAAACTCTTCTCCACCTGGTTGAACTCGGCCGCTTCCCAAACTATATCGTTTTTATTGTCCATATTTTCGTAGCCTCACCGGGAATCGAACCCGAATTTACGCCGTGAAAGGGCGCTGTCCTAGCCGTTAGACGATGAGGCCATCATGCGGAGGCGGAAGGATTCGAACCTTCGAGGGGATTGCTCCCCTAACATCTTAGCAGGATGCTGCCTTAAACCACTCGGCCACGCCTCCACACTCAATGAAGGATAACCCAATTGCGATATCTTTTCAAATATTTTTCGGTCAAATCTTGTAAATGCTCTCAATTGCTGTTAATCTCTACTATTATGAAGCGTCCTCCAATCATTGTCGTCATGGGACACGTGGATCACGGCAAAACCACGCTTCTTGACTACATAAGAAAAACGAATGTTGCCGGGCGGGAAGCCGGCGGGATCACGCAATCCATAGGCGCCTACGAGATCGAGCACAAGGGCGCAAAGATGACGTTCATTGACACGCCGGGCCACGAGGCTTTTTCGAACATGCGGCAGTACGGTGCGCGGGTGGCCGACATCGCGATCCTCGTCGTTGCCGCCGACGACGGCGTCCGGCCGCAAACCAAGGAAGCCATAAAGATAGCGACTGAAGCGAAAATACCGTTTGTTGTTGCGGTGAACAAGATCGACAAGTCAAACGCGAACATCGAGAAAACCAAAAACGATTTGGCTCAAGCCGGTGTGCTTCTCGAGGGATATGGCGGCAGTGTTTCCTGGCAGGAAATTTCGGCGAAGACGGGAGAAGGCGTTCCAGAGCTTCTCGACTTACTTGCCTTGACCGCCGATGTGGAAGGCTTTACCTACGATCCCCAGAAGGAGGCGTACGGAATTATCCTCCGAAGCGCCAAGGATCCCCGGCGGGGGATAGTGGCAAGCGGGGTCTTGAGAGACGGCACTCTGAAAGTCGGGCAGAATATTGCAACACAGACCGCCAGCGGTAAGGTGAAACAAATAAGTGATTTTTTGAACGAGAAAATCGATGGAGCGGTGCCGAGTTCGCCCGTCACGATTATCGGTTTCGACGGGATGCCGAATGTGGGGGAGGAATTTTGGGCTTCGTCCGATTTAGCTGTTCTTGAGCGGGTTAAGAAGCAACCCCCGGTTTCTGAAGAGCTGAAGAAAGAAGGAGATGTCGGTTTCTTAAATCTCATCCTCAAATCGGACGAGATGGCGTCTCTCGAGGCCCTGAAGACTATTATCCTGAACACCGATTTCCAGACGCCGATAAAAATAATCCAGGAAGGGGTGGGCGTCATAACCGAGAATGACATCAAGAACGCATCCGCTTTCAACGCTCTCGTTGTCGGTTTCAAAACGAAAATCGACAAATCGGCCGACAATCTCGCAAAGACGCAGAAAGTGAACGTCATACAGTCGCCGATAGTCTACGAACTCGAGAAGAGCATCAAAGAATACATACAGAAATCCATTCCCAAAGAAATGAGGAGAATCGAGATATTGAGAACATTCGGCGTTCCCAAGGGGAAAGAACACATCGTGGGAGGCGTGGTTCTCTTGGGGCCGGTGAAGAATCAGGAATCATTCGAAGTTTGGAGCGACAAGAGGAAGATGGGCGAGGGGAAAATACTGAATTTGCAATCGCAGCGGAAAGACGTGCCGCAGGCCGAAACGGGGATTGAGGTCGGGCTTCTCGTCGAATCGAAAGATTCGATAAAGGAAAAGAATATACTGATTTTCGCCGATTGAAATGAGGCCGTTCAGGAATCTGAAAGCGGGGAGCGTCATTGCCGAGGAATTGAACAAGATTTTCCAGAGGGATTTCGATTTCGGCGGCGCGCTCGTCACCCTAACCTCGGTCGGCGTCTCGGAAGACATGGCGGATGCGACGGTTAAGATCTCGATTCTGCCATTTGAAAAAGAGGTAGAAATATATAAAATGATTGAGGGAAGAAGGCGGGAGATCCAGGGCAAGCTCTTGAGAAAAATGAATATTAAGCCGATGCCGAGACTGGAGTTCGTGATTGACCAAGCGAAGCAAGACGGTGCCGTACCCAAGTGGTAAAGGGGAAGGTCTGCAAAACCTTTATTCGTGGGTTCGATTCCCACCGGCACCTCAGGAAAGCCCGGGTGGCGTAACTGGCAGCCGCGACAGACTTAAGATCTGTTGTCCGCAAGGACGTGTCGGTTCAAATCCGACTCCGGGCACTATGCAAAAGAAAATCATTTTTTATTTGTTGGGAGTCCTTCTATTTCTCATTGCCTTGCTCGTGATTTTATCGTATATTGGAACGGGCAATCCCTCGCGGAGTGCCGAGACCGGGAATTCGACGGGATTCGTCGGGCCTCCGGCCGGATCGGTGCCGCACGTTAAAGGACCGACTTCCCCTCCGCCCGGGAAGTAGGGATTAAAAAAAGCGGGATTAGTATAGTGGCAGTACATGACATTGCCAATGTCAAGGCACCGGTTCGATCCCGATATCCCGCACCAAAGTTGAGCAAGCTATCATTAAATAATGAATGCCATTATTATTCGTGGCTGCGCAAGTAAAGAGGAATACTTCAGCGATCGGTATCCCTACCCAGGCTCCCGAAATGCCTGCGCCGTATGCGCCTGTATATGAGGACTGGAAGAAAACCTTCGAGCACCTCGAGATTGACCCCGAGACCGTGTTGATAGGCCATAGCTGCGGCTGTGCTTTTCTGGTTCGCTGGCTCGGAGATTCAAAGCAAAACATAGGTAAGCTCATACTCGTCGCTCCTTGGAAAATCGCGCGAAAAGGAAACAAGGAAAAGGAAGCCTTTTACGATTATCCAATTGATAGAACAATTAGCTCTAGAGTAAGTAAGATAGTGATGTTTACCGCCGATGACGAGGCAGAGGAGGGAAAACAGTCATTGAAGATTTTCCACGACGTTTTAGGCGGCAAGGTAATCGAGCTTAAGGGTAGGGGACACTATACGCAGAGTGAGATGGAGACAGAGGAATTCCCAGAACTTCTAGAAGAGGTTTTGAATTTATCTAAGTAGAAAAGTCCGAGCTTCGTCCACTGCTGTGTGCCGATCAGGTTTTTATCTTAAAGAATCGGTGTTTGCCGATTTTGAGGATTTCTCTGCCTTTCAAATTCAGAGCTTCCTGAAAGTCTTTTTTTACCACCTCGTTTATTTTTATCGCTCCCTGCTCGATGAGCCTTCTCGCTTCGCTTTTGCTCGGCACGCCCGCGGCAAGCAGGAGATCCATAATTCCTACTTCATGATTCTTGATTCTTAATTCTTCAACGTCTTCCGGCGTTTCTTTTTTGGAAAACGTCTTCACGAAATTTTCCCTGGCTTTCGCTGCGGCTTTTTCTCCGTGGTACATCGAGACCAGGGTTTCGGCGAGGAACATCTTTGATTCGTAGGGACTTTTCCGCGGCGGATCGATCTCGGTGAAGTATGTGAAGTATTTGTTTATAAGGGAATCCGGGATGGACATTATCTTCCCGAACATGTCCTGGGGCGGTTCATTTATGCCGATGTAATTATTGAAACTCTTACTCATCTTCCTTGTTCCGTCCGTTCCTTCCACGAGCGGCATGATTATTATGTCCTGCTCCGGCATTTTGAAATATCTCTGAATACGCCTGCCCATGAGAAGATTCAACCGCTGGTCGTATCCGCCGAGTTCCACGTCGGCTTTGACCATCACGGAATCATACCCCTGGAGAATTGCGTAGAGGGATTCCAGGACCATGACGTCGCCGCCCGCATTGATGCGTTTCTCGAAATCTTCCCGTTTCATGATTTGGCTGATGCTTACCGCTTTGGTGATGGAAAGAAAGTTTTTCAAGCTTTTCCCGTGCCATTCGCTGTTGTACCGGACCTCGGCCTTCTTGATGTCGATGACTTTTCCGGCCTGCTCGAGGTAGTGTTTCATGTTCGATTTTACTTCCTTTTCGGTAAGCGGTTTCCGTTCGGCCGATTGCCCCGACGGGTCGCCGATTTGCGCCGTGAAATCGCCGATAATGAGAACCGCCTTATGTCCCAGTTCCTGGAATTCGCGAAGTTTCAAAAGGGGAACGGTGTGTCCCAAATGGATATCCGGCTTCGTCGGATCGATGCCGAATTTCACGCGGAGTTTTCTGCCCGAGTTGAGTCTCTTGACGAGGCTTTCCTTCTCGATGATTTCCTCAACCCCGCGATTCAAAACCCTTCGGATCAAATCATTTTTATCCTGTTCCATTGCCTCAATTTTAGCAGAAAATTATCTCTATTGCATTTATTTGTCAAAGATAAGGTCTTGTTGCAATTTTGAAGACGATAGGTCATTCCTCAAAATATTTAGAGCCGGGCGGTAAGCCGCTCGGCCCTTTTTTTCGCTAGCGAGATTTTCTATCTGTGAGCTAAATTCACTGAAGGGCGAATCCAGCTCTTGATCCTTACTCGCCGTCGAGGACATCTTCGCCACCGCAGCTACTCTGCGTCATGTGGAGATACGCCATGCGTTCTGATCCCAGTAGGACCAGCTCGCGGAGCTGAAACACGAGTGGCGTCAGCTCGGCTTGCTTATCCATCTTATTCACTCCTTTCTTTGGCAAGCTGCCATTCTTATTTTAGAACTCTTTTATCTTATTATCAATGGTATGTAAATCTGGGAGTCTATTAAACTCTCGAGCGGCGCGGAGGGTAGTCACACCGCAATTTATCTGTCGCGGTTGTGATATAATGAATGCGCTCATATGGAAAGGGATTATGTAAAAGCAATTAAATATGCGACCAAGATTCTTGATTCTTGGTTGCCCTGGAAAATCCAGTATGACTCTGTTCCGGGTCTTGCTGTTGGTATCATTTATAATGGGAGACTTGTCTACCAAGAAGGTTTTGGATATGCAGACGTTGAATCGAAAGTTTTAGTAACGCCGAAAACTTGTTTTCGGATCGCTTCACTTTCCAAGACCTTTACTGCGACTGCCGTTATGCAATTGGTTGAGGAAGGCAAGCTCAGTCTCGATGATCAAGTAGAAAAGTATCTTCCGTGGTTTAAAGTACGAGCCAGCGATTTCGATTCGGCCCATATAACCATTCGTCAGATACTTTCTCATACGGGTGGCATATGGAGAGACGGCAACATACCACGTTGGAAGAGTGACGATTTCCCCGATCTTGCCGGATTGAAAAAATCGATTTCTCCGGAAACTCTTGTATTCGAAAACTCAACACGGTTTAAATACTCAAATTTTGGTTTCGCATTGCTTGGCGAAGTTATCAAGGAAGTTAGCGATCTCAATTATGGTGAGTATGTATCAAAGCATATAATCAAGAAAATTGGCATGGAGCGAACAATTCCCGATCTCAAAGGAGAGCATGAAGATTGGTTTGCCAAAGGGTATTCTTATCCCATACCAAAGAAGGAGCGCAAGGCAGTTCCTTATTCTGAGGTAAAGGCATACGCCCCGGCTATCGGCTTTATATCAAACGTTCCCGATCTCGCGAAATACCTCGCTGCCATGTCTTTAAGACGGAAGAAATCTAATGTTTTGGTGGGTAGAGAGTCAAAGAAGGAAATGATGAGAGAGCATTGGGCTACCGATGAGGAAAATATATCATATGGACTGGGATTCTATATCCAGGAAATTGAAGGGAGAAAAGTTGTGGGGCATGGAGGCGGTTTTAATGGATTCACTGCCCGAATTTCTCTTGATGTGGAAAATGATATTGGAGTAATTACTCTCGCCAATACCAATGATGGTTCTTGCATTTCAATTAATACTGGAATTTTCGAAACCATATACGAATTCATTGACAGGAGTAATAAATACAGCCGAGGGAAGAAAATTATTAGTCAAGAGAAGTTCGAGGGAGTATATCGTTCGCAATGGGATGACGTAATCGTTGTCGGCATTGATACCGTCCTTATTACTTTCAGGCCGAGATCGAACTCGCCCGTGAAGAGCGGGACACTGCTAAAAAGCGTGGCGAAGAACAAATTTTTAATGGAGACGGGATTCAATTTTGATTCCCCCGGCGAAATTGCCCATTTTATTTTCGAGCACAGAGCGAAGCGAGCGACCAACGTTGTGTTTGGGGTAAAACCGTACGGGCGGTTAGAGGAATGAGAGGTGAGAAATTTTGTGGGGCACGAGTATTCCATCGGGGTTGAATTCACCCCCGAGACACTTTGACAATAAATTAAACAAGTGTTTTAATTGTTATTAGCATAAACAGGAACTATTTTGTTCTAGAAAAATCTTGAAATCATTAATATAAGGAGGATTGAAAATGAGTGAAAAGCCAGAATCCCGTCTGCTTGTGATTACGAGAGCGAAGGATGTGACAGCAGATCACGTGCTCCATCGGATGGCCGACCGAAACATTTCTTACCTTCGTCTGAATGCCGAAAACTTCGAAGAAGCTGAGATTGCCTTGCAATTTCCGAATGTCCACGATTCTGTTCTTTCTATTGACCGTACGCGCGTTGCCATTGGTGAAATACAAGGGGTGTGGTTGCGGCGCCTCGTCAAACCAAAGGCATCCCAGATCCCCGAGTCGGAAGCAGAGGCACGGGTTTTTGCCGAGTCCGAGCTGGATTTCACGCTCCGTTGGTTTATCGACTTACTCAGCAACTATTGCCTCATTCTCGACGGCGAAGCAAATGTCTTGGAGGGACGGAATAAATTTGATCAGCTGGCCATCGCGGAAACGTTCGGTTTCCGTATTCCAGTAACCCTCGTTACTAATGACCCGGTGGTTGCAAAAGATTTTGTTGAACGACATAAGACGGTTGCAATCAAGAGTGTTGCTGGATACGGACATCAAGTCGATGGTGGTTTTTATACGGTTTATACGAATATCGTTACGAAAGATGTCCTTGATCGATTTGAATCTATCCGCGCGGCTCCGGTTTGCCTCCAAGAATATATCGAAAAGGCATTTGAGTTACGGATCACTGTGGTAGGGCAACAGGTGTTTAGTTGCCGAATTGATTCTCAAAGCACGGAACGGACGCAAACGGATTGGCGCCGACGTGATCGTGCAACACCCTATTCGGTATACGGCACCGATCATGAGTTAAGTGATCAACTCATTGCGATGATGAAGCACTACAGCGTCCGTTTTGCTTCGTTTGATCTGATCGTAACCCCAGATGGACAGACTATTTTTTTGGAGATGAATCCGGCTACCCAATTTCTATGGATTGAGGAATTAACTGGAATGCCGATTACCGATGCTATTATTGACGAACTTCTCGTCCAATGTCGAGAATAGCGAATTTCAGCGATGAGTCGAGAATGAGTGCTGGACAATCCCAAAGGATAAGAAAAAAGAAAGGAGATGGATCACAGTGGTTATGATGTTTGGATCCCTAGAAAGAGTCATATCCATTATCGAAGGTAGGAACGGAGACGTGGATATTCTGACCCAAAGAGAGAAATCCGAGGAGTCCGATTCGGAAATCTTCGATGCCATATTGCGGGAGGCAGAGAGTTCTTCACAAAAGAACTCTGCGAGCCGCTATGGCGATGGACCTGGCCTGCCATGTTGCGGATAAACTACTTGGAGTCGACGAGGGGAACCCCCACGTCGACTCTTTTATTTTTTCGTCCGTATGATTTCGTCTATGAGGCCGTATTCCTTGGCTTCTTGGGGCGTAAGATAAAAATCCCGATCGGTGTCGCGCTCTATCTTGTCTATTCTTTGTCCGGTGTGTTTAGCCAAAACCTGGTTTATTTTCTCCTTTATCTTGATGATGTGCTTGGCCGTTATCTCGATTTCAATTGCTTGGCCTTCCGCGCCGCCCATAACCTGGTGGAGAAGTATCTCGGAATTGGGGAGTGCGAATCTTTTGCCTTTCTGACCGGCGCTTAGGAGCACTGCCCCCATCGAGGCAGCCATCCCGATGCAGATTGTGGATACCGGGGCCTTGACATGCTGCATCGTGTCGTAGATTGCGAGTCCCGCCGTGACCGATCCGCCGGGAGTGTTCAAATAGAGCTTGATGTCTTTTTTGGAATCCTCGTGATCCAGAAAAAGGAGCTGGGCGATTACGCTGTTCGCGACGTCGTCCATGATGGGGCCGCCGAGGAAGACGATCCGCTCCATGAGGAGGCGGGAGTAGATATCGTAGGCCCGTTCGCCGTACGACGATTTTTCAATGACGGTTGGTATGAGATTCATCCCGTTAGAAATTTAAAAATTTATTGCGACTGCAAAATTCAGGCCCCGCCGATAACCAAAGTGGATTTCTAGCGGGATTCATACGGATTAGTATACAGAAAGAGTAATCTGCTTTGCAACAAAGCTGCCGGACGTCCTGATGTTTGAATCAGTGGTGATTACAACGACGTCGCCGCTCTTGAGGTCGGAAACGCTGAGGGAAGATTGAAGGGGCATTCCGGATTTATTCATTTTCGAATAATCCAATTTCACTATTTTCGTATTTTGATCGATAACTACCGTTTTCGCGACTTGCTTCTTGGGAGAGTTATCAAGGTGTGGAAGGTAGTCGCTTGGATCGTCCATCGAAATCGTAAGGTTGTTGCCCTGTATGCTTGTTATTTTGGTTCTCACTTGTGTAAGTACTGCCGGCGGCTCTGGAAAAGCCGCGTTTACTATCGGCTGGTATTTGGCTTCCGTCGCCGACGTGCCAGCCTGCTTGCCGTTCTCATTTCCGATCCAGAATCCTATCAGAAATACGGCAACCGCTACCACGATACTCCCGACCGTTAAGATCGCTATTTTGTTTTTTGATTGTATTGGTTCCATACCCTCTATTATAGCACACGTATACCAAGAAAGTCTTCCAGTTTTCCCCTTAGAGGTGGTCCCGCCTCAAGGCCTTTTGAGCGCGCACGCGCGGGCGTGGTCTCTAACGGGGTGAATGTGCTATAATCTTTATGAGCTAAGAAAGTTTGCCATGAAGAAACTATTTTCAAACCCGCTTTTCCATCTGGCTATTATCCTCTTTGTGGTTTTGGGATTGGAGGGGTACTTGATGGTTCATGCGCAATATATGCCGCCGGCAAACCAGCCGCCGTTTGATAGTTCTTATCCGCCACTTGATACGGGTTCTTCTCTACAGACCAAGTCAGGAAGCTTGGTGGTAGGCAATTCGTCTCAGGCGTTGCGGTTGCAATTGTCGCCAGCGGGCATTCAATGGGTTGACAGTAACGGCAATGTAAGTAGTTCTATGACTTATGACATTAATCTGCAGGGCATAAGGGTAACTGCTGGGGGTTACTCTTCGGTCTTGGGGTATAATTGGCAATCATCCAACGGCGGAGCTCTCATTTCCAATGGACCTCTTGTCGTTGGTGCGTCTAATCCTAATTCAGTGTCCAGTTTGAGCAGTGGTAATTTGGTAATCCCTGATTTATCTGTCGTTGGTCCGGATGGGTCAAGTAGTTTGAATTTTTACGCGAACCCGCTGGGAAATGAAAACAGGCAAGGCTTGGGGCCGGTTATTTTGTCAGGGGGGTATTTTTCGACAAATTCTATGCTCGCCAAAAACGGCAATACTGCCGTTACGGGTCCAGAGTCGGGCATATTTGTCAACCCGGCCGGTGGTTTTATTGCCCTGGGAACCAGTATAGGTAGCACAAAGGATAGTTCTTTCAGCAACAGCTCTCTGTATTTTGCTGGACCAGTGTTAAAAATCTATGCGAACGGAGATGTGGATGCTCTGCAGGGTTCAGTCGAGTATGCAAGACCACCGGACTCAGCCAATGCGAGTGTTTTCTCAAAAATTGTGGCCGGTGGCGTCTCCGCCAACAGCCAGTTAATGACGCAATTATATAACAATACGTCCACTTATAATAATGACGTCCAGATTGTTGATCAGTCGGGAAGCATGGTCGAAAACTGCCCCGATGGATACTTTGTGAGCGGTGTTGCATTTGGTCACGGTAAAAATGATACCAAGGAGGCGATAATGCTAATGTGCGCGCGTATGTTCCCATCGTTTTAAGTTATGAAAAATTATCTGCCAATATTTTTGTTCGTCATCCTGATGTCAATCGCGTTCGCCTTTATCGCGCAAGCGATCAATGTTCCGCTTGATACCTCTTCAGCACCGCAGTCCAAGGCTGGTTCTCTACATTTTACTTCTTCCAGTATGGATTCCTATATCGGTGATCTCACAGGAGGTGATGTGTTGGGATTTGGCAATGGCGGTTCTTACGCGACTCTGAGACTCTCCAATGGAGTGTTTAGTGTTTTTTCACCTGCCCTGAATCAAAACTCTGAGGTGCCATTGTGGTTTGCCACGACAACCGGAATTTATACGCCCCAAAACCTGTTTGTCACCACGAGTTCACTCGTTGGCAGCATCCCGGCGGATGCCAGTTCTTTAGAGATTTTGGGATTCACCCCGCTGCCTCCCGATAGTGGTAGCTACTGCGGTAACCAGTCGTACGGCGACAGATTGTTCGGCTGTTCTTCCACGACGCCGAACGTAGGTCTTTATGGTAGCTCATCGTGGGGTGAGGGAGCGATACTCTTTAATTTGTTTGCGAGTTCAACGGACGGATATGCAGCTAATTGGCCGGTGTCACCGGTAAATGGTAATCAGTCTTCGTTTGGGATCCTATTTGGTAATGCGTTGGGCAACGGTTTGTCGATAAACGCGTCGGCGCCATTAACCCAGGCTCAAAAAGATAATCAGAAAACTATCAGGGATGTCTGGCGTGCAGGGCTTATGCTTGGTTTTGACGGAAGTGCTGTTTTAGGTGCACCTCCGTCCAGCGCAGAATATGCTTTTGAGATAATAACGAATAAAACCTGCGATGTCGGCAGCGGATGTACCGGGTTTGTAAAGATTGCCTCGAGTTCAGAAGACTTCTTCCGGTATGGTACTTCTGTGACTGCTGGCTATCCGGCGTACTTCGGCGCAAGAGAAAACTATGCCAGCGGAACGATCGGCTATTGTGATGACTGTACGACAAGCAATTTGAAACCGGAATATAGGTACAAGCGAATAATGCAGCCAGCTGATACTACCGTTCGCGCACTCGACGTAGATTTGCTGAATCCATCGTGGAGTAACTGGTGGACCAGTTCGGCGGATCAGGATTGGTTAAATACTTTAAATCAGTTGGGACAAGGTATCACATGTGCGGGTACTAATAGCAAAGCGGTAAGTCAAAACGGGGCAGGCGGCATTATATTCTGGCCGACGGGGAGCGTCATTTGTAATTATGCGGGCGGTGGAGCATCGGCGCAGAGGATTTTTGAAACAAGTAATACGAGCTCTCATTACCTTGAGCCAGACTGGACTGATTATAATCATATGACAACGAATTCAAGTCCAACATTTTTCACGAATACGTGGGCAACATGCCCACCAGGCTATTTTGTAAAAGGTATCAAGTATGGTAAACGCACGTTGGCAACAAAGGGAGGAAGTCTCTTGGGAGAGAATTATTACGACGGTATAGTCCCATCAATAATGTGCGACAGATTGTGGTAGACAAAAATAGCAAAAATTATGAATACAAATAAAATCCTAACAATTTTCGCATCAGTTCTGCTAGTTGCCGTGCTTTTTACCTGGAGAGCTATGGCCTACAATGAGCCAAGCTATCCCGCACCAGGCGGATCGGTAAATTCGGCGATAGACACCGGCCCCTATGCCCAGAGTAAAAGCGGTCGGCTCGACATTAACATAAACGGGGGTGATCTTGTTTTGTCTACGTCATCCATGCCCCAGATCCAGTTCAGCGACAGCGGAGGGGAGGGCATTTTAGAAATGGCCCAAATACCCAATGTTGGTTATGTTCCTTCGCTTCAATGGAGTACCAATCCGCCGGTGGCTTTAGCGGGTGAGTGGTATGTAACGTCGACTCAAGGTGGTACTATCTTCTCCTACTCACCTTATAATGTTGGTATATCAATCCCGCCTTTTACTAGTGGTCCTTCTCAAAGCGCTCTCGGTGAGCTGGTGATGGGAGATGGGAGCAATGCTGGGCTGGTTCTCAATGCGGGAAACGGTGGAAACTACATAACATACGGCGCTCATTATGATAATTCGTCAGCGAGTTTAGGTTGGATAGCTAACTCTTCTTCGGGAAATTATCATCCGATGCAGATTTATTTCTCGGGAGACGGCAATCAGCTGGCCTTGAGAGTCGGAGATTCCCAACCTGATACCAGTGTACTATGGAAGAGTTCGCTGGCTATTGATTCTTCGAATTCTACTATAACATTCAGTGATAGGTATGCAGGTACTGTCATGGGCCCTCATTTTGAATATATGCCGCAAAGCATTCCGTCCGGAGCGACCGCGACAGATTATACCCAGCAGTTCCTGAGTAGTAATCCTAACGTTAAATCTTATACCGATATATCGGGAAATAGATGTATGGCCTATACGGAGAACTTTCCCACTATTATCTCTTCGCCTCCGTCTAACTTGTGCAATGCTTCTGACTTTGGGAAGGATATATATGCCTATCTCAACCATGCTCAGTATGATGAGAACGATAACCTCACCTGTGGTCTCACGGCTTACTACCGGTGTGTCGCCGATCAACAGGATCCTCGGAATAACACTTCGAAACTTTACGTCGGTGTTTTGGAGTTGAAAGACCAAAAATGGAGCGGCACAGTGGAAGCGAGTACGACTATAAGTGGCGATGCGCTCGAATTGAAACTCGGCAATTCATATTACGATTCCTGGGTCATGTGTCCAAACGGCTATTTCTTGAGTGGAATACACACCTCTGTCTTAAGTAAATCAGGACAATCAACGAGTTACAATATAGTCAACGATGGAAAGAATGTAAATGATGCTTACATAGAATGCAGCAAATTATAGATTTTTATGACTAGATTATCCATCAAAAAACTTTTCGTCTTCTTCGCTGGGGCAATTGTGGTAGGGGGAGCGTTTGTGATAACTGGCCATTATGTACTTGCCCTGACGACGGTGCCTGGGGGTAACAATGGCGGCGGGACGGCGGGGAATAATATATCAGTTCAGATACTGGTTAATGGGGCGTCGAACCTATCCGCCGGTTCGGTAATAGGAAGTAGGATAGACTGCGGAGAGGGAAGCAATATTTGCGGTGGCAGCATACCGACGGGTGCAACGAGCGTCACCTTCACGGAGACCCCCGCATCAGGTTACATCTTCAATTCGTGGGGGGGCGATTGCAATAACACGACCGGTAACACGTGTACCGTGAGTTGGGGTCAAGATCCCACGCCGACGAGCATAAATGTTATTGCTAATTTTGTTTCTTCCCCGGTTCCGTCGCCAGTATCCAGTGCTCTATCTGTGCAAGTAACCGTCGGCGGGAGTGTCAATAACAGTGCTGGTGTAGTTTCAAGTACGGCGGCGAGCGCGGGAGTTCCTCCTATAAAGTGCGGTGGGAATTCAACAAACTGCAGCACTAGTTTGAAATTCCCCCCGTCGCAGCGGATTACCCTCACGGCTTCTCCAGCGGGAGGGTACACGTTCTCCGGGTGGAGTTTCTCAGGGGCTGCTGTTGATACCAATTGTCCGGCGACAGATCTTACTTGCATGGTCGCAAATGATGGGTGGACCACAGCAGGCACCGTCTCAGCCAACTTCACTAAAATAACCCCTGCTTTTGCCGGTAATATTACGGCGAACATCGTTTACGCGTCGACGACCGGCGGGACGGCGACGGTGTATTTGAGCTGGCCGGCGGCCAAGAACGCACCGGGAGTAACGTATGCCATTTCGAGAGGTAGCACTCCCGTGGGTAGTACAGCGTCAACCTCATACTATGATACGTCAGCGCCGTTAGGAAATTCCGCTACGGTATACAGCATCACGGTAAGCGGTATAAGTGGTAGCATGACGTCTAATTCTCTTGACCTGAACTTACAGAAGGTGCTCACCGGTTATGCGTGGGCGAACGCCAATGCCTCCACGGTGAGTGGCAGCACTGTGACTACAAAATCGACAAAGTCCTATAACTGGAATAGCGCAAGCACTCCTTTCGATGTGAGCGGGAGCGCAAGTTCCAATTCTATTACTCTGAGTTTTTCCGAGCCGGCGTCAGGATCTTCTAATTGGTCGCAAGATCCTTCCGCTGATGAAGCCGTCTATAGATGTCCGGATTCGGGTTATACTCTCAACTGCAAAAATGTAAGTCAATCTTTGAATGTAAACCCGGGTGGTACGTGGTCTTTTACTGATTCCAATTTGGTTTTTGCATCGACTTACTACTACGAAGTGGCAACTCATGACCAATATGGCAGCATGTACATAGTATATTTGGCTGCCACGACGAACAGCGCGGCCAACTATCAAGGCATCGGCTGGATCAAATTCAGTTCGGACACAACCTCATCGCCGTCGGATACCAATCAGTACGGTGTGTATATTGATGACAAAGGGAATCTTTCCGGGTATGCCTGGAGCGGGATGCAGTGTCCTTCGGGCCAGAGCGGCAACTGCGGCTACGGTTGGCTCTCGTTCAACGAGAGCGATGCGTCCCATCAGCGTGGATCGTTCACAGGTGCCGGTCTCACGGATTGGGCAAGATTTCTCACGTTTGCAAACGGCGGGAGTTCCTGGGACGGCTGGGTGAATTTAGGCGGCGTTTCGTACGATCCTTCGACGAAGATGTTCGGCGGCAGAACGCCGACGTTGCCCGTGGATGTTCTGGGCCAGATGTCTTTCTGCGATCCGAATAACGGAGCGAACTATTGCGTCAGGGGAACGCCACCACCGCAGCCGCCGATAATCAAGCCGGTCTCCGCCGTAACGTATAACAGCTTCACGGTGAACTGGACCAATCCGCAGAAGTATACGAAGATTGAAGTTTATGTCAGCAAGCCAAATAATTCCACTGATTTTAGTTCTCCTCCTGCCGACCAACCGGTATTTGCAACCACGAGTCAAAGCTACGTCAATGCGACGACAAGTATCCTCTCGGTCCCGGTAAATGCCCTCCCCAATATGCAATATGGCATGTTTGTCAGAGGATATCTAAAATAGCCCTATAAATCAAGGTTATTTTGTTTCGTTTGATTTTTTCGTATATTTGTGGTATAATAGTAATCTAGAAATAAGAAGAACGTTTTTTAAAAACTAAAAAGCTCAGAAAGGAGCGATTCGAAATGAAAACGATCATTCTTTCGGCTTTAATGCTCCTCATGAGCATTGCGCCGATAGATGTTTTGGGACAACAAAGTTCTGTGGCCCAAAAGGTGAACGGCTGTAACATCAGTCTCAAGTATAGTTGGTTCCCAGGCGGAGGCAGCATCAACGTGAGATCCGTGGCAGTTGTCAATGGAACCATCATTGCTGGGACTACTGGCTGGAACGGGACAGCGTTCGTTGCGCCGGTGTATGTTTCTCAGGATACCGGCAAAACGTGGATTCCAATTGATTCCGCGAGAGGTCTCAATATTCCATGGAACCGGGTTTTCTCAGTATCTGCCGTGGATTCTCATCAGGTTATCATCGGAGCTGATTGTGGGATATACAAATCAATGGATTCCGGACTGCACTGGATTCAAGTTTATAATGATCCCAATGCTGGTTTTGGAGTATCCTACCTTGGCTACGATACTGTCATAGCCTGTGGTGGCCCCGGCGCCCTGAAGTCGAATGACAACGGTAATACTTGGCACTATGTAAGTAACGAGAACGTTGGCTGGGTAGTGAAAGCGCCAAATGGAAATCTGGTCAGTGGTATAGGAAGTGCTTTCGAGAGTGATGCTAAAGGTATCGTGATATCGTCTGATGGAGGGAATAATTGGGAGTCCTCCAACACGGGACTTACCAACAAAAACATATTTTCCCTGTCTGCCGATAGATCTGATGTCTATGCTGTCACTCATATCGGTGGCACATTTGTATCGCACGATGATGGCTCTTCATGGAGTCCGGTAACCAATCTTCCTGATCAAGGGGAAGTTGTATCGACGATAAGTGGTTTGGGTGTGTTCGCTGGTTTCAGCCAGTCGGGTCAGCCAACCCTTTACTGGTCTCGTGACGGATCGAGTTGGTCTGCGGTCACCGTGTTCGACAATTGGCCGTTCTCGTTTGCTGAATTTGACTCAACCACCGTCGTTATCGGAACCGAAAGCGGCGTATGGATTGCGCACTTTGATAATCTCACTCCAGTTATCGAGCACCCTACAATTGCCACAAACTTCGCGTTATCCCAGAACTACCCGAACCCGTTCAACCCGACCACTGCTATCAGATTCACGGTTTCAAAGAGAAGCTTTGTAACGCTCTCGGTCTACAACGTCCTTGGCCAGTTGGTGAAAACCCTGGTCAATGACGAGAAAAGTCCGGGAACTTACGAAGCAAGCTTTGACGGTACTTCACTCCCGTCGGGCACCTACATCTATCGTTTGCAAACTGATTTATACTCGCAGACGAAGAAAATGGTTCTTTTAAAGTGATCTTGTTCAAGGAGGTTCAGCTTAAAAACTGAACCTCTTTTCCGTTTTGCGCAGTCTAATTTCCAAAATCCCCACACTCGATGCTAGTTTTTGGAGAAGAGGGGCAAAAAGATGAGAAGTCATAGGGCTTTCTGGATTTGGTACCCCCTTCATTCTGGAGGTACCCGAGTGAAGCGGTGATTAAAGGGTTTTGAGAGGTCAGATTGAAGGGGTAGCTACTCCTCGAAATCGGGGTTATGCTGGTAAAAAGTTCGGATTTTGTCCAAGAGAGACAGCTCGCAAAGTTAGCCGATAAATCTTTGCTAAAATCCTCATCTTTAATAACGAAAGGTGGGTTAGAAGAAAAGTGCCCGGAACGATGAAGAGAAATGGGAGTTGAAATCAACTCCCATTATAAACCTACCTAAGAAACATTTTCAATCAAATAGCTACGATTGTTACAAGAGACCTCTTCTCCTTTCTTCCTGCCCATGCATGCACGGGCTAGCGGAGCAGATGGGGTAAGAGTGGTAACTACCGAGTTGTTCACTTGGATATTTTCCCCTCCGGCCCTCAAAACGATGAAGCAAATTCTGATACCGCCCGACGTTCCCTTATCTTTCAATTCAATCAATGAACCAACGCTTACAGTACCTTTGTTGTAGTGGATCGGCGTGGTAACAACATAGTTCAGGTCCTCCTGCGCCTTCTGCAATTGTTGTTGCAGTCCGGCAGCCAAGTGGCTGAGCTGGGATTTTGACGTATCAGAATGGCTCTCACTGCTGCTCGGCGCATCAATGGCGCGCTCTCTGGTGTCTTTTAAAGAGGCCTCCAATTCTTTCACGCGCCCTCTCAGCAGATCGGCCAGCGCTGAAACGATTTCCTCTTTATTCATGACAAATAGCTCCTTTCAAGCTTGAATAGTTACAAAATTATGTATACATTTTCCCGTAAACTCTGAACCCATAATGAGCAGGTAAAAAATATCAAATGATTAGGTTCTAATAATTAGTAAATCACAAATATGAAGAAAGGTCAACTGCATTCTTCCTCGGAAGGTAATACAATCAAAACTATGGATATTTATTTGGTGACAAGGAATAAAGGTAAATTGCTGGCAGCGAACAGCGCCTTCGATAACACGGGTATCTTTCTTAAGCCAGTAGAAAGAGACTATCCGGAAATCCAGGCTGATACCAGTGCAGAAATAGCAAAGTACACAGCCCTTGAGGCAGCTAAAAATTTGGGGGCTCCAGCCATTAGAGAGGATCACAGTTTGGTACTTAACGCACTAGACATCCCAGGGCCATACATGAACTATTTTGAAAAACATGTTCCTCCGGAGAAAATACTTAAAATATTAGAGCGTTTCAACGATCGCTCTGGTTATTTCGAAGTCGCAACTGCTTACGCGGAGCCGGATGGCGAAGTGCAGCAATTTTCATTCAGAGTTCCCTTCAGAATCAGCAAAGAGATGCGCGGGAAATTACAAACCGGCTGGAACAAAATCTTGGTTCTTGAGGGGGAAACGCGTACACTGGCTGAATATCCAGAAACGGAAAGAACGCATATCTGGAATAAAAACTATTTGGCGATAGTAAAATATCTCAAGGAAAACTCTAAAATTTCCTGAATACGCCACGGAAGACAGAACGCCATCCCGTATTTACCAAGCTCCTATAAGTTGCCACCTTACTCTCTGGTCTGATTTTTAATTCTCTAAGAAGACCGAGTATCCTCGATTTCGGCAAGAGTACCATATGCAAACCTTCCTTCGTAAGGAAAGTGAATTTGTCCACATTTAGTTTCTTAAAAGGAACCTTACTATTTTTTGCATAAAACATGTTTATGCAAACGTATCCTCCCCTTTTCAAAACCCTTGCCGTCTCTCCTACAGCCGCTCTCAACTCTGATAGAGAATCGACATTATGATAAATGCCATTGGCAATAATAACATTGAAGACCGAATCTTTAAAAGGGAGACGTTTCATATCGGCCATAACAATTCTTTTATTAGTTTTATTCCTTAAATACTTTTTAGATTTTTCACGTGCACGCCGAACCATGGACTCGTGCAAATCGCAAGCCCACACGTCAAATCCCATTTTGAGTAGTAACACGGTATTACGGCCAGCGCCACAACCTACATCTAAAACTTTCACTGACGCTGGATTTTCAAAGTTAGAAAAAAACTTTTCCCAGTAAGGAGGGGGTGGTAATAAAGAGAATTCCTCTACAATCTTAGGGTCATTCCAAAATAATTCTTCTGGGGATTTATACATTTTTAATGGCTTTGGTAACACGATATCCACCGTTCCAAATATGCGTGGAAAATGTTTTCATTCCCCTATCCCTAAAGGCCCTAATGCAAGTTCTAGGATTTTTAGTTATAGCGAATATTCCGGGTCCTACAGAAGATATTGCCAGAACATCGGCTATATTGTCTTTCTTCAAATACCTCAGGTCATCGCATAATTTGGTCAAACCGGGGTAGGTGAAAGAACAGTTTTCTATACTTCCCATTTCAAAGCGATATTTGTAAATAACATCACCTATTTTCGAGAGATCGTTACTGACCACCGATGGTAAGACCTCATGCAAGACTAGATATGCAATATCCTTTCCCCATTTTTTACCGGTAGCCACGAAGCGATGAAGATTTCTCTTTTCCATTGCCATAAGTTCCGCCGCATCAAGATCGGGGACATCTTTCGGAATACCGATAACGACTTCGTAGCTCGCCGGTATTTTCATCTCAGCGATGGGAACACTTTCTCCGGCAAGCACTATCATTCCCGCTTTTTCTATACCACCGGCCGCCGAACCGCCGATGCACTGAACCGGAACGAGATACTCTTCATTGCCATCTATTTCCTCTCCGTGGTTTTGAGCAAGATACGTAATAAGTACCTGCCGAGGTATGGGATTCCCGTAAGCTTCATTGAACGCACAAGCCACAGCCGCGATAAGACTGCTGCTTGAACCGAGGCCGCAGTGTTTTATCTCGTTTTCGTTATCAACTTTGATATCGAATCCCTCTTTGAAACCTATAGCTCGTTTCATAAGGAAAGCCGAATGCATAATTAGTGATCGTCTCTTGGAAAAATTATCGATAGCTATAGCGGAATCTTTACGTAGCGTTAATGTCACCTTTTTGAACAAGGGAACGACAAATAATATCTCTCCGGGGGTATACTTGAAATTCTTCTTGACGTCTATCTTACTGGGGTCTATAGCCATGGCATCAAGTCTGCTCGGATATAAAAGAACCAGCTTTCTGTACAAGAGACAGCAGCGTTTTACCTTTACTTTTATTGGATTAAAAAGGCTCCCCACTTTGAACAGTGAAGAGCCTTTAACTCTCGATAGATTTTTTTTAGTTTTGGGCATAATGCAGCTTTTGAAAGAGTATCTTGTCAAGGCTCTCCCGCAAACTTTCTAGATCACCGTTGTTCCATATGTTGAACTGGGCTATTTCACGGATAGTATTTAAGCCCATTCTGACATCCAGATCAAGAAGTTCGTTAAACTCGTCGTCAGAAAGATTCTTCTTCTCACGCGAGTTATAGCGTTCATGTAAAATCTTAAATGGAGCATCTAAAAAGACAACTTGATTAGAATACCCATTGACCGATTTTATACGTTCGCTTATGAAAACTATACCACCTTTTGATCGATTGCCAACAATGACTATGTCTTTATGCAGTCTAGTTTCCTCAGCTCGCATTTTTGCCAATTTCAACTCGCAAACCAGAAGATCGTCCGTAAAGCGCTGGCCGTAATGCCTTTCCCCCTCAGTAATCCAATCACCGAAAGAAAGATTAGTATCTTGTTTTTGGTGTATCTGTCTGAGGGTTGGCCCCGAGTCCACTGTCAAAAATCCATGTGGGGCAATTAAATTGGCGGAAAGGGTTTTGCCAGATCCATGAGGTCCTACAAGGAAGATCATTGTCTTATTTCTCCTTTCGATTGACAAGTAAAACTTTTCCAAGAATACCACATAAAAACAATAATGTCAAAACATTTGGACTGACGATTTCAACATTGACATGCTAACAGAATTATTTAATAATAAAATTAGGCTCTTTTACAACCATCTAATCAGTCAGAAAGAAGGTGAAATACCATGAGGGATACTAAAAGATCGTATCTCAGCATACCCTGCCACTGGAGCGAATCGATAATCAGTACAGTTATGAACGTCAAGCCGGTTAGAAACATTGACGTATCAGATGTATACGGAGTTATGGCAGATGGCGGGCCAGTTGGACATGGAAGGTCAAGAAACTCAGTTGTAGCTATAAGCAAAGAGCGCGCCGTAGAGTTTAGATCTTTCCTGAAACATAATGGCCTCAGATTTATTTACTTACTGAATGCTCCTTTCAGATTTGAAGGCAACGCAGAACAGAAACAATCATTGGACAGCTATCTGGGGTGGATCATTGAAGATTTAGATCCCGATGCTGTAATGATCGCATCTCATGAACTAATGCGTTACGTAAGAGCTATCAACGAGCAAACTCCAATTCACATATCTACGATTGCCGGCGTCAGAAACAAAAAGGACCTCGTGAAATACTTAGATATAGTTCCCAGCCGCGTGGTTCTACACCATGATACCGGGAAAGAATTGGAAACGTTGCTGGAATTAGTGCAGTTCTGCCTTAGTGAAGGCATTGAAATTGAACTAATGGCAACAGAAAGTTGTTTGTTTCATTGTCCAGATAGGCAAAATCATTACGAATCGTTGGCGCATGGTCGTGAGGATAAGCCGTTTCATTCCGTATGTAACGCGAAGAAACTCAGTCATCCTCGCGAATTTCTTATGTCAGGCGGAACAATACGCCCAGAGGACATCGAGATCTACGAGGACATCGGTATCCATCATTTCAAAATCACTGGCCGTTCTAAACCAGCAGATTGGCTTCCGGATGTTGTACGAGCCTACAAGATAAGAGAATACAGAGGCAATCTAATCCGCCTGCTTGGCATAGATCCGCTCATCCACGCCGAGGATTGGATTTACATTGAAAATTCAGCCCTTTCTGGTTTTACAAAAGAACTGCTTGGCGCAAAATCACATCGCGAGAAGATAGCCTGTGCCGAAAGGTGGATTACCAAACTTTATGCATCTGGACAATTCAAGCTATTGGACGGTTCAGAATACGTGAATAAAGGTAACTATCTCGATTTACTCTCTTGCGGCAGAATGTCTGACTCGATTATTAACTGCTCTCAGCAAGAAAGTGATCAGTCAATACACCCCGGATGATGGCGATATCATTCGGGGTTGTCTATATAAACAATATCCTCGTTTTACCGCTTCGCTACCTTTTTCGCAGTAGCGTCTGCAAAGATCTTCATCGTATCGTAAATTTTTAATCTTGGATGACGAGGAATCAATAATTGTAAATCTGTGCAAGCCAATATTACATGCTCTATCCCCCTTTGCTCAAAACTGTTAATAATATCTACTAACTTTTTTCTGTCTTGATGGCCATGTTTATTTGAGACTAAATGGTAAATTATCTCACCGATTTTAGCCTGTTCGTAATCATGGGGGATAACTTGCTCTATATCGTTCTTGACAAGGAACTTTTCGTACAACTTTTTATTCAAGGTTATCCTGGTGGAAATAATTCCAACCCTAGAGATACCTTCTTCTTTCAAGAATTTTACCGTTTCTTCAATTATACTGAGTACGGGAATTTTGACTGAATTCCTAATGTCTTCAATAAAGGTATGTAAAGTATTGCACGGCATTGCTAAGAAATCAGCACCGGCAATTTCTAATCTTCTTGCGGCATCTAGGATAAACGGATGGCACCTTTCTTCGCCAATCCCTTTTACAATTGCATCTTCTTCAACATCGTAGGGCAATGGAACGCTATAAATCAGAATCGGGGGCCTATTAATCTTGTTTAAATCCTGGCATCGAGAAATCAACTCTAAATAAAACTTGGAAGTTGTTTCAGGACCCAACCCACCTATTATGCCGACCGTTTTCATATTTTTATTTATTGTCTGTCTATTCTATCACAAAAACCGAAAACATAATTTCCATTGAAGGTGGCGACACTTTTCTCCGGTGTACAACAAACATCCCGGAAATTACGTTGCTACGTTTAACGGCAGCAAATTCGCAAGCGGTCTATACTTCTACCGCCTGCAAGCTGACGATCTTTCTCTTACCAAGGAAATGATCTTGATGAAGTAGTTTCGAAAAGTCCGTGCGCTTCGCACCTCCGGGCTTTTCTGCGTTTACGCGGCTTGTTTCCTCCTTCCCCTAATTTCTCCAAAACTATCCTTATACCACGATCGTGGTGTTAGGGGAGATTTTGGAATCATCCGCCTGTGAAGTGACCTTGTTCAAAGAGGTTCAGTCCTAAAAAACTGAACCCCTTTTCCGTTTTATATACTAATATTTGGCCTCCCGCTCTCCATATACTAATACCCCCAGCAAAATTCGCCTTAACTATTGATGTCCGACGTCAATAGATTGTGGTTGCTTTAGAATTCCGCCTCCGCGCAAAGAGCTATGCGCAAAAGTGAGGCGCTATAACTAATCATAGCGCCCAATATATACTTGTTTTTCAGTAAATTTAATGATATTATTGAAACAATATGAGCCGACAATTTACCGCCATTTATAAAAAGACCGGGAAATGGTATTCTGCTTGGGTAGAAGAAATTCCCGGCGTTAATACTCAAGGCCGCACACTAAAAGAAGCCAAAGAAAATCTCAAGGAAGCTCTGGTGCTTGTTTTAGAAACGAGTAAACTTTTGGTCAAAAGCTCTGATTCTAAGGTTTTAAGAGAACCGATTTCCGTGTCTTTATGAAGAGGCGCGAACTTGTGAATCGTATCATGAAGCAAGGTTGCGTTTTTGTACGCGAGGGCGCTAAGCATAGCGTCTTTTTTAATCCCGAAACAAAAAGAATTTCGACGGTACCGCGTCATCAGGAAATCAATAATTTCTTAGCCGAGAAAATCTGTCAGGACTTGGGCATACCAAAGTCGAGGAAATAGCGGCTACGGCTGGTTCTCGTTCAACTCGAGTGATGTCCAGGGATGCTCACGAAGTAATACTCAGTGTCAGCCAATCGTCAGCTTAATATGAACACCTATTTGAAGAAGTTCATCGACTCCGAGTTTGACAGACCAGGTAAGGCGTTGGATCTGGGGGCGGGAGATTTTTTTGACGTGGTTTGCCTAAAGCAGCTGAAATGGCAATGCGAAGGCGTAGATATAAAGACCGGCGTTGACTTAGAGAAGCCCTACCTTTCTCCAAGGAGACCGTTTGATCTTGTTTATTCCAACTACTTAATCCACAAACTCAAGAACAAAAAGCAACTTATCAAGACAGTATTCAACAATTTAAAAAGCGGGGGTTGGTTTTTCCTCCACACTTTTGACAAGTCAGATCCTAACAGCCGGTCAACTATTACTGCTAAGTCTATAGAAAATCTATTGAACAAAGAAAGTTTTAAAAGCATTGGCACGCGGATTTTCAGCTATTACGATAATGAAGAGGGCCACAAGCATTGGCATAGGATTCTGGAGGTTACCGCGCAGAAACAAGAAGCATAAAATGGGAGAAGGCTGATACCTGCATCAGCCTTTTGAACTTCTTATTTGCCCGCGTGGTTTCACCACTGTTCCGGGCTTTTCTGCATTTAATGGAGCCACTATTGACAATTTTATTTCCACGCTTTAGTATACTAAAGTATGAAAGAACAAGATAAATGGATGAATAGGAATAGCGACGCACTTTTTGAGGCCATTCTTAGGCTTAGGAATCTCAATGAAACCAGGAGATTCTTCAGGGATCTCATGGCCGAGAAGGAAATCGCTGAATTCAGTAACCGGTGGAAGGCTGCGCGGATGCTTAACCAAAAGATGTCCTACAAAAAGATAGCCAAGGAGACCGGCTTGAGCTCGACGACTATCGCACGAGTACAGAAGTGGCTCAAGGGGAATCTGGGCGGTTACCGGCTAATATTGAGAAGATCAGGACAGAACTATTTATGAAAAAGTTACCAAGAAAGTTACAAATAGGCGTTGTGGGATCAGCCGCCGATCTGAAATACTCAAAGAAGATGCAGAGTATAGCTTATGAGGTAGGGAAAATGATTGCAGAGAGCGGGGCGATAGTGGTTTATGGCGCCGAGAAGGATTATGACTCCCTTTCCACGGCCGCTGCGAGGGGTGCAAAGGAAGCAGGCGGGATAACCGTTGGCATCACCTATGGGAGGGGGAAAAATATTTGGGACAAGAGTGGCTCGGCAAGTATCGTCATTGTAACAGGTGTTGAGCGAGGAGGGGGTAGGGAATTTGTCCTCGTGAACTCGTGTGATGTGATTATTGTTATATCAGGAGGATCGGGGACGCTCACCGAGATGGCGATGGCGTACCAAATGGATATCCCTATCATCGCTGTAGCGGGGACTGGTGGATGGGCTGATAAGCTCGCTGGTAAGTATATAGATAAACGAAGACGACTAAGAATCTTGAAAGCAAGAACGCCTCGGCAAGCGGTAATATCAGCTCTCAATGTCGCAAGAACTTGAGAGCCCTCAATGATTACTCCCCGCCAGAAACAAGTTCTCTTCATTGCCTGCACGCACGGCAACGAACCGATAGGGAAATTGGCAGTTGAGGGACTTTTGAAAAACAAAAATCTGTCGCGAAAATTCGATTGTGTCATCGGGAACCCCAGGGCGTACGCTAGAAATATTCGCTTTACAGACTCTGATCTCAACCGATCTGCGCCTGGCAGGCAATACTCGAAAAAATATGAGGTGAGACGCGCCTTTCAACTGATCCAGCTTTTCAAGAGGTACCGATACGTTATCGATCTCCATCAAACCAGGGCGAATAATCGGATAGTAGTCATTATTCCAAAGCTTACCCGCCGTTCTCTGGCGCTTGCTCTGGCCTTTGACGTAAGGGATGTTCTCATCTGGCCATCATCGTCCTCATTAAAATCACGACTCAGGCCGCTCACCGAGTACAAAGACTATGGTATAGAGATAGAATCCGGGATCAAAGCAAATCCACGAAAAACCTTAATGAAGCTTACAGTGATCGTCTATGATTTCCTCATGAAAGATTCGGGAGCGATATCGACAAACCTTGAAGATTTGAAGGAAAAAATTTGCAAGAGAAAGTTTTATTTAGTTTATGATCGCATTGGTATAGAGGACATTCAAGGTGCCACAGTCGAGGATTTCAAAGAGGTGGATACGGGAGAGAAAAAGTACATTGCTTTGCTCTTTGGGAGACGTCAGGGATTGATCGGATATAAGATGCGCCGCGTGAGTGAAAAGTGGATCAGTAATTCCATTTCTTAATCATGGAATCCGGCAAGACAATCACCATCCTCTCGACTTTTACCGAGGATATACTTGTGAACGAAGAAGGGGAAGTGATCAGGAAACAAAGAGGAGGACCGGCATTTTATCTCGAGCGGACCTTCAGGCGTGAGAAAGTAACGTCAGTTTTAAAGACTGGTCCCGAGATGGAAGTCAAAATCCTTGTGGCAAAAACAGGAGAGCTTGGCATGGTTTCACGGGGGTCGTCACCACAGAAAGTAAGATTCTCGGACCTCAAAACACCATTTCTCCTTATTTCCACAGTGTTAAACGAATTTGATCTGACCGAGCTTCCGCAGTTCAGAGGATTTGTATTTCTCGATGTTCAAGGCTATGTAAGAAACGGCAGTCGTTTTGGAAAGAAGAAGCTATGGCGTCCCACCAATAGGGTGTTTAGCAGTATTTTCTGCCTCAAGGGCACTGGAGAAGAATTGAAGAGTTTACCGGATCACTATCTTGAGACTCAAAGGGGAAAAATTCTCATAACCACGAATGGTAAAAGTGGTTGTGAAATTTTCACCTTCGGTAAACGTGATGTTGTAAAACCGAAAAGAATTGTCGTGACAGGAAACACGGTAGGGGCCGGCGATACATTTTTCGCTAATTTTATTTCCCATTTTACGAGGACAATGGATGCCTCCGTTAGTGCCAGGTACGCCGTGAAGGAAACCTCAGTTTTCCTCTCCGCAATAAGTTCGTGTAATCTTAAATGCAATCACCCTAATGAAACAAGATAGCAAGCTTATCATTTTTGATCTCGATGGGACTATCTATAAATTGGACGGCGGGTCTTATAAAAAATCCTCTTTACGGAGGGGCGTGTTGCGGAACGCAGTCAAATTCATCGGAGAAAGACTGTCTAGAAGTGAGGTAGAGGCTCAGAATGTACTCCGGACCATTAAAAAGAAATATGGTGAACAGATAAGTATCGGATTGGAGAGAGAGTTTGGAATCGATCGCCATGATTACTTCAATACTGTTTGGGACATTCCGGCCCGTGATCTTGTTACAAAGAAAGACAGCGGGCGAAAAATCCTACTAGCCCTGAGAAGGGAGTATGAAATGGCGCTTGTGTCTGATGCCCCACGTGTTTGGATAAACAACGTTCTAAAAGAGTTGGGAATTAAAACCTCTTTAGCGGTATGGTATTCTCTGGCGAGGGGAACCGACGCAAGGGTTTTGGTAATACTTTTGCGGATATCACACGAACTCTAAAAACCTCTCCACAAGATTGTATTGTTATCGGTGATCAAGAGAATACAGACATTGTTCCTGCAAAGAGACTCGGCATGTACACTATCTTCGTCAGCCCAAAAAAACGTTCTCTCATAGCCGATGACACTATTTCATCCATTCGCGAACTCCCGGCGGCACTTAGAGCTGAGGCTCTTTTTAACTTCAACGAAAATCTACCAAAGGAAATTTTATTGCAGTGACTTTTGAAAAAACCCGCATGGTTTCACCACTGTTCCGGTTTTTCTGCGTTTACGCGGCTTGTTTCTCCCGCCAGCAGGCTCTTCGGTTTTCAAAATTCCACCCTCGCGCAAAAGCTATGCCTGAAAGTGGGATGCTACAGTTAACTGTAGCAGCTCGGATTTCTCAGACTATGCCGCGTTTGCATTTGAACGAGCTTGTTGTATAATCTAGAAATGGCCAAGAAACAGCAGTTCAAAATTCTTATCGAGCAAGGTGATGACGGAATGTTTGTTGGGAGCGTTCCTTCCTTGCCTGGTTGTCATACGCAAGCTAAGACCCTCCCCGAGCTGAAGAAACGGATTCGGGAAGCGATTGAACTCTGTCTTGAAGTTGCCAAGGAAGATGCCAGCTACCGGGCGAGAATAAAACAGTTTGCTTACGAACCGACCTTCGTTGGCCTTGAGATGGTCAGCGTATGAGCAGGCATCTACCTGTCTTGAAAGCAAAGGATGTTATAAAGATTTTGAGAAAGCTGGGCTTTTATGAGGTGCGAACGAAAGGTTCGCACGTCTTTTTCAAGCATCCTGATGGCAGAGTGACGTTAGTCCCCGTGCATAGGAGAGAAAATATAGGCAAAGTGCTCTTACATCAAATCATGAGAGAGGTTAAGATTACGCCTGAAGAATTCTCTAAGTTGTTATAAATCCCTGCGGCTACGGTTGGCTCTCTCTTTTCTCTTCAAGAGCTTCTTTGTTGAAAGAAATTTGGCAATCGGTTTCGCGCAGTTGGGACAAAAATCATAACTATCAAAACCAATGCCGACGGAGATTGCTTCCCTCAGCTTCCTTAAACTCTTCCGACAGATATCACACTTGCGGATGATCATATCTTTTCTCTCGTGCAAGCAATTATACCACGCCAAGATTTTTTTTCGAGGCCCTGTGGCTATGGTTTTCGAACAGCGCCGTTGGAGGATTCTTGGATTGCTCGTCGCCTCGGTGAAAACTCAATCTTCGTTTGCAAAGAGGCTAACAATGCTTAGCCTCTCTTTTTGTTTTTCTTCTGACAAATAAAAACCATTTGCTCGCTACCGGGTTTATACGGTTTCAGGCTGAAGTCGCCATAAACTTTTACCGGATACAAACCGACTTTTTCCAGTAAGGACTGTATTTCTATAAAATCTGCTTGATACCCAGATGCTGGATAATGCCAACGCCGAGTAACACTGTTAGCGTTTAAAATTTCCATAAAATAATGTATTTGAAAGATACGTCTCGCGGGAACCTGTATTGCGGAAAAAAGATTCCAAGTTTCACTTTTTATTACCCGTGAGAAATGATATCTCACGGCATATTCCCTAGACAGATCATTAGGCGAGAACAGATCGAGAACAAATAGACCATTTTCATCGAGGTGCTCCGCTATGTTCTTGAGAGCTTTGTATTGTCTTTGTTGTATCTCTTCTGGTGAATAATATGCGTCGCCCTTCTGGGCAAGATATGCCAGACTATCAAAAGGCAGGAAAATGAGCTTGAATCGCTTGTTTCTAAACAGGGAGGAGGAAAACTCGACTAGATCGTCTTTGAAAATTTTAACTTTTCTGCCAGCTTTTAATGTTTTAACTTTTTTCCTGGCAATATCCAACATCGCAGCATTAGTATCGAAGCCCCAAATCTCCTTACCCGATTTCGCTATGGGAGCGAGAATACGACCAGCTCCGCAAGCACATTCCAATATCGGTCCATTAACCTTCTGAGCCAGGCGATAATAGAAATCTACATCATCTTTTTTATTCTCGTACTCCAGATCGTAAAATTTTGCGTAAAGCTGCTCTCTGTTCATAACAGTTTTATTATACCAATAAAAGCCGAACGAACAATGAAGATATTCCACCACTCCTCATACTAAGAAGTGATGGAGTATAAAAAGGCAGAAAAGTCCGGAGGTGCTAAGCACACGGACTTTTCGTATCACTTCAAAAGCAGCATCTTCTTCGTCAGTGACAACCCATCAGAGGTTGTCAGACAATAGAAGTATGTGCCCGACGGAAAGTGACTTCCGTCGAACTGTACGACACGAATTCCTGGAGAAACAGTACCGTCCACCAATGTCGCTACTTCTTGCCCGAGAACATTGTAAACCTTGAGGGTCACAAATGTTCTCAAAGCAACCGTATAGCTGATCGTCGTGGTCGGGTTGAACGGGTTCGGGTAGTTCTGGTTCAGGGTGAAGCCGTAGGGCTGGTTTGTTGTCGCATGGACTGCGGTTATAACACCATCGACACGCCACAGACCATTGGTAGTGCCGACGAGAAGCGAATGATTCTGAATCGCCAGACTCATCACTCCGATGGGAATGCCATTGATGCTATTTGGTACTACTTGCGTCCATCGTGCTCCGTCGTATTTGAATACACCACCAGTTGCCGATCCCTGCCCACTGAAGCCGACGAAAATGGTATTCTTCTGGCCCACGAGAATAGTGGTCGCCTCTTTCTGAGACGAATCTATTCCTGTGATTTTCGTCCAGGTACCGCCGTTATCAATCGACTGATACACACCATCACCGGTACCGGTGAATGGGTTTCCGGTTCCGGCGTATAGGACACCGTTACTGTCAGCAGCTATGGCCTCAACATCTTGGAAGTTGATACCATTATCACTAGGCTGCCACGTTTTCCCTTCATTGGTGGAACAGAAAACGCTCGCACTATTCGCAATATTAACTGTCCCAGCAAAGATGAAACCTCTCGTATACACCAGAGTATTCACATACAGCGTGCTATCGTAGAAGATAGTTTTCCAATTTTCGCCGCCATCAAATGATTGTAGGATGCCACCAGAAATGCCAGCCATAATTGCATCTCCTCTGATCAGGAAACATGTGATTGACGCACTATGCTTCCACGTTGTATAGGGTGACGGTGGAGAAGGTTGGGTCCAGCTTGAACCATTGTCGGTGGAACGGAATAACCCGTTCACGGTCCCGACAAGTATAGCGTTGGTCTTGGGATCGCGAACGACCGCATAGCTATAACGAGACCACCAATCGAGATTGATAGGCAATTGGGTCCATACTGCACCGTCATCCGTCGTCTGCATTATGCCCATATCAGCGGTAGCGGCAAGTATGTCATTGCTATCGCCGTCAACCCATAGTGAATTGACATTGATGCTCTGACCTATAAGACTGTCCGGCCAGATGTACGAGTAGGAAACAGACGTACTGGATTGGCTTCTCGCGGACGAGATGCCAATCAGTACGGCTGCGAGAAACAATCCAATATTTTTCATTTTCAACTCCTTTCTAAACTCTATTATAACATAAATGCTCAATCTTTGCAACAAAAAGGCGATACGGTAAAAGAATATATGCTATAATACAAGAAATGAGAAAAATACTACTATTTTCTCTATCCATGTTGCTCCTCTACGGGGTGAGCAAGGTTTTTGCCTCGAACCTCGTCTCAAACTTCCAAGCAAATCCAACGAGTACCGGCGTTCAGGTACAGTGGGTGAATAACGGCAAGTATGAATACCAGGTGCTTACGAGATCAGATATCGTCCCGCCTATTCAACCATTGCAAACATACAAGAATCCCTCGGCGGGTTTACAAAGTTTTATCGATCCAAATCTCCCCACGACTCAGTCGGTACCCGGCGGTACGGTGGGTACGTATGCATATAAACTGCAGACGACTGACGCGAGCGGTAATCAAGTTCCTGATACCGCTTCTCTCGAGTACGCCGATTCGGAAGTCAAGTCTGTCACTACGCTCAGTAGTTACCAGTATTCGGCTTCTTGTCTTTCTGCCACTCAATCCTCGATAACGGTGGGGTGGAACACGAATGATCCGAATGTCTCAGGCGTCACCTTGCAAAACGACAATCGATCACCCTATACAGGACTACTACCGTCGGGGAGCCAAGTAGACGGCGGTCTCACAAACAACACTTCTTACAATTATTCCGTCTCATTTGACAATAGCCATGGCTATACGATAGGGACTTCAACGGTAACGTGCCAAACGGGCGGCTCGAGCATCTATACTTATCTGTTCTCTTGCGGACCTTCTACGACTTCGAGCGTCACGTTGAGCTTCATCACTGCCGACCCGGCGGTAAGTTACATAAACATAAGCGGCGACTCTGTGCCAGGGAGAACGGCAAATCAACAGGTGTCGCCTCCTTGGGTGGCAAGCTACGTTGTGCCGAATCTTTTACCGGGAACACTCTACTACTATACCGCGTCACTTGGGTATAATGGTTCACCAAATGGTACTCCGCCGACGGGCAGCCCTTCTGCACCAACCCCCTCGGCGTTACAGTGCCCGACTAAAGTCAATCAAGCCGCAACCACTCTCTCGGACGCGCCGAGCATGGCGCAGGCGTTCGCGAGCGATCCCTCGACGATCTATCTCAACTGGAAAGACAACGCGACGTCAACCGCGGGATCGTATGAGTTTGTGGTGCAGCGGATGCAGATGACGCCGAATGTCCCGACATCAACCACGGCCGCCGCAGTCGAGGACAACTCCAACAACCTGTCGGTCAACGTGAACTGGAAAGATCTCACCACCTCGACGCCGTACTATGCGGTCGTCGAGCGGAGCACCGATCCTTCCTTTGTGACCGCGACCTTTTTCCACTACGAAGGGGAAGTCGCCGATCTTGCGACGACGACCGCCGGCAGCTATACGCCGAATCCCGGCGACCAGAACCTCCATCCTTTTACCAATCCCGATAGTTCCGTAAGCGAAGCGACGACATACTACTACCGTGTCCGGGCATGTTCCCAGCTGGGCCTCGGCGGGTACTACGCGTCGGGCGTTGGGAGCGAGATATTGAACAGCGGCCCCGACGGAGAGCCGATGTACCCCTGCACATGGCTCTCACCCGCTTTCGGAACGACCACGCCGCCCCTCGCGCCGATGAGTCTCACCGCGGCGGTGGACGTGCAGAATCCGACAGGGAAGGTGAATCTGCACTGGATCAACCCCTCCAAGAAAGCTTCCTACCTCGAAATAGAGCGCGGCAGTCAAATCATCGCCACGAATCTTTCCACGACCACGACGTCGTATCCGGACGACAATAACGGCAACGGCTTGTCGGCGGGAACATCCTACTCGTACGGCGTGAGAGCGTGCTACAACGTTGCCAAGGACTACGTGACGGGGGCGAGTTCCACTGCTTGCTCGAACTGGAGCGCTTCGGCGGCCACTACCACCAACTTCGTGGTGAACGTAGCGAGGAGCGGGACTGGCGGGGGGACGGTAATGAGCGACCCCTCCGGCATCAGTTGCGGGAGCACATGTTCGGCGAATTTCCCCGCCGGCACGTCGGTCGTGCTCTCGGCGACTCCTGACGGGAATTCGACGTTCGCCGGATGGGGCGGTGACTGCTCCGGAACGGGAACCTGCACCGTCTCTGGCAACACGAACGCCACCGCGACCTTCAATTCGAACAATAACACTCTTACCGTTGCGCTAAGTCCCCAGGTTGGGGCAGCTAATGTAGCTAAAGTTACCATCAATGCAAACGGCAGTAACGTCGTTGTTAGCACCAGTACAACCTTGAATTTGCCCTTGGGAACCCAAGTTACATTAACCGCCTGGTCCGATACGTCTCTTTATACATTCTCGAGCTGGACAGGTGACGCTTGCAATAATCAAACAGGTTTGGTTTGTACATTCATTTTTGATGCACCCTCTCAAGCAACCGCAAACTTCGTCCACACAGTGGGATATAATCCCGATAATCTCATGGCTTCGTTGATGAGAATGATATCATCTACGATTAATTCGTCTCGCAACTTTGCAGAAAGCTTGACCGGAGGTATCTCTCGCATCGCAGGGAGCGTTGCGTCCGGCTTCAGCAAGGCAGTGGCTTACTTAACATCCCCGTCTACAGCCGAGGGCCAGACAGCGAGCGACAACGCCACCTACAATCCCTACTTTACAACTACCACCGTTATCACAAATACTGCGAGTCCGTACTGGCAAGATACAAACCTCCTGCCGGACACCACGTACGTGTATCGGGTGAAGGTTCTCTATAATGATGGGAGAGCGAGCGATTGGTCGAATTGGGCTGCGGCGAAAACGCTCTATAACAACAGTGGTGTCTCAGTTGGATTCATGCCCATTTGCACAGCGAACAGCGTTTGTAGGAGTGATATTCCAGGCGTGCAATCATCCGATTTGGGCCACTTCAACCGCAACCCGCAACTGAGTGGCCAGCAACCAGTCGAGAAATCCGAGCGGCAGTGCACGACGAACGCCGACTGCGTGAACGTGGGGCGGGTGAATCAGCTGTTCCAGGAGAAGTAGCTTTCGGAATAATTGTTTTCCTCTCACTCAAACCTCCAGGCGTTAAAATTCCTCTCGCTCGCACGCTCCTCGCCACCCAGCTCGCGCTCCGCCACCTGGCGTACGCTCGCGGGGCCTGGCTCGGTGACGCGGCTCGCTCGGGGATTTTGAAACGCCTTCCGGCAGAATCGTTTGAGAAAAACAATTATTCCTTTTAGGTTGGATAGGGGGATTTATAATCTCGCCTCGACAAACCCGCTCAAAATAGAGTAAGTCCCCTCTATCGGTTTTATTGGTTTTGGGGGGTTAAGTCCTGGCGGCGGTAATGGCGATGATCTTCCGGGCGCCGTTCTTTTTGAGGAGCGCGGTGATTTCCGTGATCGTCGCACCGGACGTGAAAACGTCGTCAACGACGAAGAAATTCCGCCCGGCAATCTCGGCGCCGCGCCGGACACTGAAAGAACCTTTCACATTTTCTCTCCGTTCTTTGTACGATTTTTGTTCCGTCTGCGATTTTGCCTTCCGGGATTTTACTAGGATATTTTCCTCTATCTCGAATTTCGGAAACGCGCCCCCGGCATCCATCTCCCCGATGAATCTTTTGAGATTCCGGGCTATGAGGAGAGATTGATTGAAACCTCTCCGCCTCTCTTTCGACGGGTGGAGCGGGACGGGAATCATCGTGAAATCCCCCTCGATCGGCTTTCCGGAGTTGAGAAACGTTTTGAGGAGATAGCCGGTCGTGAAGAACGCAAGCGGTACGGCCGCTTTTTTCACTCCGTCGTACTTCAGGACATGGATGAGCTTTTGGGTTGCCGATTCTTCGAACTTCAAGGGTGAGGCGAGGACGAATTTCGCGGAGCCGTGGCAGGTAACCTCCCGGGAAGGGAGTCTCCTCTTGCAAATTGGGCAGAAGAAACCATACGGGTAGGAGAATTTTTCCCTGCAGGAGCGGCAGAGCGAGAGTTCTCGTTCGTCTTTCTGAAGGATCTTTTCGCAGACGAGGCAAATCGGCGGGAAAACTGCGTCGAAAAACGATTTCGCGAACTCGCTTAGCCCCTTCATTTTGTGTTAAAATCATTATAACAAGCACCATGAAGATAACCAGCGTTTTCTCGGATTTTTTCTCGGACGTTTTTAATTTCTTGAAAGCGAGGTTGGTTTTGGGTGTGGATATCGGCACCGCTTCGGTCAAAGTTGTGGCGGTCGGCGAGCGGGGCGGCAAGCTGAATCTTCAGAACTATGGAATCCTCGAAACCAGAGACTATCTCATCCATCCCGCGAAGGCGCTTCAGACAAGTTCCCTTCCCATTGATGAAAACGCGGCGGCTGAAGCACTCCGGATTCTCTTGAGAGAAGTTAAGCCGAAGACCGCGACGGCGGTAGCTTCAATACCGGCTTTTTCTTCGTTCGCGACGGTCATGGATATGCCTCTTCTTTCTCCGTCCGAAACGGCGAAGGCGGTCATGTTCCAGGCCCCCCAATATATCCCGATGCCGGTCGACGAGGTTACGATCGACTGGTTCAAGGTGGATGAATTCGCAAGCGATGCGGGGCAGAAGTATCAGCACGTTTTCGTCGTCGGCATTCCGAAAAGCGTGATCCAGAAATACAAGAATATCCTGAAAATGGCCGGATTAAAACTCGTCTCCCTGGAGTTCGACGGGTTGGCCCTCGTGCGGAGTCTCGTGGATTCCGGCGACGATGAAACCATTATCGTCGACATCGGCGCCGAAGAAACCGACATATTCATAGCCTCGCGGGGGCATTTGGAATACCTCGGCGAAACCGATTACAGCGGGATACACCTCACCCAATCGGTCGGCAGAAGCCTCGGCATAACCACGATGAGAGCGGAAGAGTTGAAGCGGAGGAGGGGACTCCTGTCGGAGGGGCCCGAATCTGAGTTATCAACATTAACTATTCCGTTCTTGGATGTTATAATACAAGAAGTGAACCACGTGCGGGATGTTTATAAGAGAAGGTACGGAAAGGAGGCAAAAAAGATAATGCTCGTCGGAGGAGGGGCCAACTTGATAGGCGTGGGGCGGTATTTTTCAAAGCAGACGGGACTCATCGAAACTAAACCGAGCATTTTCAGAAAAGTTTCTTATGATCTGCGCTTGGAACCGGTCCTCGCGCAACTTGAGAATGAACTCCCCGTAGCCGTGGGTTTAGCCGAGCGGTACTTTGAGTAGCGATGCGAATAACGAAGAAAATAAATTTGTATAATTAGTATATTAGCATCGATACACCATGGACGAACAACAAAATCAACAAAGAACCAACGCAGGGGTAAGCGAACAGTTCTTGAGTAACCCGGTCACCATCGGCACGCCGTGGCGGCTTTTTGTGTTTTCAGTGCTTCTCTTCGCCTTCTCGCTTTTGGTCTACTTCGGGCTGAAAGTCGGATACGAAAATTATCTGCAGTCGAGGTCGGATGCCTTGGATCAGAACCTTTCCCAGCTTTCAAGTTCGATCAGCCAGGAGGACGAGCAAAATTTCATCGCGGTGTATTCCCAGATTGTAAACCTGAAAAGCGTTCTCGGGAGTCACCTCTTCAGCGAGAATATTTTCCCGTTTCTCGAGAAAGATACGCTCCCCCAGGTGAGTTACTCGGAAGCAAAGTTTTCGAGCGACACGCGCACGCTGGAGCTCACGGGGCAATCGGTTTCGCTCCAAATCTTGGCTGAACAGATGGCCGAGTTCGAGAAAGCCTCGGAACTCGAGAGCGCGGTTCTTTCGGGAATGAATTTCAACCCCGGCGGCAACACCTCCTTCACCATAACCTTGACCTTCAAGGGCGATTATTTGTCGAAGCCGGTGTAACCCTACCATGAAAGCATCAACCAAAAGGGCTCTCAGCATTCTCTTCTCGCTTTTCTTTCTCATAGCGACCATCGTCGTCTACACGAGCCTCATACAACCGGAGATTGGCGCCGCGAGTCAGTTGCAATCCGTCGTCGCTTCCAAGACCAACGCTTACCAGAATCAGAAAAACGCGGTATCTCAGGTTTCAAAGCTTATTAGCCAGTTCCAGAATGCGGGTTCACTCGAAAACACTCTTTCACTCGCGATGCCGATAGGGCCGAGCGTAACACAAGCCCTGAACCAGTGGTACACGGTTTCACAGACGAGCCAAGCGAGCGTCCAGACACTCGACATAAAAGTCGGGAACGCTTTCATCCAATCCAGCCAGCCTCTGGCCAAAGGCATGGGGACCGTGACCGTCGATCTGGGACTCCTCGGGACGTACGATTCGTTGAAGCAATTTTTGACCTCGATTGAGTCGAACGCGAGAGTGATCAACGTCGATTCCCTGGACCTGAGGCCGGTGCAGTCGCAAAGCACGGCGGGCGGCGGGTCGCTCTACTCGCTCGGCCTCACCGTTGATACGTATTATCAATCGAACTAATCCCTCACCCTTCGAGAATCGCGTATAATAAGAACAAAGACTACTATGAATAAGTTAAAAAACACAAATTTGAGACCAATAAGTAAAATGCTTCTTCGTCGCGAAGCCGAATCAATTCTTGAAGGGTGAGGGATGGCGATCATCGTTGAACAAGAGAAGAAGCCGGTGAATTGGGTGAACGTCGTGGCTATCGTGGTTTTCGTGGTCCTGGTTTTCGCCGTGGCCTATTTCGTGTTTTTCAACAAGCCGGAACTCATCGACGTCGTTTTGCCGGGCGGACTCAGGAACATCAACACGTTGTCGCAGGTTCAGGTGGATCCGTCGCCCGTGGTCACGACGCTCCAGAAGTATTTCACGACCAACTACAATTCACCGATCACGATTCCGACTCCCGGCCGCACCAACCCCTTCGCGCCATTCTAATCCCTCACCCTTCGAGGATCGCTTTGAGTCATTTTGGGAAGTACATGAAATTGGAGATTGTCGTAAAAAAGCTGAGAGAGAAAACTCCGAAGCCGCGGAGTTTATTAATCTTCGAAGGGTGAGGGATGACCGATCAAGAATTAGTCAAAAAACTGGTTGAAAAGAAGCTGATTTCGGAGCAAATCGGCTCGAGGATTTTGCGCGACGCCGAACTTCGGGGGCAGTCGGCGGAAGAAATGATTTATCAAAGCCGACTGGCCGATGAAACAGCCGTCGCGAAGGTGAAAAGCGAGCTCCTTGGCGTACCATACAAGAAAGTAGACGTGGGTGCGGTGACGAGCGATCTCATCGCTTTCATTCCCAAGGAAACGTCGAAAACCTACCAGGTTATTCCGCTCGAGAAAAACGGCGATATGCTGGTCGTGGGAATGCTCCGGCCCGACAGTTTGCAGGCGCAGGAGGCTCTGAAATTCATAGCCAAGCAGGAACGGCTGAGTCTCGGCGTTTACCTCGTGACTCCTTCGGACATGGCGGCGGTGTGGAGGAAGTATGCGCCGTACAAAACCGAAGTCGAGTCAGCCGTGGAGGAAATCGGGAACGTGAGACAGGCTGATTCCTTCGCGGTTTCGCTCGAAGAAGAAGGAGGAACCGGCGAGGACGCGCCGATCATAAAAATAGTCGCCTCGACGCTCCGGGAGGCAGTCGAAGAGAAAGCTTCGGACATTCACATAGAACCGCAGCGGCTCCGGCTTCGCGTACGGTTCCGGATCGACGGCGACCTCAAGGAAGTCGCTTCCCTCCCTCTTTCCTTGAGCCAACCCGTCATTTCGCGCGTCAAGGTTTTGGCAAGATTGAAACTCGACGAGACGAGGATTCCCCAGGACGGAAGGTTCAGGACTTTGATTTCCGGGAGGGATATTGATTTCAGGGTGGCGACGTTCCCGACTCCTTCAGGCGAGAAAGTGGTTTTGCGCGTTCTCGATCCGACAACCGGTCTCAAGGGTCTCCCGGAACTGGGGCTTAGCGATTACAACTTCAAGATATTGGAAGAGGCGCTCGGGTCTCCGTACGGCATGGTTTTGATCACCGGACCCACGGGTTCCGGCAAGACGACCACGCTCTACGCGATCATGCAGAAAATCAATTCCGAAAAGGTGAATATCGTGACTCTCGAGGATCCCGTCGAGTACTTCATGGATGGGATCAACCAATCTCAGGTAAAACCCGAGATCGGCTATGATTTTTCTTCCGGCCTCCGGCAGATTTTGCGGCAGGATCCGGACATCATCATGGTCGGCGAGGTCAGGGATTCGGAGACCGCCAATTTGGCCGTGAATGCGGCCTTGACCGGACACCTTATGCTCTCGACTCTTCATACCAACAATTCCATCGGCGTCATTCCGCGGCTCATCGATCTCGGCGTGCCGGGATTTCTTCTTGCGTCTTCCCTGAATCTCATGCTCGCCCAACGTCTCGTGGGGAGGCTGTGTCCCGAGTGCAAGAAGGAGCGGCCGGTGTCCGCCGGTCTTGAGAAAGTGGTGGAGGAATCTCTCGCGAAGCTTCCCGAAAGCGTGCGTGCGGGCCTCAAGTACAAAAAGCCCTACTCCTCGTGGTATGTCGAGCCGAATCCGAGTTGCAACGTCTGCAACGGGAAGGGGACGGTGGGGAGGGTGGCGGCATTCGAAATCTTCAGGATGACGAGGGAATTGGTGGACATCGTAAGCCGAGGATTCACCGAGAACGCGCTCATCGACGAGGCAAAGCGGCAGGGCATGGTCTCGATGAGAGAAGACGGCGTCCTGAAAGCACTTCAGGGCGAAGTGATGCTGGAAGAAGTGGTGAGGGAAACGGAGTAAGTGCTATTATTACCACAATGGCAACAGATTCTAATAAACAAAGACTGAACAATCTCTTGGTCATGACCGCGAAGCAGAACGCATCGGATCTGCACTTGGCCGTCGGGAGGAGGCCGACCGTGAGAGTCGACAGCGTCTTGATCCCGATAGCCGAGGAGCCGATCTTGACCAAGGAAGATGCGGAGGGACTCGTGTTCGCGCTCTTGACCGAGGAGCAGAAAGTTTCTTTCCTTGATCGGAAACAGCTTGATTTTTCGTATAATTACGAGGACAAGGCCCGATTCCGGGTGAACGCATATTTCCAGCGGGGATTCGTGGCCGCGGCGCTTCGCTTGATACCGGGCGAGATAAAGACGGTGGAAGAATTGAATCTGCCGCCGATACTCCACGATTTCACGAAGTTGAACCAGGGATTCATTCTCGTCGTGGGGCCCGCGGGGCACGGAAAGTCAACGACCTTGGCCGCCCTCCTCGACGAAGTGAATCACAGGAGAAATGATCACATCATCACCATCGAAGATCCGATCGAATACATATTTTCCCAAGACCGGTGCATCATCTCGCAGCGGGAAGTCGGGGCCGACACGATTTCTTTCAATTCGGCGCTCCGGGCGGTCTTGCGACAGGATCCGGACGTTATCATGATCGGCGAGATGCGCGATGCCGAAACGATCGCGACGGCCATGACGGCCGCCGAAACGGGTCACTTGGTGTTCTCAACGCTCCACACCAATTCTGCTTCGCAAACCATCGACCGGATCATCGACAGTTTTCCCCCGAACCAACAGGGACAAATCGTTTCCCAGCTCGCCTCAACCTTGGTTGCCATCGTTTCCGAACGGCTAATACCCAGGATGGGGGGCGGGAGAATACCTTCGATGGAAATCATGATCGTGAATCCCGCCATAAGGAACCTCGTACGGGAACGGAAGATTTATCAGATAGATTTGGTGATAGAGACGAGCGTTCAGGAAGGCATGATATCCTTGAACCGCTCCCTCGTGAACCTCATCAAAAAGAAGGAAGTATCTCTCGAGCAAGCCGAGTCGTATTCGCTGAACCCGGCGGAGCTCAGAATACTTTTGGAAAGGACGTGATATAATGAAAGCTATATAACACCAACAACGCGAACATATGCGAACAACACGAACGGCTAAGTACATTTGTGTCATTCGTGCGGTTCGTATTGTGCAGTTTGCGTCATTCGTGCCATGAAATTCGGCTACAAGGCGAGAACTAAAGAAGGGGAGCTGCAGGTGGGAAACGTTGAGGCCGCGTCTCGGGAAGCGGCTCTTGCGATTTTACTGAGTCACGGCTTGTTCGTTTTGAGTGTGGAACCCGTTGTCGAAAACACGTGGGCCTCGAGGATTCTGGAATTCTTCAAGAGAGTCAAGATGCAGGATCTCATGATCTTCACGAGGCAATTCGCGACGCTCCTTGCCTCGCAAGTTCCGCTCTCGGACAGTTTGGCGAGCCTCTACAAACAGACGACCAAGCCGGTTCTCAAGGAGGCGATCTACGAAGTGGCGAGCGACATCGATGCGGGCTTTTCCCTCTCCCAAGCCCTCGGCAGGCATCCGGGGATATTTTCCGAGTTCTACGTGAACATGGTCAAGTCCGCCGAGGTGACGGGGCGCTTGAGCGAAGTTCTGAACTTCCTCGCCGATTATCTGGAGAAGCAAACGACGCTCATGGGCAAGGTCAAAAACGCGCTCACGTATCCGGCTTTCATCATCGTCCTTTTCGTCATCGTTGTCATCGTCATGGTCACGATGGTTTTTCCTCAAATCGTGCCGATACTCAAGGAATCGAATGTTCAGCTTCCCATCTACACCCAGATACTCCTCGGGGTCAGTAATTTCATGATCAGCTGGTGGTGGACGGTCGTGATCGTCTTCGCCGCCGTCATTTTGATCCTCGTCGATTATTTCCAGACCAAGGAAGGAAAAGTCGTTTTGGATACAATTGCCTTGAAAACGCCGATTGTCGGGAAGCTCCTCCAAAAGCTCTACGTTTCAAGGTTCGCCGAGTCGGCGAGAGTCCTCATCAAGGGCGGGCTCACCATTCCCCAGGCAGTTGAGATTTCCTCGCGCGTCATCGGGAGCAGCATCTATGAGGAACTTCTCCATGATGCTGCGGAGCAGATTCGGAAAGGGAGACTCCTGTCCCAGGCCTTAGCTCCCATGCCGGAATTCCCGCCTCTGGTTTCGCAGCTCATAAGCGTGGGCGAATCAACCGGGCGCATTGAGGAACTCCTCGGGAAAATAAACGATTTTTATTCCCGGGAAGTCGAAAACACGGTCGAAAATCTTGTTTCTCTCATCCAGCCGATTCTCATGGTCGTGATCGGCGTCATCATTGCGTTCCTCTTCGCGTCGATTCTCTTGCCGATCTATAACCTATCCCAGACATTCTAGAGTAATCGCCAATGATGCGAATGACTGCAAATAACGCGAATATGATATAATAAGAACAAATGGTCGATGAATAAAAAAACAAATGTTTAAAGCAAAAGAAGGTTTCACCTTGATAGAAATGCTCGTCGTGATCGCGATGATCGGGCTTCTCTCGGCCGTTATCCTGGTCGCCCTCGGCCCCTCGAGAACCAAAGCCAAGGACACGAGAGTTATCTCGGACATAAACCAGATGAGGAGTTTGATGGAGTCAAGCTTCAATCCAAGTACAAGCCAATACGGTTCACCCGCCACGAGCAGCTTGGTGAACGACATAATCAGTCAAGGATCCTCTTTACAAGGTAGTGCATCTTCGACGGCTTACTGGTTCTACGCCTCGTTGCCGTCCGGCTCGGGAATGTACTGCGTCGATAGTACTGGGTACTCGGGCATCGTAACTTCAACTAATACCGCAAGCTCTACTTGCCAATAAGCATAAGATGAGAAAAAAAGGTTTCACTCTCATCGAAATGCTCATCGTGATCGCGATGATCGGAATTCTCTCGACGGTTATTTTGATTGCCCTCGGCCCCTCAAGGACCAAGGCGAAGGATACGAGGATAATTTCGGACGTTAATCAGATAAGATCTCTTGGAGAAACATACTACGATCCCATAACGGGCCAGTACGATCTTGCGGGCGTGGCCGCGGCGGCTTCCTCCACATTAGCTGACATGAGTGCTATGAATGGCGGAACATGGCAGCCGGACTGTCCATTTGGAAATCCCGACAACGGCATTAAGCCGTGGAGTGGCGATTCTGATATTCAGGGAGTAGAGTGCCCCACCTCATTTGATAAATTTTCTGTTTACGGTAAGCTAGTTAGCCCCTCGGTTACTACCTACTACTGTGTGGACAGTTCAGGAAATACTGCCAACCTGAATCATGTGCCGGGCGTTACCTGTCAATAATGCGTCCCTTACACTATATAATGTGTAGAAATTCTAAGTCTGGTTTCACTCTCATTGAAATGCTCGTCGTGATCGCGATGATTGGTCTCCTCTCGGCTGTCATCCTGGTCGCCCTCGGCCCCTCGAGAACCAAAGCCAAGGACACGAGGGTGATTTCGGATGTGAACCAGGTCCGGGTGTTGGCAGAGAACTTGTTTGACATTTCCACTAGTAAGTACCCGACGTGTATTTGTAACAACTACCCGTGGGACGATTGCAAACCCGATCCTGGCTTCTCGGCACTTAAGTCGGACGTGGCGAACGATGGTGGTTCATTCAGTGCAGGCTGCAATAACAAAAATACAGTTGCAGTTTTTTATTCCAGTCTACCGAGCGGCGGTGGCTATTGTGCTGATACCGCAGGGGGTGCCATTTCCGGTACGGTAGCCTCCAGTTCTCCACCCGGAACCCCAAATATAGGTGATGTTTGCCCAGAGCAGTAAGATGTAATATTATTAAACAATCCAGATGGTGAGAAAATATTTTTCTAAATCAGGCTTTACCCCGCACCGAGCCAAGCGCTGCAACGCTCTCGCGTTTTCAACAATGACAAGGGATAAGCTGGAACCAACAATGGACATCAAGAGCCGAAATCACCCGTCAGCTGCGAGCGTTGAAAACGAAGCGCTTGATCTGGTGTCGGGGTTTACCTTAATCGAAATGCTCGTCGTCGTGGCTGTCATCGGGCTTCTTTCGTCCATTCTGTTGAACGCGTTGGGGCCTGCGAAGGACAAAGCGAAAGACGCAAGGATCATGCAGGAAGTGAATCAGGTGAGAGACATCGCCGAGACCTTGTACAACGGTACGTATACCAATTTGCCCTCCATATCCGCCGGCACGACCCAGGTGAATAATGCCAATCTCCAATCGCTCACTTCTGACATTGATCTCCAGGGAGGGGAGCTGCACGTCGTTTTGTCATCTGACGTGAGAACCTACGTGGCTTACTCCAAACTGAACACAATGGTGCCGGATCCGGTAACAGGTACCCCGACGACCCAGTACTACTGCGTCGACAGCTCGGGAAAAGCGGTTTTTCTCACGACCCAGCCCAATGACAATAGAATAAGCAATTCTTCGCCGGCCACGTGCGATTAGACATGCCCCGTAGGACAACTTCGAACGGGGTATTTCGGAGCGTTTACTTAAGGATTGGGGAGTGAGCTAAGGTCCCGTAGAGAGTTAAAAGGTCTATCATGCAAACAAGAAATAATTCGAAGTTGTGCTACAGGGTATGATCGGGTTCCTGCTTCTTTTCTTCCTTGGCTTGTCGTTCGGCAGTTTCTTCAACGTTTTGATTCTGCGGTACGATCCGGAGGGTAAATTCTTCGATATCAAGAAATTGAGCGGCCGGTCGCATTGCCCGAAATGCATGAGGACGCTCGGCCCCGGGGAACTCATCCCCGTTTTCAGTTTCATATTTCTCGGAGGGAAATGCTTGCACTGCAGGGAAAGAATATCCTTCTTCTATCCTTTTACCGAACTTTTGACCGGCATTGTTTTTGCCGGCATCCCGTATTTCTTGAACGGTTTCTACGGCATAAGCAACGCGGTTTTTTGGATTTTTGCGTTGCCGACGTGGTATTACACCCTTGTTCTTTTCTGGCTCATCGCGATTGTGACGCTTGTTCTGATTGCCCTTGTCGATTTCAAGTACTATCTCATCCCGGACGAACTAGAGGTAATTCTCTTCCTCGCGGGTGCGGCCGTGTCGCTTTTGCTCTTTTACTGCGGATCGACGCTCATTGAACCCTTCCGCGATTCATTCCTCAAAAATTATGCCATCATCTTTTCACCGACGCAAAATGTCCTCATAAGTCATGCCTTTGGAGCCCTTATCGGGGGATTATTCTTTTTGCTGCTTGTTGTCCTGAGTCGCGGGCGGGGGATCGGCTTCGGGGATGTGAAGCTCGCTTTCGCTTCCGGCGCGGTTCTGGGTTGGCCGGACATAGGTCTTGCAGTTGTTCTCTCGTTCATCCTGGGAGGCATCGTAGGCGTGATTCTTCTTGCCTTGAGGAGCAGGGGCATGAAGGACAAGGTCCCGTACGCGCCGTTTTTTGTCATCGGCGTCCTCCTCACGGTCGTTTTGGGTCACGCCATCATTTTCAATTACTTCCGCCTGTTTGGCATGTAGGGTATAATAAACCCTAATGAAGGAAGGATTCACTCTCATAGAGACATTGATCGTTCTCGCGATAACGGCGATCCTCTCGACCATATTCTTGGCCTACAACAGTTCTTCGAACGGCCAAGTCGCGCTCTATACGGAGCGGGCGCAAGTGGTGGGAGCGCTCCAAAGAGCTAAGACGCTCGCTCTCGACAAATACATGGTGAGCCCCGGGAGCACCTCTTCCTGCGCTTTCGGCGTTCATTTCCAAACCTCGACGGGAGTTTACTCCATTTATGGAAAATACCCGCCGCCCGGCAGCACCGATTGCACCGCCGGTTACGGCTTCATGGGCAACTCAAGTGACACGGTGGTGCAAAGCTTGCAACTCCAGGGAAAGGTTGGATTTGTCGATCCCACCCCGTCAGACATTTATTTCGTCCCGCCGTATTTCATCGCAAACGCGACCGGCACTATCACCCTCAAGAGCAACGATAGCGGTGCCACGGCGTCCATCGAGGTCACTCAAGGAGGGAGCATTTCATCTCTTTGACGAATATGAGAATAACGCGTCTTAAAAACCGGGAAGGCAGCCTTATGATAGAAGCCATCGTGGCGGCGAGCCTCGTCGTCGTGGGTCTCTTGGGACTTTTCAATTTGATTTACAACTCGACGGTCAGGGACAAAGACGTAATCCACAAACTCCAGGCGACGTACTTAGCAGCGGAGGGAATAGAAGTGGTAAAAAACTTCATAGATCAAAACGTCGCTAGCGGAACTCAATGGAACGCCAATCTGTACACAGGGGATTATCAAGATGTTTCGTTCGATAATCTGGGTCAGGTCGGGACTGGGGATAGCGCCGTTTATTTTGCGACAACCACGGGACTTTTTACCGGATATAGTTCGGTGTTCACCGCTTTTTCCGGCGGGTCGAGAGAGTTGGCGCTCTTTTCCCGGGTCGTATCGTTGAATGTCGGAACGAATCAAATCAGCGTCACGTCGACCGTTTCCTGGTCGGAAGAAGGGAAAAGTGAGTCGGTGAGCTTAGACGACATCTTCTATAATTGGAGGAAACCAAGTTAAACTTTGTAATATGTTTTTTGGAATTCATTTCAAAACACCTCTCTGGGTGAAAAAATGCGTGAGGATGCAGACTCAGGAGGGCAAAAAAGTGGGTAAGACTTGGCCTAGCGGCCCGGAGCGCACACCTTTTTGGCTTCCTGAGTCTGCAATTATTACCTTTAAAGAGAAGAAGTTACAGAAATACATGGGTTTCACCATCGTTGAGCTTCTGGTCGCGATGGCCGTTTTCGTCATCGTGGTCACGGTCGCGACAGCCATCTTCATACGGTCGCTCCAGAACCAGCGGCGCCTGGTGACGGTCATGGGCATGCAAACAAATCTCGACACGGCCCTCGAGCAGATGGCGAGGGAGGTGAGGGGAGGATATTTGTTCTCAGCAAGTACCCTTACATGCGCGAATTCAGTGTCGTTCGACACCGCGAGCGGTACCGCGGTGTCTTACGGACTATCCAGTAGTTCTATCGTGAGGAACGGGCAGCCGATAACGTCGAGCGACGTCAAGGTTTCGAATCTTTGCTTTATAGTTTCGCAGGCTCCATTGGGAGATGCGGGCATGTATACCAATCCAGGGAGTCCTTGTAATCCCTGGAGAGTGACGGTAGCCGCCGAGGTTGAGCCGAGAGTAGCGGGACAATCGAATAATATAGAGCCGTTTTACCTCCAAACCACCGTGAGCTCGCGGGTTTTGCCAAAGGACATGCCGGCGGATATAAAGGGGCAATATGGATACACATCTTGTCAGTAAAAATTTAAGGAAAGCTCAGGCTATGATGGTGGTAACCATTCTCATGGGAGGCTTATTTTTGGTTGGCACCGCCGTTGCGGGCCTTCTCATGCTTTACCAGCTGAAACAATCTTCCGACGCCGTGAGTTCCGGCGCGGCTGTCTTCGCGGCCGATGCCGGGACCGAGGCCAGTCTTTTCTGCTACTATACGACCTCGACGCCGTCGACTATCTGCGGTATAGGGTACCTCTGCCCGACTTCCGTAAAGCTGCCGAATGGCGCTTCCGCTTCCTCAACGCTTCTCTTTCACTGTGACGGGGGATCGCCATCGTATTTCACGGCCGTGAGTTACGGGTATGCCGGCACGTCCGAACGGGTCGTGCAGTCTAACTTCTCGTTGGAATAGAAGAGGGTATGACGAAAAACGAAGCCCGGGAACGGATCGAAAAACTGAAGAAAGAAATAAACAAATACCGCTATGCGTATCACGTACTCGATCGGGAACTTATTTCTCCCGAGGCGCTGGACTCGCTGAAGAAAGAACTTTTCGATCTGGAGCACGAATTTCCGGAATTCGTGACGCCGGATTCCCCAACGCAGCGCGTTGAGGGGAAGCCCTTGAAGGCGTTCAAGAAAGTGCCTCACGAGCGGCCCATGATTTCGTTCGACGATTCGTTCTCCGAGGGGGACATGCAAGCGTGGCTTTCCCGCTTGGAAAATTTTTTGGGGAGGGGAATAGCCGATGCTCACGAGGCGCTGGGAGAAAAACCGTACCGGAGGGGAGACAAAAAACCTCCTGTCTTTTATTGCGAACTCAAAATCGACGGACTGGCGATCGAGCTCGTGTACGAGCATGGCGTTCTGGTCCAGGGTTCGACGCGAGGAAACGGGCTCATCGGCGAAGACGTGACACAGAATTTGAGAACCATCGAAGCCATTCCCTTGAATCTTTTGCCTTCCGAAGAAGCAGCCGAGAACTTGCGGAAGCTCGGCGTAAACCCTAAACCCTATACCCTAAACCCTCGGCGTCTCGTTGTTCGCGGCGAAGCGTTCATCGCGAGGAAAGAATTTGAGAGGATAAACAGAGAACGATTGAAGCGGCACGAAAAAGCATACGCGAATCCACGGAACATCGCCGCTGGATCGATACGGCAGCTTGATCCCAAAATCACGGCGTCGCGGAAACTGGATTCTTTCCAGTATGCGCTCTTCACCGACATCGGACAGAAATTCCATGAAGAGGAACATCTGCTCCTCAAAGCTTTCGGCTTCAAGACCAATCCCCACAACAAAGGTGTGAGTTCCCTGAAAGAAGCATTCGCATTCAGGGATTACTGGGTGGATCATCGGAACGAAATATCGTATGAAATCGACGGGACAGTGGTTCTCGTGAACAGCAACAAGATTTTCAACGAGGCGGGGGTCGCAGGAAAAGCGCCGCGCGGCGCGATGGCCTATAAATTTTCCCCCCGGGAGGCGACCACCAGAGTTTTGGATATCGTGGTTCAGGTCGGCCGTACCGGCGTTTTGACGCCCGTCGCCGTCATGGAGCCAGTCGGAGTCGGTGGCGTTACGATCACGCACGCGACGCTTCACAATGAAGACGAGGTGGAGCGCCTTGACCTCCGGGTAGGCGACACGATTGTCGTTTCCCGCGCCGGAGACGTCATTCCGCAGGTGACGCAAGTTCTGAAAAATTTGCGGACCGGCCACGAGAGGAAGTTCAAAATGCCATCCGTTTGCCCGGTTGACGGCGGCCGCGTTGCAAAAATCGGCGCCCTCACAAAGTGTACGAACCCCGACTGCGGCGCGAAACACAAGGAGTCGCTCTACCATTTCGTTTCCCGGACTGCCTTCGACATCCGCGGACTCGGACCGAAGATTCTGGACAAGTTCTTGGACGAAGGACTCATTTCCGATGCGGCCGACATCTTTGAGGTGAAAGAAGGGGACATCGAAGCCTTGCCGCGGTTCGGCGAAAAATCGGCCGAAAACATCGTCCGGGAGGTAAGTCAGAAGAGAAAAACGAGCTTGCCGAGGTTTTTGTACGCTCTCGGGATTCTTCATGTCGGCGAGGAAACGGCGGTCCTCTTGGCGCAAGCAATTTCAAGACCGAAATTCCGAATTTCGAAGCCAACCGATGTGGGCGAAGTTACGAAGTCCTTCTCGCTGGAGGAGCTTCAAGAATTGCCCGATATCGGGCCGATCGTCGCGAAGAGTATTTACGACTGGTTCCGTACCGCGAAAAATGCGAGGTTCTTGGAGAGATTGGAAAAAGCGGGGGTGGAAATAGAGCGGATTAAATCGACAGACAAAAGCCAAAAGTTGAAAGGACGGACGTTCGTCTTGACCGGCACCCTGTCTTCAATGTCCCGCGACGAAGCGAAGGATAAGATAAGGGAACTAGGCGGTGACGTTTCTGAAACCGTTTCGACAAAAACCACTTTTGTCGTCGTGGGAGAAAATCCGGGATCGAAGTACGACCGGGCAGAAAAACTAGGTGTCCAAATCTTAGACGAAGAAGAGTTTAGAGAGCTTATTAGTTGATAAAGAATCGGTGAATTAAAAAAGTGTGCGCTCCGGGCCGCTAGGCCAAGTCTTACCCACTTTTTTACCTCACCGATTCTTCCTCAGCGAAACAAGTTCAGGGTGGTTTTGAGGAGTATCCTCATGACGTATTCGTCCGTGAGTCTCGCGGGCGGCGAGATGATTTTTATTTTTCCTTCCTTCACGGCTTTTGCGATGGACGGGAACGAACTGTCGTCGGCTTCCAGAATTGAGTAGCTTCCGTCGAGCCAATCGAGGTCGTGGGTATCGGACGTGGCGACGATCGGCAGGTTGTGTGTGAGAGCGAAATGACCCGCCTCTTTGTTGAGATTCAAGAACTTGAAGTGGAACCACGAGTACTCCACAGCGTCGAAAAGCTCCACGTGTTCCTTGAGCTTCCTGCCTAATGAAACTCCCCCGCCGAAGAACGGGTGGGGGGCGATAATGAGCACTTCCGGATGGGCTTCTTTGTATTTCTTCAAGTCGGAAAACGTTTCTACGTTTTCCGCCGATTTATCGACATTCAACATGATGACATCCTTTCCTTCCACGCTCTTTTCTATGCCTTGAATGAGGTTTATGCCGAGACTCTTCGCGTATTCGTGGTATTTTTCGTCGTCCGTCACGAAATTGTGGCACGTGACCGCGAGAGCATCGAAGCCGAGCTCCTTGGCCTTGCGAAGCCCCTCAAAGAGGCTGTGCTTCGCGACGAGTGCCGCTCGTTCCTTGTCTTCCACGTCGTCTTTCGTGTGAAAATGAAGATTTGTTTTAATTTTCATGAGGAATTTGCTATAATGAGATTAATAATAAAAGGTCGTTTAATAATAAGCTATAAGAGATGTTTATTCAAGATTGGACGTCTATCGTTGCGACTTCGCTCCAAAATCTTTGGATCGGGTTCATAAACGCAGTCGCCGGCATCATCGGGGCGCTCATCGTCCTTATCATAGGGCTTATCGTCGCGTCTCTCTTGGGTACGCTCGTGGAAAAGATAGTGAACGTCATCCAGTTGGACAAATTGTTGTCCAATTTGGGGCTCGGCGAATATTTCGAGAGGGCGGGGTTGAGTCTGAAGAGCGGAAAATTCTTCAAGAAGCTCGTATATTGGTTCCTGGTTGTCGTGTTCCTCTTAGCCGCTTCCGATATACTCGGCTTTTATTCGCTTTCCTCGTTCCTCGAGAGCGTGCTCCTCTACGTTCCCAACGTGATCGTGGCGGTTCTCATCATGCTTGCCGCGTTCGTCATCGGCCATTTCTTGAGAAACCTGGTAGCCGCTTCCATAAAAGCTTCGAAGCTTCACGGAGCGGGATTCCTGGGTTCTCTCACGTGGTGGGCGATTGTCGTCTTCGGATTCCTCGCATCGCTCTCACAGCTCGGCATTGCGGTTACCATCATTAACGCGCTCGTGACGGGGTTGATTGCCATGCTCGCTATTGCCTTCGGTTTGGCCTTTGGGTTGGGGGGCAAAGGGTATGCCGAACATCTGATAGAAAAGCTGAGGGATCGGACGGAAAGGTAGAATCGGCAAGAATCATTTCGCGTGAAAACTATCCCGTCCCGATTCTGATCGGGACGGGATTTTCTTGCCCCGTCACCAGATCAAGCGTTTCGCTCCCAGCGCCGGAGACCAGCTTGGGGATAGGAGGAATCTTGCAATTGCTCCTCGCCTTGATTATCCCAAGGAACGCTGGAAGCGACAGGCGCTGCAGTGCTTGGCTCGGTACGGGGCTTGCCCCTTTGGCGAACCTTGTGATACCCTAGAAGGCATGAATGATTTTGCCGTAGTCGTGACCGGCGGAAAACAGTACAAGGTCAAAGCCGGGGACAAGCTGAAAATCGAGAAGATAAGCGGTGAGCCGGGCCAGCCTTTTTCTTTTGACAAAGTACTCTTGGTTTCGAAAGGGGAAAACACCGCGATAGGCACTCCCTACCTCGCGGATGCGTCGGTCACGGCGAAAATCGTCTCTGGCGGCAGGGACGATAAGAAGATTGTCTTCAGATTCCATTCCAAAACCAGGTACCGGAAACTTAAGGGGCATCGGCAGCACTACACCGAGGTCTCTGTTAGTAAAATAAACCTCTAGGGAAGAGCTCGGCGAGGCGAAAACGTGGGTAAGACTTGGCCTAGCGGCCCGGAGCGCACACATTTTCGGCTTGCCGAGCTCTTTTACGTCCTCTTCTCGAATGAGTGGAGAAGGGTTGTCTCGTCGGCAAATTCTACCTCGCCTCCCGTGGGGAGTCCCCGGCCGAGCCGGGTTATTTTTTTTGCCAGATTCTTAAAATCCTCCCGTATGAGATCGGACGTAAAGTCGCCGATCGACGTGGCATTCAGGGCTACGATGATTTCCTCAGCCTTCCCGCCGAGCTCTTTTTTTATCCTCTCTTTCAGCTTTTCCAGACGGTCTTTTTGCTCTTGTCCCAAGATCCCCTTTTCGGCCAAGTTCCCGAGGATGAGGTAGTGTCCGTTGAACTTGCTTATTTTCTCGAACGTCAGGAGATCGGTTTCTCTTTCGACGACAGCCACGATGTGCGAGTCCCTCTCGGGGTCAGAGCAAATTCGGCACAATTTTTCGTTTCTCTCTTTTACGAAGAAACAGCGTTCGCAGACATCGAGTTTCGTGAGCCCTTCGAGGGCTGCAACCGTATTTTCGAGGTCCACCTTTTCCATCTGGAGAAAGAAAAAAGCCAGCCGCGTTGCCTGCCGCGGCCCCAAGATAGGCAGTTTTGAAAAACGGTCTATAAATCTTTTTATTTCCTCTGGTATCATCCGGTTTGCGATTTTACTGCAATGCATCGAGCGAGGCGTGGGATGTGTCCAAGTTCTTGAAACTGACTTTTTCTTTGTCGAAGATGAGTTTCACGGATCCCGTCGGCCCGTTCCGGTGTTTGGCTATGATGATCTCGACTGTGTTGTCTTCCATGAGATCGTCCTCCATCGTCGATCTTTCCTTGTCCTTCCGGTATATGAAGAGAACGACGTCGGCGTCCTGTTCCAAACTGCCGGATTCTCTGAGGTCTGACAAGCGCGGTATTTTTATGTCTCTCTTGTCCACGTCCCGCGAAAGCTGGGAGACGGCAATGACCGGGACGTTCAATTCCCGCGCGAGCGACTTCAGGCTCCTCGAAATTTCCGTAACCTGTTGTACCATGTTGTCACTCGTGGTCCGCGGCTGTATGAGTTGGAGATAGTCCACAATGATCATGTCTATGCCGTGTTCCAATTGGAGGCGTCTCGCCATGGAACGCATCTGGAGCACGGTGGGAGAAGGGGTGTCGTCTATGAAGATTTTGGCGTTCGAGAGCTCCTCGAGTGCCTGCTGGACCAGCGAGAATTCCATGTCGTCCGATATCTTTCCGGTCCGTAAACGCCAGAGCGGTATCTGGGCTTGGCTTGAGATCAGCCGGTCTATGACCTGCTCCCGGGACATCTCTATCGAGAATATTCCCACCGATTTTTTGCCCATCGTGGCCGCCTGCCGCGCCATATCGAGAACGAGGGCCGTTTTCCCGTAGGAAGGTCTGGCTCCGATGATCACGAGATCCGACGGCTGGAAACCGGAGAGGAACCGGTCGAGATCGTGGAAAAAAGTGGGAACGCCCCTCAAGGTTTCTTTTCCGCCGCGGTGCAGTTTTTCGAAGCGTTCGTAAGCTTCCGGCAGTTCGTCTTTCAGGGGAACGAATTTCTGGGGCCGTGATCTCTGCGAGATTCCGAATATTCTCTGTTCGACTGATTCAAGGAGTTCTTCGAAATTGCGGAGCCCGAAAGCCTTTTCGCTGATGTCCGACGCCGCTTCGATGAGATCCCTCCGCACGCGTTGTTCCTTGACTATGTTCGCGTAGTGAGCCACGTGAGCGGACGTAGGAACGCTGTCGGTAAGTTCGGTCAAATAGTCGAGCCCGCCGGTTTCATCGAGCTGTTTTTTTGCCTTGAGGTCATGGGAAACGGTCAGGAGATCGACCGGTTCGCCTTTGCTCCAGAGATTCACGATACTCTCGTATATCTTCCGATGCTTGGATTCGTAGAAGTCGCTCGGTGCCAAAAAATCGGCGACCTGGACGATCGCGTTTTTGTCGAGCATCAAGGCTCCGAGGACTGAGCGCTCCGCCTCGATGTCCTGCGGCGGTAATTTTAACTGACTCGTTTCTTTCTTCGCCATGATTATTTATAGATGAAAGGCCCCAAAGGCGTATCGTCTATCTTGTATCCTAATTCTTTTATTTTATTTCTCAAGGCGTCGGAGCGGACAAACTGTTTATTGCCTCGGGATAACTCACGCTCGGCTGCCAATTTCCTTACGGCAAGCGGTATTTTGTCCTTCCGGGAGAGTTCAAGCCCCAGGACGGAATCGATTTCAATCACGGCTTTTCTCGTCTCCGAAGCTCTCCGTTTTCCTACCCGCCCGGCGAATAAGTCATCGACGTAGCTTTTGACGAAGGAACGGGTGAGAGCTATGGCAACGGGCGTATTCAGATCGTTCTCCATCGACGTTTTAAATGAATTCCGGAATTGTTTTACTGCTTCGCGCCAATCCGGCCTTTCGTCTTTGTCTCTGGAATTGAACGTGAAAAGATAACCGGTTTGGTTCTTGAGTTCCCGGTAGGCCTTTTCGGCCGCGGTCATTGCCTTCCAGGTGAAATTGAGTTGAGAGCGATAGTGGGCGGTCAGAACAAAGTAACGGTAATTTAAGGGGTAAAACCCTTCCTTGAGGAGCGTTTGGAGCGTTATGAAATTGCCGAGCGACTTTCCCATCCGGCTCTCATTCACGATGAGGAATTCGCCATGGAGCCAATAGTGCGCCAGGGGCTTTCCTTCGGCCGCCTCCGATTGGGCAATCTCGTTCGTGTGATGCAGCGATATGTGATCGATGCCCCCCGTGTGGATGTCGAATGGCTGGCCAAGGAAATGGGTGGAAATGGCCGAGCACTCGACGTGCCAGCCGGGGAACCCCTTCCCCCACGGCGACGGCCACTGGAGGATGTGATTTTTAAAAAGTCCGACCAATTTGAACCAAAGGACGAAATCCGCCGGATTGCGTTTTTCGTCGTCCGTGACGATGTCTTCCCGGGCGCCGGTTATTTTTTCGGAGAGTTTTTGATGCGAGAGTCTCGTGTAGCCGGGAAATTTGCTCACGTCAAAATATATCGCCTTCGAGGTTTCGTACGCGAATCCCTTTCTCTCGAGTTTTTTTATCAGTTTTATCTGCTGGGGTATATACTTTGTTGCTGGTGCTATAATTTGGGGCTTCCGGGCGTTCAGCTTTTCCAGATCACCGAGAAACGCTTTGGTGTAAAAGCGGGCAATATCCTTCACGGATTTTTTCTCTTTTTCCGCTTCCTTTTGCAACTTGTCCTGCCCCGTGTCGGCATCGGAGGTAAGATGCCCGACGTCGGTTATGTTCATGACGCGTTTTACGCGATAGCCGCAATAGTTCAATGTCCTTTCGAGCACATCCTCGAAAATATAGGTGCGGAGGTTGCCGACGTGAGCGTAGTTGTAAACCGTCGGCCCGCAGGTATAGAGACCAACCCGTCCTTTTCTGATGGGTCTAAAAGCCTCTTTTCTTCTCGTGAGCGTGTTATAAAAAAACATCAAAGCCATCGTTTCTTCCTGAATATGAAGGCGAGAATTGCCACGATCGCGCAGACCACAAGGAGATCGACCCAGAAATCGGCCGGGCTTTTGAAGAGCGTCGGTTCCACCGTCGGCTGGAGCGCGATCGTCGTGAAAAGCAGGAGGGGAAACGTGAGAAAACCCAAAATCGAGAACCTCCTCATGACTTCGGACGTTTCCGATTGGAATATCTGGGAAACGGTCTCGCTGTAGGAAACGACGGTCATGCGAAGCGTTTCAAGGAGGTAATGAACCTTCGAAAAACTTCCCATGAGGTCGGAGAAATAGATCTTGGACTGCTCGCCGTAAAAGTCTCCGCCGACCGCGAGGAGCGACTCGAGGGTGGTTTTTTCCGATGCCGCGGTTATTTCAAATTCGAACAAATCCCGCTTGATGTACGAGAGATCCTCCAGAAGTTTTCGGTCGCTCACGCCGAATAATTGCTCTCCGACGGCGTTGACTTTTTCTTCAACGTGCCGGAGCTGCCGTAGGGAAAAGGTGTTGACTTCCTGGAAGAGATAATAAATCATCTGCGGAACGCTTTGGATTTTGCCGTCGAGCCTCTGGGAAAGATCGGATTCGAACTGAGTGAGCGGCTCTATGTCTTCGTAACTGTACGTGAGGATCACGTCTTTCGTCGAGAGGAAATCTATCTCCGTTCTCCTCGCTGCCTTATTTCTTTCGTCGTACCGGTGCAAATGGTAAACGGCAAAAAGATAGTTTCCGTAGCTTTCTATCTTGCTCCGGTCCGACGGACGCTCGAGCTCCTTCAATATCAAAGGGTGGGCCTTGATAAGAGAGATGGTTTCCACAATGTCGTCTCCGTCGGGATTCTGGAAATGGACCCATCGCACCTTGCCTATTTTTTCTTCGTACTTCTTCATCTACCAATAATAACACCAACGACGCAAACGTACACGAATGACGCGAACGCTGCCCGTATCATTCGTGTTGTTGATATTGTAAATTCATTTCGAGAAATCGAGGATAATATTGTCGACGCGGGGGGTCGAGTTCTGAAGGGAGTTCGTCTGGAGCATGAGCTCGTACCTGAAATAGCGGTAGTTGCTGAAATAAGTCGGGTTTACGCAAATCGGCGTACCTGGCGCGGGACAGGATGACAGCGTTCCTCCCGTGAGACTCTGGCTGCACGGCGCGCCGTACCAATTGCTTCCCGTGCCCGAGGGACCGATGTAATTCCAGGAGCTGCTTGTGCTATTCGAAGCCGCGATCTGGAATCCCAATGCGGTCCCGGCAAGGCCACACGATCCTTGCCACACGATGCTCTGGAGAGTTGCTGGCCCGCCTGCGTCTATCGTGTACGATGTGAGATAACCCACGGTACTCGTTGATCTCCAACTGGTATTCACGAGATACGGCGCTGCCGAGCAATTGCCGCCGCCCGGATTCGAGCAGTTGAAACTAATCCATCCCGCGAGATCGTTCCACGCCCAGCCGTTGAAGTTGCCATTCGAGTCTATCGAGACGTCGTAGCTCACCGAACCGGGGCAGACGGCCGAATTTTGCCCGCCGCAGAAACTAATCCATCCCACGAGATCGTTCCACGCGAAACCGCTCAAAGCTCCCGTCGCGTCCGCGCCGCTGCAGGAACCGTCGGCGTTGTGCGTCGCGTTCGTGCCGTTGCAGATGCCGTAGTTTGAGGTGCCGCACAGGTTTCCGTTTCTGGTTGTGAAGCAATCGAGAGAGAGGTCGCCCACGGAAGAACTGGCATAGCCGCTTATTTTGGTGCCTGCGACAAGGACGGCTTGAGTCCCGTAAAAATCCCAAAAGCCGTCAAGCGGGTCGTAAGCCGACGAGCTGGTCGGTGAAGATGCTATGTTGGTGCTTGCAGCAGCCGACGGGGCGCCGGAGAGTATCAAAAACAGGGTCATCGCGACGACAATCGCGACGAGTATCCAGAAAACGATCTTGACCGGTTTCATTTCTTCAATTATATATCAAAAATTTGTTTTATGTTATAATGGGGAAACCCCGCGCCCGAGGAGGCACGGGAAAAGGTCAAATTTCTTTTTAAAAATGAAAGACAAGTTAAATAGGATACTCTTGGCGATCGTGATAGTTCTTTTTTTGGTCTTGGTCGGGATTTTGTACTGGAAGTTCTGGGGGAGCGGGGAGTCGTCGTATTACGCAGTGTATCTCCGGACGGGAGATCTCTACTTCGGGGAACTCAGCACTTTTCCGTCGTTCCAACTGACCCATGTCTACATGCTCCAGGTGAACTCCCAGAACCAGGAGAATCCGGTGAGCGTCCAGAAGTTCGCGAGTGTTTTCTGGGGACCGGAAGATTCGATAAAGATAAACAAGGACGACATCGTATGGTACACCAAGCTTGCTTCCACGAGCCGGCTCCTTGGGCTTATTAAATCCAACCCGTCGCTCGCGTCGGGGACGCCGTCCGAGAACATTCCGCCGAGTAATCAGACGTCAACGGTGGAAGTGCCCGTTGAGGGATCCAAATAGAGTTGTTTGGCTCGCCGAACCTGCGCCGTTCAAGATTCTCCGTTTTTGTTATGATGAAAGGTATGTCACCGGATCGTGTGAAAAAAGGAAACTCGGGCCAAACAGCGCTGCCGTTCATATTACTCGTGAGTGGTATTATCATTGAAATAGTGGTGGCAGGGACTCTCACGTCTTACTTCGCGAGTGGTTCCGGCTTCGGGGAGAGGTTGGATGCGAGAGCTGTGGCAGCCGCCTCTTCGGGGATCAACGACGCTCTGATGCAACTCACGAAGAACAAGGATTTCGGCTCCTCCAATCCCACGTACGGAGTCGGTGTGGGGAGTGATGCGGCAACGGTCACCTTCACAAGCGCTCTCTCGAACGGCTACTACAACTATACGGTTACTTCACTCGGAATCGCTGGGACGAGGCAAAAGAAAATAGTCGCCACGGTCGCGGTCGATGCCTCAACCGGCAGCATGAGCCTCACTTCTCTCGGGGAGGTTCCAATCCAATAGAAACAAATGGAAAAATGAAAATAAGAGAACTATTACAAAAGGCGGTTAAATTATTTGAGAAACTGAGCTCAAAACCCAGAATAGACGGCCTGGAGATAACCGGCAGTACTCTCAAGTACGCGTGGTTGGAAGGCGGGAGCGTGAGAACCGCGGGTGTGAAGCTTGCGCCGGGGATCATCGTCGAAGGCAAACTGCGCGACCGAGAGGGTTTTTTGAAAGCGCTCGCTGCTCTCAAATCTGCGATTGTAATCGGCAGGAAAGATAAAACGCTCCGGATCAATGTCGTTCTTCCCACCCCCATTATTTTTACCCAGAGTTTTTCGGTTCCAAACCTGAGCGCCGGGGAATTGGAAGAATCCGTTAACCTCAATCTGCAGATGATATCCCCCATAGCGAGGGAGGAAGCCAATATGAGCGCCCAGATAGTTTCGGAACGCGACTTCAATTATGAATTTTTTGGTGCTTTCGCCGAGCGAAAGGAGGTTGCGAACTACGAATCGGCTCTCGTGGAAGGCGGCTTCGCGCCGGTTTCGTTTGAGTTCCAAGCGTTATCCCTCGCGCGATTTATAAGAAATTTTTCCGTTGCTTCGGAGGGGCTCGTTTTGGTTTTCAGCCTGTCTCCCGACGGCATCGAATTGTTTCTCATCGTGGATGGCAACACGCATTTCAGTTACTTTAGGTCGTGGCAGTCGATTCAGGGGAATCTGCCATCTCTCTCGAGGAGTTTGTTCGAGGAGGTTATTGCCGAGGAAGTTGTCAAGGTCGTGAATTTTTCGTCCGGCAAATTCGGTCTTTCTCCCGGATCGCTTCTCTTCTTGGCTCCCGGCTTTGAGGAAGAAATGGGGAAGCTCGCGGAGAGCAGACTGGGGATAAAATCCGCTCCGATATTCTCTCCCCGCCTCAAGGCTCAACCCCTCTTTTATTCCGCGGTCGGTGCCGCGATGCGGTGGCAGGATGAAAAAGAAAACGGAGACTTGAAGGCCATAAACCTGGGCGGAGAAGATCTCGTGAGGGTCATCTATGAAGAGCAATTCCTGAATTTCACGTCGTTGTGGCGCGGAATACTGTCAGGCGTTTTTGGTTTTCTCCTCCTCGCGTACGTGGGGGGGTCTCTTTTCGTCATTGGTCAATACAAATCGGTGAATGCGGATATCTCCTCGTTCAATCCGCCGCTTGATGAAACGAAACTCACTGACATGACGAATAAGGTTACCACCTTCAATAATCTGGTGAAAGAACTCGGAACCATCCGGGGTTCGAGCGAAGATTTCTACAGTCCCTTGAAGCACTTATCCGACCTCACGAAGGCAAGTGAAATCAAGATTCTTTCGCTTAACGTAACCTCGCTTTCTTCTCCCGTCACCATCTCCGCGAACGCTCCGAGCTACAACACGGTTTTGGAGTTCAAAAACAAGATTTCTTCAGATGCCATGTTTGCTAATATCGATCTGCCGTTGACTGAGATAATAACCCAGAGTGACGGATCGGTTAACTTCTCCCTCTCCTTCAGTTTCAACCTGAGCCATTAAAATCTGTCTCGAGACCCACCTTTTCGCCTCACCGAGTCCTTGTTTTGTGCACTCTCATCTTGGAGGGGGGTTGAGATGGGTTCTAGATTCCCAGTTCCGCCTTGATCGACTGAAAAACTTCCGTGAGTTTTTGGAGCGAACGCGCATCAATGGTTCTCAAAACAAAGTCACCGGCTTTTTTTCGCCGCCTTTCGCCTTCGTTCCTGATACCGATCCTCACTCTCCAGAAATCCCTCGTTTTCATCTCCGCTATCGCCGATGAGACACCCCGGTGTCCCGCTGGCCCCCTCCCGAACTGTATGCGATATTCGCCGAGCGGAATGTCGGCATCATCGTGGACGAACGCCGTTTCCGCGGGGGTCGATTTGAAATAAGAGATGGCTTTCTTGGCTGCCTTTCCCGATTCATTCATGAGAAAGGAATCTGTTTTCACGAGCGCGAAGGGGCCGTATTTGAAATAAGAGAACGAGGGGCCTGACCTCCAGGCGGCTTCTTCGCCGGAGAGAAAATCCAGAAATTTAAACCCGGCGTTGTGAAACGTGTCCTTGTACTCTTTCCCGGGATTGCCGAGACCTATGATTACTCTCAGATTATTTGCTTTTTTACTTTCCATTGAATAGAATTTACCCAGTAGTGAAAACTCGCCTCTATCATTATATTACATTATGAAGAAAATATTTTGGTCCATCGCCGAAATGCTCGAGACCATCGCGATAGCGGTGGTAGCCGTCCTCGTCGTCCGGACATTCGTCGCCCAGCCGTTTTTGGTCAGCGGTTCAAGCATGGAGCCGACCTTCAACAACGGTGATTACCTTCTGGTCGACGAACTTACCTATCATTTCCGATTCCCGGAACGGGGAGAGGTGATCGTTTTGAAATACCCCAAAGATCCCAGTTCTTATTTCATCAAGAGAGTTATCGGCTTGCCGGGGGAAACAGTCGTTATTAAGAATGGCGAGGTTACCGTCGTCGATCAGGGGAAGAAGGAGGTCTTGAACGAGCCGTACCTGGATCAGCCGATGGTGCCGGGCGACTTCGAGGAGACGCTGGGCCCCAATCAGTATTTCGTAATGGGAGACAACAGGAACTACAGCTACGACTCAAGGAGCTGGGGACCGGTACCGTCGAGCGACGTCGTGGGAGTGGTGAGACTGCGCTTGTGGCCTCTCGCGACCGCCATGGCTTTCGGAACCCCTTCCTATGGTACGAGTACCCCATGAAGGCAAAGCAGAAAAATCAGCAGGTCTTTTTGGGGCTCGAGGCGATGCCCGATGCCCTCCCGCGCCTCCAAGGGTACTGGAGACAAGTCTGGGAGACGGGGAGAGCGGTCTCCGAGCTCCATGATTTTTATCTCATGGAACCTGCCATGCTCGAGCGGTATGAGGTTTTCGAGGATGCTTTCGGCAGCGACCGGGAACTCCTGAAGGACAAAATTTTTTCCCTGAAAATGGGAAAGATGAAAGCAGCTCTCCGGTTCAGTTTCCGGGAATCGGTTCTCCGGAGTTTCATCGACCATAAACTGGCTTATTTCGCATACCCCCTCAAAGTTTTCCACTTCGGTCCGGTTTTCAGGAACGTGAAGGCGGACGAATATTTTCTGAAGGAATTTCACGAACTTGGCTTCCAAGTCGTGGGGGAAACCGATCCCATCTATGACGGGGAAATCATCATGGCTTTCTACGATTTTTTCAAAAGTTTGAGACTTTCCGGCGTCATGCTGAAGATCGGAAGCTCCGGCTGCCGCGCCTGCCGCGGATCTTTCAGGCAAAAACTTGTCAATTACTACAAGGGGAAAATGAAAGACGTTTGCAAAGGGTGCGCCAAGAATTTCGAGGTAAATCCGTTCCTTCTCCTCACTTGCGAGAAGGAAGAGTGCCGGGCCGTCCGGCAAAACGGGCCGATTATGTTCGATTATTTGTGCCAGGGCTGCAACAATCATCTGAAGTCTGTTCTCGAACTCGTGGAGGACAACGGCATCGCGTACGAGCCGGATGCTAACCTCGTTTCCACGAACGAGCTCAACGACCGGACCATCTTCGAGTTCAGAGTTCCGGAAATGCCCTACCCCTTGGCTTTCGGTTCGCGTTATGACTACGTCTCCGAGGCGGTTTTCAAAAAACAGATTCCGGCCGTGGGAGGGAATCTGGGAGTGGAAAGGACCATTGAGGCGATGGCGCGGCAGGGAATAGAACCGAGATTCAAGTCCAAACCGAGAGTGTTCTTTCTCGTCATCGGCGATCAAGCCAAGAAAGGAGCGCTGCGCCTCATGAACAAGTTAAGACTTGCCGGCGTCGCCGTCGTCGAGGTCGTCGGCAAGAAAACGTTGAAAGCCCAAGTGAAGACCGCCGAGAAGATGGGAATCAAATTAGCCCTTCTCCTCGGGCAGAAGGAGATTTTCGACGGGACGGTCATCTTACGGGACATGACATCGGGGATACAGGAAACCATTCTCGTCGACAAGCTGGTGGAAGAGGTGAAGAAAAGGTTGAATAATGAATAAGATGGATTGCTTGTTCTGCAAAATAGTGAAAGGCGAAATTCCGGCGCACGTCGTTTACGAGAGCGATGCGGCTTTGGGAATTCTCGATGTAAATCCCAAAGCCCCCGGCCATGCGATGGTGATACCGAAGATCCACGCCGAAAACGTATTGGACCTGCCGGCGGAATCCGTGGGCCCCGTGTTTTTGGCTGTCAAGGAAACAACGGAGAAGCTCAAGAAAGCTTTTTCGCCGGACGGTTTTACGATAGGGATCAATCATGGCCGCGTTTCGGGGCAGTCGGTTAACCATCTGCACATCCATATCATGCCGCGGTGGTTTTCCGACGGAGGCGGTTCGGTGCACGGCGTCGTTTCGAATCCTCCCCGCGAGACGTTGGAGGAGATCAAAGACAGGATACTAAGGTCGAACAAGGAAAAGTAGTTACCATGGAAATCAGAAAAAGAAAAAACGAAAGCGTAGGAACCTTTCTCTACCGCTTCAACAAAAGAGTCCAGCAAAGCGGGATCCTGAAAGAAGTGAAAAAAAGGAAAGCGGTCACGAGGCCGCAAAACAGGAGGAAGAGAAGAATATCGGCCATTTACCGGTACCGGCGGGAAAAAGAAATCAAACGATCCCGCAAGTTGGGGTACACCGGTCGGTGATTTTATCCGCGTTTCCTCTATGTCCCTCATCAAGGAAAAAATAGAAGGCGATTTAAAGGATGCGATGAAAGGAAGGGATGACTTCAAAGTCGGGGCTTTGCGTTTTCTCCTCTCGAGCATCCAGGGGAAGGAAATAGACAAGAGGGGCAAGGGTTTCGCGGAAACGCTCTCCGACGAAGAAGCGGAAGACGTCTTGAGAAAGGAATACAAAAAGAGGAAGGAATCCTTCGAAATTTATTCCCGGAGCGGCCGGAGCGACCTCGCGTCCGGGGAAGAAAAGGAAATGGCCGTCATCGAGAGCTATCTCCCGCCCCGGGTGTCCTCCGCGGAGGTGAGGAAAATAATCGATGACGCCGTCGCCGCGATTCAGCTTTCCGGCCCCGGGGACTTCGGGCGCGTGATGGGCGAAGTCATGAAGAAAGCGAAGGGCGCCGACGGTTCGGAGGTTTCCCGGATCATAAAGGAAAAACTCGCGGGTTAGGCCATGAATCGGAATCTAGTCTCATTCGGAGTGTCTAAAAAGAGGTTTACAAAGTACGAAAGAGCTGTGAGAGAAGCAGCTCTTCTTTCGTTGAAGGTTCTCGGCAAGAACAAGAAAGCTCTGGATATTTTCCTCGTCCCCGACGGTGAGATGAAAAAGCTCAATCGCCGATTCAGAGGCAGGAACAAGGTGACGGACGTCCTGAGTTTCCCTGCTGACCCCCCGTTTCCGCGGCCCGATCTCGGGAAGCGGGATTTCATCGGGGAGATTTTCCTGGCGCCGGACTTCGTTGAAACGGAAAAAGAAGACATCCGTTTTCTCACGGTGCACGCCACGTTGCACCTTCTCGGGTATACCCATTCCGCCCGGAAAGATAGTATAATGATGAATAAGCTGGAACGTAAAATTTGGCCATGTCGAAAATATTAACAAGCTTGGATTTGGGTTCATCGCAATTCAAGGGCATCGTCGTCGAAGAAAAAAAAGACGGCTTCCTTTCCGTAATATCCGCTTTCAAGCAGCCGTCGGACGGTTTCCGGAAAGGCGTCCTCGTTGATTTCGAGGAGGCCGCGGATTCTTTGGGGAAAATTTTTTCCGACTTGTCCAAAATCTCGAAGAAGGCGGTCCAGAATGTTTTCATAAACGTGGCGAGCGAATACATAAGACCGCGTCCCTCGCGGGGAGCGGTCGCCATTTCGAACGTAAGCCGCGAGATAAAGAGCGACGACGTGGAGAAGGTGAATCAGCTTTCCCTGGCTTTCAAGGCAAGTCCCAACTCGTTCGTGCTCCACAACATAACCAAGGAATACATCGTGGATGACATCGGGGATATCTTGGACCCCGTGGGCATGGCCGGCAACCGGCTCGAGGTTGAGACGCTTATCGTCGAGGGGGTATCGTCGCAGGTGAATCCGCTCATAAGGCTCTTCGATTCTGTGGATGCCACGGTCGGGGGATTGGTTTTCAATCCTCTGGCCGCCGCCGAGGCCGTGCTTTCCAAGAAACAAAAGAACCTCGGGGTGATGATGATAGATTTCGGATCGGGAACCACAAACGTCGCCGTTTTCGAAGAAGGGAAAATCCTCCATGCGAAGACCATACCCATCGGATCGTCGTACATCACGAACGACATCGCAATCGGCCTCAAAGTTTCCGTCGATCTGGCTGAAAAACTCAAGTTGAGCTACAGCTCGGCGACTTCCTCGGGCGTCGGGAAGCGGGACGTCGTACGCCTCATGGACGTTGATGGAAAGAGTGAGGGAGAAATATCGAGGAAATTCCTCTCCGAAATAATAGAAGTCAGGGTTGCAGAAATTCTGGATTTAATAAATAATGAGGTGAAGGCGATAGGCCGGAGTATACAGCTTCCGGGCGGGGTGGTAGCAACGGGGGGCGGCGTCAAGCTCTATAAAATGGACGAGATTTTAAGGGAAGAAATGCGTCTCCCGGCCCAGGTAGGATTCCCCAATCTAAACCGCTTCGAGGTCATGAATCCGGCTCACAAGGAGATGATCGACGATCCGGAATTCGCCGTGGCGGTGGGGCTCATGCTGAAAGCTTCCGAGGAAGACGGCCGGCCTGTCCAAAAAATAAGGTCAATTAAAGATTTCTTAAGGAATCTCCTTCCTTAACATAGCAATGGATAAAAAAAATAGGAGTGTAAAAAAGAGGAGAAAGAACTTCTCGAGGGCGCGGGAGCCGAAATCAAAAAGAACGGAAGGCGTAACCAAGATAAAAGTCGTGGGAATCGGCGGGGCCGGGAATCACATCGTCTCGAGAATGATGGAGAGCGAGCGTCCGAGAGGCGTCGAGTTTGTCGCCGTGAACACCGATACGCAGGATTTGGATTATACGACGGCTCACCGGAAACTCTACATCGGTAAGGCTCTGACCAAGGGTTTGGGAGCGGGAATGAATCCCGAGATCGGCAAACAGGCGGCCGAGGAAAACCGTTCCGAGATTGGAGAAGCGCTCGAGGGAGCGGACATCGTTTTCATAACCGCCGGCATGGGCGGAGGAACCGGCAGCGGTTCCGCCCCGGTTGTGGCGGAGATCGCCAAAGAAAAAGGAATCCTGACCATCGCCGTTGTAACGAAGCCGTTCGGTTTTGAAGGAACGCAGCGCGCGGTGATCGCCCAGGAAGGCATCACGAGGCTCAAGGATAAAGTCGATGCACTGGTCGTGATCCCCAACGACAGGATTTTCACGGTGATACAAAAAGACACGCCGGTTTTGAAAGCCTTCTCTTACATCGACGATGTTCTGAAACAAGCCGTGCGGGCGCTCGCGGAACTCATCAACACGCCGGGGCTCATCAACGTGGACTTCGCGGACATAAGATCGGTCTTGAAGGAATCCGGAACGACGTTGATCGGAATCGGAATTGCCTCGGGTCAGGATCGGGGGATCAAGGCGGTGAGTTCGGCCGTCAATTCCCCGCTTCTTGAAGTGACGCTCGACGGCGCGAAAGGCGTCTTGTTCTCGATCGCCGGCAGCCGCGATCTCAAGATGTCCGAAATCAACGACATCGCGAAAGCAATCTCGGCGAGCCTCGACTCGGGGGCCAAAGTGATCTTCGGTGCCTACTATGACCGAGGCTTGAAAGATAAAGCGCTCAAAGTTACCGTCATCGCGACAGGCTTTAACGGGATGTTTTCCGAGAAGAGAGCTATTCCGAATCTCTTCATGGTTGGTGAGAGCCCGAAACGCGGTGATGAAAACCAAAACTCCCTGAGGAAGGAACCGGAATCGAAAAAACAAATTGAGACTGAGATCTCGTCCGGCGAGAAAGCGAATGAAAACCTAAAGCCGAGCAAGGAACCTAAGGTGGAAAAACCGGAGCCGTGGGAAATACCCGCGTTCCTCCGGAAAAAGAAAAAATAATCCCGGGATTTAGTCAAATTTTCAGTCGAAAAATCCGCCGCTGAGGCGGATTTTCGGTTTCTTTGAGTTATCCACTGTTGACCCCCTGGCTTTGGGTTTAAAATTATCTATGCCAAAAAGCTTTCAAAATAAAGAGTCGCCCAAATCTAATTTATAAAACAAAATGTTGTTCACGTCGGTGAAAAAGCGCGAAGGTCAGGTCGTTCCCTTTGATCAGGGGAGAATCACGAAAGCGATCGCGAAGGCCATGGAGGCCACGGGAGAAGGAAACGGAAAAGATGCCGAAAAAATTTCTGGGAGCGTCGTAAAAACCCTGGAAAAAAATTATTCCCCCGATCGCGTCCTTGGGATAGAGGAGATACAGGATGTAGTCGAAGAGGAACTCATGGGAGCAGGCTTTTCGCAGACGGCCAAGGCGTACATTCTGTACCGCGAAGAGCGGACGAAATTGAGAGACGCGAAAAGATCCATCCCGGAGTACGTTCACGACCTCGCGACGGAAAGTAAAAAATATTTCCGGAACCCCTTGGGAGAATTTATTTACTACCGATCGTATTCACGCTGGCTCGAAAGTGAAGGGCGGCGAGAAACATGGATCGAGACCGTCGAACGGTACGTCGCGTTCATGAAAAAGAAATTGGGCGACAAGCTGACGGGAGAAGAATACGAAGAAGTGAAACAAGCGATCCTCCGGCAGGATGTCATGCCGTCGATGCGGCTCCTCTGGAGTGCGGGCCCGGCGGCGGAGGCCACCAATGTCTCCGCGTATAATTGTTCTTTCATCGCGCCGACGAAGCTCCGCGATTTGGGAGAGATCATGTATCTTTCGATGTGCGGTGCCGGTGTCGGCTTTTCTGTCGAACATCAGACGGTGGAGCAGTTTCCGCAGATCAAAAAACAAGCCGGAGAAAAATTGCCGACCTTCGTCATCAAAGACAGTAAAGAAGGATGGGCCGATGCGTTGGTCTTCGGCCTCGAAACGTGGTTCGATGGCAAGGACGTTGACTTCGATTTTTCGGAGCTCCGCCCCCAGGGAGCGCGTTTGAAAACAATGGGCGGGAGAAGTTCCGGGCCGGAACCCTTGCGGGCGGTTCTCGAATTCTCCCGGAGGAAAATATTAGCCAAGCAGGGCCGGAGGCTTTCTCCACTCGACGTCCATGACGTCATCTGCAAGATCGGGGAAGTCGTCGTGATGGGAGGCGTGCGGCGGACTGCCTTGATATCCCTCTCCGATCTGGACGACAAGGAAATGCAGATGGCGAAGTTCGGACAATTTTATCTCACGGAACCCCAGCGATCGATGGCGAACAATTCCGCCGTTTACAGTGAGAAGCCGTCGGCCGCCGTTTTCTTGGAAGAGTGGCTTGCCCTCGCGAAGAGCGGCAGCGGCGAGCGGGGGATTTTCAACCGGGGCGGCCTCGAACGCCAGCTTCCCGAAAGGCGGTGGAAACTTTTCAAGAGTCACGCGCTGACGTCGGGGACCAACCCCTGCGGCGAGATCGTCCTCAGGTCCAAGGAGTTCTGCAACCTGTCCGAAATAGTGGCCCGTTTCGAGGACACCGAAGAAACTCTTTTGAGGAAAGCGCGCCTCGCCTCGATCATCGGTACCTACCAATCAATGCTCACCGATTTCAACTATCTTTCTCCCGAGTGGAAGAAAAACTGCGAAGAAGAAAGGCTCCTCGGCGTTTCGATAACTGGCCAGTGGGACTCGCCGGCGGTGCGGAATTCCCAAACTATGGAGAAACTGAGAGGGATAGCCGTCGAAACGAACAAGATTTACGCTAAGAAATTCGGCATCAACCAGTCGGCGGCCGTGACCTGCGTGAAGCCGTCCGGGACTGTTTCTCAGCTCGTCGATGCCGCCTCCGGTCTCCACCCGCGGCATGCCCCGTATTACATCCGGCGGGTGAGAATCTCCGCGACTGACAGTCTCTTCAAGATGCTTCGTGACCAAAAGGTACCTTTCCATCCGGAGGTGGGACAGTCGGACGAAAACGCGACGACCTATGTCCTTGAATTCCCGGTCAAAGCTCCGGATCAGTCGATCGTGAAGAATGATTTGACGGCCTTGGAACAGCTCGAGTACTGGAAGATGGTCAAGAAAAACTACACCGAGCACAATCCGTCGGTCACAATCTCCGTGGGGGAAAACGAATGGATTGGCGTCGCAAATTGGCTGTATGAAAATTGGGACATGATCGGGGGATTGTCGTTCCTCCCGAGAGAAGACTTTGTCTACCAGCTCGCGCCGTATGAAGAGGTAACCGAAGAGCGGTACAAGGAGCTCGTGAGCAAATTCCCGCAAGTCGATTTTTCTCAGATTCTCCTCTACGAGCGGGAAGACGAGACGCAGGGAGCGAAAGAACTCGCGTGCGTCGGCGGCACCTGCGAGATCACCGTGTAGTTTCGTGAGATGAAAGTAAAAAACCCGGATTCAGGTCCGGGTTTTTTGATTCGGAAACCCTCCGCTACTAAAAACTACTCGCTGAAATATGGAATACCTTACCGATGATGTTGCCGAGGATAAATGTCGCAAGTGCGGTGCCAAGCATGAGAATTATCGCTTCGCCTAACTCGCGCGCGAACTTCCGGTCGAAAATAACGGAGGTGTAAAACGTGAATCCTGCAAGAAGAACAATGCCGACGGATGTCGAGACGACGAATGCGGCGAGCATGGCCCGGATGAGGAAATAGGGGAGCGCGAGAAGGATCACGGAGCCGAAATAAGAGATGCCGGTCGTAAATGCGGAGACAACCGCGGATTTTTCCGTATCCTGTTTGGCCTGGAGATACGCCGCTGAACCCATCGATATCGCGGCCGCGAAGCCGACGATGGTTCCCGAGATACCGGCGATCAAGGTCGAGCGGGTGACGCCCAGGAACCCCGCGTGGACGCCGGTGATTTCGACGATCGCGTCGGCTAATCCGAGCGCGATGAAGCCGATATAAGAAACCCGCCGCTCCTTGAGTTCGCCGATGAGGGACTGCTCGTGGGTTTTTTCGTCCTCGATGATTTCTCCCAGGCGTTTGCGGTACTCTTCGGGCATCATTCCGAGCATCTTTTCATAGGTCGCGATGGAGGATTTTTCATGTGTCTCCAGGAATTTCGTCGTGAACGTCACGCCGAGGATCGATCGGAGGAAAGTAGTGCCGTGAAGGCCTAGGAAGTGCGGCTTGACGTCGACGCCGGGGATGAGCGATTCCCAGAACTCATAGTGCGATTTTTCCTGCAGGGAAAGTTTCTCGAGCAATGCCCGATTCTCCGGCTTTTTCTCGCGGAGTGCGAGCTTATGGTACACCAGATGTTCGGTGAGTTCATTCCGTGCGCGGTCAAGATATTGTTTCTGCATGAAGTTATTATAACGTCTTTCCAGCAGGATATGGAACCTGTCGCTCCGCTCCTTCAGAACCCACGGTTCTGAATTCCGCCGGCTGGCGGACTCCTCTGCGGGGAAAACCTTCCGCTTTTCCCCGACCCCCTTTTGAAGGTTCGAATCCTGGAACATAAAAACAAAAGATGCACACTTCAAGTGTGCATCTTTTGTTTTGTGCCCCCAGCAGGATTCGAACCTGCGACCCACTGCTTAAAAGGCAGGTGCGGCATTTACCCCGTACCAAATTTATTGAAATAATATTCTGTCCCCCGTGCAGGATTCGAACCTGCGACCCACTGCTTAAAAGGCAGGTGCTCTACCAACTGAGCTAACGGGGGATAAATTTGGTACGGGGCCAACTGACCCCGAATGAAAGTATAGAACTTTCATACGGGGCATGGCTATAGGGGCTCCGTGTGTATTATTTTATACTTGAAAATAAGATAATTGCAAATTATAATTCAGTTCAGTTCTGATTTAGGAACAATTCCGCGGTAGCTCTCCGCCAGCTGGCGGAGGTAGAGGCGACGAGGATATAATGAGTGTGTGTACCATGTGTATGCCTTGTACAACAAGGAAGCGGATAGAATATACATAGGCCAAACAGAGAATTTAGAAACCAGAATTTATCTGCATAAAAGCCATTCCTTTAGAAAAAGCTATACGGCTAAGAATAAAGGTGAATGGCAATTGATATATTCTGAAGCAGTGCCTGATAGAGCAGCCGCTCTACAAAGAGAGAAGCAGCTCAAAAGTTATAGAGGCAGGCAATTTATAAAATCATTCATTCTCCGGTAGCTCAATGGTAGAGCGGCTCCCTGTTAAGGAGATGGTTGTAGGTTCGAGTCCTACCCGGAGAGCTTGAGTATGTACTCAAGAATATCCATCAGAACTAGGGTGGATGTTTTTGTTTTTGTGTAGAGAGTGGGGGATTGTTCTAGTTCTGTTACTTCTGTGCGTTGTAGATGGCTTGGATTTCTGCAGCCGAGAGGGCGCGGTTGTAAATTCGAATGTCGTCGAGTGATTGACTGCCATAGGAATCCCCCCTGCCAAACAGTAGAGGACTCGTGTCGGAATCCGTCGGGAAGGAATAATGTTATAATTCAATGAATGGAAAGATCTAGAGAAAACAAGTTCACATCCAGTTTCACTCTTATTGAGTTATTGGTTGTTATAGCCATCCTGGCCGTCCTCGCCACAGCCGTCGTCCTCGTCTTAAACCCAGCCCAGTTATTGGCTCAAGGAAGAGATTCCACTCGTCTGTCTGACTTGGCAGCTCTGAATAGCGCTCTATCTCTTTTCACGGCTGATCAGTATAACCAATCCCTCGGCTCTCCCAATACGGTCTATGTCTCCATTCCTGACAATGCCTCATCTACCTGTGGCTCATTGTCTCTTCCTTCATTACCAGGAGGCTATTCCTATCACTGTGTCCCCAGTGCTTCTTCCACTAAGGTAGATGGAACAGGCTGGATTCCGGTGAATCTGACTCTTACCTCTTCGGGTTCCCCTCTTTCAAAACTTCCCATTGACCCTGTGAATACCACAAGCTCAGGGGAATACTATACCTATACGCCAGGAGGATCGTATGAAATCACAGCTGTTCCTGAGTCCCAGAAATACAAGGCACAGATTGAAGGAAGTCCCATGATTCCTATGATTCCTGGAGTCATAGCCTATGGATCGAATCTCTCCTTATCTCCCTTGTTCAATACAGGAGGACTTGTGGGGTATTGGCCCTTGGATGAGGGAGCTGGTTCAACAGCCAACGATATGAGCGGGAACGGGAATAGTGGAACACTCAACGGTTCACCGTTGCCCGCTTGGACTACTGGAAAAGTGGGGAGCGGGGCTTTATCTTTTAGCGGGGGTGCAAGTTCTTCTTCTATTTCTGTTTCAAATTTCCCAGCCCTGAACATGATTACCTTCACTGCTTGGATTAACCCAAATAGTCTAGGTTCTGGCACTGGTGGCGATTTAATGTCAGAACCATGCAGCACCAGAACAGGGTATTTTGTGCAGTTGTACCCAGCAGGATCATTGTTTGCTGGTTATCAATGTGTTTCAGGAGATAGCCCCAGTGTTGCGGCTGGGATTACTACCAACCAGTGGCAGTATATTACAGTTGTTATTAGCGGAACCAGTGTAACATTTTATGTTAATGGTGCACTTAAGGGTACTGGGACAATGACAACACCAGAAACTAATACTATGCAAGGAATGCAGGTGGGGGGAAGTTCAAGTGACGGGTATTTCAACGGCCTCATTGTGATGGATAGGTTTCTTTAGACAGTCACTCGACAAGTTTTCTCGTCGTTTTTTCATTCTCTCACACTGCTATCTTCTCTGCAAACACCGAAGGCGGCATCCTGAGAGCGGAGTGGATTCTTGTATGGTTGTACTCCCAAAGCGTTCGGTAGATCTCCGCCACAAGTTCCCCTAAGGATCTGAACCGATTAGGATCGCCAAGATCCATTTTGAATTTTCCGTAGAAAGATTCTTGGTATCCGTTCTCCCACGGCGATCCGGGGCGTGAGCGGGAGATGGTGATGCCGTAGCGCTCAAGCATAGCGATGAACGCCTTCGCTTCGTATTCCCTCCCGTTGTCAGAATGGAAGATCACGGGTCGCGGGCAATGGAAGAGCGCGTTCGCCAGAGTTTGGATGGTGAGCGTCGATCCCTTCCGGGTCGCCACATGAACGCCCATCAGTTGCCTCGTAAACAGGTTAAGGATCGTTGATACGTACAGCTTCTTCCCGTGAAAGACAAGCTCCGTGAAATCCGTCGCCCAGACATGGTTCGCATATGATGGCATAATGCCGAGGAGGAGGTTCGGGAAGTGCCGTTCCGCCTTGGATTTCCTGTATTTTCTCCCATGCCTGCGGTAGGGCTTGATGCCGTAAATCCGCATGACCCGTTGCGCTCTCGGTCTGCCGATGCCGAGCGCAATCGCCAGTCGGCGTGAGCCGTATGAGGGATGCTCGTGAAGCACCTCCTCCGTCCGGACCTTTAATGCCCAATCCTTCTTGTCCTGCGTTGCGACGTAATAGAGCGATGAGCGCGAGACACCCATGGCGCGAGCCAGGGCGGATACGTTCCTTTCCCTGCTCAATTCTTTTTTTGGGTCTGGGACAGCTTGATCGTGAGTTCACCGATCACTTCGAAGAGTTCCTGATTCTGTTTCTTTAGGCGATTGATTTCTCCCCAGGAGGGAGCGCTCGTGGCACCGGCGCCGAGCCATCCATACACGGTTGTCTCGTGGACGCCTGCATCTTTTGCCGCTTCTGCGACGGAGACGCCTTCTTCCTTCACGCGGCGGACAATCTCCGCTTTTACCTCTTTCGCTACCCGATATCCTTTTTTGTTAGCCATGACACAATGGTAATTTGTTCCGACCTTTGTGTCTAAATTTTCCTATCCGGAACACATCGACGATGTCCGCATCTACAACCGCGCCCTCTCCGCAGCGGAAGTATCTGCCATCTACAACGCTCAGAAATGATCCTCTTAAATGTACTGAAGAATCCAGAAATGACTAAATGGTAATTTTCTCCCACCTTATCTTGTGCAAATCTTTTTCATAAGATAACTAGGTAATAATCCCGGACAGTTCTTCTTCCCGTAACTTGTCCAGGAAAAAAGTTCGAACGTCCTCCACTTGGGTACTGCGCACTAAGATCTGTCAGCTTATCTCTAATATTGATTAAAACTGCTAAAGTGATATCCTGTTTGTGATAGCAGATTTACAAAAAGTGGAGGACATATATGTACACAATTGGTATTGTGCTAGCCTTGGTTGTTTTCTTAACCCCGGCGATCATCTTTCTATTCAAATTGAAAAGAAAGAGCAGGATTCAGTTCAGGGTTTTGAATCTTAATAGTCCAGAGAACGTTGAGATAGCAAAAAATCAGCTTCAACATGCTAAAAAGGATCTTGATAAACGCCTTGAGAAGCTCGATGAAGCACGGCAGATCTCACCGGAACTCTTGAAGACGGAGATAAACATCTGATTGTGGTTTGCATATTCCTCACAAAGAATCTGTCGGTTAATGGAGGAATTTCCTGAATTCCTCTGAAATCTGGCGCTGGACGTATTCCTTGCCAGTAACCGTAGTAGGAAGAAAACGGGGGAATTTTACACACATTCCCATTTGCACCGTCGTAAACTACGTTTGTACATTCCATGAATGCAGGATTCGTTAGTGTACAAATACAGAGTGCCTAACTTCGTGCCAGCAGGCGCGGTCATACGGAGACTCAGCAAAACAGATTCCTTTGTGTGTTCAAGCAATACCGCCCCCCAGTTTTCTTTGGGATAAGGGCGGTATTTTTTACATCTAAAATTAAGGTTCATAATAATCGTTCGAACATCGCCCACTATCCCCTCGGTTAGTGGTTAGTATAATAATTTCTTGACCGGGTTTTCAGCCCACTTTCTGCCCCTCCATCTGCCTGATGATGCAATAGTGCCTGAACAGATTCCCCATATAATTCCTGTCTGAAAGGATGGTTATAATAATGTCTTGTTCGGGGAGCAAAAGAACCTATTGACGCGACTTAGTGGACTAACTACACTGATAAATAGCACGTGAGCAATTTCATATTGCGGCACGTGGAAGCCCGCCCCACTTGCGTGTGGTTGGCGGGGATTTATCAACCCTTCAGACTCGTTCAACAGGGGAGCGCTTGTTTAGGCTCCCCTTTTCTATTTGTATTACACCTGATCTGCGGAGCTTGAGTATGTACTCAAGATTACCCACCAGAAAGGGTGGGTAATCTCGTTTTTGATAAGAATGTGTGATGGATAGGTTTCTTTAGACAGTCACTCGACAAGTTTTCTCGTCGTTTTTTCATTCTCTCACACTGCTATCTTCTCTGCAAACACCGAAGGCGGCATCCTGAGAGCGGAGTGGATTCTTGTATGGTTGTACTCCCAAAGCGTTCGGTAGATCTCCGCCACAAGTTCCCCTAAGGATCTGAACCGATTAGGATCGCCAAGATCCATTTTGAATTTTCCGTAGAAAGATTCTTGGTATCCGTTCTCCCACGGCGATCCGGGGCGTGAGCGGGAGATGGTGATGCCGTAGCGCTCAAGCATAGCGATGAACGCCTTCGCTTCGTATTCCCTCCCGTTGTCAGAATGGAAGATCACGGGTCGCGGGCAATGGAAGAGCGCGTTCGCCAGAGTTTGGATGGTGAGCGTCGATCCCTTCCGGGTCGCCACATGAACGCCCATCAGTTGCCTCGTAAACAGGTTAAGGATCGTTGATACGTACAGCTTCTTCCCGTGAAAGACAAGCTCCGTGAAATCCGTCGCCCAGACATGGTTCGCATATGATGGCATAATGCCGAGGAGGAGGTTCGGGAAGTGCCGTTCCGCCTTGGATTTCCTGTATTTTCTCCCATGCCTGCGGTAGGGCTTGATGCCGTAAATCCGCATGACCCGTTGCGCTCTCGGTCTGCCGATGCCGAGCGCAATCGCCAGTCGGCGTGAGCCGTATGAGGGATGCTCGTGAAGCACCTCCTCCGTCCGGACCTTTAATGCCCAATCCTTCTTGTCCTGCGTTGCGACGTAATAGAGCGATGAGCGCGAGACACCCATGGCGCGAGCCAGGGCGGATACGTTCCTTTCCCTGCTCAATTCTTTTTTTGGGTCTGGGACAGCTTGATCGTGAGTTCACCGATCACTTCGAAGAGTTCCTGATTCTGTTTCTTTAGGCGATTGATTTCTCCCCAGGAGGGAGCGCTCGTGGCACCGGCGCCGAGCCATCCATACACGGTTGTCTCGTGGACGCCTGCATCTTTTGCCGCTTCTGCGACGGAGACGCCTTCTTCCTTCACGCGGCGGACAATCTCCGCTTTTACCTCTTTCGCTACCCGATATCCTTTTTTGTTAGCCATGACACAATGGTAATTTGTTCCGACCTTTGTGTCTAAATTTTCCTATCCGGAACACTCATGGAAAACATCCGGTACGGCAAACGGGACGCGAGTGACGAAGAGGTCATCGCGGCGTCGGAGAAAGCACATTGTCACGAATTCATCACGGCCCTGCCGGAGCAGTATGAGACATACGTCGGCGAGCGCGGCGTGAAACTTTCGGGAGGGGAGCGCCAGCGCGTCGCGATCGCGCGCGCGATCCTCAAGAATGCCCCTGTTTTGGTCCTCGACGAAGCGACATCGAGCCTGGATTCCGAGTCGGAAGCGCTCATCCAGGACGCGCTCCAGACGCTCATGGAAGGGAAAACCGTCATCGTTATCGCGCACCGCCTTTCGACCATCATGAAGATGGATCGCATCGTCGTCATCGAGAACGGCGCGATCGTCGCCGAGGGGACTCACCGGGATCTCCTGAAGGAAGGAGGCCTCTACCGGAAACTTTGGAACATCCAGGCGGGGGGATTCCGCTAGGCCGCTGAGTCAACGTCTAAGCATTCCCGCTCTCAATGTGGATAACTGCGGTTCGGAGTGCGATTCCGGCAGTTTTTGTTTATAATTTACCCATCATGGAAGATCTTGGAATGCTGCAAGTTATGCCGGCGGTGAATCGTTTGGACTTGATTGCTCAGCCGGTCGCCGGCTTAATAGCCACCCTCAAGGACAAGGATAGCATTGGTGCAGCCGAAATAGATCCGTCTTTTTCGGATACGGTGGCCTTTTGCGAGCAGTATAAAATCAACCCGACCCAAACAGTGAACTGTGTCGTCGTAAAAGCGAAGCGCGGTGATCGGGAGTGGTATGCCGCCTGCGCGATCCTCGCGACCACGAAAGCTGACGTGAACGGTCTCGTGCGCCGGCACCTCGATGCGAGGAGAGTTTCCTTCGCGCCCATGGAGGAAGCGGTCGCGAAAACAAACATGGAATACGGCGGCGTAACGCCGATCGGGTTACCCCGGGATTGGCCGATTCTCGTAGATTCCACTGTCGTTAAAATAGGACAGATCGTCATCGGGAGCGGTATCCGGAAATCGAAGCTCGTTATACCTGGCAAGTTGCTTGCCGAGCTGCCGAATGCCGTCGTTCTTGAGGCCTTAGGGATGCCGAGAACCTAAATAAAATACCAACGCCGGAAGACTTGAGAACGCGCTTCGTACTAACATGATCTCGACTATAAAGATAGCATCAGGCGTCATCGCCGCTCTTATTGGAGCGGGAGGGTTCTTGCCATACTTCAGGGATATGTTTTCCCGGAAGACCCAGCCGCATATTTACACCTGGCTCGTTTGGGTGCTTACGCAGGGAACCGCGGCAGTTGCCGTTTGGTACGGCGGCGGCAGTTGGGGCGCTTTGGACCTGACTTTCGCGACGCTCTTTGTCGCTGGCGTGTTCCTTTTCTCTTTCAAATACGGGACTAAAAACATAACCAAAAGCGATACGATCGTACTGGTAGCTGCCCTCTGCGCGATTTTAGTCTGGTGGCAGCTCAATAATCCGTCTCTTTCAGTCATCATGGTTTCCGTGATAGATGTTGTCGGCTATGTCCCGACTTTGCGAAAATCGTACCAGGAACCGTGGAGCGAAACATTGGTCGCTTGGGTTGCCGGGACAGTAGCGAACGTTTTCGCGGTTATTGCTCTCAGTGAGTACAACCTCCTGACGATGACTTATTTGATCTCGATAACATTTGCTAATTTGGTTCTTATCTCGCTTTGTTTCTTCAGAAGGAAACTTGTTCCGAGACCTCAGTCGATTGTCAAACCATGAAACATCGACAAGCCCCGCTGTAACTGCGGACGCAACGTGTGCTAGAATGGGTCTATGGAAATCAAACGGCCTCCTTCGAAACAACCCATACCGCCGGATGCAAAGAAGGTGTTCAAGGGCGTCATTTTCGATGTGTACCAATGGAAGCAGAAACTTTTCGACGGATCGTATGAAACTTTTGAAAAACTGAAACGCCCGGATACCGTTTTAATCATTGCCGTTACCGAAGATCACAAAATACTGTCCTCTTATCAGGAACAGCCCGGAAAGGTACCGTTTAGGGGTCTTCTCGGCGGCCGTATCGATGAAGGGGAAGCACCTCTTGAGGCGGCGAAGCGGGAACTTCGGGAAGAGTCTGGATACGAATCAGATGAATGGTTTTTGTTTGATGCTATCCAGCCCGTTAGCAAGATCGACTGGGTCGTTTATACCTTTGTCGCTAAAGGATGCAAAAAAACCAGCAACCAGAAACTTGAAGCTGGCGAGAAAATAGCGCTGGAGCCCGTAACCTTTGAAAGATTTGTTGATCTGGTTTTTGCGGAAGAGTTCGGCGATGCGGAACTGAAATTGAAACTCTTGGAAGCTAAGCTCAATCCGGAGAAGATGGCTGAAATCAAACGAACAATATTGGGTTAGAGTAACCGCGGGGGAGTGGCTGTTTTGCGGGTGAGAATTTTTCGGTCAATCATTTTCTGAAGATCCACCACCCGTATTTTCCATTTCTTGCCGATTTTGAACGCCGGAAGTTTTCCTTTCCGGCACCATTCAAGGACGGTGCGTTCCGTGACGCCAAAGAACTTGGCGAGCTTTTCCGTATCGTACATTGTACTTTTTTTCTGCATCATACTCACAATAAAATTATAGCACGCGTCAGCTCCTGACGTTCTTGATGCCGATTTCCGGGAATTCGACGTCCGGGCCGCTCTCCAAGATGAACTTTACCGTCCGCGCCACTTCTTTCGGATCGAGCGCGTTTTGCATGTCTTTCGCCGGAACTTTCGCTTTCTCGAAGAGTTTCGTTTTCATGAAACCGGGGTAAAGGCCGATAACACGGATTCCGTGTTTTTTGAGTTCCATTTCCAAAGATTTCGTGAAACCTGTCACGGCGAATTTCGACGAATTGTAAACGGATCGCTCATCCCTGCCGTACAAGCCTGCTTGGGATATGACATTCATGATGGTTCCCTCGCCCTGTTTTTTCATGTAGGGGATAACCGCCCGCGAGAGAAAAATGGGGCCCAAAGCGTTCACCTCCATGACTTCTCGAATGCGATCGGGATCATTTTCCTCGAGCTTTCCCTCAATCCATATGCCGGCGTTGTTTACGAGATAATCAATTCTTTTGTGTTTTTTGATGATGTGTGTCACGGCTTTTTCGACGCCGAGGTTGTCCGAGACGTCGAAAACCTCGAGATCGCATCCAATCTCGCCGGCCGCTTTCTTGAGTTTCTCCTCGTCGGTTGAGGTTATGATGACGTCGCAGTCGGTCGCGAGCACTCTCGCTATTTCGTATCCCAACCCGCTGCTCCCGCCGGTCACGAGAGCTACCTTTTTCTCCATAATTTAAAGTATAGCAAAAACCGCGCCAAAAAGGAGGGAGGATCCGGAACTTATTCCTTCACGTAGAGTATTTTCGCTTGGTAAATCGTGCCGATGACTTGGATCGTTCCCATGATGATGAAAAGCGCGCTGAAGGAAAAGTAGTTAACAATAAGCCCGCCTATGAAAATCGAGATACCCGTGATGAGTTCCTCAGTTCCGTGCTCGAGTCCCCAAATAAAGCCGGCTTTCTTTTTATCTTCGTACTTCGCGTAGAGTGCATCCCAAGTCGGGTCGGCGAGGGCAAGCGCGACGCCTAAACCCGCCTGTACCGCGAAGAGCACCGCCGGCGTGTGTATGAAAAGATAGCAAAAGGTGAAAAAGGCATTCAGGGCGTACCCGAGAACCATGAGTTTCGCATGGCCAATCCTGTCCGATATACGGCCTATGAAAACTTCCAAGCCACCGGTCACGAGAAGGTAAATCGCCCAGGCCCACGAAATGTCGAGGATGTTTCCGCCGATACGTCCGGCGAAAACCGCAAAAAGGGGACCGAACAATCCCTCCCCAAACCACCAGAAACTCGCGCCGCCCAAAAGTATTTTCTCTTCTTTTTTCATTTACTCAATGATGCGAGTTCAGTATCGGTACGATTCGACAATGCGGAGCAGTTTATCGAGCGGCATCGTCGCGACGCCAACCACCTTATCTGCTCCCCCGTAATACATGAAGAGATTCTTGCCGATAGTAACCGCTCCGCAAGGGAAGACGACATTCGGAATCTGACCGGATTTCTCATAGTCGGTTCTCGGTTCGAAGATTGGCTCGTCGGTGCGGGCGATGATTTTCAGGGGATTTTTCAACGCGGAGAGTACCGCTCCCACGCGGTAGACGCCGTTCCCGGAGACGCCGTGATAAAGGACGAGCCAACCCTTCTTTGTTTTCAGCGGCGGCGACGCTATGCCGACTTTCGCCGAATCCCACGTCCCCGGCCGGGGGGCAATCCACCGTTCTTCTTCGACCCACGTCTTGCCGTCGAAGCGGAGGTCTTTTTTGAACGAAATGTCGATGTCATTGTCACTCCGGTGCACAATGAGGTACGAGCCGCTTATCTTTTCCGGGAAGAGGCACGCATCTTTGTCATCGAGGTCGGGCGGGGAAATGATGACGGGTTTCTCCCAGTTCCATTTTTGATTCAGGAAGTCTTTTTCGGATATGGAAGTGAAGGCGACCCGCGGTGGATTTTTGCCGTCGTAAGCGGTGTAGCACATGTATATCCTCGCGCCGATTTTGGTGAGGCGGGGATCTTCGCACCCCGAGTTCGATCCCGGCTGCGATTTCGACTCGAACGGCTCCCGGGGGACGTACGCCGGCTCTTTTGAGCGATAATCGACGGTCAAGCCGTCGTTTGAAGTCGCGTAACCGAAGACGGAGGTATTGTCCAACGACATGGCCCGATAGAGCATGTGGACCTTGCCGCCAAGATAGAGGACGCCGGGATTGAACGTGGCCTTTGCCTCCCAGGAATTTCCCGGAATTGGAGCAATCAGTTGTTTTTCATTCGTCCAGAGATTTCTTGGCGATTCCTTCAACCTCGTAAAGCTTTTCATGAGGGCGGGGAGGGGAAGGAAAGCAAGGGAACACGTGGTATCCGCGGAACTGTAATAGAGTGATATGCATTTTTCTCCCGCGAGAGCTCCCGACGGGAAGACGACGTTCGGGACGCGGCCGGCTCTTTCGTAATACTCCTCGGGCACCAAGAGGGGATTCGCGGTTTGGGCGATGGTCTTCGCGGGATTTTTTAGGTCGAGGAGGACGGCTTCCACTCTGAAGAGGGGACGGGGAGAAAAATAATCCTGGATGTAGGAATAGAATAAGATCCACCCCCCCTTGGTTTTCAAGGGCGGCGCGCCGACCTCCACCTGATCTTGAGGAGTTCTTTGGAGCGGCAGCGAGTTTTTCTCGAAATTTTGGTACCACTTCTGCCATTTGGTTTCCGACCACAGGTCTTCCTCCTTGTCGAAAGAAACCGTGCAAATCTTTGCCGGCGGTTTGTCCGTGTTGACGGTCAAGGCCGCCCAGAATTTGCCGTTTATCTTTTCCGGGAAAAGAACCATCGCTTTGGCGTTGAAAGGCGTGACAAGATGTTTCGCCGATATCTTTTTCAGGTCCTTGCTCACGGCGAGCCCCACATGAATGCCCTCCGCCCGGAAGGGATACGTCGAGAGAGCGGTGTAAAATACGTAATATTTCCCCCCGAGCTTGGTCGCGCGGGGATCCTCGCAGCCGAATTTCTCCCACTCCTCTTCGGGGACGATAAATTTTCTGCGTTTTGAAAAGCCGATGCCGTCCCTGCTCTCGGCGATGCCGATATCGGAGACACTAAGCCTCGTCCTTGCAAGGGCGTGATAGTGTGCCGGCGAAACGGCACGGTAGACGAGGAAAATCTTGTTCCCTTTCCTCACGGGGCAGCCATTGAAAACAGCTTCCGCTTCCCAAGATTGCTTGAGATCGGGCGTGAGAACCGGATTCTTGCTGAAACGTTCGGCAATCATGTCTCACTCTTTTTCGTGAGCTTCCGGTAGCGGAGTTTGGGTTTGATGTCCCTCTCTAAAGCTCCCAGAAAATCGTTGAGGTCGGCGTAGGCTACGCAGACATAGGTGTCAGCGCCGCCGTAGTATATCAGGAGGAGTCCGTCTTTCACAACGGCACCCGAAGTATAAACGATGCCGCTCTTGAAACCGTCGTTTTCATACACCTCGTCGGGTTCGAGGAGCGGTTCGCTGAGACGGTGGAGAATCTTCGTCGGATTTTCGAGATCGAGAAGCATCACTCCCACTTTGTATTTTCCCGGGTCGCGCTCGTCTATAGCGTGGTAAAACAATATCCACCCCTCCTTGGTTTTCAAGGGCGGCGCGCCGGCACCCCTTACGAAGCTGTCCCAGCCCCCTTTCCTTACTTCTCCGTCCGGCGGGCGGCTTTTAATGAATGTGTTTCCGTCGAAGTTCAAGGAATCCATATATGCGATGAGAATATCCGGCGATATGCTGTGCAGAACGGCGTACGAACCGTTTATCTTCTCCGGGAAGATCACCCAGTTTTTGTGGGTTTCCCCGGGAGGAGAGATGAGTTTCGGAGATTGCCAGCGCCAGTTGGCATCAAGGAAATCCTTGATTTTTATCGACGTCAAGCCGACGCGGAGCCCGCCGTCACAAGCGGTGTAGGTCATGTAGAGGGTATCTTCGTGGTTAACCCTTGTGAGACGCGGATCCTCCGCGCCTCCGAAGCTCCCTCCCGAGGCGAAGGAGAAAAAGTTTATCTCACCGCTTGCCAGGCGATGTTCATAGGCCGGGTAAGGCAATCGCTTGTCCACGACGAAACCGTCCGGAGAAGCAGCGTACCCCAGACGGGAGATTCCGTCGCGGCCGATGGCGCGATAGATGAAGTGGACCCTTCCGTCCAACAAAACAGCTCCCGGGTTGAAAGTTTGCCAAGCCTCCCAATCGTTCTCTTTATTCGGGGAAATGATCGGGTTGAATTCGGACTTGGTCACGAGGTGAGTCTCGGCTTTTGGTGCTTTCCTCACCCTGCTCTTTCTCTTGAGCGGCTTTTTTTCCGGCGCTTTCTTTCTTTTGTTTTTGATTAAACTTTTGATGGGCATTGAGATACTGGAGATTTTTATACTTATCCCATTATAGCATTTTTTGTCAGTCCGAGGTGTGCATAATCTCGGTATTACGAACATATACGGATCAAAGAACGTTTTCAGTCACGGTTTTGTCATGAAAAAACGGGAGGATGTCCTCCCGTTTTTTACTTTCTCTTTGGTGTTTAGAATTCGAAGAGACGCGCGAAGAAATTGCCGATGGCACCGAAGAATCCGACGGGTTTCCCGGGCGCTCCGCTCTCTGACGCGCTGGTTGCCGTTTTCGGCTGCCCGTTGCCCTGGTCGATGACCGATGAGGCCGTGACCGAGGTGCCGTTCACGGTGCCTTGTATGATGACGTTGTCCCCCACGGAAATGGCGGAAACCGAAGTAGAAGTTCCTGCTTTTTCCACCTTGGCATTCGAAGCGTCAACGGCATAAACGACGTTACTCTTGTTCGTCACGGTGAGCGTTGTTCCGTTGGCCGCGGTAACGTTCCCGCCAACGACTGGCTCCCCGTTGCCCTGGATCGGAAGATTCTGCGGCTGGCCCGGTGGCGTAGACCCCGGTCTGCCTCGCATAGCGCTGTCGCGGATCACAGTCGCCGCGACGTTCGTGCCGTTCACCGTGCCCTGTACCATCACCGTGTCGCCGACGGCGATCACGGAAACGGAAGAGCTGGTTCCGTTTTTCATCACCTTGGCATTCGAGGCGTCAACGGCGTATGTCGTCGCCGTGCCGCTCTTCGGCGTTTTGGAGGTGACGGAAAGCGTCGTTCCGTTGATTGCGGAAACGGTCTCGAATGCTCCGGGCACCCTCGCGCGGGCACCTCTCGCGGCGTTTGCCCCCGTCGGGCCGGCCGCAAAGGCGGTAGCGGCGATGATAAGACCGAAAGCAGCGATCGATGCCACGCCTACTATTGTTCTTTTTGACATTTTATCGATGAAACATTGAAATGCGACCTTTTACGACTATGGATACGAAGAGTGAGGGTAACTCGTTGCGTTTTGGGACGCAACTCTTTGGTCGCGGGGAACGTATACACATTTAAAGCCGTTGTTCTATAATTAGGGGTATATGAAGCAAAAAATAATGCGACTTGCGGCTACGGGGGCGGCTGTCGTCGGCCTCTTTGCCGCCTCCGCCGCTTACGCGGCAACGCCGTCGTTGTCGGCCTTTTATACGGGGAACGGCGATTACGTGCAAATCAATGTTTCCGGTGCTGATCCCAACTACTCCGTGCTCTTGAATTATGCTTCGTCCATGACGTCCATCGGCACGACCAATGGGAGCGGGTCTTTCTCTTTGACCATGAGCACGTCGCAGTACGGCATTCCGGCGGGGAGTATCGTATACGTGATAGTGGACGGTCAGATGTCGAATTCGGTGCAATGGCCGTACACGAATTCCTCCGGCGCGTTCACGTTGAGCCAGACGAACATTTCACTCCTCGCTGGCCAGTCGACCGTTATCACGGCGAGCCCTTCCGGTTCGTTCTATCTTTTAAGTAACTCCAATCCCAGCATTGCCAACGTAACCATCAACGGGAGCCAGATAACGGTTACGGGGAATACCGCGGGGACGACGAACATCAGCGTTTGCTCCGTTTCGAACACTTCGAGTTGCGCAAGCGCCGTCATAACCGTTTCGGGAGCGGGGTCCCAGACGATTTATTTCAGCCAAAATAATTTGAGCATGTCGTCGGGCCAGGTGGCAACCGTCGTCGTCACGGGCGGTGCCGGCGTCTATTCCATCGTGAGCAACTCCAATTCCGCGAGCGTCCAAGCGACCCTGAACGGCTCCATCGTGACCTTGACCGCGGGGGCTACCATGGGATCGTCGGCCATCACTGTTTGTTCGATCAACACGAGCTATTGCGGAATCTTGAACGTGACGGTTGGCACGAACGCCAATTACTCGGTTCTCGTATTCAATCCGGCGAACCCCACGCTTTCTTTAGGACAGGCAACAACCGTGAGCATCATGGGAGGAATCACGCCGTACTACATGAGTTCCAACTCGAACAGCGGCATTGTCCAGGCGTCCTTGTCCAACAATATCCTAACCCTCCTCTCGGCCCAGAGTATCGGCTCGGCGACCATCACGGTCTGTTCGGCGACGAACGCGTGCGGCTCGCTGGTGGTCACTGTCGGCTCGACGAGCGGCAGCATTTCGTTCGGGCAGAGCAACGTGTCGATCCCGGTGGGCCAGAACACCAACGTTCCCGTCTACGGTTCAGGCAGCTATTACATTTCGAGCAACAGCAACGCTTCCGTCGCGTCGGCGATCATGAGCGGCACGAACGTGTACATCACGGGCATTGCGGCCGGGACTGACAGCATCGGTGTTTGCTCAAGCTCCGGCCAGTGCAGTACCATTTTCGTCACGGTTGGAAGTACGGCCGTTTCTTCAAGCGCCACGATTTCCTTATATCAAATGCTTACCGTGGGAGGTCAGGTAAACCTCCTTATTTCCGGGGGACGGCACCGTACTATGTCTCTCCCGCCACGAACTCGGTTTTCAGCACTGTCGTGAATAACGGGAGCACTCTGACACTTACCGGGCTCTTGGTTGGAGCGTCATCGGTGAGTGTGTGTTCGTCGAACGGTTCCTGTGCGACGATTTCCGTGAATGTCTTGAGCGCTCCGACGGGGGGAGGAAATAGTACGGCGAGCACGGGGAGCACCGCGTCGGGGACCGGCTCTTCAAGCCACTACACCTTCACGACGCTCCTTACCTACGGATCGAAAGGGGGAGACGTAATCCAGCTCCAGGAAAAACTGGCTGCCCTCGGCATATACAGCGGCTCCGTTACCGGCTATTACGGCGATTTGACCACCCAGGCGGTCAAGACGTTTCAATCGCAGCACGGCATCAGTCCCGTGGGCTACGTAGGTCCCTCGACGCGGGCAGCCCTGAATGCCGCTCAGTGAGCTTGACTTGTCGAGAAAATGTTGTACATTGCATAGTGCAAGTGGGAGTTCATTTTTGAGAGAAAATTGGACCATTCAACGGTCGACTTGCCTAAGAAGAGCAAAAGCAATTTATTTGTAGAGAGGATATCATGGCTAAGAAATTGTATGTTGGTAATTTGTCGTATGACACGAACCAGGAAACTCTGAAAAATCTTTTCTCGGAAGCCGGAACGGTTGAATCGGCCACGGTCATAACCGACAAGATGACTGGACGATCGAAAGGCTTCGGCTTCGTGGAGATGTCCACGGAGGAAGAAGCCGAGAAAGCCACCTCCCTGTTCAACGGGAAAGAGCTTGATGGAAGGAGCATCACGGTGAACGAGGCTCGTCCCCAGGAACCGAGATTCAATCGCGGAGGAAGGGGAGGAGGATACGGCGGCGGTCGCGACAACCGGTGGTAAATAAATAACCAATTATAGTAAACACGGCCTTTCCGGGCCGTGTTTTTTTGGCGGCAATATATTTATAAAAGTAATATCCGGCCTGGAATGGCTTCGAAGAGGAGTCTATACTTATGGTGTCGGCGACTTTTGGGTATGTCGGCGAGGAAGATCATGTTCGATAAAACTTCATGGTTTGTGGGAGAAGCAACCCCGGAAAGCGAGAGACACCGGGTCGTGGAAACTGCCGAAAGAGCGGAAAATTTTTTGCGTGGAGAACTTGACGTTGAGAATCTGAGCGACATAGAAATGGTCAAATTGCAGGAACTGTCGGAAGAGTGTTTGAGGGAAAACGTGAAATCCACGGAGGAGATAAATAACTTGATGGTGGAATTGAAACAGAGAGGTAATGGAGACGTTGAGAGCAAGGCTCTCGAGAAAAGAATACTCAATCTGGTAGGCCTGAAGTTCGAACCGCACAAAGAAGCGGCGGTAAGATGGTTGGATAAATTGTACCATGTGCCTTGGGATGATATTCCCAGGGTTGACACCATAAGGGACGAAAACGGCGTCGTTTTATGCGAGCATCCTGCCGAAAAGGGCGAAGAAATAAGCTCAACTGATAATTGCGATAAAAGGGCCGGAAAGTTTGAGAGAATGAGAGAAATGAAGGAAAGGGATGAAAGATTCATGAACGAGAAAGCCCGCGGATTTGAGCATGCCGGCCATAAAGTGACGATAGAATACGGGAAAGTTCCCGATGACTTCAAGGAATACCTGAGACGACTGAGGGATGAATCTCATTTGTTATAGTTATAATAATGAGTTTAGGGGTCGTCATAATTCTTATTACTGCGCTGGGGTACGTCAGTAATCATTTGAACTGGCGTTTTCTCAACTACAAACCGGTACAGCTCTTGTACTACATCGGTGCTTTTGTCCATGAGGCGTCGCATGCTCTCCTTTGCCTTTTGACCGGCGCGAAGATAGAAGAGTTCAAGATTTTCTCGAACCAACCGCACGTGGTGTACCGGAAATCGAGGCTGCCGATTTTGGGTGGAGCTCTCATATCGTTCGCGCCCGTAGCCGGCGGTTTGTTTTTTCTCTATGCCGTGAACGCGTATCTCCTCGGGAATTATTTCGCGGTGCCGCAATTCTCCGGCATACCGAGTCTCTTGACCGAGCCGCTCCGGCTCCTTTCGCAAGTCGACCTTTTGCATTGGCAAAGCTGGATCATGCTACTTCTGTCTTTCAACACCGGCGCAATGATCGGACCCTCGACCCGCGATCTTAAAAACGTTTGGCTGGTCATTCTCGTTCTCCTTTTCGTGCAATCGGCATTTTTCGCGAATCTGGGACTCCTCGCGGCGAGCCTTATCCTCGTGAATATACTAATCCAAGTGATTTTCATTCTGGCGTTTGGAATACTCAAGGGCGTGCGGATTCTCCATTTGCTATAATTGAAACATGAATCGTTTTTTTCTTTGTCTCTTGGTTTTCGTGCCGCTTGCGGTCATAGCTTCCGTCCTCCACGCTCCGCCGGTACTCACGTTTTTTGTTTCGGCTCTGGCCATTGTACCGCTTGCCAAGTACATCGGGGAGGCGACTGAGGAACTTGCGGTCCATACCGGGCCGGCCCTGGGCGGGCTCCTGAACGCCACGTTCGGCAATGCGACTGAACTTATCATTGGCATCCTCGCCCTCCGGGCGGGACTTCTCGATGTCGTGAAAGCCTCGATAACAGGTTCCATAATCGGGAACCTTCTCCTCGTTCTGGGGAGCGCGATGCTCGCGGGGGGACTCCGCTATAAAAAGCAGGAATTCAACAGGACCGCCGTTTTGGCGAGCGTTTCCACTATGTTCCTTGCCGTTATCGCGCTCGTCATGCCGGCACTCTTTGTGCAAACGGACCCCGCGGCGACGGGCTATCTCGTTGAGGAGCTGAGCATCCTCGTCGCTTGCCTTATGGCTATCATGTATGTTTCGAGTGTTCTCTTTAGCCTCTGGACGCATCGCCATCTTTTCATGGAAGAGGATATCGGCAAGTACGAAGCGCGGTGGAGTGTAGGCAAAAGCGTACTCGTCTTGCTCGTGGCCACCATCGCCGTCGCTGGCATAAGCGAACTTTTGGTGGGATCCATCGAACCCTTGGTTGCGAGTCTCGGCTGGACGCAGCTTTTCATCGGCGTCATTTTCGTGGCGATCATCGGCAACGCCGCTGAGCATACCTCGGCGATCGTGATGGCCTTGAAGAACAAGATGAATCTGGCTCTCCAGGTCGCCATCGGTTCCACGACGCAGATCGCGATGCTCGTCGTGCCGATTTTGGTTTTCGCGAGCCTCCTTGTCGGCAATCCCATGAGCCTGATTTTCGGGCCGTTTGAACTCATAGCCATCATCCTTGCCGTTCTGATCTCGAGTCTGGTCGTCGAGGACGGAGAGAGCAATTGGCTTGAGGGAGTGCAACTCCTCCTCGCATACGCCATTATGGGGATCGTCTTTTTCTTCCATCCTTAGGAACGGGACTATTGATTCTCAGGTTCTAATATCTGTCGACAAAATAAGATTTTTCCGAGAAAACGATCGGTTTTTTTCGCGAAAGTTCGATTAATTCACCAACCTCATAAAAGACGTTGCCCGTGAGGACGTCTTTTTCTTTTATCCACTCGTTCTTGCTGCCCTGAAAATCGGTTATGAGTTTTCCTTTCGGGTTTCGGGTTATAAAAACGAAGAAAAACTTGTCTTCCAGGAGTTCTTTGGTCTCTTTCGAAAATATGCGTTCGTGGCATACAGCCACGTGTTTCAGTTTTGCGGTAAGCCCGGTTTCCTCAAGGAGTTCCCGTTCGGCCGTCTCCGGAACCGATTCGCCGATTTTTATTTTTCCCGTTATGAAACCCCGGAACCCGAAGAAGGGGTGTTTCGAACGCGTCTGCATCAAGTATTCCGTTCCTTCCTTTCCGTCTCTTATGGCTATCACGAGAGCACTGAGTTTGGCTTGTTTCTCGATTTTCGCCGGGCCGGAGTCGACATCAAACCGGTTTGCATATTCCTTTCCCTTTACCGTCAGACGGTAAAGCCCCTCCTCGGTTTTTTCCGCGATTCCCTGGTCGACGAGCTGTTTCAGATGGAACGCGAACTGATCGCTCGGGATTTTTTCCCTGTTCAGTTCCGAAAAGTGGGATAACTCCCGGAACAAAAGTTCCTTCAAGATCGACGCCTGGATTTCGTGGATTTCCTTATCCATGCCCCTATTTTATGGGGTGGTCGGCAAATGTCCAGTGAAGTAAGGTTCACCCCGTTAGACCTCTATCCCGGAAATGAGATTCCGAAGTGAGCGGGGGCTCGGCAAGCCGAAAAAGTGTGCGCTCCGGGGCGCTAGCCCAAGTCTTACCCACTTTTTCGCCTCACCGAGCCCCCACGAGCAACCCTTGGAGTAGATCCTAGAAATCACGTCTAGGTTTAACGGGGTTCACTTGAAATGTTGGGGGCAGAGAGTATTCTGATGGCATATGAAAAGAATTTATTACCACAAACTCATTCGCGACCGGATACCGGAAAAGATTGAACGGAACGGCGGAGATTATCAGGTTAGGAAACTCAAGCAAAAAGAATTCGAACGGGAGCTTTTGAAGAAAGTCGGTGAGGAGGCCGGTGGCCTCCTTGCGGCCAAGACCGTCGACGAACTCGTGTCCGAGCTTGCCGACGTCATTGCCGTCATTGAAGAGATCAAGAAGACGAAATGCATTTCGGAGAAACGGCTCTCGGAATCCTTGAAAGCGAACTTCAAGCGCAAGGGCGGCTTCCGGAAAAGGCTTTTTCTTGTCTGGTCCTCAGATACCGGATACAAGAGCAACGAGCGAAAATATTAGTTCTTCCCGAGGCCGATCGCGATCATCGCGAGCGCAGCCCAGATTTTTATTCTCCGTATCATCCTCTCCTTTATGCCCTCGTTTTTCTCCGTTTCGGCTCTTGCAAGGACTTCATTTTCGACGTCTTGGAAATAACGAGCTGCTTCTTCAACGCTCATCTCGATTTTTTCGCCGGAGTTCTCGAAATTCATTTGTTTATAATTTCCTCGATTTCCTCCTCGATAATCCTTTTAATTTCCCTTGCGTCATAGCCGCTCAAGTGTCTCTTCCACTTGAAGCTTTCCGTGTACTGCTCAATGAGGTACGAAGATGAGCTTAACTCCTCGAAAAAAATCGATTTCTGGTCGTCGGAGAGGCGGGGAATGATGAACTCGAGCCAAACGCTCTTGTCTTCGTGCGGCAGCCGTGAGCTCGCGATAAGTTCTTCGAGCATCTTATTGTTCCCGCCACGCCTCGGAGATTTCCGCGACGGTTGCGAGGGTGAACATGCCTTCCATGTTTTGGAGCGATCTTTCGTGGGCTTCTTTGTTCCTCGAGGAGACGGCGTCTTTTGCTACGACTGAGTGAAAGCCTCTGTTGAATGCATCGCGTGCGCTCGATTCTATCCCTATCTCAGTCGCGATGCCCGCGAAGACAAGCGTTATAACACCCGCGTTTCTCACCATCAATTCAAAGTTGGTTCCTATGAAAACACTTGCGGTGTTTTTGTTTATGACCGTGTCGCCCTCATCGGGTTTTATCGTAAGCTCGAAGCCTTCGGGCGAGCGTTTGAGAGCATCGGACCTCTGGCTATAGAGTTTCCGCGCTGGGGAAGTGAAGCGCTCCGGGAGAGGGGTAATCTTGGTAAAAAAGATCGGGATGTTTTTTCCCCTCGCCGCCCCGATGAGTGCGTTCGTATTTTCGAGAAACTCCTCTTTGTCGAAGATTCCTTCAACGAGCATGTTTTGGACGTCCCAGACGACGAGCGCCGTTTTTGAAGGATTCAATATATCCCTGAGCGTTTCTTTATCCATACCCTGTAGTACAACTTCGAATTACTCTTTGTTTGAATGGTAGACCTTTAATCTCTTGGCTAAAAATCCTTGGCCCGCCCGTAGTTTTCAAATAGCTGTCTTCGAAGATGCTATTCGAAGTTGTCCTACGGGGCATACTTTCATTTTATCTTGCCCTTTTATTAATACAAGCGCTGTCTTCCAAAAACAGGAAACATGGTGCATAATGGGACTCATGAATCAGAAAAAAATTTTAGCGTATTTGGCCCTCTTTGTATTTATCACGGTTGCTTTCGGCACGATATACGCCGTAACCCAGCAAAATGAGCGTCTCTCGGCGAACGACCCCCAGATCCAGATGGCAGAAGACGCGGCAGCCGGTTTGAACAACGGAGAAGCGTTCCAGTCGGTCATTCCGCCCGATCGGGTTGACATAGCGGAAAGCTTGTCGTCGTTCATCGTCGTCTACGACGATTCCAGGAAACCTTTGGCTTCGTCCGGTTACCTGCATGACGAGATGCCGGACTTGCCCGCGGGGGTTTTCGCTTACACCCGCGTGAACGGCGAGGACCGATTCACGTGGCAGCCGGAGCGGGGAGTGAGAGTAGCGGCGGTCGTCGCGCGGTACAACGGCGGATTTGTCGTGGCCGGTAGATCCTTAAGGGAAGTGGAGAAGCGGGAAGATTGGACACTGCTTCAGGTTGTGATCGCTTGGGCCGTTTCGATCGCGATCGCGGGCGTCACCGCGTACGTTTGGGAAACAAAAAAGGAAGAACTTTAAAAAAGGGGAGTATATGGGAAACATCCTGTTGTTCGTGGGTGTTGGGCTCGTGTCGATATTCGGAGTTCTGTGCTTTCACGAATTTCTGGAGCACAAGAGATACTGCAGGAGATCAAAGAAATGAGCGGTTGTTCGTTGTTAAAACAACCGCTCTTAAATTTTTGTGGCGGCCCGGTGATTCTTGACGTATTTTTTGAGCTTCAGACCGAAGATGACTATCAATAAGATGGTAAGGAGTGAGTAAAAAGCGAACGAAGCACCCCCGAAATCTTGGGCCACTTTCTGCCAGTATGATCCCATGAAATGCCCCGACAGAGCGTACCCTCCACTCCAAGTTACCGCCGAAAGAATTACGGTCAGGAGGAACGTACGCGGCTTGATTTGGATGAGACCGGCGGCCACCGACGTATAGCCCCTGACGTAAGGAATGAGACGGCCAACGTAGATGCCCCACCAGTTCTTCTCGATTATCCTTTCGCCGATGTGCTCCAGATGTTCGATTTTTATGGGAATCCACTTCGGTTTTTTGTCCAGAATGGTTTTCCCGAAGAAATAGAACACGAAAAACAGTATTGAGGTGCCGATGAAATCGGCGGCGATGACTGAGAGGAGTACCAAGGTTAAACTCAAAACGTTGATGGACGTGAGGTAGCCGGCGAAGAGGAGAACGAATTCGTTGGGGACCGGATTGGGAACGCCGATCTCCTGGAGGAAGACCAGTGAGAAGATCGCGAGGTACCCGTACTGGGTTATGTAACTCGCCAGTTCTGCAGGCATTAATTCATTATAGCGGTGAGTGCTTAATTTTAAAAGCTGTTATAGAATAGAGAACGTAAACAATGAAAATTTCAATCGTCGTGCCGGCTCGCAATGAAGCCGGAGTCATAGAAAAAACCCTTCTCTCGGTCATGTCGCAGGAGCTGGATGGGAGTGACGAACTCGAAATAATAGTCGTTGTCAACGATTCTACCGACGATACTGCGGAAGTAGCAAAAAAAGTTCTGAATTCCTCAGGTCGAGTGGTTTTTGAGAACCGGAGGGGAGCCAATTTCGCCCGGCAAAAAGGGTTTAAGGAATCGACCGGCGACATTGTTTGCTTCGTCGATGCAGATTCATGGATTCCGCCGCGCTGGGCAAGCAATGTTAAGGAAATTCTTCAGAGGGGGTATGCGGGCGTCTCGGGGCCGTACCATTACAATTTCCCCGAATTGCGATTAAGGGTAGCCAATTGGCTTTTCAACTGGATTGTGCTCCCGACATTGCCGGATCTTCTTTACGTTCTTTATCGGAAGAGAGCGGCGGTCGTGCTTGGAGGGAACTTCGCGGCTACCCGCGAAGCGCTTCGGAAAATCGGGGGAATTCCTACAACGGACCTGAAGAAGGGAGATGACGCGGTGATAGCCATGCTTCTGGCGAGGAAAGCGGGTCGGGTCGCCTTCTCTCATAAAGTCTGGGCTGTGTCTTCGCCCCGTAGGTACGAAGAATACGGAGCGAAGAGAGTTCAAAAGGAATATGCTGACGCGTATTTCGGCGCCTATCACAGAATCGATTGACTTCTGATATAATCATTAGGATGAAAATAAAATGGAATGAAGTTACGTGGTATTCGAGGATTTTGGCGCTCGTGATTTTCCTGGCTTTGCCGTTTTTGGGATTCTATCTTGGGTATCGGTACGGCATCGTTCAGATGTCGGCACCGGTCATCGTGCTCACGAGTCCGAGGGGCGATGCCACGGCTATCGACGAGATAAGTTCCACTTCAAGCTGGGCGACGTTCCAGAGCGACAAGTACGGCTTTTCGTTCAGGTATCCGATGGAGCTCGAGATGATGAATCCGGTCGGAATGTGGAAGTATTTCGCTTCCGCAACGAGTACGGGTGTTCAGGTCGTGAAGCTCGAGGTGCCGAAGATTTTCGAACCGGGCACCAACTTCGGCGACGCTGAGTTCAACGTCGGCGTGAGTTCTGCGAGTTCGGATATGCAAGATTGTTTCCTGCCCATGAACGGCGAGGCCGCCTCGTCGACTTTATACTTGAACGGCACGACGTTTTACGGATTTGCCGGAGAGGACGCCGGAGCCGGCAATTACTACCAAGTTGAGTCCTACCGTGCCGTACACGACAATGCCTGCTACGATATAGATATGATTGTCCACTCGACGAACCTCGCGAATTATCCTCCCGAATTCGGCCTGAAGCAGTTTGATGAGAACAAAATTCACGGCTTGCTGTCGGAAATACTTCAGTCGTTTACCTTCACTCAATAAAGATGGGAAATAAAAAATTGAAAGAAGCCGTCGGAATAGTCGTCGCGATCGTGGCTATCACCCTCGTCGCTTATTTCGGGTTTTTGAAAGGCGGGGCAGGGAGCGTGAAAACACCTGCGCCGACCACCCTCGTTATTTCGGAGCAACCGCTCGACGAGGCTGGCCCGGGTTATTCCATAATCGGATCTTATCCGGTTCTCCAGGGCGGAAAAGAGAGCGGTGCTTTTAACGGCTATATTTCTTCAATGGTCCAGTCCCGAATTGATGATTTCAAACAATCCTTCGGCGAGAGGGACATTTCGAGGTTACCGCTGGAGATGCAGGAAGTCACAAGTACCCTCATAATCAATTATTCAATAGAAGCAACGTCGACCGATTTCATGAGTGTTCTTTTGTCGTCCGAAAGCTACTTAGTCGGCATGGCGCATCCGTCGCACGCCATGGATTCCGTGAATTTCGATTTGACGACGGGGAAAGATTTGGCCTTGGGGGATTTCTTCGCCCCCGGGTCGGATTATTTGAAAATTATCGCCGATTACGCGAAAAGCGACATTTTGAATCAGATCAAGGATGGAACGTATTTCTCGACCGAAGATTACCTGGATCAGAGCGGAGGACTTCTTCCCGATGAATCGAATTTCCAGGTGTTCAATGTAACCCCCGACGCGCTGGTTGTCCATTTCCAGGAATATCAAGTAGGACCCTACGTTTCGGGTCCCGCGACGACCACGATTCCCTGGAGCATCTTCAAGGGTGTTTTGAATCCCGTGGGCCCGTTGAACCGTTTATTTCATTGATTCAAAATGCTATAATAGTCTAAAGGCCGATTTATTGAGGATAAAAGATATGTGGAAACAGTGGGTTAATTTCGTGGTGGGCGTCATCCTCGTGATCATGTCCCTCACGGCCGCAACGGTGGATGTCTACTATTTGATCGGCGGCGTGATCGTTGCAGTCCTCGCCATATGGTCTGCCATGGAGAAAAAGGGTGGGCCAGCGATGCCGCACTAATCGGTCATTTTGGATGGGACAAGAAGCACCTCCTTGGGGAGGTGCTTTGTTTTGGGAGTCATGATATGCTACAGGGTATGCGATTCGGGAGAATCATCATGTGGGGAGCGGTTGTCGTTGCCGTCGCGGCTGTCGTTTACGGTCTCATCTGGTTACAGGAAACCTCCCCGGTCAATCGATCCCAAGCCGTGGGGAACGGAAACGTCTCGGTGCCGCCGCCAACTGCCGCGGATTGGGCGGAAGGCAGCCCGAGCGCCTCGACGACGCTCATCGAGTACGGCGATTTTCAGTGCCCCGTTTGTTCCGTTTACGCGCCCATCTCGGATCAACTCGTAAAGGATTTTCAAGGCAAACTTCTTTTCGTTTACCGGTATTTCCCGCTTGAGACGATACATGAAAACGCTGCGCTTTCCGCAGCCGCTGCGGAGGCGGCCGGCAAGCAGGGGAAATTCTGGGAAATGCACGATTTGCTTTTCAAAAACCAGAATTCGTGGGCTGACCAGAGTTCGGCCGACGCCGGAAAGACCTTCGCGGGATATGCCTCGGAACTCGGCTTGAACGCGCAAGAGTTCGAAGCCGATATGGATTCAGCGGCGGTCGGCGCAAAGATACAAGCCGATTATGCGAATGATTTGAAAATGGGATTGAGCTACACGCCGACCTTCTTCCTCGACGGCAAGCTGATCCAAAATCCCCAAGGTTATGACGAATTCAAACAGCTCATCCAACAATCGCTCGGCGCGAATTAAAACCTTCGTTGTAGCGATTCTTATTCTGGCGACCATCGGGTTCGTCGATGCGGCGTACCTCACGGTCAACCACTATCTCGGCACCCCGCTGCCGTGCTCGATCGTGAACGGATGCGAAAAAGTGACGACGAGCGTTTACTCGGTCGTCTTGGGTGTTCCTCTGCCGCTCATCGGCGCCGTCTACTACCTCGCACTTCTTGTTTTGTCCGTCGCTTTTCTCGATGCGGAAAAAAAAGAACTGATCGCCGCGATGTTGGGGATTTCGGGCCTCGGTTTTCTCGCGTCGCTCTTCCTGGTTTATCTCCAAATCTTCGTCCTCCGCTCTCTCTGCCCCTACTGCCTGGTCTCGGCGGCCGATTCAACGCTGATTTTTATCCTCTTGTACGAAGGAAATAAGCAAAAGCGCGACGAAGCTTAAGAGTATCGAGAATGCGAAGGGCGCCCTGAATTCTATCGTCTGCCACAGAAATCCCGCGATGACCGACGCGGGGAGGGCGATGAACCCCATGACCATCGCGAAGCTCCCGAGAAAGCTCGCCCGGAGTTCCGGCGGCGAGAAATCCGCCACGATGGTTTTGAGATTCCCTTCGTAGGCGCCGTAGTGAAGACCGTAGACGGCGAATCCTAAAAGGAACATGGCGAAGGAAGCGGCCGTCGCGAAAAAGAAATTGGTGATTATGAAAAGGAGATAAGCGCCGACGAGCACCATTTTCCTTCCGATCTTGTCAGCCAATTTCCCGAAGGGAATGGCCGCGAGGGCGGAGACCAGTATGAAAACTCCATAGAGAAGCGTCACCTGTTCGATGGAGAAGCCGCTCGTTTTTGCCGCGAGGATGTAGAAGGAATCGGTGAAGGCTCCGAGCGTGAAAACGGCCGAGGCAAGCGTGAACAAGCGGAGATTCTTGCTCGCGAGGCGGAACGAAAACGAAAGCTTTTTGGTCTCCTCCGTTTTGGGCCCTCTCTCGCGTATGAAAATGAGAACGAGGAGCGCCCCCATGAGGGAGGGTATCGCCGCGACCCAGAAAAGCTGCCGTTGCGTCAAACTGACGACGAGAACGAGCGAGGCGAGGAGTCCGAAGAGCGCGCCGGTCCGATCTGCCGCCCGGAGTGCGCCGAAGGCCGTGGCCCGGACGTTGTACTTCTTGATGTCCGCGACGATCGCGTCCCGCGGCGCGTCCCTCAATTTCCCTCCCCGATCGAGGATTTTTCCCGGGATGACTTGCCAAGGGACGTTTGACACCGCGTAAACCACGCGGCTCAAGAAGGCGCTCAAGTAGCCGAGCCATATGAAGATTTTCCTTTTCTTCAGCTTGTCCGACAAAAATCCGGAGAATGCCTGGGAAAAGGAGGTCAGAGCGTCTCCGAAGCCGTCGACGAACCCGAGGAACGTCGTCGAAGCGCCGAGAGTTACAGTTACAAACACGGGCCAGATGACGGTCACGAGGTAGTAGCCGACATCGTTAAGGAACGAGGCGGCCGCGAAGACAAGGATGGTCTTCTTGTTCTCTTTTTCCAGTGGCATTCATAAATGATAACACGAATGTGGTAAAATTTTAGGATGAAGACATCCGAGTGGCTGAAGGAAAATCCGACACTCCAGAATTTCAAGCGAAAGCACCCCAGGACCTATGGTTTCTTTGGGAGAAGATTTTCCGGAAGCGGGCGCTACGGCAGGCGCTTCACGGGAGGGATCGTCCTCAGCCTCGCGCTTTTCGTTCTTTTTCTGGAACTCACCTGGGATGTGGTTTTTGCGGAAATCACGGCGTTCGATTCGAGTGTCATGAATTTTATTTACACGTTCAGGAATCTCGATTTCGCCAAATACTTCTTGTTTTTCACCGATCTTGGAGATTGGCAAACGATAATATTCCTGGGTGTCGTTTTATTCGCTTTGTTCTTGATGCTGGGGAAAAAAAGGAAGGCCCTGTTTTTCTTCGGGACGCTGGCTTCGAGTGAAATATTTTACCTCCTCGTTAAGCTCGTCATAGCGAGGCCACGCCCGAGCGTTTTTTATTCTCTCGTCTCGAGGAGCGGGTTTTCTTTTCCGAGCGGGCACGCCGTGGGATCCGTCGTCTTTTACGGGTTTGCCGCATATCTTCTGGCCGGCATGTTCAAAAAGCGCCTGCCGAAGATTTTGATCTGGCTCCTCGGCGTCTTCGTTGTTCTAAACGTCGGCCTCTCGCGGATATATCTCGGCGTCCATTGGACATCCGATGTTTTGGGAGGGTGGTTGTTAGGTCTCTCTATCGCGATATTTTCCATCTTTTTCATGAAAGATCTGGCGAGGTCGAAGCCCGAAATCGAGAAGCCCGTTTTCTCGAAAAAATCGATACATCAAATCACGGCCGGCTTTCTCTTTCTGTCGTTCCTCTTCATCTATTATTTCTATGCCGATAACCCTCTCCTTTACAAACCGTTGCCGGCCCCTCCCACGCCCATTCTCCTCGACGCGAGTTCAAGCGTTGCCGATATGGTTTCGAGAAGTGATTTTCCAAAGTTTTCTGAGGCGATCGACGGGGACAAAATGGAACCGATGAGTTTCATAATTATCGGCTCGAAGGGGGAATTGGTGTCGGCTTTCAAGTCGGAGGGGTGGATTATTGCCGATCCGCCGACGACGGCGAATTTTCTAAGGCTGGCTCTGGCCGCCGTGGAAGGGAAGCAGTACGACGCGGCCCCGGCTTCGCCGTCGTTTTTGAACGCGGAACCGGAGCTTTTGACCTTCGAGAAAGACATAGGGGGTACTTTCAAGGTGAGACATCACGCGAGGTTTTGGGAAACCCAGTTCGTTTACGGAGGAGAGCCGGTGTGGGTCGCCTCGGCCAGTTTCGACCAGGGACTTCAGAGTTATCTTATCTACCATAAGATCAGTCCGGACATCGATACGGAAAGGGATTACGTAAACGCAGATCTCTTGAAATCGGGATTCGTCAGGAGTGAAACGGAAATACAATCGGTGCCGCCGATGATGGGAGAGGACTTCGCGGAAGATCCGTTCTTCACGAATGGCAAGGCCTACGTGATATTCCTGAGGTAGATTCGGAGAAAGAGTTCAGTCTCTCACGGGCGTAAATTTCTGCTCGGATAAATTCTCCTCACTCATCCTGGGAAATTGACGGAATTTATCAAACTCAACCCCGACCTGTTGGTCGGGGGATTCAGACAGTGATAAATTCCTATTTCCTGCGTCTTCGCTCGGGAATTTATACCCTCGCCTCAACAAAGCCCGCTCAAGACAGAACTCTTTCTCCTTGTTTTTTTCATTAGTGGAGCCACTTCGATTGATTAGCCATTAGGTTAATCAGAAATTTCGTATTCTATTTCTGCGCATTATAGATAGCTTGAATCTCAGCGGCGGATAAAACTCTACTATAGACGCGGACGTCATCAATTGAATAAATTGGGCTGCCAGAACCTCCACCGCCACCAATCGTCGCGTCCTGCTGACTAGGTACCCAAGAATTACTAATACTTCCAGAACCGACAAGCGCGCCGTTCACATAAACATAGCCCTTTTGATTAACTGTATCCCAAGCGACCGACACGAATAACCAGGTATTGTTTGACATGCTTGGCTGCACAGCGAATTCATAGGCAGCTGAATCTTGGAATACGGCCTGCATGCTTCCTGGAGCACCATAATTATTTCTTACAAACAGATGGCTACGCGTATTATCCCAACCATCAAAAATAGGCCAACCAACGTTATTCCAACTGGCGGAATTCACCCAAAGGGTCAGCGTGCCCCTTTGAGGAAAACTTGAATTATACAAAGTGGGAATATTTACATACTGACTCGAGCTATTAGCATTAATAGTTAAACATCCGTTAACCTTGCAACTGGGAGCCCATGTAGGGTTGCCTACCACCGTCCCCCCATTCCCATTCCCTGATCTGTCCCCCGGGTCTCCATCCAGCGGCCACCATCCTACTAATCCCTCACTCCTTCCAATAAGGGATAGGTCAGAACCGATCTCATACTTCCCAGGATCATAGCCTTGGTCTTGGGATGCAGTAGAATTGAGGTATTTCTGTGATTCCAAGGCACTGGACAAGGCATAGGAGCCTCCTGATACGTAGGTATAGTAGAGTCCAGTGCTTGTGGTATTCGTAGGGTCTATCGGGAGCTTGGATAAAGGGGATCCTGATGAAATAAGGGTGAGATTCACGGGAATCCAGCCTGTTCCGTCTACTCTTGTTGAGGAAGAGCTTGGAACACAGTGATAGGCCCATCCTGGGGGAGGAGAAGACAGTCCCAGATTGGCACAGGTGGATGTGGTATCGGGAACTGATACGTAGAGGGTATTCGGAGTCCCTAAGGACTGGGTATATTGATCTGCTTGGAAGAGGGATAAGGCACTATTCAGGGCTGAAAGATCAGAGAGCCTGGTTGAATCTCTTCCTTGAGCTAAGAGCTGGGCGGGATTCAAGACCAAGACGACGGCGGTTGCAAGGACGGCTAAGATCGCGATCACGACCAGGAGCTCGATCAGAGTAAAAGATTCCCGAGAATGAGGCATTTGATTGATTATAACATTATCTAGGGAAGGTTTGTTCTTCCTGCCCACCCAAAAGTTTTCCACAGGAGCTATTGACCTGAATTCCTTTTCCGGATATGATTATAAAAATGCAAAACTTAAGGTCGAATTCGATATTGTTCATCATCATTGCCCTCCTCCTTAGGAAGGGGACTTTGAGTTTTGCTAGAGCATAGAATTGTAAAGGAGAAATCGAATCAAAACTTAAAGCCCCCGACCGAAAGTCGAGGGCTTTTCGTTTCGGGACCCGAGATTTGTCCACTTGGCAAGCAGGTAAATCTTGGGCTCTGAAGGAAACTTCATTGTCCCAAGAGTTCTTTGTCAAACTGTTCACTTAAACAAAACACTAAGAAGGAGAAAAGTGATGATTGCGATGACTACTGGCATCCAACCACGTATCGTCATTTCTGGAGAGACAGAAGACGGTATTGTTGGGAAAATACTTAACTATATAGCCGATCCTCCCCCTCCGGAACAGCGTCGTTATACGAAAAGGTTCTTTGGGTTGTGGCGTGAAGGAATATGTATGGGGAAGATTGTGAAACAAAAGAGAACGAGGAATGGTGGGGTTGAGGGGACTTTCGATGTTGCCCTTGAGATAGGCACAAGAGAGGCAGAGAAGAATATTTCCTTAGGCATCCTTTTGAGGGAAGTCCCAGGACTGAAGTTTAGCTTAAAGGATATGAGGAGAGACTCTTCAGGTTGGGTAGAGTTGCATATCGGCGGGGATGTAGATCGCCGGAAAATACCAAACATTGTGGACCTTATACTGGCTACTTATGTAACCAATCATAAGGAGACGCATCCTGTAGTGCCCGACAAGCCCGGAGGAAAAATTCAACGGTTTTGTTCCACCAGTGCTGGCAATCCTTTTGCGACGAAGTGAACCGATTTTTTCTCTCGCGGGTAAAAAATACTCCGAGGGAACTTCTAACGAAAGCTGTGGTGACCCCGCAGCTTTTTTCCTTTTATTTGCCCAGAGGTGAAGAGTGATTTAAAATATTTGCATATGCAGAAAAATAAAACAAAAGCAGTGGCGTTAGTCGTCGTGTTAGTGGTAATAGTAGTCGCCCTGATCATCACGTTATCGGGGAGCAAAAATACGAATAACCAAGCGAATCAAAATCAAATGACGAACACAAATTCAAACGACAACCTTCAAGTAACGGATGAAGTCATGGGAACAGGCACGGAGGCGGTTGCGGGAGATCTCGTGACGGTGAACTACGTGGGAACGCTCGCGAATGGAACAGTCTTCGACGCGTCCGCGAGCCACGGGAATCAAGGTTTCACGTTCCTCTTGGGAGCGGGGCAAGTGATCAAGGGATGGGATGAAGGCGTTGCCGGCATGAAGGTCGGCGGCAAGCGGAAGCTTGTGATTCCCTCAGACCTGGCCTATGGGTCAAACGGTATTCCGGGAGTGATCCCGCCGAACTCGACTTTGATTTTCGAAGTGGGGCTTTTGTCCGTTAAGCAAGCGGGGCAGTAAACTCATGAAATGAAAAATTCTCTTTTAGGGAGAATAAAGAATTTAGGCAAAGACGTCGGTCCCGGCGTTATCACCGGCGCCGCCGACGATGATCCGTCTGGGATCTTGACCTACCTCCAGTCGGGCTTTTTGTACGGCTTCAAGATACTCTGGATGGCCGTTCTCGCCTTGCCCTTCATGATTTCGATTCAGGAAATGGCGGGAAGGATCGGCTATGTGACCGACAAAGGGCTCATCAAAGTGATCAAGGACCACTATTCGAAGTGGCTCCTTTATTTCATCGCCGTCATTTCCGTCGTCGTCATAACCATGAACATCGGAGCGGATCTCCTCGCCGTCGGGACGGTTCTCGGGAATCTCATCCCCTTGCCCGTTCTTTTCTGGATTCCGTTCGTTGCGCTTGCCATCTTGGCTTTCACGATTTTCCTTTCCTATCCAAAATTCGCTAGAGTCCTCAAATGGCTGACCTTATCTCTTTTCTTCTACGTCGCAACCGTATTCACCGTAAAACTTGACTGGGGCGCGGTTCTTCAGGCAACTTTCCTGCCGCATATCGTCTTCGACAAAGATTTCATTCTGCTCTTTGCGGCGTTCTTCGGGACCACCATTTCGCCGTATTTGTTTTTCTGGCAGGCCGACGAGGAAGTCGAGGAGCGAGACGAAGTGAAAAGCGAAAGGAAACTCAAAAGGTTCCTCGTGACCAAAAACGAGCTGAAGCACATGCGAAAAGATACGGCTCTCGGGATGGTTTTCTCGGAAATCATAACGTGGTTCATCATCGTCGCGGCAGGCGGCCTCGCAGCCGTGAAGGGCCCGGCAGTCATAGCGAATTTCAATCAGGCTTCCGCGGTCCTCCGGCCCCTCCTCGGCGAATGGGCTTTCGTCGTTTTCGCTCTGGGGATCGTGGGGACCGGCCTTCTCGCGATACCGGTGCTTTCGGGAAGCATCGGTTACATGCTCTCCGAAATATTCAACTGGACGGAAGGAATGAACAAAACGTGGAGAGAGGCAAGAAGTTTTTACCTCGTCATAACGGCGGCAACTATTTCGGGGGTTGTCATGATGCTTTTAGGAGTTGACCCTATCGCGGCTCTGATTTACACGGCCGTTTTTTACACCGTCATCACGCCGCCCATCGTTTACGTGATACTGAAAATCGCAAACAACAAGACGATCATGCGCGACAAGGTAAACGGACCTCTCACGAACGTTTTCGGGTGGCTGACGTTCGCTTTCGCGGTCATCGTTGTCGGTACCTACCTTTTCTCATTGTTCTGATGTTCGTTCGCCGAACCATTGCGACAAAAACCCCTTCGTCGTCGGAGGGGTTTTTGTGTCAGGTAGTTGTTGTGGAAGATACCCTTTATAGCTTGCTTCTCGGAAGCCACGCAATGGCGCGGGTGGCGGTTACATCGGCTGCGTTGCGCCCCAGGAGGCTGTATACTTTGACCGGAAAACCGTCCTTGAGATCGGCGAGTAAGTAAGTATTACTCTTCGCGAGAACTTTTGTGTCGGAAACCGCGGTTGCGAGGTATGCCTGGTTGTTTCTCGCCGCGGTGAGCATCACGCCATTTGGTGTCGTGTTGAAGGCAGATTCACTTTCACGGGGTGCGGGAACGGTTGACCACGCAAACGCGAAAGAAGAACTGAGGAGCATGCCTGCGATCAAGCTGCCGGTTCCGATGATTGCTTTCGTTTTACGATACATGGTTGAAGTCTGCTTATACCCCCTCCGGCCTTGTTGACGGTGGATTTCACCAGCGTCTTTAGGAAAATACGCCGGTTGCCGGTCGAATGTTACAGAATGCCTGGCAACTCCCCATACCTAAATGAGAGTGAAAAATATGACGCCAACAAGAAGACGTTGCTCTCATTTAGGTGTAGGGGTAAAATTAATACGTTATGGCAAGCAGATTAAAACCGAAATTGCCTTCCGGATTCAAGGATTACTTGCCGGATGAAGAAATAAGGAGAAGCGAAATGCTCGATGTGATCAAGAGAAACTTTGAGCTGTTCGGGTTTTTGCCGCTCGATACGCCTGCCGTGGAAGAGGAGAAAACGCTCACGGGAGGCGATCCGGAATTCAAAAAACAGATATTTAGAATCAAACGGGAAAGCGGTGCCGAAAATCTGGCGCTCCGTTTCGATCTCACGGTTCCTTTGGCTCGCGTGGTGTCTCTCTACGCCGGCAAGATAACTTTCCCCTTCAAGAGGTACCAGGTGGGAAGCGTGTGGAGAGGGGAAAAGGCGCAGGCCGGCCGATTCAGGGAATTCCTCCAGTTCGACGCCGACATCGTGGGATCAGCGAGCGTTCTCGCGGATGCCGAAATCATAGCCCTCATGAACCAGGTCATGCTTTCCCTGGGGTTCCAGAATTTCCTCATAAAAATAAGCAACCGGAAAGTGTTAAGCGGACTCCCGGAATATGCTGGGTTTTCTCGCGGGAAATTGGATGCCGTTCTGAGAGTCGTCGACAAATTGGATAAAATCGGGGAAGCCGGCGTCTCAAAAGAGCTTACCTCAAAGAACGGGTGCGGCCTTTCAAAGCAAGAGGCCCGAGCGGTAATGGGTTTCTTCGGCCTGAGGGCAAAGAACAATTTCGAGGTTTTGCGTCTCGCGGGAGAAAAACTGAGAAGCGGGAGTTCGAAGAAAGGCCTTGCCGAGATGGAAGAACTCGTGGGTCACCTCGAGGCGCTCGGCGTTCCGGCTGAGCGGTGGGCGTTCGATTTCGCGACGGTCAGGGGTCTTGCGTACTACACAGGTTTTGTTTTTGAAACGATTCTCCTTGATCTGCCCGGGATCGGCAGCGTTTTTTCCGGCGGAAGGTACGATAACCTGATTTCGAATCTCGGGGGATCAAGCTTACCGGCCGTCGGCGTTTCAGTCGGAGTGGATCGAATGTTTTACGCGATGACGGAGCTCAGAATTTCCGCCGAAGGGGGAAGAAAAGCGAAAGTCTTGGTTCTGAATTTCGACGAGAAAACATGTCGGGATGCCGAGAAAACCGTTTCCCTTCTCAGGGAAAACGGAATTCCGTCGGAAATTTACCTCGGGAACGAAAAAGGGCTGAAAGGACAAATCTCATACGCCCTCAAAAACAACTACGCACTCGCCGTCATGGTGGGCGCGGACGAAGTTTCGAAGGGCATCGTGAGTATTAAAAGTTTCAAGGCCTATAAACAGTTTGGGGTGAAACGGGAGAATTTGGTGTCCGAGGTGAAGAAACTTTTGGAACAGTAGATGGAAAAGGAAAACGCTCTTGCCGAAATAAAGAAGGAATTGGAGGAGAACGAGAAGTTGCCGCTTTTCGGAACCAATCTGGTTTTCGGCGAAGGGGATCCTTCTGCGAAAATCATGTTCATCGGCGAGGCGCCGGGATTCTACGAAGACCGGGAACGGAGGCCGTTCGTCGGGAGAGCCGGAAAACTTTTAGATCGGCTGATCGCGGACATCGGAATGCGGCGCGAGGACGTTTACATCACGAATATCGTAAAACGCCGACCGCCCGAGAACCGCGATCCGCTGCCGGAGGAACTGGAGGGTTACCGGCCGTACCTTGCGCGGGAAATTGAAGCCGTTAATCCGAAAATCATAGCGACCCTGGGGAGATTTTCGATGAATTATTTTTTGCCGGAAGGGAAGATATCGCGGGATCAGGGAAAGGTTTTCTGGTGGGGAGAGCGGATCGTGATGCCACTCTACCATCCGGCGGCGGCACTCCGCTCGACTTCTGTTCTTGACGATTTGGAGGAGAGTTTCAAAAAGCTTAAAGCCGTCGCCGTAAAATTCGAGGAACTCTTGGAGCAGAAGAGAAAGAAACCACCGAGCGAAATTCCGGGAGAGATTAAAAAAGAAGAGCAAAAATCACTCTTTTAGGCCTATAATAGAGGCATGAGACGCGGTATTGCAACATTCACGCTCGATGAAGGAAAATGTCCTCCGTGGCTTTTCCGGCGGATGGTTGCGCTTGGAAGGGATATGGTGAAAATCTTGATCGCGGAATACGGGCCAGACGAATTCATAAGAAGGATGGGCGATCCGGTGTGGTTTCAATCACTCGGAACGGTTCTCGCGTTCGATTGGAACGCGTCGGGCTTGACGACGATCTTGACCGCCGCTTTGAAGGAGGCGATTCGACATGAGGAAAGGAGCTTAGGTGTTTTCATTTGCGGCGGAAAGGGAAAAACCTCCCGGAATACACCGGACGAAATACTGAATTGGGGCGATCGCATCGGCATGAGTGACAAGAAAACAAATGCGCTCGTCTACAACTCCAGAATGAGCGCGAAGGTTGATAGCGCCTTGGTTCAAGACGGTTTCCAGATTTACCATCACAGTTTCATGTTTTCCTGGAGCGGTGCGTGGACGGTTGTCCAGCAGGGGATGAATACTGAAAATCAAACCGCGCGGAGGTACCACTGGTCTTCCGACAAGGTGACGGACATGGTCTGCGAGCCGCACTCCGGCATATCGTCGAAGCTCATCGGCAAAAATGTCCTCAATATGGTTTCGAAGGGAAGCTCCGGGAGTCGGGAAATGTCCGTGGAGCTCGTGGGTGCCGGCTATCCATCGCTCATGAAAGACGTGGCCATTCTGCGGAAGCATTTTTCTCGATTTTCCAACATGGTCTCGCTCCAATCCGGCAAGGAGCAGCTGACGCTCCTCGATCTGGATCGGGGGGAATTCAAATACCACCCGATGGTCCACGAGGATTTCATGATGAACAGATACCTCGACAAGGTTCTGCAGAAAGTGACGTACCTGAAACCCGGAAGCTATGAGAAGCTCGCGTCGCTCCGGGGGGTGGGACCGAAGACGGTCCGCGCGCTCGCGCTCGTCGGCGAGGTGATTTACGGCGCGAAGCCGTCGTACGAAGATCCGGCGCGATACAGCTTCGCCCACGGCGGGAAGGACGGCACGCCCTACCCCGTCGATCTCAGAACCTACGATCAAACGATAGAAATACTGAAGAAAGCAGTTGCGAAAACCCGTTGGGATCAGGAAGAAAAACGGAAAGCGGTCAGCAAATTGGAAGGGAATAGGGAATAGGATATAGTACCGAATTTCTAAACCCTAAACCCTACTCCCTATACTCTAGCTTTCACTTCTCGAAGTGGGGGGCGACAAACCTCTGGTCGACGATCTTCGTGAGTTCGGTCATCTGCATCCAGGCGAAAGACCAAATCCAGACGCCGAGGATGTAGAGAAGGGGAATACCGGTCATGAAAATCCCGATCCATGCCATGAGACTTGCCGCGATCTGGGTGATCGAGGTCGCGAAAACGACCTGCGTGCTCGGCAGGAATTTATACCAGCGTTCCTTCGTATGAGCGACGTAGATCAGCATATGGCCGGAGATCATGAGTTTCAGAAAGAAAACAGTTTGTATCACGTCCCAACTGAAGTGAAAGACGTAAACCATGAGGAGAAACAATATCAAACTGTTGAGTATCCCCGTTATGCCGTAGAGGGCACCTAAGGTGAACCGTTCGATGACTCTTATCTTGGCCGGGCGGCTGAAATTTTTGACTCTGTTGAAAGCCAGAGAGATGATGGGAATATCGTTCATGATGGCGATCAGGATCAACTGGATCGGCGTCAGGGGATAGGTTTTATAAATGATCCCGAGAATGACGATTGTGATGATGAGACGAAAACTCTCGGATATCCGGTAAATGGAATAGCTGTAAAGGCGGGAGAAAATTTTCCTGGCTTCTATAAGAGCATCCTTGATAACGGATATTCCGGGGGAAAGAAGGACTATGTCGGCGGCGCTCTTCAGTGCATCGACTGCGTTTTTGACGGCGATGCCCACATTGGCTTCCTTGATGGCCGGCAAGTCGTTCACGCCGTCGCCAGTCATTGCCACAATGTATCCGTCCGCTTGTGCCAATTTGGCAAGATTGAATTTGTCTTCCGGCAGTATCTGGGAAAAAGCTCCGATGCTGTCGAAGTAAGAACGACCGGTCGATTGCCAGTCCACTTCATCGCGGGATAAAACCTTCCCGTCCAAGGAAAGCTCCGATGCCGTACGTTTGCTTATGGCTGTGTTGTCGCCGGTCAGCATTTTGACGCTGATGCCGTTCTCTCGCAGGAACCCGATCACGCCTGCCGCATCGTCGGTCAGGGGATCGGCAAGCATGATGATGCCGGCTATGGTCATATTCTTTTCTTCAGTACCATCCTTCCTGACGGCAACGCCGAGAACGCGATACCCTCCGTCAGCTGCCTTGTCGACATCGGTTTCATACCGAGATTTCAGTGCGGCGTCCATCGTGCATAAATCCTCGATTACCTGCGGAGCGCCGACGGAAACGAGAACTCTTGAATCGCCGAAGGAGACTGAAGCCGTGGATCGCTTTCTTTCGGAGTCAGCTGGCGTGAGTTCTAAGACGGAAAAATCCCTCGTGAGTCCCAGTGTCGATGCCTTGAGATTCACGGCGTTGTCGATGGAACTTTTCGTGTCTTCCGGGGCCGCGGCCATGGCGTAGCGCATCACTTCGTCTGTTGAGAAAATGCCGTACGGGATAATCCGCGAGACGGTGATGGTGTTATTGGTAAGCGTCCCCGTTTTGTCCGTGAGGAGCATATTGACATTCGCGAGGTCTTCAAGGGCGGATAATCTCCGGACTATCGTTTTCTTCTTCGCGAGCTCCAGCGCTCCCAGGCTGATAATGAGCGTCATTACCGTTGGGAGGCTTATCGGAATGCCCGCGATGATCAAACTGAGGTCGAGGACGACGATGTCGCTCCATGCAGTGTGTTGCAGAAGGAAGACGACGGTCACGACGGCGACGCCGACGAGGGCGATCACAGTGAGGAACTTGGAGATGGTTAAGATGTCCTTTTCGAGGATACTCCGCCGTGTCACGCGCTCTATGAGCGTTATGGTTTTTCCGAAGTTTGTCTTGATGCCTGTCGCGGTCACTGTCATCGTTGCCGACCCGGTCGCGACGAACGATCCTGAATAAACTTTGTCCTTGGTATTCTTATCCTTCGGCAGCGATTCTCCCGTGAGGACCGCTTCGTTCACCATTAAGTTCTTCGCTTCGACGAGATCACCGTCGGCCGGTATGAGGTCGCCGACCATGAGGCGCACCGAATCACCGGGGACCAGGGAACGCGAGGTGATCCACATCCACGTGCCGTCCCGGAGAACTTTCACTTGAATGGCCAAACCTTCCTTCAGTTTCTTTATGGCATTGTCGGCTTTGTTCTCCTGCCAGAAGCCGATCGCGAAGTTCAGCACCATGAGGAGCAAGATGAAGTAGAAGTCAAACGTCTTGCCACTGAAAAGAGAAAGGAGCGCCGCCGCAAGGAGCATGAGCGCGATCGGGGAAATAAGCCACTTCGCGATCTTCACGAAAAAACTTGTTCTCCTTTCCGGTATTTCATTCGGACCGTATTCCTCGAGTCTCTTCTCGGCTTCTTCCGAAGTCAACCCCCCCAGCGTTAAGTTGTCGTCCATATTTTTATTGTAATACTTTTTCCAGAGGCGAAAATATCGTGTATAGTGGAATGGTGGAAAGCGGAAAAGAAATAATCAGAAGCTTGAATGAAGAGCAGCGCGAGGCGGTGGCGGCGAAGAACGGCCCGATTCTCGTCATCGCCGGTCCCGGTTCGGGGAAAACGCGGGTCATCGAATATCGGGTTTTGAATTTGGTCCGAAGCGGCGTCGATCCGCGGCGCATTTTGCTTTTGACCTTTACGAGAAGGGCGGCGCGGCAGATGCTTGATCGGGCCGCCTTCCACGACGAGCGGTGCAAGCAGGTCGAGGGCGGGACTTTCCATTCCTTCGCGTACAAACTTTTGAGAGCCGAGGGGGAGAAACTGGGCTTGAGAAAGAATCTCTCCGTTTTGGACGAAAGCGACGCGGAGGAGCTCGTCGGGAAAATCCTCGCGGCTTCCGGATTCCGGGAGGGAGACAAAAAGGAAGCCTTCCCCAAAAAAGACACGCTGAAAAAAATCTTCAGCTTAGCCGCCAATAAAAACCTTGGGCTTGAAGGCGTGATCGAGAGATACTTCTCCCACCTCCGCGATTTCCTGGCGGAGATAAAAGAAATCGGCGACGACTATACCCGCGAGAAGAAAGAAAAAGGCTATGTGGACTTTGACGATCTTCTTCTTTACGCGCGGGATGTTTTGTCCCTGGGCGGCGTGGGAGAGAAAATCGCTTCGCGATACGAATTCATAATGGTTGACGAGTACCAGGACACCAACCCTCTGCAGGGTGAGATAACGTATCTCTTGGGGAAAAGGACGGGAAACGTCCTCGTGGTCGGGGACGATGCGCAGAGCATCTATGGATTCCGCGGCGCTTCGCATAAGAATATCATGGAGTTTCCGGAAATGTTCCCGGGAACGAAGATCGTGAAGCTCGAGGAAAACTACCGGTCGACGCAAACGATCCTTGATTTGTCGAACGAGGTTCTCGCGAACATGGCTGAGAAATTCCAGAAAGACTTGGTTTCGGCGAAGGGCAAAACCGGCGAGAGGCCCAAAGTTCTCTATTTCGGAAACTCCGAGGATGAGACCGAATGGATCGCCGAAAAAGTTTTGTCCCTCGCGAGTTCCGGCACTCCCTTGCGGGAACAAGCGGTCCTTTTCCGCTCCACGTACGTTTCCATCATGCTCCAGGCGGAACTTTCGAAAATGAAGATTCCCTACAAGGTTTTCGGGGGATTGAAATTTTACGAGATGGCTCATGTCAAGGACTTCATGGCGTACGCGCGGGTCATCGCGAATTACCGGGACGAGATCAGCTGGTCGAGGATCCTCGGCATGTTGCCGGGCGTCGGCAAAAAAACCGCGGAAGCGCTCTGGAGCGAGATGGAAAATTCCGGCGATCTGGATCAAGCTCTTTCGGCTCTGGAAAAATTCGGATTAAGGACCAGAAATTCCGTCCCGATGCTGAAGCTAAAAGAAGCTCTGTCCGAAGTTTCGGCGTCGCGGGCGAGCGTTTACGACGCGCTCGGCCGGATCATGGATTTCTACCTGCCGTTCTTCCGGGAGAAATTCGACGATTGGCCGACGCGACTCCAGGATCTGGAGACACTGAAAGATCTGTCGGAGAATTACGACGATCTGGATTCTTTTCTCGCCGATCTTTCGATAGAAATACCGGAGGATCGCGGCGAAGAGGAAAAAGATTTTCTGACTCTGTCGACCATCCATTCGGCGAAAGGCTTGGAATGGAACACGGTCTATCTTTTGGGAGTCGCCGACGGCGTTTTGCCGTCCAAACGATCCATGGATTTCGAGGAAGACATTGAAGAAGAAGGAAGACTGCTCTACGTCGCAATAACCAGGGCGAAAGAGAGACTGTATTTGTTCTTTCACTTGGAAGAAGGACGGGGAGCATATTTCGGCCAGAGGATTTCCCGATTTCTCGAGCCGCCGAACGTCTTCAACGCGCTCTCCCACGAGGATTTATCGGGGTATGGACTCCGGGACGAGGTCAAATATGACGATGAGGATGAGGGAATAGAGTTGGAATAGCTCCCTGTTTCTCATTCGTTCAGTAAAGTTCTCGGTTGCTAAAATCCTCCTCGCTCCTCGTCGGAATAAAGCCGCAAAATATCGAACTCAACCTCATCCGCCTCATAATCGGCGGATTCGGGATTCAAACATCCGATATTTTGCTCATTCCTTCCTCATCGCTCGGGGATCTTGGAGCAACTTCGAACAAATTCACTTATGAGGAACAGGGAGCTCCATCCTTGCTTTTTGACAAGAAGCGGGGAGCTGGTAAAATGGAGACATGGATACGCCAAAAGTTACGATCTATACCACCCCCACCTGCGTGTTTTGCAGGATGGCGAAAGCGTTTTTCAAGTCGCACAACGTCGCCTATGAGGAGAAAGACGTGGCAACGGATCTTCAGGCGCGTGAGGATATGGTCCGGAAATCCGGCCAGCTCGGCGTTCCCGTCATCGACGTTGGCGGGGAGATCGTGGTTGGCTTTGACCAAGGGACGCTTTCGAGACTTTTGAAGGTAAAATAAATTAAATTGAAAAAGGTATCGTTGAAGCGGTCGCGAAAGCCATAGCGTAAGCGGCGATTCATGAAAAACTATACGAAAAAAGCGGCGATTTTTTTTAAGAGACCAAGAAATCTCGTTATCGGAATCATTGTCCTGGGGATCGTTCTCTTTTTCATTCTCGGCGGCAAGAAGCAGCCGGTCAATAACCTCATAACGATAAAAAGAGGATCGGTGGTGCAGGACATCGTCGTGACGGGGGATATAACATCCGAAGAGAACGTGGATCTTTCGTTCCCCGTGGGCGGTAACATAAGTAAGATTTTCGTCGCAACCGGTGACAAGGTGGGTACGGGGGATATTCTCCTCGCCGAGGATGCGAGCGTTTTGGAAGCTCAGTTGCAGCAGGCGGAAGCGAGCGTTGCCGCGGACGAAGCGAACCTGGCAACTCTCGAGAGCGGAGCGACGCCGGAGGACGTCAGTGTTTCCGAAGCCGAGGTTGCGAGTGCGGAGAGCGCGCTTGCCGACGCAAAGAGGGCCGCCGTGAACGCAATCAAAGATGCGTACACGAAAGCCGACGACGCGGTTCATAACCAAACCGATCAAATTTTCACGAATCCGCGGACGAGCAATCCCCAACTTCTGTTCACGATACCCGACCAACAGCTCACGGTGAATATCGACGCCGAGCGGGTAGGGGTCGAATCCGATTTCAGCGCTTGGAGTACTGCGCTCCAGAGTCTCGGTTCTTCCGACGATCTTCTGCCGGTCATAAAACAAACCAAGGCGTATCTCGACGACATCCAAAGTTTTCTGACTGACGTTGCGTCAGCCCTGAACGTCGCAAATCCCTCCACGGGCGCCACGCAAGCCGCTTTGAGTTCTTGGAAAACCGCTGTCGCGGCCGGCAGGACGGAAACGGGGACAACCCTCACAAACGTCATCGGAGTTGAATCGTCGCTGAATGCGGCAGAGACCGCTCTCACGGTTGCCCAAAAACAGCTAGCCTTGAAACAAGCTCCGGCGACGGCCGACCAAGTAGCGGCTGAGGAAGCCCAAGTGGAACAAGCCAAGGCGAACGTGGCCGTGATCCAAGCGCAAATCAACCAAATGGTGCTCGAGTCACCCCTTTCGGGCATCGTGACGAATGTCGTGCCGAAGAAAGGTGAGGTGGTAACGGCGGGGGAAACGGTCGTTTCGATCATGGGGATCAACAGTTTGGAAGTTGAGGCGTACGTGGCGGAGGCGGACGTCGCGAAGCTTACGGTTGGCGACCCAGTTTCCATGACCTTTGATGCCTTGCCCGGCGAAAATTTCACGGGGAAAGTTTTTTCCATCGATCCGGCGGAGACCGTCTTGAACGGCGTCGCCAATTACAAGATAAAAGTGAGTTTTGACAAAATGGATCCCCGATTCAAGAGCGGACTCACGGCGAACTTGACCATAGAAACGGAGCGGAAAGACGGCGTTCTCGTGGCACCGCAGTTTGCGATCATCCAGAACGATCAGGGAACGTTCGCTACTAAAGTGGTGAACGGCAAAGAGGAACAAGTGCCGATCATCCTCGGCATCCAGGACCAGAACGGCAATGCGGAAGTCGTGAGCGGTCTTTCGGAAGGCGATCAGGTCCTGAACGTCGGGTTGAAGCAGCAATGACCGGGCTGGCGTAGGATTATGCCTCGTAGGACAACTTCGAGGTCAGGATTCTTGACCAAGAGATTAAAGGTCTACCATTCAAACAAAGAATAATTCGAAGTTGTACTACAGGGTATGCTTTCCGTTAGAAATCTCTCAAAAGTGTATCAGGATGACGGCACGGAAACGCAGGCCTTGACCGGCATTTCTTTTGAGGTGAAAAAGGGAGAGTTCATCGCCATCATGGGACCTTCCGGCTCCGGCAAATCGACGCTCCTCCACATTCTCGGGTTTCTCGATCGGCCGACGGGCGGCGCGTACTCTTTTTTCGGAAAGGAAATAGAAGACTTGAATGACCTCGAGCTCGCCGAGATACGGAACGAGGAGATGGGATTCGTATTTCAGGATTTCAATCTCTTGGGACGATCATCCGTTTATGAAAACGTGGAACTCCCCCTCCTTTACAGCAATAAGATCTCTCTGCGGCAGAGGAGAGCGGCCGTCGAGAAAGCGGTGTCCTCGGTCGGACTTTCGGAGAAATTCTCCGTCGAAGCGGGAAAGCTTTCGGGAGGGCAAAAACAGAGGGTCGCGATCGCACGGGCGCTGGTTGTAAGTCCGAACGTCATATTCGCCGATGAGCCGACCGGCAATTTGGATTCCAAGTCCGGCGGTCAGGTCATGGACATCCTCCGGGAGCTTAACGACGCCGGGCACACGGTGATCCTCGTGACTCATGAGACGTACACGGCCGAATTCGCCGAGCGACTGATCCATTTGAAAGACGGGAAAATTGAGAGCGACGCGCCAGTCACAAAGAGGCGAGGAATAGATCAATTCATTAAATAGAATGCGGTTCAATGATGCGTTCAAAGCAGCGGTGAAGAGTGTAAAGCATTCCAAGATGCGCTCCTTTCTCACGATTCTTGGGATCGTGATCGGCGTGGCGTCCGTCATCATTTTGATGTCCGTTGGGCAGTCGGCTCAGGATTACATCCTGAATCAGGTGAAGGGAGTCGGTTCCAATTTAATTTTCATCATACCCGGCGGGACGAGCGGCTCCAAATTTTCCGCGCCCGCTTCGGAGCGGGGAATCGTAATCAAGACCTTGACGGCAACCGACGTGACCGCCCTCGAGCGGGAGCCGACGATCACGGCCGTCGCGCCCCTCGTGAACGGCCAGGCGACCGTGGCGTACGGTAACAATGACACCTCGATCCCGTACGAAGGAGTCACGGCCGAATTCTTCCCCATGAGGGGCTTTGATGTTTCCCAAGGGAGAGTTTTCAATCAGTCCGACGTTGATTCTTCGAACCGGGTCGTGATTCTCGGTCCCACCGTCGCGAAGACGCTTTTCGGCGACATGACGCCGATCGGCAAATTCGTGCGGTTGGGAAACATCCCGCTCCAAGTGGTCGGGATTCTTGAGAACAAGGGAGTGGGACCCGGCGGAGTTGATCAGGATAACATGGCGCTCGTGCCGATAACGATCGCGCAAAACCAGCTTCTTGGAGTCAATTACTACGGTTACATCCTCGTGCAGGCGAGCGATTCGTACAGCATCAACTTCACCGAGTCGCGGGTCGTGACCGTCTTGCGGCAAACGCACCATGTTACCGATCCGACCAAGGACGATTTCACGGTGGAAACGCAGGCTGACATCCTTTCGATTCTCGGCAACATCACGTCGGTCATGACGATATTCTTAACCGCTATCGCCTCCATATCGCTCATCGTGGGCGGCATCGGCATTATGAACATCATGCTCGTCTCAGTTATCGAACGGACGAGGGAAATCGGTCTCCGGAAGGCAGTCGGGGCGACGACGGCCGACATCTTGAAGCAATTCTTGACGGAAGCAACCCTCCTCACGTTTTTAGGCGGAATCATCGGGATCATGTTGGGTGGTCTCGTGACTTTTGGGGCTTACCTCGTGATCGCCAGAGCCCTCGCCGTTGACTGGACGTTCACTCTCCCCCTGAAAGCCGTCCTTTTGGGCGCGGGAGTCTCGATACTGACCGGCATGGTTTTCGGATTCTATCCGGCTCGCCAGGCAGCTAGAAAGAGCCCCATTGAAGCGCTCCACTATGAGTGATTGTTAAAAAGCCCCACTTGCCCCGCACAAAAACTCGTTTTTGTGCGGGGTCGAAGTCTTGCATTATGAGTAAAGCCTTGTTACGATAACGCCCATGTGGGCAAGATTGGAATTTTGGATATTCGTCCTCATAGGATTTGCTCTCGTGTATTATGGCTACACGAGAGTTTTAGGATAGATCCCTATATAAACCCTCCTCCAAGAGACCAGGGAATAAAAAAGTGGGTAAGACTTGGGCTAGCGCCCCGGAGCGCACACTTTTTTGTTCCCTGGTCTCTTGCTCTCCCCTTTGTTATAATGGAAACATGATAAACATAGAGGGTAATTGGCTATTGGCGACGATAGTCATCATATGGGTCCTGCCGTGGAAAGGGGTTGCGTTGTGGAGAGCGGCGAAGTTGTCCCAGAAGTGGTGGTTTGTCGTGCTTCTCGTTCTGAACACGCTTGCCATTCTTGAGATTCTTTACATTTTCGTGTTTTCCAAATCTGCGATGAAAAAGCAGAATTTGGCTGAAAAATCGATATCACAATAGGTCGGGGAGGGGTTAAAGCCGAGAAGGCTAACCGAAAAATGAAATTGAAGGTAGGCAAAACTGCTCCGGATTTCGAGTTGCCGGATCAGGAAGGAAAGAAACAAAAACTTTCCGGTTACCGCCGGAGGTGGGTTTTGATCTATTTCTATCCCAAGGACGACACGCCGGGATGCACCGCGGAGGCCTGCATGATCCGCGATTATTTCCCGGATTTCAGGAAATTGAAGGCAAAAGTTCTGGGCATAAGCGTCGATTCGGTGAAAAGTCACGAGAAGTTTGCGAAGAAATACCAGCTGCCGTTCACGCTCCTTTCGGATGAGAAAAAAGAGGTTGTCGGGAAATACGGCGTGTGGGGGGAGAAAAAATTCATGGGCCGGACGTATGAAGGAACACTCCGGACGTCGTTCTTGATTGACCCCACGGGGAAAATCGTGAAGATCTACGAGAATGTCAAGCCGGAAATCCACGCGAAAGAAGTCCTCACCGATTTGAAAAAGCTGAAGAAGCGATGAAAAAGACGTATGAAGTGAAAGTTTCCGGTCGAGTCCAGGGTGTCAACTTCAGATACTCGGCAATGAAGAAAGCGATCGGGCTTGGCATTGTTGGTTTCGTTCGCAATGAATCCGACGGAACGGTGCTTATCGAAGCGGAGGGCGAGGAAGAATCGCTTGAAAAGTTCCTGGCTTGGTGCCGCAAGGGTCCTTTCTTCGCCAAAGTCGATCGGCTGGACTTTTCCGAGATTCCGGCGCGCGATTACTCCGACTTCAAAATCGCACGGTGATTTCTTATTATGTCTGAGTTTTACGAAAATCTGAAAAAAGCGGTGAAGGGGGACGTTTTGAATGATGAGGAAACACTCACGAAGTACGGCGAAGATTATTCCATCTTCAAGGTAAAACCGCAGGCCGTCGTTTTCCCCAAGGACATTGAAGACGTTAAAAGTTTGGTGAAATTCGCGACTGAGAGGAGACGGAAAGGAGAGAACATGTCCCTTACAGGTCGCTCGGCGGGAACCGATATGTCGGGCGGACCCTTGAATGAATCGGTTATCGTCGAGTTTGTGAAATATTTCAACCATGTGCGCGAAATAGGTTCTGACTATGCCATCGTTGAGCCGGGTGTCTACTTCAGGGATTTCGAAAAACAACTTCAGGGAAAAGGATTGCTCTACCCTCCCTATCCGGCCTCGAAAGATCTCTGCGCTTTGGGCGGGATGGTGAACAACAATTCGGGCGGGGAACTCACACTCCAGTACGGCAAGACGGAAAATTTCGTCGAGGAACTCACACTTGTCATGTCCGACGGCGAAGAGCATCGCTTGAGGCCGCTTGTCGGGGATGCATTGCAGAGCAAGTTGAGTGAGGAGAGTTTCGAGGGCGACCTCTACCGGAAGTTGTATCGGCTGATAGAAGATAATTACGATGTCATCATGGCTGCCAAGCCGAAAGTTTCCAAGAATTCAGCCGGCTACTACCTCTGGAATGTCTGGGATAAGAAAACATTCGACATCACGAAACTCGTCGTCGGTTCCCAGGGAACCCTCGGGCTTTTGACATCGGCGAAACTCCGTCTTGTGAAGGCTCCGAAATATACCCGGCTCATTGTCGTGTTTTCCAGAACGCTTGACCCGATTCCGGATTTGGTCGACGCGGTACTGCCCCTGAAACCCGACAGCATCGAGTCGTACGACGACAAGACGCTCGGGCTTGCCCTGAAATTCTTTCCGGCGCTTTTGAAACTCATGAAAGGAAGCGTTTTCAAGATGATCGTCGAATTCCTGCCGGAAGTGGGAATGATCATTCGGGGCGGTGTGCCGAAGATGATTCTCTTGGTCTCGGTGTCGGCGGACGATGCGTCTGCCTTGGAAGAGAAATCGCGGGCGGTCGTGACGGCGATCAAAAGATTCCCGGTTCAAATACGCTCCGTGAGAGACAAAGCGGAAGCGCAGGAGTACTGGACGATCAGACGCCAAAGTTTTAATTTGCTCCACAGCCACGTGAAAGGTATGTATGCGGCGCCCTTCATCGATGACATTATCGTGGATCCGAAGTACATGCCGGAGCTTCTGCCGCAGGTGAACGCCATTTTGGACAGACACAAGGATAAGCTCGTCTACACCATCGCCGGACATCCGGGCAACGGCAATTTCCATATCATCCCCTTAGTGCACTTGAATGATCCGGAAACGCGGAAGATCATTCCGGAGGTGACGGAAGAGGTCTACAAGCTGGTTTTCAAGTACGGCGGCTCGATAACGGCCGAGCATAATGACGGCTTGATCCGGACGCCGTATCTTAAGGAAATGTACGGCGAGAAGATTGTATCGCTCTTTGCCGAAGTGAAGAAGATTTTCGATCCGCTTGGCATTTTCAATCCTGGAAAGAAAGTTGGCGCGACGCTTGAATACGCGGCAGAACACATGAAAGAATAGGAGAATGAGAAACCGGCGAAACAAAAAAGTGTGCGCTCCGAGGCCGCTAGGCCGGTCTTACCCATCTTTTTGTTTCGCCGGTTTCCTTTAGTGTATAAAGGAAGGAATATGTGTTTTCTATGTTTAGTTTCCGCGTTTTGAAGAAAGATAAAAATTCACTGGCTCGCACCGGCGTCATCGAAACTCCTCACGGCGTTGTCGAGACGCCGGCGTACGTCGTGGTCGGTACGAACGCGGCTGTCCGGACGCTCACACCCCACGATATCACGGAAACCAAGACGCAGATCGTCATTGTGAACACCTACCACATGTGGAAAGATTTGGGCGAGAAGTTGGAAACGTTCAGCGGGTTGCACGAGAAGATGGAATGGAGTGGGCCCTTGATGACCGACAGTGGGGGATTCCAGGTTTTCAGTTTCGGTTTTGGAAGGGAACACGGAATCGGAAAGGTAAGAGAAGTACCCAGTCGCTCTTCCGAAAATCTGACGAAGATAACCGAAGAAGGTGTTTATTTTTATGATGACAAAGAAAGATTTTTGAGTCCAGAAATCTCGATGCATATCCAGGAAAAGCTGGGAGCCGATATTGTATTCGCCTTTGACGAATGCACATCGCCTTTGAACAGTTATAAGTACGTGAAAGATAGTATGGAGAGAACACATCGGTGGGCTCTGCGATCGCTTGCGACAAAGATGAGAAGTGACCAAGCACTCTATGGCATCGTTCAGGGAGGAGAGTTCAGAGACTTGCGTGAAGAAAGTGCCCGGGTTATCGGCAGGATGGCGTTTGAAGGGCTCGCCATCGGCGGATCATTCGGCAAACTAGAAATGCATGATGTTCTCCGATGGACGGTGCCGCTTCTTCCCGATGGAAAGCCGCGACACCTTTTAGGAATTGGGAGGATCGAGGATGTCCTAAATGCCGTCGAGCTTGGTATTGATACATTTGATTGCGTGATCCCAACGAGGGAGGCGCGCCACGGATCGCTTTGGACGGAGGGTGGACGCTTCGATGTCAGAAAAGGAAAGTATGAGAATGATGAAAATAGAATTCAGGATGACTGCTCATGTCCCGTTTGTTCCAAAAACGTGACGAGGAGCGAGTTGCACAATCTTTTCAAATTGAGAGACCGGGAAGCCGGGAGATTGGCGACGATCCATAACGTCTGGTTTTTCAACGATCTGATGCGGCGGATCAGAGAATCGATAAAAGAAGGAAAATTTGGAGAATTGAAGAAGGAATACCTTGAATTAGGGGTTAGGCATAGGGTATAGAAAACCTCCCGAGCACTGAAAGCGCTTGGGAGGTCGTGTTGTTTCTGTTATAATAAAGGAGAAATGAATCCCCACTACCGAAGCAGCTTCACCCTGATCGAACTCCTGGTCGTGATTGCGATCCTTGCCGTCTTAGCGACTGCCGTCGTCTTGGTCTTGAACCCTTCCCAGCTTCTTGCTCAAGGAAGAGACTCCACGAGATTGTCTGATCTTGCAGCCCTCCAGAGCTCCCTTGCTCTCTTCCAGGCAGATCAATGGAATCAATCCTTAGGAACCGCCTCAACAACATATCTCTCAATCCCCGATTCATCACCAACCTGCCAGAATACCGGCATCGTTCCTCCTCCAGGATGGAGTTATCACTGTTCTCCCGCATCAACCTATGCCAAGACCGATGGATCCGGCTGGATCCCCCTGAACTTCACCCTCATATCGTCAGGAAGCCCCCTCTCAAAGCTTCCCATCGATCCCGTGAACACTACCTCCTCCGGTCTCTACTACACCTATACCCCCGGAGGATCGTATGCCATCTCCGGCATGATGGAATCGCAGAAGTACCTCCCAACTGCAGCCAATGACCAGGGCTATGATCCGGGACGCTATGAAGCCGGCTCCGACATCTCCCTCATTGCGAAGAGTGAAGGCCTAGTCGGCTGGTGGCCCCTCGATGGGAGCGCGAATGACATGTCTGGGAACGGGAATCAGGGGACGTGGTTTGGATCCCTTATCGGAGGTTCCCACTATACCCAGGGGAAGGTAGGATCTGCAGGGAATTTCAATGGAAGTGACAGTTATATAGATCTCAACTACAACCCCGCGATTGGTATGGGAAGTTTCTCTATCAGTCTATGGTTTAATTCTCAGGATAACACTGGCGTCTTGGGTAATCTCCAATTTTTGCTGAATAAATACCATGCGAGTGGCAGCAGATTTGATATCTATTTGACTGCGGACGGGACCGGTTTGTGTTACTACGTCCAAGGTGACAACGGTTACTTTGGCGGTTGCCCAGCCGTAGTGGCAAGAGGTGCGTGGAACTATGCGGTATTGGTTAGGGATGCATTGAGCGGTAAAGTCAGTTTATATCTCAATGGTTCTTTGGTGAGCAGTCAAAGTGACACAAGCGGGAACATACCGGTGACCGGCGGCTTTGTCTATGGGAATCAAGACAATCAACGATGGGCGAAGGGTTTCGGTGATGACCTTCGCATTTACAACCGTGCTCTCTCCGCCGCGGAGATTGCTGCCATCTATAACGCCCAGCGATAGTATCAAGTATCATGTAGCAAGTGGAAAGTATTAAATCCCATCTACTTGATACTTTCTACTTAGTACTTCCTACCTGTCGACTATTCCCAGTGTATTTCTTTTTCGAAGACGCTCAATCTCTCCTTGAGGGCGGGGTATTTTTTTAGGTTGGGGTCGCCTTTGAGTGTTTGGAGCGCAAGTTCCCTTGTGCGTTTAACGAGATCGGGGTTTTGAATCGCTTTCATCGCGAGATCTGGCATGCCAGTCTGCGATTCTCCCAAAAATTCTCCCGGACCCCGGAGTTTCAGATCCTTTTCGGCCAATTCGAAACCGTTCTTCGCTTCCACGATTGCTTTCAGTCTTTGGTTCACGTTCCTTGTTTCGGATTCAGTGAAGAGAAAGCAGTAGGATTGATGCTCGCCGCGGCCAACGCGCCCTCGGAACTGGTAAAGCTGCGCGAGGCCGAACCGGTCAGCATCCTCGATCATCATGATCGTGGCGTTCGGGATGTCGACACCGACTTCGATGACTGAAGTGGAGATCAGGACATCTATCTTTTTATTCAGGAAATTGCTCATGATTTCTTCCTTGTCGGCCGATTTCATTTTCCCGTGAAGCATCGCGACCGCGAGATCGGGGAAAATTTTCTTGGAAAGTTTCTCATATTCTTCTTTGACGGCCTTGACCCCGTACCACAAGAAATCTCTTGAGAGTGGAGGATGAGCGTTCGAGCTGTTTTGTGAAACGTACTTCTCAATACTGTGACGGTGAGCTTGTGGTACAGGGTTGACCTGCCAGAGAAGCGCCGTTTTGTAATTTCCGGAAACTGCGCTTTCTTCAGCCGGATCTATCCTCGGGTATATCACGAAAGCCTGTCTGCCTTCCCGCACTTCGCTTCTTATGAATTCATACGCTTTCTTTCTTTCTGCCGGCGAAACCGCTTTGGTTATTATTTTTTTCCTGTTTTTGGGCATCTCCGTTATGAGAGACAGGTCAAGATCTCCGAAAAGAGTCAGACTCAAAGTTCTTGGAATGGGCGTCGCCGACATGCTCAAAAAGTGGGGGATCAAAGACGATTCCCGTCCGCTTAAGAGTTCGGCTCTTTGCTTTACGCCGAATCGGTGCTGTTCGTCGACCACCACCAGGGCCAAGTTGGGAAACTCGACGTACTTCTGGAGAAGCGCGTGCGTCCCAATGATTATCTTTACTTTGTCCCTTTTTATTTCATCCGCCGCCTGTTTTTTCTTGATCTCACTCGATAGGCCGTGGCCGTAGAAGATCTCGCTTTCGCCGGAGGTCAAGAGAAGAACACCGCTCTCAAAATCGCCGAAGAGCTTGATGAAGGTATTGTAGTGCTGGGAAGCGAGGATCGAGGTCGGGGCCATGAAAGCCACTTGGCGGCCCGCCTTCGCGGCGTTCAGGGCCGCGACAGCCGCTATAACCGTCTTCCCCGATCCGACGTCGCCTTGGAGAAGCCGGTTCATGGGTATCTTTTTCGAAGTGTCCGTGAGTATTTCCCAAAGGGATTTTTTTTGCGAGAGGGTGAGTTCGAAGGGAAGTTTGCCGATGAGCGATTTTACGTAATCCAGATCTATTTTCACGTCTATCGATTCGCTTTTGGCCAGTATTATTTTTTGCCTCAGGTTATAGAGTTGGAGCAGGAACAAGTCTTCAAAGGCGAATCTCCTCCTCGCTGCAGCCGCGTCGTCAAGATTTTCGGGGAAATGTACGTTTCTCAAGGCCTCACGTAGGCCGGGCAAATTCTCTTCAGACAGCATTTCGCGGGGCAGGGGCTCGTCCGGCATTTTGAGGTCCGAGAGAGCCGTGCTTACCATATTTCTGATTCCCTTGGAGGTGAGACCTTTCGTCTCGGGGTAGACCGGCACTATTCGTGCCGTGTGTTTTGGTACCGCATCGTCGCTCCTCACGATTTCGTAGGTGGGGTTGGAGAGGTAGATCTCTGCGGAGCCGGAGGTTTTCCCGGAAAAATTTGCGGTTACTCCCGGCTGGAGAACGTTTTTGACATAGGGTTGGTTGAACCAAATAGCTCGGATCGATCCGGAGTCGTCCGAGATGAGGGCCTCCGTGATGTAAATGTTCTTTTTCCAGCTTCTTCTTGTGTTTATCTCATCGATAGTTCCTTTTATGGTTGCCTCTTGTCGGGGTATCAAGTCCGCGATTTTGTAAATTTCGGAGAAGTCCTCATAGCGGGTGGGGAAGTGGAACAAGAGATCCCGTACCGTTTCAATGCCGAGGTTTTTGAGCTTGGCCTTCCATCGCTCGCCGACAGATTTTATTTTGGAAACCGGATCGTCCAGGTTTATCACACCCATAACTAAGATTTCGATAAAGTGTCTTGCAACCTTTCCTTCAATCTTCTTAAGCTTTGCGCATGGTATTTAAGCTTCGATTCTCTTTGTTTGAAGTACATCCTAAATAGAGAGATTTATCTACACCCCTTAGTAAATAAACATAGTACATATCTTAGTTATGGGTGTGACGAGACATCGCGCATATTATAGCGCGAATTTAGTAACAAGTAACTGTTTGTCCGCCCCCTGGGAATCGAACCCAGAACCTTAGGATTAAGAGTCCTCTGCTCTGCCAATTGAGCTAGGGGCGGTCATTGGAATTGTAAATTGAAAACGAAGAAAATTCCAGTTTCTGCCTCGTCCGGATTCGCCGAGATTCTATCTACTGATTCTTGAGAGAAGAATGATTCCGATGCACGCGATTGCGACGCCTACGAGTTGGTGCCATCTCAGTTTTTCTTTGTTAAAGAAGATTCCGAGGAAAACCGCCAGCGCTATGTAGCTTTCGCTGATGGTCGTAGCGATGGAGATCGGAATCAGAGTCGTCGAGTAGGCATAGAAAACCCAAGCTGCGTTATCAATGACGCTTTGGGCTGTTATGACTGCTGGATATTGCTTGAAATCGCGTACTATGCTTTTGAGGTTACCGTTGGCGAGGAGATAGACGAAGCAAAAGACGGCGAGTGAGCCGTGAATGAACCATATGGCCAGAAGAGGTGAGACCTCCTGGCTTGAGACGCCCACCAGAAAATTCATGAGACCCATCCCGACGGCGGCCAGTCCTGCCAACATAACGCCTCTCTCGAAAACCCGTTTATGGTAGTGTAAGTGCGTATGATGGAGGGTGATTGCGAGCGTTACACCGATAAATATCGAAAAGATGAGGAGAGCTTGGATCAGCGAAATGTGTTCATGCCAGATAGTTATGCTTAAGCCGACGGCTACGGGAACTTCTATGCCGAGGAGCGGTTCGACAATGGCGATTTTGCCCCTTTTCAAGGCTTCAAAGTCGAAAAGAGCTCCAAAGAACATAACCAAGCTCCCCAGGACTAACACGGCTATGTTCTGAGGATGCATCCAAAGCGCTGGTAATTCGTGGGCTATCAGCGGGAAGATGACGACGAGAGCCGTAATCCCTATGAAGAACAAAGTCTTCCAGTCGCCGATTTTCCGGGTGGTTCGCTGGATCAAGAAATCCCCCAATCCCCACCCTAAAAGTGCTCCTATTGCAAAAAGTATTCCCAACATTTTTTGTGCGCCCTGCAGGAATCGAACCTGCAACCCTCTGCTTCGAAGGCAGATACTCTATCCAATTGAGCTAAGGGCGCAGTCTTACGCTATCATCTTATAACTTTTGATGGCCTTTTGAAAGCTATGGAGAGGAATGAAAACATCCTCTCACTAAAGCCTCCAGTCGTTAAAATCCAATTCGCTCCCTCGCTCCTCGCCACCCAGCTTCGATTCTTCCCCTTTATTCTACAAAGAAGCTCCCGTGCAGGTATTTTGAAGAAGCTTACGGAAGCGAAAAAGCTTGGTTCCCGAGCGGAAGCGAGGGATTTTTCGCTGAGAAGCAGCGGGCTCTTGCCGCTGGAGCAAGAGAACCGTGGTTCTGAGAAATACCTGCACGGGAGCTTTACTACATTTCATTTTAACTCTGCCTATTCTAAAATTATCGTAATGACGTTGAAGATACCGAAAGAAGTGAAAGAGGCAGTGAAGAAACTGGAAACCGCGGGGTACGAAGCGTACCTCGTCGGCGGGTGCGTACGGGACGTGGTACTCGGGAAGATTCCCAAGGATTGGGACATCGCGACGAACGCCCGGCCTGAGGAGATGCAGAAAATTTTCCCGGAGAGCGTCTACGAAAACAATTTCGGAACCGTGGGCGTGAAAACCGATTCGGATGATGAAACTTTGAAAATACTCGAAGTGACAACGTTCAGATCGGAGAGCGTCTATGAAGATCGGAGACATCCCAAAGATGTGAAATTTGTCTCGACGATCGAGGAAGATTTGTCACGCCGGGATTTCACTGTGAACGCCATGGCACTCTCGTTCGGTTCGAAATTCGAAATTCGAAATTCGAAATTTTCGCTGATCGATCCCTTTGATGGCCGGAGAGATTTGAAGAAAAAAATCATACGGGCAGTCGGCGATCCACACAAGCGCTTCGAAGAGGACGCTCTGCGTCTCATGCGGGTCACGCGGTTCGCGGTTGAACTCGATTTCGCCATAGAGCCCCGGACGCTCGAAGCGGTCAAGAAAAATGCCGGCCTCATCGAAGAGATAGCAAAAGAAAGGATCCGCGACGAGCTCGTGAAGGTCGTCATGTCCGACCGGGCGGCCGAGGGCATCATTCTTCTCGAGGACACGGGACTCTTGAGATACATTATTCCGGAACTTCGGGAGGGCATCGGTTGCGAACAGAACAAGCATCATATCTATACTGTCTTTGACCACAACGTGCGGGCGCTGAATTACACCGCCGAAAAGAAATATTCGCTCATCGTCCGCCTGGCCGCTCTGCTCCATGACGTCGGGAAGCCGCGCGTCAAAAGGGGGGACGGGCCTGACTCCACGTTTTACAATCATGAGGTTATCGGCGGCAGGATGACTTTGAAGATACTGGATCGGTTGCGTTTTTCCAAGGAAGTAGTGGAAAAAGTCGGCCATCTGGTGAGGTTTCACCTCTTCTACTACAACGTCGGCGAAGTGACGGAGGCTGGCGTCCGGAGGTTTTTGGCGCGGGTCGGTCCCGAAAACGTGGGTGATTTGCTGAAAGTGAGGGAAGCGGATCGGATCGGTTCCGGCGTTCCCAAAGCCTTCCCTTATAAACTTCGTCACCTCCTCTTTATGATCGAGAAGGTGAAGCGCGATCCTATTTCTCCCAAGATGCTCGAAATGAACGGCACGGACGTCATGGGAATTTTGGACATCGGGCCGGGCCCGAAAGTCGGCTGGATTCTTTCGATACTTCTCGAGGAGGTTCTGGACGATCCCGCGAAGAACAAGCGCGGACACTTGGAGGAAAGAGTGAAATGTCTCGGCGCGCTTTCGGACAAGGAACTAAAGATCATGGCGGAAAAGGCGAAGGAAACCAAAGAGGAATTCGAGTCCGGAGTTGAAAGCGAAATGAAGAAGAAGTACTATGTAAAATAAATTATGGATGTCAGATTCAGGAACGAAAAAATATGGAGAGTTCTCAGCAATTTTTGGACCATCATTTTTATGGTCTTTTTGGTTCTTAATTTCTTGTTTCACGGACAGTTCGATTTTCTTACGGCGCCTTTCAGTGTCATCTATACGGGCATCTTAACCCTTTACGCCGGAACCAAAGAATTCGACCGGTGGTACGACGTTCATGAAAGCCGCCACCCGGGAGAACTCTTCATTATTGCCTGGACCGTGGTTATATTTTCGCTCGTATTTTTGTCCGTAATTTTGCCGGACGGCTATAAAGTTTCGTCCGAAACCGTAGCAGTCTACATAATGGTTCTCTCTATTTTCGCTCTGACTCAAAAATCGAAACAGCTCCATAAGCGCAAGCTGGAACGCAAGAAAAGCGGGAAATAAGTTGAAACTTTACCCCGCACCAAGCCAAGCGCTGCAACGCCTCACGCTTCCGATATTCCTTCAAGCATCAGGCGGGATACAACTGCGAGGTTTTTCCCCTCCATTCGTGGGTCATCGTACGGCGTTGGAAGCGAAGCGCTTGATCTGGTGACGGGGTTTACTCTCTTCGCTTTTTCCTTTAAGCTTTTAGTGGCGGGGAGGAGTATGCCGGTAGTACACACGCTTCGGGTGCGTGCAGACCGGGTTCGATTCCCGGCTCCCCGACAAATAAAAGTTATCCCCAGATTTATGGCTTCCCGCTCTCATTATTGAGAGCGGGAAGCCTTATTAGATGTGGTATGTATCGCCGCACTTTTCGATGAATCCTTCGCGGGAGAGCTGGAGGAGAATCCCTTTGAGCTCAATCTTTGATTTTCCGGTTTTGTGGGAAAGTTTTCCAAGGGTAAGAGGGGAATGGAGGAGAAGCCTTAAAATCTGTCCGCGAATCTGGCGTCTTGATCCTTCGAAACGGGATTGCTTAAAGTAGTGTTTGCTTTTCCGGTTGGGATTTGGAGAGATCTTCGAGGGATTGCGGCCGAGGGTGGCGCCATAATCCGTGAGTGCCCAATACCACTCGCGCGGATTCTTCCGGTCGAGAGTTTGCTCGAGGAGGGGAAGAATTTCGCGATCATGGATCATTTTCCTCTTTTTGAAGAACCAGTGGATGAACGTCCGTCGGATATTCGTCTCGATAAAGAGGGAAGGGAGGTTGTACGCGTAGGCGATAATCGCGCCGGCGGTCGCTTCGCCGATGCCGGGGAGTTTCGCGAGTTCATCCGCGCTCCTCGGCAATCGTCCGTGGTGCTTTCGAACGATTTCGCGAGCCATCTTTTGGAGATAAAGCGGCCTGCGGTTGTATCCCAAGCCCTGCCAGATCGAAAGGATCTTCTTTAGAGGGGCGCCGGCGAGTGTCCGCCAATCGGGGAATGCTTTGAGGAATTTCGGGTAATAGAGCGCGACACGCGGAACCTGCGTCTGCTGGAGCATGATTTCGGAAACCACGATGCGGTAGGGAGTTACGTTCTCCCGCCAGGGGAGATTGCGCCCTTCCTTTCGATAGTATTCCTGGATTTCTTTCCTGAATTCTTGGACTTGTTTCTTTGAAAGTTTTGCCGGCATGAGAGTCTCTTTGCATTTTACCCCCTTGGATTCAATTTGTAACGAAATTTGAGGCTTCGCGTATTCTTTCATACATACAAGAAAGGTCGGTATAGTTTTTCCTATCATGAAAAAATTGACGATCGGAGTCGGAGTTGTCGCGGGAGTTGCTGTTTTGGCGACGATGCTTGTCGCGAGTGCCCAGACGGCGGCGACGACAACGGCCGGGACGCCAAGTCAGTCCGAACAGATGGTACTGCAGATCGGACCGGCGGGGAAAACGCTTCTCCGTGGGACAATCGGCTCCGTCTCAAGCGGGGTCCTCACAGTGAGAAGCTGGGGTGGAGATTGGACGGTGAATGTTGGTTCCTCGGCCCAAGTTCTCCCGGCGGCGGCCAGCAACAACTTGAGCCAATTCAAGACGGGTGATTTCGTTGGTGTCCAGGGAACGGTATCACAAAGCGCCGCTTGGACTGTTGACGCGACGCTGGTTCGGGATTGGACGTATCGGCAAGCAGTGACCCAACAGGAGAAGCAGAACGTACAATCCGCGCGCCAGACGATTCAGAGCGGGACGCCCAAGAACTACGTCGGCGTTGCGGCGAATGTGAATGGCAGTTCCTTCACCCTGACGGTCGGGGGAACGGCGTACACGGTGAACGTTGCGTCCGGTGCGGAAGTGGTAAATAAGAATTGGGTAACGATACCTCTCACGAACATTCAGAATAACGATAACGTGCGCGTCTGGGGCGTGAATGCGAGTAGCACCATCACGGCGCAAATCGTGCGGGACGTTTCGATTCCGGCGACTTCTCCGCCGAATCCGTCTCACTAGTCGATTCAGTTTAAGAGTTTTTAGAAGAAGCCTGTTCAAAAACAGGCTTCTTCTTTTTGGTGAGCGCTCAGCGGTGGGACTCCCTTCTTAAAGCGCAATACTCGCAATTTTTGTCTTCACAGGTTTTATTCCAGAAAGACAAATCCAGTATTTCCTTGGCAACGTTTCTTATGGTGATCTTGAGCTTCTCAGTATCTAAATCCGAGATATTGAATTGGTATTTTTTATAAGAATCGCTCGCGTTCGGCTCTACGAAATCTATCGTGCCGGAGATCATCTTGAATTTGCCGTTGTCGTGGCCGTCGAGGAGAATTTTGTAGAACACGAGTTGTCGCAGGTAATTACCGTCGCTTGATTTGGTGAGTCCCCGTATTTCATTTTCCGATTTCACGGTACCGGTTTTATAGTCCACGACGTTTACGCGGCCCGCCTGATCCAGCACTTCGATTTTGTCGAGCTTGCCGATAAGTTTTATGTCATCGAGCTTTACGTCGTTTACGGATTTTTCGAGGATGATGTTGGTATCCCACGTGCCGCGGTATTTGTCGTAGTAACCGGAGAGCGCTTTTTTGCCCCTTTTCGAGAGATCGCGGTAGTCCTTTTCGTTGATCGGCTGATGGAACAGACTTCTCTCGAAAATCGCGGAGAGATATTCCTTCCCCTTGTCTTTTCCTTCTTTTAGCTTTCCGAAGTAGTTTTTCAGTGCCTCGTGCACGGCGTTTCCGTACATCAAACTTCTCTCGGGAGCTTCGGGGATTCGTACGAGGTTTCGGTAGAAGTACCGCCAGGGACATTGGAGAAAATTGTTGAGCGCGGTGGCCGAAAGCCCTTGTTCCCGAAAGAGTTTGTTTAAATATTCCTTTTCCTCCAAGAGGGGAGCTTGGTTTTTGCTGGATTCGAATTCAATTTCCAAGTGCGATCTGAATTCTTTTTCGTATCGTTCGGTGTCCACCTTTTCCGTAAGCTCCGGGCGTATTTTGCTCACGAACTCCGAGGGCAGTGCCGCCTCGCCACTCTCCTTGCGGGTGGCGTATGTTATGAAAACTTCTTTCCTCGCCCGCGTGAGGGCCACGTAAAAGATGTTCAGCTCGTCGCTCTCACTTTCCCCCTCGAGTTCACCCGCCCTCTTTTTATCCAGATTGAAGACCGCGGGAGGCAGTTTTATGAGTTCCGCGTGTTTTTTGGATCCCCATCTTCCTTCAACGGCATTGACGATAAACACGTCGTCGAATTCCAATCCTTTGGATTTGTGGGCAGTCATGATTCTCACTCTCCCGGGGACGGCGGTTTCGGTCGACGCTTTTATCCTTATCCCGTGTTCTTCAAGGAGATTCAGGTATTCAATGAAATCGGTCAGCCGGTAATCTTTGTGCGCTTCGACGAGGGACCTCAGGTGGTTGAAAAGCGCGTGTAATTTCATGAGTTTCAGCGCCCCGTCGTTGTCCTTGAGGATTTTTTCGAGGAGGCCGGAGTCTTTGACTATTTTTTCAAGAACCGCGATGGCATTCTCGTTCTCGGCCTTCTTCTTCCAGTCGGAGAACTTTTGATATGTCCCGAGTATCTTGGGAGCGTCTTCCACGCCGGCTTTTTTCAGTTTTGCTTTCGACCTCACGATGTCGGGGAGAGTTATTCTCCGCGCTCTGCTTTTTCTTGCTCCCTTGAGGAAGATCGAGATTTTATAGAGGTCGAGGGGTGGAATGTCGAAAAGATCGGTTTGGAGCGCGGCAAAAAGCTCTTCGTCGGATCCGAATTTGTCCACCGCCGCGAGTATGGTTTTCAGTTTCTTCAAATCCCAGTCGCCCAGAATGTCTTCATCGGACTCCACGCTCGCCGGTATGCCGAATTTGCCGAGCGTCTCTGCGACCGGTTTTGCATCCCTGTTCTCCCTCACGATGACGGCTATCTCTTCCGGTTTCACGCCCCCGGCTGTCAGCGCGGATATTTTCGCGGCGATGAAGTAGTTCTCCGATCCTCTGTCGGTAAAGGGGCAGATTTTAATGGCAGATTCGCGGTGGCCGGCGTTGGCGGAGAGCCGCTCGTCGCGCTCCGCGACGTCGTAGGCTGCGTCCAGTATCCTTTGGGTCGAGCGGTAATTTTCCTTCAACGTTATGAGTTCAACGCCGCGGTACTTCTTTTTGAGGTAGAGAAAATTCTCGAGTGATGCTCCTTGGAACCGGAAGATGGCCTGTTTGGCGTCGCCGACGACGAAGAGATTTGGATTGTCGTAAAAACTCGCTAGAAGCTCCAGGATTTTGTTTTGGGCTTTGTTGGTGTCTTGGTGCTCGTCGACGAGGAAGTAAAGATACTGTTCCTGGAGGGTGGAAAGGAGCGTGTCGTTTTCGCTCAAGGTTGCGGCCACCTTCATAATCATGTCGTTGTAGTCGTAGTACTTGTTTTCTCTCAAGGCTTCTTCGTATTTTTCGTAGATCAAGGACAACTCCCGGTTTCTCTTCAAGTGTTTTTCCTCATCGGCATACTTGGCTTTCAATCTTTCCGCGGAGTTTGCCGTGTCGCCGTTCGAAGCAAGCGATTTTTCTTCTCGGGCGATCAAGTTTTCGAACTCGTCCGGTTTGACGTTCTCTCTCTTCAGATCGTCAATGGCTTTCTTGATCTTCTCCAGGTAGTAGTATTTATTGTTCTTGGTTTTCAGGCTTTCCAATTCCGTGTCGTCCAGAATGCGCCGGAGGATTTTTATCTGGTCGGCTTCCGTGATATTAACCGAGCCGATGATTTCGGGGAATTCTTCCGGATACTCTTGGATGATGGAATTTGCGAAGCCGTGGAATGTGGTGATGTAAACTCGGTAGGCTGCCGGGCCGATGAGCTCGAGGAGCCGTTCCCTCATGGAATGAACGCCCGAGTCGGTGAAGGTCAAGGCGAGAATGCCTTCCGGCGGCGTTCCTGTTTTCAAAATGATGTTGGCGATCCGGAGGGTCAGGATCTCCGTTTTTCCGGTGCCGGGGCCGGCGATGACCATGACCGGACCTTCGATCGTGTCGACGGCTCTTTTTTGCTCGGGGTTTAACCTTTTATAGGCCGTTTCGAAGGCTTTTGTTTTAACTTCGGTCATTGAGTTTATTATATCCCCGGCGGACTTATCCCCAAAATCTATGGCTTCCCGCTCTCGTTATTGAGAGCGGGAAGCCATATTTAGAGCGGGAGGCCAAATATTTGGTGGATAACTTCGTTCGTGTTACTATGGGAATATGTCTTGGGAGCTTTTTGAGAAGGTGAAAAACATAGGCCTGCCGGCCGGATCCTACGCCATCTTCGGGAGCGGCCCCATGGGGGTGAGGGGAATCCGGGATTGCGGGAACATGGACGTCGTCGTGACGGACGAGCTCTTTGACGAATACCGTGGTATGTCCGGCTGGGACTTAAAAGACTCAAGAGACGATGAATATTTGTTGAATAACGGCATTTTCCTCTGGAAAGGCTGGGGGCCGGGTGAGTGGAACGTCAAGCAATTGATAGAAGATGCCGAAATGATAGAGGGGTTGCCCTTCGTGCGGCTCTCAGATGTCCTCAAATGGAAGAAATTAAGCGGAAGGGAAAAGGACTTGAAAGACATAAAATTGATTGAGAGTTATTTGGACAAGAATGACGGGAAGATCGCGCCCGTGGCAAAATCCCCGAAATAGGATAGAATAGGAAAAGTTTTCTTGGGCCTATGGTACAGTGTCCCGATAATCTCAAAATCTTTGATTTTGTGAGATTATCGAGGATCCGCGATTTTGTAGATTTGCTTCGCAAATACAAAATCGGGAGCAAAACGCGGCATTCGTCCCGATTTCTAAAATTTTGGAATGTTTTTCACCTACATTCTAAAATCGTCACTTAACAACTCCTATTACGTTGGGAGTTGTAAAGACATAAAAGAGAGATTAAGATTGCATAATGGCGGACGCGTAAGATCAACGAAGAGATGGATACCTTGGCGATTGATGCATCTTGAGTTATTTGAGACCTTGCGAGAAGCTAGGCGAAGAGAATTGCAAATTAAATCTTGGAAAAAACGGAAAGCTATTGAGAATTTGATAGAACAACAATAGCTTTGACGGGCCTATGGTCTAGTGGCAGAACGGCGCATTCGCATTGCGCAGACGGCGGTTCGATTCCGCCTAGGTCCACAGGAGTTGAGTACATACTCAACCCATGATGAAATAACCGCATAAATGCTAGGGTTGTTTAAGGAAGGTCCCGTTATAAGGCGATACTTTTCGTTTAGGCCAGACTTCCCCAGGTTCTAGATATTTCCTATGGGAAACCAAAATAAAAGACCCTGGTAAAAATCAGGGCCTTCCGCTTTCTTGGATTTCATCGTTGAATTGGTGCATATTTCTCGGCTATAAAATCAGCGATTTGTTTTAAGATTCTTCGCCCTATGGGCATCGGAGCAGTGTAAACAGCTTCAACAAATGAACGGCCGCACCGCGCACAATGATTTGAATCCCAAAGCACATCCCGACACCAGTTGCACCAACGGAAAACTGGTTTGCCACACTGCAAGCAGTAATGGTCTCCTTTAAGCAAAGGAGTTCCACAGCCACGGCAAGTTTTTCTAATGTCAACTTTTACAGCCTCTTTTTTGACGTGTTTTGAAACACCGAGGCGTTTGTCGGCAATCCGTTTCGCAAATTTGCGTCCTATGTAGATCAGCAATCCCTCGAGTAGGCCTGCGCCAAGATACAAATATGCTGTGTAGGATGGAATCTTCCATAAATGGAACGCGCTATCAAGGAATCCGATTAGGCCAACAAAAAGAATAATAGAAATCCCAGCGACAAGGAACCTATTAAGAGCGCGTTGTTCTATGTAGTTTCTAAGATCCCATCCCCAACGGTCCCCACACTCCTCGCAGAAATCAAAGCCGATAATTTCACAGCCACAGTGTATGCAGTGCGACATCATAATCACCTCCTATCTTTTAAGTTGTAAAAGACCATTTCGTATTTTGCACTCCTTCCCGATGAAGTGACGCAGATCGATCTTAGAAGAAACTCCTGACTGCAAAGTTATAAATTCTTTTTTCCCCGAGAACAATCCCGCCTCGATTTCGAGAACTATGTTGCCTTCACAACTGTAAACGTCTTTTACGGTACCTTCGATATTTGCAGGCTTCCATTCAACGAAAACAAGACAATCGCTCATTTTACAACCTCCCTCTTTCCGCCACTCGTTAATCTGTGAATTAGGGCCAGAAGTAGTTGGCGCAACAAGCTTGGTGGTTTGTCTTTAGTTGCACTGTCCAGCGAACGACCGCAGGAAGGACAATAACTCTCCAAGATTTCGGTACTACAGAAATTACACCTTGGGAAGGGTCGTGTGTTTTTCCCGCATTTTTTACAAAACTTCTGGTCGTCGGTTGCCAAGCTTCCGCAAGAAATACAGCGTCTCATAGATTCCTCCTTTTCTTTTGGTTTGTGAACTTAACTAACCGAATCATGTCTATTTGTTATATATCTGTCAATCTGTTGACGAAAACCGACAAAAAGACTATTATGGGCTGAATGATCCAAATCTACAGAACTCTTAAAGAGGTGGGGATACCGGAAATGGCCAGCCGTATATATGAGCAGCTTCTCGAATCCGGCTCTGTTTCGGCTAGACAGCTGGCCGAAAAACTGAACGTTCCTCGCCCCTCCGTTTATGACAATCTTAAACTCCTCATAAAGAACGGATTAGTGGTGGAACGAGAAGAGGAGAACAAAAAAATATTCGGCGTTGATGACATTAGAAACCTGTCACATCTCTTCCAGTCAAAAATCGAGCTCCTCAAAGAACGAGAGAGCGAGTTGAAGGAATTTTTGTCTACCCTTACTAAACAGGCGAGGTCTTTCGAGCCGAAAATCAAGTTCTACTCCGGTTCGGAGGGCATCAAGCAGGTTTTGAACAACCTTCTTTGGTACGACAATATCGAAACGTTGACGATGTGGCCGATCAGTGAGATAGTCGATGTTTTAGGCAAAGAATACTTGGCGGATCTGAATCGCCGCCGCATCCGCCAGAAGATCTCCATCAGGGGCATTTGGCCGCAAGATAAAACCATTAATTTCAAGGATTATCCGTTCCTTGGTGTTGGTAGGGGTCACCTGCGGGAATTGTGTTTGGCGCCCAAGGGCATGACATGGCAGATGAGTTACTGGCAGTATGCCGACAAGGTCGCTTTCATATCTTCCAAAAAGGAGCTGTTCGGTTTCGTGATCCATAGCCGGGATTTTGTCACCCTGACAAAATCCCAGTTTGAAGTTATCTGGAAAATTTCAAAGCCGATCCAGCCGCAGCCTCAATACACGGATTCATTCTTGGAGACGGTGTAGGATTCACATACTGAAAAATCCAATAATGACTGAACAAGCAATTTCTCCCACCTATCATTGTGGATAGAATCTCTGTACCATGGATCACATGCTGGTAGGAGAAGAACTTTCTTTTTTGATTTTCTCCCGCACAGAGGTTCTAACAAATTCTATTAGCCTCCACAGGAGTTGAATAAATGAAGTTCTATTTATCATCTTACAGGCTTGGAGAAAAAACCGAAGAATTAAAAAAGCTGGTTCCTGCCGGAAGAATCGGTTATATCCCCAATGCTCTCGACTCTTCCGGGGTGGACCCGGGGCGGAGAAGGAAGCACATTGAAGAAGATATTAATTCGTTGCGTGAGCTCGGGCTCAAAGTTGAGTTGATTGACCTGCGCGACTACTTTGATAAACACAATGATTTAAAGAGCAAGCTTAAGGAACTTGGTGCGGTTTTTGTGAGTGGGGGCAATGTTTTTGTTCTGCGCCAAGCGATGAGATTGAGCCATCTTGACGAGATTCTAAAAGAACTGCGAGAGAAAAATAATTTTCTCTATGCAGGTTACAGTGCCGCTGGATGCGTTCTCGCGCCGAACCTCAAAGCATATGAGATTGTGGACACAGTACAAACCCCATACAAGGAGCTGAAAGAAGCCATTTGGGATGGATTGGGATTTATTGACTTCGCTTTTATGCCGCACTGGAATTCCGATCATCCGGAATCCGCAGACATTGAGAGAGAGATTGAGTATTGTAAAGAGAACAACATCCCCTATAAAGCGATTAGGGATGGGGAGGTTATAATTATGGAAAATAAGACAAAACCAATTCTTATAACCTGTTATGTGAACCCCGACCTTGATGGCGTCGCCAGCGCAATCGCCTACGGCGAATTTTTGCAGAAAACGGGCAAGAACGCCGTCGTCAGGATCATCGGTGAACCGCACGACGAAGCGAAGTATGTTTTAAACCGCTTTGGCTTCGCGTATCCCCAAACGATATCTAACGCGGACGATTTCGACGAAGTAATACTCGTGGACACGAGCAACCCCAACGGACTCGAAGGTAAGATTGCTCCCGAGAAAGTCATCGAGATCATTGATCATCGCAAAGTTCATGATGCAGGTGAATTTCCGAACGCCAAGGTGCAGATCGAGCTCATCGGGGCGGCCGCTACGCTTATCGCGGAAAAATTCATGCGGAACAACATTGCCATCTCGAAAGAGTCCGCGACACTCGTTTATGGGGCGATAATTTCAAATACTCTCAACTTCAAGAGTGGCGTCACCACCGACCGCGACAGGGAAGCGGCCGCGTGGCTCAATAAGGTTGCGGGATTGCCCGAAGATTTCTGGAGAGATCTGTTTACTGCGAAATCCGACTTATCCGGTGGGAAGCTTGCTGAGCGAATCGAGAGCGATTTCGCGTGGTTCGTGATGGGCGGAAAGAAAGTCGGCGTCGCCCAAATCGAAATGATCGGCGCGAAGGAGCTGCTCGATGAGCGAAGCGGCGAAGTAGTTCAAATCCTCGACAGAATTAAGAAAGACATGAACCTGGATCACATTTTCCAAAACACGATAGAGCTGGAAAACGCAAAGAACTTTTTTGTTGCCCAAGATCTAGACACGCAAAAACTTTTGGAAAAAGTTTTGAGTGTGCGATTTGCCGGCGTCGTCGCGGAGCGGCCCGATCTCATCATGAGGAAGCAAATTGTTCCCTTGTTGAAGGAAGAGTTGGATCGGGAATAGCTGCCGGTTTTCGCCGGAATGCCGGATCCGTGGTAAACTGTAAACGTTGCCTATAATCATGAAAAAATCGGACTATCTCTTGAAAAGCTTCATAAATGCCGCAGCTACATTTGTTTATGTATCCGCCGTGGCGTGGTTCGGTTTCAACAGCCAGGCGATTTTCGGTAAGCAGCAAACCTTTCTCGCTCCGCTTCTCATGCTTTTGCTCTTTGTTGTGTCGGCGTTGATAACAGGCCTCCTGGTTTTAGGGAAGCCGATCCATTTGTACTTGAGCGGCCTCAAGAAAGAAGCGTTCGTTTTATTCTTCGCCACTTTGGTGTGGCTCGTTTTGTTTCTGCTTGTTGTTGCCGCTGTGCTCTTGCCACGGTAATAATTCGGGGTTTGAAAGTTACCTCTGCCGCCGGTATAATGACTCAATAATGTTAACCAAAAAAGATTTGGAGAAATTGGCTGATCTTTCCCGGATGAAGCTGAAGGAAGGGGAAGAGGATAAGTTACTGCATGACTTGGGCGGCATCTTGGATCATTTCGAGGAACTGAAGGAATTGAATACCGACGAGGTTCTGCCGATGAACGGCGGGACGTTGTCGTCGAACGTCTGGAGAGATGACGAGCCGACGAACGCGCTGGACGGGAAAGCCGCCAGGGAAGAATTCCCGGAAACGAAAGACGGATACTTGAAGGTTCCACCGGTCTTTGAGGAGTAATCGCGAATATACGTTTTACCAAATAACGCGAATGGACTTAAACGAACTGACCATAAAAGAATTCCATAAGGGGCTTGAGGGAAAAAAGTTTTCCGCGAGGGAAGTGACGGCAGCATTTTTGAAGGCCATAAAAGAGAAAGACGGTGAATTGAATGCCTACCTGTCTGTTTTTGAGAGTCAAGCTCTTGAAGCAGCCGCGGCCGTGGATAAAAAAATCGCTTCGGGCGGGGTGGTTCCGGCCTTGGCCGGCGTGCCATTGGCCGTGAAGGATAACATGCTTATTGAAGGCACGAAAACCACCGCCGCTTCCAAGATACTGGAAAATTACGTGGCTTCATACGATGCGACCGTGATAGGAAAACTCAAGAAGGAGGACGCCGTGTTTTTGGGAAAGACAAATTTGGACGAGTTCGCCATGGGATCCTCGACGGAATATTCCGCTTTCAAGAAAACCAAAAATCCCCATGACCTGACGAGAGTCCCGGGTGGATCTTCCGGCGGTTCGGCCGCGGCAGTCGCGGCTACTATGGCGATGGCAGCCTTGGGGAGCGATACGAGCGGTTCCATATGTCTTCCGGCCGCGTTCTGCGGCGTTGTGGGACTTCGCCCATCGTACGGCTCGGTATCGCGCTCCGGACTCATAGCCATGGCTTCAAGCCTTGACCAGATAGGTCCGATAACCAAGACAGTGGAGGACGCGGAAATTTTATTCAGGAGCATCGCGGGAAGAGACGATCTGGATTCCACAAGCATCGACTATTCTTACGAAGAAGTGAAAGATTTGGAGAACGTCAAAAAGTTGAGAGTGGGTTTACCGAAGGAATTCTTCGTATCGGGTCTCAGCAAGGAAATCGAGGAGGGCATCGAGTCCGCCATTCAAAAGCTCAAAAAGCTTGGGTTGGAATTCAAGGAAGTGAACCTTCCCCATGCGAAATACGCCTTGTCTTGTTATTACATCATTATGCCCGCGGAAGTGAGTTCAAACCTCGCCCGTTTCGAAGGAGTGCGGTACCCGGGAATACCCGAGGTGAGAAAAGAAGCGGAGAGTTTGAGTGATCTTTATCTCAGAACACGGGGTGTCGGATTCGGACTCGAACCGAGGCGGCGCGTTTTGCTCGGGACGTTCGTCTTGTCGGCCGGCTACTATGACGCATATTACGCCAAAGCCCAGAAAGTAAGACGCTTGATCAAAAACGATTTTGACGATGCATTCAATGACGTTGATGTAATCATGGCGCCGGTTACGCCGACGCCGGCATTCAAATTAGGAGAAAAAGTTTCGGATCCGCTGATGATGTATCTGTCAGATATTTTTACGACACAGACAAACCTCGCCGGAGTTCCGGCTCTATCACTCCCGGTTAAGAAATACGAACTCGGTGGGGGAGAATTGCCCGTAGGGTTCCAGCTGATCGGAAAACGTTTCGAGGAAAACAAAATTCTCGCGCTCGGCAAACTTTACGAGAAAAGCTGATTAGCCTTTTCGAGATCTTCAGGAGTTCCCACCGGGAACCATAATTTTGCGAATACAGCTTTAACTTTGTAATCTTTTATCATTTTCGAAAGTGCGTAGGAAAGATACTTCTCTTTCCCTTCCGGCACCCCGGGCTCATAATCGAAAATCTCGCCGTTCAAAAGGAGACCATTTGCAAGAACAATGTTCGACAGCGGGTTTTCCGGCTTCTCGATGATTTCTTTTATGTTACCGTCGGGGTCCAGCGTGACAACGCCGAATTTTTGCGGTTCGTTCGACGTCGAAACGGCAGCGGCAAGATCGTACTTTACCATCTCGCGGAGCGTCGCGGGGTCTATGAGATCGTCTGAATAGAAGACGAAGAATTTTTCCTCTCCTTCAAGTTTTTTCCGGCAGAGCTTCAAGGCTTCCATGGTTCCGGAAGCGGGATTTTCCTGAAAGACGTAGTTTACCCTTTTTCCCGTGAATTCACCTCCCAGGAAGCTTTTTATTTGATCGCCTTTGTATCCGATAACGACGATTATCTCCGTGACCTCGGGAGGGAAAGCGGATATGATGCGTTCGATGAGCGGCCTGCCGGCTATTTTAAGAAGCGGTTTGGGAATTTCGTTTGTGAGAGGCCGCATCCGGGTTCCCAAGCCGGCGGCCAAAATAACTGCTTTCATGAATGTCTTCTGCGGGGTGGACGGGATTTGAACCCGCAACCTATTCCGTGACAGGGAATCGTGCAAACCAGGTTACACCACCACCCCACGCTCCATAAGATTAATTTATATTGAAGTATTTTTCAAATACGGCTACACAACTTCCGCTTGATAGCACTGATCGCAATATATCCTTAGTTTTCTTCCTGGGTTGTACGCTGTCTGAATCTTTTTGGAACATCTCAAACAGGTAGAATCCACGAGTTTATATGGGTTCCTTTTCTTGAATCTGTCCATGAGGCGCACCTGCGGGTGCAGCCTGGGAATCGGGATTGAATGTTTCCGGTAGAACTCCAATTCTGATTTTATGATTCTGAACGGCTTTTTAGACTCCTCGCATATGATAGCAAAGTTCAGAATATCGTCTGAAGCGTCTTTGATGTTCGTGGGCGTCTTGTCAAGTACTTTGAGATCCATCGACTCTATTCTGAGGTTCTCCGGTTTCAGATTGACGTCCATTTCTCTCTGTTCTTCCGGACTCAGGGGCGAAATGGCTTGAGCATAGGTGTCCTCGTAGTAGAAAAATGAATCATGGAGCGGAAGGAACTCTCCATATACGCCGTCCGAAACCATGCGGGTTTTAATCGTGTCCACTAAGCGCCAGTATTCGTCTTCGGAATACTGCTTGTTTAAGATGCAATACTTCTTCTTTTTCAATCCCGAGCATCCGAAGCAGTAACGGCAATCGGAGCACTCAAAGGAGTATTCGACCTCTGTGCAGTCGTTAACGAAGTAAGACGAGATCACTTTGTTCACCGATAACCCTTCGATGGTGTTGTAACATTGTTCGCCCGGCCCGAATATAGTCACATCCATACAATCTTCCGCGCCGATGAAATCCTGGCTGTATCGGACGTTCTCGTTTTTGTAGAAGGTCAAAACCCACTTGGCGCTCATGCCATGAAAGGACTGGAAACAATTTTTGCAGTCCCTCAGATGGTCGCCCGTCGAATTGGGAGAACTGATGGTGAGCGTCGCCCTGAAGATAGCGTTCGTATCCATGAAGCTGCTGAACTTCTTCCGGAACTCTTCAGAGACCGCGCTGTCTCCCAAGTCTATGCGAAAAATTCTCTCTTTGTAATCTGCTTCTGAAAGCTGTTCGTTGAGATAACAGAACTTCTTATTGCGCAGGTTGACGCATCCGAAACAATCCTGGCAGTTATGGCAGTCGAATAGAAATGCCGAATTGGAGCAGTTACTGGAATTTTGGATGTACTTCGAATTATAGATATGATCCGAATCTATGATTTCATAGGAATACTGAACGTGATCGGCGCCGAGGAGATCGATTGAATCTTGGGAATAAAGAACCCAGAGGCCATAGGAGATGTTTTCGGCTATGCCGATCGTGGACGAGAGATAGCAGTTCTTTATGCTGAGGCTATCGACCGTGTATTCGCTATTCACAACGTCCTTGTTGTATCTCGCCAATGCTCTGTGAGGAACGTCTTGTATTAACTTGAGGAGCTGATCTTGGAACTTTCCGTTGGGGTCGTAGTCACGACCGAAAGACATCGGGTCCCATTGGGCAGGATTCCACCAATATTGATTGTCGTAGATTTTGTATTTGTTCTCCTCGCTTATTTGGGATACGACTCTTTCCTCGGGGTGAGCCGAGCACCCTTTTTTGTAAAACTGAAAGATATTGGCCATCATAGCCATCCGCTTTCTCATCCGGCAATCGGGGCATTCTCGGGGCGGCAATATATTCAGTTTTTCTACAAACCTAATATCTTCTTCGGACAATTCGAACTCCTCGTTAGAGTTTGAGCATCTCCTTTTACCCGGGGTGGTCGTTTTCCAAACCTCTCGCAACACTTCATCGAACTTCGGTGTCTTTGAATCCATACCTATAATCTTATCATCTGGTGGATGCTTTTAAAGCTGCATAACATCGCCAAAACACCCACCCTGTAAGGAATTCGAGCACCCCTAACTTGAGTTAGTCTGGTTTTGGCTCGTTGTTACACTGAACCTCGTTATCCAAACAAAAAGCAACCCCACCACAAAAAGAATCGCTCCCGGAGCGGCATCGGAAATATTTATTCCTAAGAGAGTCGTTGTCCAGTTCGCTAGTGGTCCGGTTATTCCGTGCAAGAAGAGAATTATCCCTCCGATCACGCAAGCAAGCCCCAAGATAAGACCAGCTATCGAGTATATGAACTGGAATTTGACGGCCTTTCTCCAAAGTTCCCTGTCTTCGGGATTTTGGGGAGGAGTTACTTCCAAAGTTTTGAATATTCTCATGCTGTAATCATAAAGACCGATCGGCCTTTTCTGTTAAAGGATTTCTAGTTGATACGCTCTACACAAATCCTTTGTAAAGCAAGATCAAGCCTAGGACAAAAGCGACGATTCCACCGAAGATAAGTATGCCGTCCCTGTTCGCCCACTTGTATACCGAAACGGCAGAATTCGGGAAGAGGAGGAGGAAAGCCCCCTTGATCAAGGTCAGCCAGCCCAGAATCGTAATGAGCAATGCCAACAAGCCAGAAGCCCAGATATTGTTCAGTACAACGAGCACAGCACCCATGGACAAGATGAGAAAACCCCACAACCATAAGAACCCTCGGTCCTGAACTGTCTTTTCAAGAGCGGCAGCTATATTCTTCCGGTCGGTAACTACCGATAGGCCCATTACTGCGAGAAGAATCCCCAAGAATTGGGCAATAGCGATGGAGGTGTTCATTTATTTATGTTGATGATATAAGACCGACCTTTTGATTATTATAGCACTCTTATGGGACTATTTTTCTTCTTCCTGTTCGAACGTGTGGACTTACTCAACTTCAGCCATTCCATGAGTTTGTGCAATCATTCAGGAATTAATTTTCGTCGTCGATGAACAACTCATAATACGAAAGCATGATAGGGGTTCCCCAAACGATCCAGAAAGTAAATTCCTCAAAAGGGAATGTCAATCCGAAAAGCTGGATTGTCCCTATGTATTGTCCCGGGAAGCGCCATTGGTTCAGTTTAAGAGCCGTGAGTTCGAAGCTCAAGAACAAAAAAATGTTGAAAACATCTGCTTTCAGTAACTTTCCGACCATATGGGGGTCTTTGAAGATGACATAAAAGAATGGCAATGCTCCCATAAAACCTATTGCAAGGTATGCATAGTGCCATTGGAGAAGCGAAGGGGCCGTGAGAAAAATACCCACGACAAGTACAAAAAGTATCAGGGCAAAAATAGCCGCTTTCTTGAAACGCTTCGACATTTTCTCCGATCGCTCGTGTTCGAAAAAGTGTTCGTAGTAGATAATAGTGAACGATATCCAGAATACATACCAGATAAGCACATCAATGGGCACAAGACCGAATATCTTATTTGGGAAAACAAGTTGATTTTGCGGTGCCCATGACCACGCTTTATTGAATTCTGCCAAGAGGTCCACAATGAATAGGGTAATAACCCCCGTCGCCAGCGTCGCACCGAGACGTTTCAATTGTTTTGGCTTGCGGATAAAGAGGTAGAAAGCGGGAATCGCGAAGAAAACGATTGTAGAAGTCAAAAATATTGCCTTGAAATAGAGGATAAGAGGTATGGAGAAAAGTACCCACCCGACGATGACTAGGAAGTCAACCCGTACCTTATTTTTGAAAATCGCATCCATTTTTTGCTCCTCTGATACTCTTATTATACAAACAAACACCCACCTTGTAAGGTGGGTGTTTTTCCTAAGTAAGCAACAGTAAGCAACTTGTTGCGAAGCCTGAACGCTGTTCGAACTTGCGGACTTGCTCAACTTCTGCCGTTCAGTGAACTTGTGAAATCATTTTTGTAGAAAGGGGATTAGGAAGAAAGAGAGGAAAAAATGACGGAAGGGACAAAAAAACAAAAGCCGCCCCAATGGCGGTTTTGTTTTTTACTCCACTAATCTTATTTCCCGGTCGAATACGCTCGCTATCTTATGGAGCGTCGCGATGGAGAAATTGTGGGTGCCGGATTCGATCCTCGCGATGACCGATCTCGGCATCTCGGCCTTCTCCGCGACTTCTCCCTGGGTCATGTGCCGCTTCTCCCGGAGAGTCCTGATCTCATGTGCCAGCTTGATCCGGCTCATTTCCTCGGTAAAGGCCTTCCTAAATTCAGGATTCTTCTTCCTCTCCATGATTACTGCTGAGAGAGGAGTGAATTTAACAACTTCTTTATTTTTTCTAAGTCCAAAATCTTTCATCTTTTCTATTTTCATTGTAATCTTAATTTTCTTATTTACTTCTTGATGTTTGTTACCATCCGATATACCTCTTCCGCCCGTTCTATGACCCTTTTGGGCGTCTTCCGGCTTTTCTTTCGGAATGCATCCACGGCATAGATGATGCCCTTCTGTTGGAAATACACTATCCGGTACTGGCCGACCGTGAGTTCCATAATCTTGCCCTTGAGGGGCTTGATGTCGAGTTCCTCAGTCAGGCCATTCTCAAGAGACTCGAGGTGGGCGAGTATTTTCGCAACATCTTTAGTGGAAAGACCTTCCAGGTATTCGGTGACGTCACCGAGCTGCAGTAGCTTCATTAGGTTGTCTAGGTGCAAGAATCGACCTTTGATGCTAGTGTAGCATATATGCTATAGGTGTCAAGAGCGTATCTTCCAGATTTTTTACCCCCTTGCTATCTTTTCGTATATACCCCCTCTCCCTCATCGGGGAGAGTAAACTTAACCAGGGCTTCTCTGCGAGAGAGTTGCTGGAAACCGACGATGCATGTTATCCTGATTCAAAAGGCCGGTAAATAAGAAAATGCTAATAAAATGGGAGGCTTTGAAGAAGTGGGTTCACAAAAATTAGAGCAGGACAAGTTTGCGTCTTTCCGAGAGCGAGCTAAAGATGTCGCTACTGTCGGAGAGGGATTAATGAATATAGATGCTGCTCACGAAGGGACATTTGCGGATCAAAGACGATTGGAGCAGCTAGCCACAACCCATGAAGAAGAAAGCAGACAACTTAACCGGACGGGAGGGCAGCAAAGATCTTTCGCCGAAAGTGCTGAAAGATTGCGTGAGGCGGCTCGAAACAACAAGGAGTGGATAGAGGCTAGATTAAATATCCTTTCCACTGAGGAAAGGCAGAGTTACTTGGCAAAAGAGCAGGATCTCGTCGCCCGTTTTGAGGCAACGCAAAAGAACTTAGACAATTACAAGCCGAGCGATGAACCGGAGCTTATTCGAAATATGCCGGTTCGAAAAAAATTAGAGATCGAGTTCAACGCCGCCAAAGAAGCACTCCGAATACACGAGGCGAGTTTGATTGAACTGAGTCAGGGGATTTAATCTTATCCTCACGATTCTGGATGCTTTGAAGACAGCTGAATATACTGGCAACTTCCCAGAAAACAAGAACACCCACCTTGTAAGGTAGGCATTCTGGGCAATCTCAACAAGTTGTCACAAGCTTCAATGTTTTCGACAAGTAATACTTTTATATTGACAGGTGTGTAGTTCGGTTGTAGCCTTACTGCATCATCTTTCGCAATTTTAAAAAGGAGCGAGTTAATGCAAAGACTAGTTTCGGTTACAGAGAGTGTATGCGAATCCATGAAGGTACCCTTGTGGGTAATGGAAGCTGCCGTTGGGAAGCAAGTGCCGGCTGAGGAAGGACCGAACGAGGAATTGTGGCTCAAGAAAATCGATTTGATCTCGGTTCTTGAAAAGAAAAGTGAGCGTCAGGCGGCAGACTGGATCCGCAGGAATGTAAACCAAGATACCATTGTAGTGCCTCAAGTATTACTTCAGGCGTAGGCGTACACAGAGCAGGCCCAGGCAGTTGTAGCCGGACCTCCCTTATTTTATACCCCCGATCTCATGAGGTGGATATTTTTGCCGAAGTGGGCAACTTGTTGCGGGGGCAGGATTCGAACCTGCGACCTCCGGGTTATGGGCCCGACGAGCGACCGCTGCTCCTCCCCGCGGTTCATAAAACAAATGAATTATACTTGTAAAGAGGGTATAAGTCAATTTATAATTGAATAAATCATTTGGCTGGGTAGCTCAGTCGGTTAGAGCGTGGCCCTCATAAAGCCGAGGTCGTGGGTTCGAATCCCACCCCAGCCACAAAAATGTATATCATAAAAATATGAATTTAAAGGAAATAGAAAACAAATCGGCGCTGGAGATAGAAAAGGCGAAAGACGCCCGTGAGTTGGAAGCCGCAAAGATCAAATATCTCGGGAGAAACGGGTTCCTTTCGAAGTTCATGAAAACAATACCTTCGCTTCCCTTGGAGGAACGGAAGGTCGTCGGAAAGGAGGCGAACGGGGTCAAGAATAATATCGAGAGATTTCTCATTGCGAAAGCTGGTTCGTTCAAGGAAAAGGCGACGGAGGAATTTTTCGACGTCACGCGGCCGGGCAAGAAGATCAAGCTGGGCCATGAGCATCCTTTGGCCAAAGTCGACGAAGAGGTAAGAAGAATATTCACCTCGATGAATTTTTCCGTAGTTTGGGGTCCCGAGCTCGAAACCGAGTATTACAACTTTGACGCCTTAAACATTCCCGCTAACCATCCGGCGAGGGATATGTGGGACACGTTCTGGGTGAAAACGTGGACGGACAAATTGCTTCTCCGGACGCACACGAGTCCCGTCCAGGTGCGGTACATGGAGAAACACGAGCCGCCGTTCCAGATCATCGTCCCCGGCCGCGTTTTCCGGTACGAAGCGACTGACGCATCGCACGAAATAAATTTCTACCAGGTGGAGGGGCTCATGGTGGGGCCGAACGTCACGCTGGCCAACTTGAAATTCGTCATCGAGAAATTTTTCGAGAAGTTTTTCGGTGAATCCGGGAGACGGATAGAATTCAGGTATCGGCCGAGCTATTTCCCGTTCACCGAGCCGAGCCTGGAGGTCGATATCAAGATCGGCGGCAAGTGGCTTGAAGTCATAGGGGCGGGGATGGTCCATCGGAACGTTTTCGACGCCGTCCGCTACAACCCGGATACAGTGCAGGGCTTCGCGTTCGGGATGGGCCTCGACCGCCTCGCGATGATAAAGTACCAGATCCCGGACATTCGCATGTTCTACGAGGGTGACTTGCGGTTCATTCATCAATTTTAAAAGCAATGGAAACGCCCAACGGAAAAATTGAAGATGAGAGGTTTCATGAACTCCAAAGATTCAGAGAAGAGATTGAGGCTATCAAGAAAAGCACTCCCTCCCTCTCCGAAGTCAACGTTGATGAATTGACGGATGAGGACATGGAACTCTGGAAACTTAAAGAAAGCGGAAATGCAACCAGGGAGGCTATCGATGCACATAGAAAATCGATCTCTAATGAGAAAAGGATTTTACGGGAAGAAATTCCTAGGAGTCGCAGTTTATTCTTTCAATATGTCGCCAATGAAGTGAGCCAAAGGATAACAAGAGAGGAGTTGGCCAAAAGGAGAAGAAATAAAAAATAAAGTGGAACGATGAAATTTTCGTACCCATTGATAAAAAAATTGGTCCCGGGGGTGAAAAGCAAAGGTCAGATCATTGATACCCTGAATTTCCATTCCTACGAGACCGAGGACGCGCCGGGCGACACGTTCGAGGTCAAACTGCCGGCGAACCGATTTTCCGATTCAGCGTCCCACATCGGCGTCGCGCGGGAAGTTGCTACAGCCCTGAACCTCGGTTTCAAAGAAAGTGCGGGGGAGAAAGTAAGACCGGGGAAAACAAAACCGGATTTTTCCGTCACCGTTGCCGAGAAAAAACTCTGTCCGCGATACGTCGCCTGGAGGTTTAATAATATTAAGGTCAAAGATTCACCGGCCTGGCTGACGCAGATCTTGAAGGATTGCGGACTCCGCCCGATAAACAACGTCGTCGACATTATGAATTACGCGATGCTTTTGACGGGCCAGCCGCTCCACGCTTTCGATTTCGATAAGCTCGAGGGAGGCGAGGTGAAAATCAGAATGGCGAAGGGCGAAGCGATGACCACCATCGACGGACGTGCTTTGAAGCTCGGGAAAAATGTTTTGGTCATAGCAGACAAGAATCGGCCGATCGCCCTCGCGGGCATCAAAGGCGGCAAGGATACGGAGGTTGACGAGAAAACCAAGAGAATTCTCGTCGAAGCGGCAAGCTTCGAACCTTCCTTGATATACCGGACGTCCAAGGAATTGGGGCTTTCAACGGACGCATCCCAGCGATTTTCACATAACCTGAGCTTGGAGTTGCCGCTCTCGGGAATCGCCAAAGCCGCTGAGATGCTCGTGGATCTTGCCGGGGCGCGGCCCGGTTCCAGATTCGATTCTTATCTGAAACAAATCCCGAAGAGAATACTCAAATTTGACATAGAGAAGTTCAACAAATTCATCGGTACGGATTTGAGCGGCAAGGAAGCAACCGCGTACTTGAAGCGGCTCGGCTTCAAAAGCTTGCGCGGAGACGAGTGGGAAGTGCCACCGTTCCGGACGGACGTCGAGAATCACGAAGATCTTTTCGAAGAAGTAGCCCGTATGTACGGGTACGGCAGGATTCCGGCGAAGGCGCCGGAAGTGGCACTCTCGCCGTCGGGCACCGAAGATCGCGTTATCCTGAAGGATAAAATAAGACATCTCCTCCAGGGGTTCGGATTCGATGAAGTTTATACGTATTCCATGATTTCGGTGCGGGATGCCGGGGGGAAGGGAAGGAAAACGGATAATTTGTATGAAGTGTCGAATCCGATAAGCGAAGAATTCCAGTATCTGAGGCCGACGCTTGAAGTCAACCTGGCAAAGGTCGTGGCGGACAATTTCAGGTTTTCCGACACGGCGAAGATTTTTGAAATTGGGAACACATTCAGAAAGATAGGCAAGGAAACTGGCGAGCAAATGTCCTTCGGGGTCGTTTTTGCCGATAAGAAGGAAGAAAGATTTTTCGAGCTCAAAGGGATCCTCGACGAGCTTTTCAAGAAGGTCGGTCTCACTGATTATAACTTCGAGGAAGGCGGGAATTTTTTGAAACTTGAATCGAACGGAGAAATTTTTGGCTTTCTAAAAAATGCCAAGGTGGAAGGAGGGGAAATGTCCTTCGCCGAGATTAACTTTGATAAGCTGGCTGAGCTGGTAGAAGGCGAATTTGAATATGAGCCGCTGCCTAAGTATCCTTCGGTGGTGCGGGACATCTCCATCCGCGTGCCCGGCGGCGCGAAGATAGGCGACATCATTCAGGAAATACAGGACTCGAACCTGAAACTTATAGAGGATGTTGATCTGGTGGATGAGTATAAATCGAACATGACACTCAGGATCGTATTCCAATCTGAAGAAAGAACGTTGACGGCGGAAGAAGTGAATAGGGAGATGACTAAGATCCAAAAAACGCTGGAGACGAAGTTTGGGGCCACGATACGGTGAAGATGATGTTATAATGAGGGGATGATGCCCCCTCATCTCCAATCTTCCTTCACCCTCATCGAACTCCTGGTCGTGACCCCGATACGAAAGGCGTTCCACGCCTTCGTACGGGGCAAGTCGCCATCCAATCCCAAGGCTTCTTTCACGTTAATTGAACTTCTCGTCGTCATTGCTATTCTCGCAGTCCTCGCGACCGCCGTCGTCCTCGTCCTGAACCCCGCCCAGCTCCTTGCCCAAGGAAGAGACTCCACAAGATTGTCTGATCTTGCAGCCTTGAACAGTGCCCTCTCCTTGTTCCAAGTTGATGCCTATACCCAGTCCCTGGGGACTCCGAATACAGTCTATATATCTGTTCCTGACAATGCTTCCTCTACCTGTGGATCTCTTGGTCTTCCTTCCTTGCCTTCCCCCTGGGCCTATCACTGTGTTCCCGCCTCTTCTTCCACGAAGGTAGACGGAACAGGCTGGATTCCTGTGAATCTCACCCTTATATCGTCAGGATCCCCTTTATCCAAGCTCCCGATTGATCCCGTGAATACCACAAGCACTGGACTCTACTATACCTACGTATCAGGAGGCTCCTATGAGATTACTTCAGCTATGGAGTCTCAGAAGTACCGATTAGGAGGTTCTACTGATGCAGTCTCTACCGATGGAGGCCCGTATCCTGATTTGAGGGAAATAGGCTCCAATCTCTCTCTCCTCCCCATAGACTATGGAGATACGAGTCTTGTGGGATATTGGCCCTTCAATGAAGGGACGGGCCTAACTGCCTATGATGCGAGTGGACATGGGAATAACGGGGCGTTAAGCGCTTCTCCTCCGGCTTGGATCACAGGGAAATTAGGTGGGGCCTTGAGCTTTAACGGGAGTAATAACTATGTGAGTTACGCTTCAAGTAGTGGCAATGTCTACGGGCCGATTACGGTCGCTGCTTGGGTGTACGTCAATCCAAACAGCACTTATCAATTTGTAATCCAACGGGGAACAAGCGGAGCCAACGTTAACTGTCAGTATTCTTTGTATGTTGTTACTACCAATGTTTTGAGATTCAGTATCGATGCCGGAGCCAATGAGTACCCCGCAAATTCTTCGGTGCTGACCGCAGGATGGTACTATGTTGTTGGCACGTGGACTGGTTCTGGTCCGGCCGCCATCTATATCAATGGTGTGAACGCCGGCAACAGCGCCTCTGTTTCTGGGACTCAAAATAGCATCAGTAATTTTATTATGGGCAATAGTGGAGGGGGCGGTTACCCGTTTAATGGTTATCTTGACGATGTCCGCGTCTACAATAGAGCTTTATCCGCCGCCGAGATTCAGGCGATCTACAACGCCCAAAAATAAGTATCAAGTATAAAGTAGAATGTATAAAGTATAATTTGCGCTTTGAATTTTTGGTTTTTCTCTACTTGATACTTTCTACTTAATATTAGCTACTCGCTGTATAATGAGATTAATGAGAAAATTCGCCTTCATTTCCATTCTGATTTGCGGAATTTCATTCGCTTACCTCTCTTATGCCGCTTCTCCTGTCGTCACCGTTTCCAATACTTACCCAATTCAAGGTGACACGGTTCTCGTGAACGTTTCCGGGGTCGCGAGCGCGCCCAAGACGGCAACTCTCGGGACTGAGACGGCGAATTTTTTCCCGTACGGCGGGAAATACGCCGCCGTAATCGGCCTCAAGGTTACGGCCGCGGCCGGCTGGCAGAGAATCACGCTCAAATTTTCCGACGGTTCGGCCGTCACGAAATGGATCGACGTTCTGAAGAAAAAAATCACCGTGGAAAATCTCGCTGTTCCGCCGGAGCTCGGCGTGACGCCGACGGAACTCGTCCAAGAGATCACGGACGAGAACGCGGCGCTGAACGACATCGTCAATACGGTAACCCCGCAAACTTACATAACCAAAGGTTTTGGTTTGCCCCTGGCGAACAACACGTATATCACTGATCGTTACGGCATTCTCCGCAGGACGGGCGATCAGGAAATCTGGCATCTGGGAACTGATTTCGCCGCCGCTTCGGGGAGTATCGTTGCGGCCGTGAATTCCGGCGTCGTCAGATTCGCGACATCGACTGTGTCCTACGGGAACACGGTTATCGTGGATCACGGGGAGGGAATTTATTCCATGTATCTTCATTTGTCGACGATAATCGCCCGGGCGGGCGATACGGTGAAAAAGGGGCAGGTAATAGGTCTTGTCGGGAACACCGGGTTCTCGACCGGCGAGCACCTGCACTTGTCGATCAAGGTAAACGGCATTTCCGTAGATCCCCTGCGATTCGTGCGGGTGTTTTAGGAGAAGGCAGCCACTCCCTCATCGGCGAGTTTTTCTTTCGAATAAATCCTCCTCGCTCCTCGTCGGAATAAAGTCGCAAAATATCGAACTCAACCTCCCCGCCTCATCGGCGGGTTCGGGATTCAAACAAGCGATATTTTGCTCATTCCTTCCTCGTAGCTCGGGGATTTATGCATCTCAAGAAAAAAGCCTTCTTCGGGAGTGGCTGCCTCTCCTGTGCCGTTTTAGTGAGGTTTTCGATTCTCCTTGACTGAATCCTATCGGAGAGATAAGAAAATAATCGAACGAGTCAGATATACCTCGCGAAGGCTAAGACTTGGGCGTCGCCCCGGAGACTGCCTGAGCGAGGTATGTCTGGCGAGCGAGGAGAAAATTGAAAGCGAGTTATTTGGTGAAGTAGAGGAATTCCAAGATGATGAGAATGAACCAGCCGACTTGGAGGATAAACCACGCGATGATTTCCACCCACTCCGCCCGCTCCTTGCTCGAGACGGTGAAATTCTCGACAAAAGAAGAGTAGATCCCGTCCAGCGAATCCAATTTTTCTTTTATGGTCGAACGCCACTCGCTGATCTTGAGTTTCTTGCTCGCGAGGTCATAAAATCGCGCCGAGTACCAGTCGCCGATGAGTTTGATATCCCGTTCCAAAGACTCGAAAGCCGAAATCCAGGTGATGCGCCTCTGTAGTATGTCTCTCGCGGTTTCGGAAATAATCTTGTTTTTGGAAAACAGTCTTTTCTTCTGGGGTGCCATGAGTTGCTTTGAGATGTTTTCGATCTGGTCGTCGAGTCTCCGGTCGAGTACTCGGTGTCTCAGAAGCTGGAGATTCGCTAAGGTCAGGAGTTCCACCGCCAAACCAAAATCGCCTTCGATGTCGAAGAGGAACGCACCGTCCCAGTCTATGACGGACAAGTCGTGTTTGGCATATTTTATTTGGGTGGAAAGAGTATACTCAATTTCTTTCGGGTCGAGCGTAAGATTCTCCGATTTGAGGAGGGCGGCCATGACCGGCGCATGCGTGAGAAACTGTTCCGGGTCGCCCTCGTATCCCGAGACCTCGAAGATGGAATACATTTCACTCATCTCCTCACTGCCGCTCCATTCTTTGAGAATCCGATAGCTCTCATCGTACAACTTCTTCTCCCAGCCGCTTGTCTCGCTTTCGTCGAAAATGTCTTTGAGTTCAAGGTTCGCCTCGACGACGAGTATGGAAGGGGCGTAGCCGAGGATGGAAAAAACCACGTCCCGGTCTTCTATTTTCTTCTTCTCTTCACCGATCACGACGAGGTGGGGCACCGAAGAGGGGAAATAATGCGGTCCGCTTTTCTGCGTTTCGGATTTGAATATTTTCCCCCTCACGGCCTTGGGCACTTCCGAAAGAACCAGCGTCACGAGTTGATTTTTCATGCGCTTTCATTATAAACTATAACCAATGTTCAACAAAATCAGGCCGAAGAACCTGCTTTTGGCAATAGTTTTGGTGGCCATCGCAGCCGGGATTTTCGATTACCAGCCGCTGTGGGAGACCATTTCCGGCTTCAGGCCGTGGAATTTGGGATTGGATCTCGCGGGGGGGAGTGCACTGACCTACAGCATCGACTTATCCAAAGTTCCAGCTTTGGATCAGGGAACGGTTGTGAACGGCTTGCGGGACGTCATAGAAAAAAGAGTCAACTTGTTCGGCGTTTCGGAGCCGAAGGTTTATACCGAGACGGCCGGAAGCGGTTACCGACTGGTCGTGGAACTTGCGGGTGTGAAGGACGTCAATCAGGCCATCCAGGAAATCGGCGCAACGCCGTTTTTGGACTTCCGGGAAGTCCAGGAAGCGAATGCCACGTCATCGCAGGCGACGACAACCTCCTCGACTTCGACTTTGAGCGAGCAGAATTTGGAGTTTATTCCAACCGCCCTCAACGGGCGGTACGTGATCGGCGCGACGTGGTCACGCAGTTCCATAACCAGCCAGCCGGAGGTTGACATCGAGTTCAATTCCGAAGGGGCGAAGATTTTCGAGGATTTGACTTCGAGGAACGTGGGGAAGCCGCTGGCCATATTTCTCGATAACCAACTTATAGAGATGCCGACTGTCCAGGAGGCGATAAGCGGCGGCAAGGCTCAGATAACCGGCAATTTCACTCCGGAGAGCGCCGAGCTTCTCGTCGAACGATTCAATGCTGGCGCCTTGCCCGCTCCGATCACGCTCATCAATCAACAAACAATAAGTCCGGATTTCGGGAAAAACGCCCTTGATACGGCGATCCTCGCTGGCATCATCGGAACCTTGGCGGTTATGGTTTTCATGCTCATCTATTACAAGAAGCTTGGTATCTTCGCCTCGGCGGCCCTTCTTATCTACATCGCGATAACGCTTGCCATATTCAAAATCGTGCCGGTTACGATGACCTTGGCGGGAATCGCTGGATTCATTCTTTCCATCGGCATGGCTGTCGACGCGAACGTTCTGGTCTTCGAAAGAACCAAGGAAGAATTGAAACGGGGCTTGAGTCACGCATCGGCCGTCGAGGAGGGATTCAAGAGAGCTTGGACGTCGATCAGGGATTCCAACGTTTCCACTATCATCACTTCGGCAGTCCTCTATTACTTCACCTCCAGTTTCGTCAAGGGTTTCGCGCTCTCCCTTTTGATCGGCGTTCTGGTGAGCTTGTTCTCGGCGATAACGACTACGCGGACGCTCCTCAGGGTTTTCGAGAGCAGCGATAAAAAACAAACCGCATGAAATTTTTGAACGTCGTTGAAAACAAAAAATACTATTTATCGTTCGCCGCCGCAATCGTGTTAGCGAGCTGGCTCTGCGTCTTGTTCTTGGGACTAAAACCGGGCATCGATTTGTCCGGCGGGACCGAGTGGCAGATCGCTTTCAAGAACGGAAACGTTTCCGTTTCAGAGATCCAATCCGTTTTGTCCGGGGCGGGAGTGGTGGAACCGTCGGTGCGGAGCGTCGGCGAAAATTCGTTTACGATTGAAACCCTTCCGATGAACGAAGCGGATCATCAAAAATATGCGGAAGTCCTGAAGACAAAGATCGGCGATTTTGAAGAGCAAAATTTCTCGAGCATCGGCCCGGTCATTGGAAGTGAGCTCGCGAAGAAATCGGTAACCGCCATCATTCTGGTCTTGGTAGGCATTTCGCTCTATATCGCGTACGCGTTCCGGAAAGTTTCCGAGCCGGTCAAGTCGTGGAAGTACGGGCTCATAACCTTGGTGACGCTCGTTCACGATGTATCGATCCCGGGCGGCTTTCTCGCGCTCCTCGGTTTTTTCAAGGGTGTTGAGATGGACACCAATTTCATCGTCGCGCTCCTCGTCATCATGGGATTTTCGGTCCACGATACGATTGTCGTCTTTGACCGGATCCGCGAGAATTTGATGCTTGCGCGGGGCAAGAAAACGTCCCTGGGAGAAATAATAGACTACAGCGTGAGAGAGACGTTCGCGAGGTCGGTCAATACGTCGCTTGCCCTAATCCTCGTTCTCATGGCACTTCTCGTTTTCGGTCCGCCGTCCCTCTTTTACTTCGTGTTAACCATGCTCATCGGGACTATTTTCGGGACCTATTCATCGATTTTCGTCGCGAGTCCCTTGCTCTATTTGTGGCAAAAGAGGGATTAGCGTCGGTGGGTATCCCTAGTCAATTGGCGCAAAGGTTAACGACTTTTTGAGGTAGTTCCTGGGGTTTTGAAACAATTCCGGTGAGGAAAATCTGACGGAAAATTCCCTCACGTAGTCAGGCATCTTCTCCGCGGTCACGTGATGGTACATTCTCCTCACGAATGTCCTGAAGTTCCCGAACATCCCCTCGATCTCGGAGGTCTTCCCGAACTCCCATTTAGCATGGATGTCCCGTTCGTGTCTCACTGGCCACCATCTCTCGATGCCCCGGTATATGGCTGCCCCATCGGTATGGAGCCTCGCCCTCGGCTTCACGTACTCCATGAGGAACCGAACCGCTTCTGCTCGGTCAACCGACTTCTCGGGCAAAACCACGTACGCGACCTTTCTCGAGCGCTCCTCTTTCCCCATGATGAGTGACCAGCCCTTGCCGTATGCCTCATCGAGCTGCACGATCCGTGAGAGAATATCATGGTTTTGAGGCAGGTGTTCCCGGAAGCGGTCGTACCAGCGACGGATGGCCATCTCGGAAAGCCCCGAGAGGTTCATGGCTTGAACAACGGGTATCTTTTCGCACCACGCCCAGAGGATGAGCCACCACGTCTCAAGCGGGAGCTTCAGATCGCTTAACCAGGTGTATGAGAGGAGGGTGAACCTTCTCCGACATCGGGGGCACCAGTACCGATCCTTCTCCTTCCAGACATCCCGGTACCGACAGCGGGGACAGTACACATTCTTGCCAAAGAGCGTTCTCCGGAGAAACTTCCTGATCTGGGCTTCCGACGGTATTTGATTCAATTGGTACATATCCTTCATGGTATGCGATATGCGCCAACATGATTAGAGTACCCGCGTCGGTTGTCTTGACCCGTTGCCGATATTGTGATACAATCTTCACATCATGATGAAAGACATGAATTCAACAATCGAAGAAATCTTGCTCTTGCTCCCTCCCAAGCAACGGAGAATAGTGATCGGCAGATTCGGACTACTGAGGAACGGGAAGATTGAAACCCTCCAGGAGATAGGGAATGAACTCAAAATCACCCGGGAGCGGGTAAGGCAGATAGAGGCTCAGGCGCTCAAAAAGATAAAGGACAAAACGAAGGGGAAAGGAAAGGAATTGATTGATTTTGCCCTGAGGCACCTTGCTTCGGTGGGCGGAGTGAGATCCGACGAGAGCTTCGTGAATGATTTGATTCAGGGGCTCAAGATGGATACAAAGGCGAAAAATTTGAGGGAGAAAGTCAAATTCTTGCTCCTGGTTTCCGGCGAACCGCTGTACTCCAAGGAGGACGACAAGATGAATGCCTACTGGTATCTCAACAACGACTCCAGAAAGAAGTTCATTGATTTCGTGGACAACATGACGAAGTTTTTGAATGGGAAAGATAAAACTTCGATCTTGAACAACAAACTTTATTTGAATCAGTGCCGCACCTTGGCTTCCTGCCATTTTCTTTCCATCCCCAAGCATTTCGGCTTCAACATCTTCGGCGATTTCGGTCTGAAAAGCTGGCCGGAGATAGGACCCAAAACAATACGGGACAAAGTATACCTGGTTTTGAAGAAGCACGGCGCACCACTTCACTTTACGGACATCGCAAAGTTTTCTTACAAGTACGGCTTGGACCGAAAAGTTCCCCATATCCAGACTGTTCACAACGAGCTTATCAAAGACGATCGGTTCGTCTTGGTGGGAAGGGGCATGTACGCCTTGCGGGAGCACGGCTTCGAGCCCGGTACGGTGAAAGACGTGCTTTCGGGTATCTTGAAGAAGCACGGGCCGCTCAAGTCGGAGGATGTAGTTAAGCTCGTGAATTCACAGAGACTGGTCAAGGAGAACACTATCCTTTTGAATCTGCAAAACAAAAACTACTTCAGGAAGCTCGGCGACGGCAGGTACACGGTGCGGGAAGCCTAGGATTCATTTTGATCTCAATCAAGCAAACGTCCAAAGGAGGTTCAGAGAACAAAAAAGTGGGTAAGACTTGGCCTAGCGGCCCGGAGCGCACACTTTTTTGTTCTCTGAACCTCCCCACTTATCCTTCTTCAGTGCGGGGATAAGTGCTATAATCGAGGAGAAGCTGGCCTGAGATCATGTTTAAGCATTTATTTACCGAAATCGGCTCCATTCTGGAGGAGATTTTCACCAAGGGGGAAACTTGGTTTATTGTGCTCATTATTGGTATAACAGGAGTGGTTTTCGTACCTCTTCTCGGATGGTCGGGCGTTGGGAGAGCAATCGCCTACTTCTTCGATCTCACCTGGTGGCTATGGGTCTTTTTGATCCTTTTTCCACTTTTTTACGATACGTGGCTCCACTATCGGCAGGAAGACTACATCCATCACATAACGTGGGCTCTCCTTGAGCTCAGAATCCCCCGGAATGTCGAAAAGAGCCCGCAGGCGATGGAACAGGTTTTGATGTCCATCCACGCATTCCGCAACAAGGCGAACGATTTCAAGGAAATGTACATAGAAGGGGAAATCACCAAATGGTTTACCTTTGAGATGGTAAGCCTCGGGGGTGAAGTTCATTTTTACGTGAGGATTTACCGAGGGCTTATTAATCTTGTCCAGGCTGCATTTTTCTCGTTCTATCCGGATTTGGACATCGTCGAGGTTCCTGATTACGTCGAGAATTTGCCCGTGAGCGTGAAGAGCTTATATGAAAGCGGCAATGACTTGTGGGGCAGCGAGATGGTTCTCCAGGAGAAGGAGTTCTATCCCACAAAAACGTACTCGGATTTCGAAATGAGTACGGAGGAAGAAAAGAGATTCGATCCCATTTCTTCTTTCATCGAGACGCTGAGCAAGGCGAATAAGGATGAGTTCGTGGGCGTGCAGATTCTGATAGCTCCGACCGGATACGAGGACTGGAAAGACAGGTGGGATGAAGAGGTGGAAAACCTGCGCCAGCAATCGAAGAAAACGAAGAAAGAAATCGGCGTGGACGAGACGCTGGCCACCTTTACGATGCGTTCACCCCGTCAGACGGAAGTTCTGAAAGCGGTGGAGGAAAACCTGTCCAAGCCCGCGTTCGAAACGCTCATCCGCTTCATCTATATGTCTCCCAAGGCGACGTTTACCGACAGCTACCCGCGGCGGGGAATCGTGAGCGCCTTCAACCAGTATGCCGCGCTCGACATGAATTCTTTCGTTCAGAATTACAGCGTTTCGACGCGTACCAAACTTTGGCAAAAGCCTTTCATTTTTCCGAAGACGCGCGGCGAATACCGGAAGGCCAGGATACTTTTCAATTACAAGCACCGCGAAGTGCCGCCCGAACGATTCATAGGGCGAGTGATGAATTCTTTTGTTTTGAACTGGGAATTATCGAAGCGTTTCCGGATGAACACCAAATGCCTCGCGACGTTGTTTCATATACCGACGACGGTCGTCCTCACAGAACCTCATTTGCGCCACTTGGAAACGAGAAAGAGCGGGCCGCCGGCCGGACTCGCTATCTTCGGCGGAGAGGAGGAAATAGAAAAATACAAATAGAACATGGTTCAATTTTTGGACGGTATCGGAAATTTCTTTGTTACTTTCCCCTGGGAAGGAGTTTTTGCGACCGCGCGGGTGGTATTCATGATTTTGGACGGAATTTTGTTTGCGGGATTTATTTTCGCCTTCGCGAAAGGATGGGAGACGAGAGTTCCGCTGGAGGAAGTGTTGAATGGCAGCGGCGAGGAGGAAAAAAAGCGCGAGAAAACCGAGAAGAAAAGTTATTCCCTCAATACGCACGCTTTTAAGAAGAACTGGCAGGAAATAGAAGTGAAGGTCGGCGAAGGAACCCCTCACTCACTTGTTCTCGCGGTGATTTCGGCGGATAATTTGGTCGACGACGCGCTGAAACAAATGGGTTTCGTGGGTGAGCATATGGCCGACCGCTTGCAGCAGATAACCTACGACGATTTTAATCAATTGGAAGATCTGTGGAAAGCTCACAAGATAAGGAACGAGCTAGTCCACACGCCCGGATTCGAGCTCAAGAAAAGGGAAGCCGAGGAAATGCTCCGCGTTTATGAATCGTTTTTGAGAACGGTGAGAGCTCTGAAATAAAACCATGGCGCAAACACAACAAAGACAAACGAGACTCCAGATCATCAAGTACGCGCCGCCGCCGCCGCAGCTGCCGGTTTACGGAAGCGTCGCGCCGTCCGAGATTTCGTACATCGCCCGCACCAACTACGTGGCTTCTCTTGAAGAGAAGAAGTTCGTCTTCGGCTTGAAGAGAGTGGATAGGAGAAGGCACACCTACATCATTGGCAAAAGCGGCGTCGGAAAGTCGAAATTGTTGGAACTTTTAGTGCGCCAGGACGTATCCTACGGTTACGGGCTGTGTCTGATAGACCCGCACGGCGATACCATTGACGACATACTGCCGGCGATACCAGAAAATCGCATTGACGACGTCTGCCTAATTGATCCTTCGGACATAAACTATCCGGCGTCGTTCAATCCTTTGGCCAACATTGATCCTTCTTTTAAACATCAGCTGACGCAGGGACTTATCGAGGTCATGGAAAAACAATTCGGCGCCAACTGGACGCCCCGACTGGAACACGTGTTCCGGTTCACCTGCCTCGCGCTCCTTGATTACCCTCATGCCACGATGCGCGGCATGATCTCCATGCTTTCTGACCGGAATTACCGGCAGAAAGTGGTGGAATACATCGAAGACGACATGGTGAAACGTTTCTGGGCAATCGAGTTCGCCGATTGGTCGGAAAAATTCGACACGGAGGCCATAATACCGCTTGTCAATAAGCTCGGGCAATTTTTGTCCAATCCGATGCTTAGAAATATATTCGGCCAGAAGGAAAACAAGATAGATTTGGAAAGACTGATGAATGAGAAAAAAATAATCCTGATCAACCTTTCCAAGGGAAAAATAGGCGAAGAAAACTCAAGTTTCTTCGGCTCAATGTTCATCACGAAAATCAAGCAAGCCGGCATGGCCCGGGCTTCTCTTATTCCAGAGGAACGCCATGATTTTTACCTTTATGTCGACGAGTTTCATAACTTGGTTACTGACACTTTTGAAAACCTGCTTTCCGAAGCCAGGAAATACGGACTCTGTCTTACGGTTGCTCACCAATATGTCGGCCAGCTTTCGCTGAAAGTCGAGGCGGCTGTTTTGGGAAACACCGGAACGATAATAATTTTCCGCGTTGGGGGCGAGGACGCCGTCAAACTTAAACCGGAAATGGCCCCGATTTTCGACGTGAAAGATATGATCAATTTGGGAATGGGGCAGATTTACATTAAGATGACGATAGACGGCGAAACGTATGATCCATTTTCGGCGGAAACGTTGAAAGTTCTCCCGCCGACGCACCCTTCGTTCAAAGATGAAATAATAAAGAGATCGCGTGAGAAATATTCCATCTCGGCGGATGCCGCAAAGAAGCTCATCGCCGAAGAAGAGGCTGGCATCTGGCGGAGCGCCCAGGAAAAAGCAGCGATCACTGGGAAGGCTTCCGATGCGGACAATCAAACTCCTGAACCCTTAGTGTAAAGGTCGAGCAATTAAATATTTTTATGATTTTTATTTACTCAACATGTAAAGATGTTGAGGAAGCCAGGAGACTCTCTAGGCTCATCGTGGATCGGAAAATCGCGGCGTGCGTGAACACATGGCCGATCGAGTCGTGCTACACGTGGGAAGGTACCCTGAAGTGTGAAAACGAATACGCGCTCCTCATCAAGACAAACGAACCGAAGATTCAGGATGTGGAGGACTTGATACTCCAAAATCACACGTACTCGACTCCCGTCGTCGCGGCGGTGGATGTGAGACGTCTGAATCGGGCATATAAAGAATGGATGACAACGGTTATCGAATGACCCTCCTTTAATCCAGCTCTTGATTTTTATCTCTATTTGTTGTATAATTAGAGAATAAAAATGGGTATAATTTGGTGGATAATAATCATACTGCTGGCCATACTCCTCATATATCGGATCGTGAGGGCTATGATATTGACCTCGTCTTGTAAGAAAATCCTGAAGATGCAAAAAGAAAAATTGAAGGAGGAAGGTCTTATTACTGAAGTGTAAAGACCCCCAAAGTTAAGACACTTTTTCGACAAGTTTCTGGTAGCGATTCGAGAACAGTGCAGGCGGCATCCTGAGGGCGGAGTGGATTCTCCGGTGGTTGTAGTCCCAGACCAGGCGATGGATCTCGTAGACCAGCTCTCCCAGCGATTTGAACCTCTCCGGATCGCCCAGATCCACCTTGAACTGGGAGTAGAAGGACTCCTGGTAGCCGTTCTCCCATGGCGATGACTTCCTCGATCTCGATATCCTGACGCCGAGGTTCAAAAGAGCTCCGGTGAAGATCCTTGAGCCATACTCCCTTCCGTTGTCCGAGTGGAAGATGTTGGGTCTCGGATGATGTTCTGCCGCGGAGAAGAGTGCCTGGAGGACCAGAGGCACCGAGTGGGTATTCATCACGGCCCAGCCCACGATCTCCCTCGCAAACAAATCCATCACGGTGGCGAGATACAGGAACTTCCCTTGGTACGGGATGTACGTGAAGTCCGCCACCCAGATATCGTTCAATCCTTTGAGGAAGTTCTTCTGAAGGAGATTGGGATACAGGATACTCGAGAAGCCCGTTTTCCTTGGCCTTCTGCCCCTTCTCCGATATGCCTTCATCCCGAAGAGCCTCATCACCCGTTGGGCTCTTTTTTTGTTGATCTTGAGCTCCAAAGCCACTCTTCTGAAGCCGTATGAAGGATGGTCTCTCAAGACTGATATGATCCTTTCCTTGAGCGACCAATCCTTGGGCGATTGTTTCGAGACATAGTAGAGGGAGGCGCGGGAGAGGCCGAGTTCACGGGCAAGTTCCCACTTCGTCTTCTTCTGCTTTTTGATCAACGCTTTTTTTGAGTGCGTGAGGAGGCCAGGGTGAGCTCGCCCACGAGGGCGAGGAGCTCTTCGTTCTGGCGCTTGAGGCGGACGAGTTCACCGATCGTGGGGGTGCCTTTCACGCCCCTTCCCAGCCAGTTGTATATGGTGGCGGGATTCAGACCGTGTTCCTTGGCGGCCTGGACGACCGGGATCCCTTCCTCCTTGATTCTCTTCAATATCTGCTCCTTCACCTCGGGAGCAGTGCGATATGTTTTCTTCATGACACAAGGGTATATTGACTTCGACCTTTGTGTCTAATATATGGGGGTCAGGCCACAGTAAGGACTGTCTGGATGTCTACTGGGTGGAAAAATGCGAATTATGTTACGAGGTTACCGATTCGAAAGATTGTTACCGCGTGCTCTTCAGCAGATTCGCGCGAGATTGCACCGATTCGATGTTTCTTTTCGATTGTTCTGGATGCAGTAATTGTGTTGGATGCGTGGGACTCCGGAACAAGCAGTACTGCTGGTTCAATATGCAGCTTTCAAGGGAGGAATATGAGAAGAGGAAAAAAGAAACAAATCTGGGCGATATCAAAGTTGTCGGAGAGATGATGGAAAGAATGAAAGAGCTTAAGCTTCGATTTCCTCATCGGTATGCCCAAGTGGTAAAGTCCACAAACAGCAGCGGCGACAACATCGTGGAGGCAAAAAACTGCAAGAACTGCTTTGAAATCACCGGGCCGGCGGAGGATCTGAAAGACGTTTTTCTTGCGGTGAACCTTAAGGATGTACAGAGCTGTGACCATATAGGTCATCAATCGGAGCTGGCTTGGGATTCGTTTGCCATTTTCGCTGGTTGCCAAAGGATAAAGTATTCCATGATCATGAGTAGTTCTTACGATGTTGCTTATTCGTATAACTGCCGGGGATGCAACAACATCTTCGGATGTGCTTGTCTCCGGAGCAAGTCTTACTGCATTCTGAACAAACAATATTCTAAGGAAGAGTATGAGCAGTTGATTCCTAAGATCATCCAACATATGAATGAGGTACCTTACGTTGATAAAAAGGCGAGGGTTTATAAATACGGTGAATTTTTCCCGACTGAGATTTCTCCGTTTGCTTACAACGAAACCGTCTCGGGAGAAATGTTTCCTTTCACGCGGGAACAAGTGGCGGAAAATGGATGGTCTTGGAGAGAAATGCAAAGAAAAGACAATAAACCAACGATGACAAGCGAGAATATTCCTCCCGACATATCAAATGTTACGGATGCCATTTTGAGTGAGGCCATAGAATGCTCTTATGGAGGTCAGTGTAACGAAAACTGTACGTCCGCCTTTCGTATCGTCGCCGACGAATTATCGTTCTATCGTCAGCTGAACCTTCCGTTGCCCCGTCTTTGCCCGAATTGCCGGCACTATCAGAGAATGAAACAAAGAAATCCGATAAGACTGTGGCACCGGAAATGCCAGTGCGGTGGGGGGAAAAGCGAAGATGGGGTTTATCAAAATGTCGGAAAACACGATCATGGTACCGATCATTGTTCCCAGGAGTTCGAGACGACCTATGCGCCGGAGAGGCCAGAAATAATATACTGTGAGGAGTGTTATCAAAAGGAAGTAGTATGAATCAAGAAATAAAAATCTGCCAGAACTGCAAGAAGGAATTTACAATTGATCCGGACGATTTTTCATTTTATGAAAAAATGAAAATTCCTGCTCCGACATTCTGCCCTGATTGTCGGCTTCAGCGACGACTCGCCCAACGAAACGAGTGTACGTTTCATAAACGGAAATGCGACGCACCGGATCACACGGAAGAAATTGTCTCGATTTATGCTCCCACTCGCTCTCTTAAAGTCTATGATCAGGAATTTTGGTGGTCTGATAAATGGGACGCGATGGAGTACGGGCGCGAATATGATTTCTCGAAACCATTCTTCCAGCAATTCAAGGAACTTCTTGAAACAACCCCTTTGATTGCACTCTTCGACAGTAAATCAACGAATTCTTTCTACTGCAACGTAACCGTGGAGCACAAGAACTGTTATCTCGTGACTGCTGGCTGGAACAATGAGGATTCAATGTACAGTAATAGGATTTCTTTCTGTAAGAATACTTTGGACTCTTACGTATGTCACAAGACCGAGTTTGGATATGATAACGTATATTGCAAGGACTCCTACCAGCTTTTTTTCAGCAGTAACTCGAAGAACTGCAATAACTCTTTCTTTCTTGACGACTGTCAAAACTGCTCAGATTGTGTCTGCTGTGTGGGACTCCGCAACAAAAGCTACTGCATTTTTAATCAGCAATATTCGAAGGAGGAGTATAGGGGAAAACTCATAGAACTAAAACTCGGCAGTGCGGAGGGTATTGGGATACTCAAAAGGCGTCTTGAATCCCTACGTCTCAAGGCAATTCATCGCTATGCAAACATCTTCCGTTCTGTGAATGTTGTGGGAGATAATATCGAAGACTCCAAAAATTGCTATTGGTGTTTCGATCTTGCGGGAAACGCGGAAGACTCGAAGTACTCCCACTGGGGCACCTATGGATTAAAAAATTCATACGATACGGGTCCCGGTACTGGCGGTAACTCGGAACTTCTATACGAAGGAGTGAGTATCGGCGTAGAAAACGCAAACTGCGCCTTCGGCACGATTGTGTGGTATTCCCATGGAATCCGTTATGCTTTCAATTGTCATTCCTCACAAAATCTTTTCGGGTGCGTATCTCTTAGAAGTAAACAATATTGCATTCTTAATAAGCAATATTCTAAAGAAGAGTATGGGAAATTAGTTCCAAGGATAATAGATCATATGAACAATATGCCGTATATTGACAAACGGGGGAGAGTATATAAATTCGGGGAACACTTCCCGGTTGAAATTTCGCCGTTTTCTTATAACGACACTATTGCCCAGGAATATTTCCCATTAACCAGAGAAATGGCCGAAGCTGAAGGATATCCATGGCAAAAGCAGGAAGGGAAAATATACACGGTCACAAAAAAGGCATATGAACTTCCAGATCTCATCGGGGAAGTCGATGATTCGATCTTGGGCGAAGTGATTGGATGTGTACACGAGGGCAAGTGCTCACACCAATGTGCTCGTGCGTTCAAAATTGTTCCGGGGGAATTGGACTTCTACCGGAAATTCAACCTGCCCCTGCCGCGCCTATGTTTAAACTGCAGACACTATGCGCGTACGGAACGGCGGAATCCTCTGAAACTCTGGCATAGGAAATGCGAATGTGAAGGTCAAAAATCAAAACTCAAGGGGCAAGAACAATACTCGAATGCTGCCTCTCACTCTCATGGTGATAAATCTTGTCCGAACGAGTTCGAGACGACCTATGCACCCGATCGCCCGGAGATTATCTATTGCGAAGAATGTTACCAAAAGGAGGTTGTATGAGAGAGCTTATGGGGGTTTCTAAAAGATGAGGGAGATGATAAAATTAAGAAATGATTATCAGACAAGCAAAAAAAACCCCACGAACCTCGAGCCTAGTTTTTGTTATCGATAAGGACATCAAGAAGCATTCGTTTTTCGCGGCGCTCGGTGCGAAGGAAAGGGAATACGTAAAAAGCATCGAGAGGAACTTGAAGAACGGCGACAAAGAGAATGTCGCAATGCTCCCGGGCGGGAGACGGGCGATCTTCGTCGCGCTCCCGGAGAAATTCAACCACCGGAAGTCGATCCTCCTCATGCGGAAGATTGTCGGGATCGCCAAGGCGAATAAGCTGAGGAACTTGGCTGTCAATCTGAATGACTTCTGGACCGGGGAGAAGGAATTTGACGCGATTGTTCCGCGGGTCGCCGCGGTGGAATTCGAGATGGCGAATTTCGATTTCGTGAAATACAAGACATCGCCGAAAGGCGGGTGGAGTTTCGTGGAGAGCATCTCTGTTTTCGATCGGAAGGAAATCTCGAGCGGTTTGCGGGAAGGGAAAATCATCGGCGAGGAAATAAACAAGACGCGAGAACTTTCGAATACGCCGGGCGGGGACATGACCCCGGGCAAGCTCGCCAATGCGGCGGTCGCGGCCGGGAAGAGAACTGGTTTCAAAACCAAGATTTTGAATGAGAATGAGATCAAGAAACTCGGCATGGGGGGAGTGCTCGGAGTTTCCAGGGGTTCAAGTGAGAAACCCAGATTCATAATTATGGAGTATCTGAAGGGCTCGAAAAAGGATAAGCCGACAGTTTTGGTTGGTAAAGGAGTTACGTTTGACAGTGGGGGATTGAACTTGAAGCCGTCGAGCGGCATCTACGAAATGCACATGGATATGTCGGGCGGCGCGGCGGTGATTCATGCGCTTGCCGCCGCGGCGCGTTTGAAATTGAAGAAAAACATCATCGGTTTAGTTCCTGCCGTCGAGAATATGCCCTCCGGATCGAGTTATCATCCCGGCGACCTTTTGAAAACGATGTCGGGGAAGACGATCGAGGTTTTGAATACGGACGCCGAGGGACGCGTGATCCTTGCGGATGCACTCCATTACGCGAAGAGGTACAATCCCAGACTGATTATAGACATCGCGACTTTAACCGGAGCCGCTATGGTAGCTTTGGGACAGAGAGCCTCGGCCATTTTCTCCACCGATGAGCGCATCGAAGAAAAGATGATTGAGAGCGGCGAAGTGACCGGCGATTTCGTCTGGCCATTGCCCCTGTGGGGGGAGTACGAGGAGGACATCAAGGGAACTTTCGGTGACGTGGCAAACGAGGGGAAGACGCGCTACGGCGGAGCAATTACGGGAGCGGTATTCTTGTGGCAATTCATCAAGGGCCCTTCGAATTCTTCAGGGCGGGAAACGCCGTGGGTGCACATCGACATGGCGCCGCGGATGACCTCGATTGACGGAGACTATCTCGCGAAAGGCGCCGCTGGCTCGCCGGTCGCGCTTCTTTTGCAATTTTTATATAATTAACGCATGTCCTGTAGTACAACTTCGAATGGCATTTTCAAAGATAGCCATTTGAAGACTGCGGGTTAGTTGAAGTTGTCAACCAGAAGATTAAAGGTCCATTGAAGTTAAAAATTCGAAGTTGTACTACAGGGCATGAATAAAGCGTGGGTTGTGGCCGTCAGCATGGGGTACGGCCACCAGCGGACGGCGTTCCCGTTGCGGGATCTGTCTCCCGACGGGAAATTGATCAATGCCAACGATTACGAAGGAATCCCGGCAGAAGACCGGGAGATTTGGTCCAGTACGTCGCATTTCTATGAATTCATTTCGCGCTTCAAGCGGGTGCCGCTCGTGGGATCCGCTGTTTTTTATTTGTATGATCGCTTCCAGAGAATTTTAACTTTCTACCCAAAGCGTGATCTCTCGCGGCCGAATGAAACCTTGAAACAAGCCTTCCGCTTAATTAAGAGTGGGTGGGGGAAAGACCTCATTCTGCGGTTGTCGAAGGAAAAAATTCCCCTCGTCACGACATTCTTCACAACGGCATTCATGGCCGAGGAATTTAACTATCCCGGCAATATTTTTTGCGTCACGGCCGACGCCGACGTGGCTCGCGGGTGGGCGCCCTTGAATCCAGGGAAAACAAGGATTCAGTATTGTGCCTCGACCGATCGGGTTTTTGAACGCCTGAAGCTGTATGGCGTCAGGGAGGAAAACATCCATTTGACTGGTTATCCCTTGCCGAAGGAGAACATCGGAGGGCCAAACATGAGGGTATTGAAGGAAGACATGCGCCCGCGGCTCGTGAATTTAGATCCAAGTGGCCGGTACATGAGTGAGTACGGTCCGGTCATCAAAGAGAATTTCGGCAGATTGCCGAAGACGGCGGGGCGGCCGCTCACCATCATGTTCTCAATCGGAGGGGCGGGGGCGCAGAAGGAGATCGGCATGAACATCGTAAAGAGTTTGCGGGATGACATTAGAGCCAAGAAAGTGAAAGTTGTCCTTTCGGCTGGCACGCGGCAGGAAACGATGAATTATTTCGTCAGTGAATTAAAAGAATTGGGATTCCGGGAGCCGTTCAATGACGGCGCTGAAATTCTCTGGGCTATCGGCCTCCAGGATTATTTTGCGAAGTTCAATGAAGCTTTGCGGGTAACGGATATTCTCTGGACCAAGCCGTCGGAACTCTCGTTCTATTCAGCATTGGGACTCCCGATTATTATCGCGCCACCCATCGGTTCGCAGGAGGATTTCAACCGTGAGTGGCTCTTGAGAGTCGGGGCCGGCATGAATCAGTATGATCCGGCGTATACCGAGGAGTGGCTCTTCGATTACTTGAGAGATGGGTGGTTCGCGGAGGCGGCGATGCATGGGTTTCTGGAAGCCGAGAAGATGGGAACGTATAACATAGAAAAACTCATCGCGAAAACAAAATGAACTGGCTCTACATCGGCCTCGCCGCTTATTTTTTGAATGCTGTTTCGTTCATCGTTTCGAAAATTATGCTCACGGACCTCGTTCCCAATTCGTGGGTGTACACGTTTTTGGTCAACATCGTAGGTATCTTGGTGATTTTCTTGATACCGTTCGGCTTTTTCGTTCCGTCGCTTCCGGTAATTCTTGCGGCATTCTCGTCGGGGATAACCTATGTATTGGCACTTTTGGTTTTCTACAAACTCCTCTCCAAGGAGGAAACGTCTCAGGTAGTACCCTTGGCGGGCGGAATAACGCCGATATTCGTGTTCCTGATGGCGTTCCTCGCGTTGGGTGAACTTTTGACGGTGAGCCAGGTCATCGGTTTCGTCCTCATTGTCATCGGTGGCTTCATCGTTGCTCATGAAGAATCGTGGCGGGAAAGGGTGGCTCACATGGGCGTCAAACTTTTCTGGGGTTCCGTCCTTGCAGCGCTCCTTTTTGGTATATCCCAGGTTCTCATGAAATTCGTTTTTAACAACGGCCCCTTCGTAAACGGCTTCATCTGGCGCGGTTTTGGCGCGGTTCTCGGCGCACTCATTCTCCTTCTGCCCTCGAAACCCAGGAAAGAAATCTTCGATGCGTTCCGGCAATCTTCGGTCAAAACCAGATTCGTTTTCATCGTGGGGCAGGTGGCAGCTCTCTTGAGTTTCGTTTTGGTGAATTATGCTTTTTCTCTCGGCCCCGTATCGCTTGTGAACGCGCTCTCCGGAATCCAATACGCGTTCCTCTTCGCTTTCATCGTTTTCCTGTCGAGGAAATTCCCCAAGATTTTAAAGGAACCGTTGAAACCGGAAATTGTGAAACAAAAAGTGTGGAGTATTGTTTTGATAACGGTGGGAGTATTTGCTTTGTTTGTGTAAGATGAAACGTGTTTTCAAAACAGCGGGAATAGTGATAGGAGCCATAGCGGTTCTCTACCTTTTGAGTTTCGCGTTGAGTTTTGGGAACGGCCATCCGGAGGCGGGATTGTCATTCAGCGAACTTTATGCCAAAGAGGGCCTCGGTCTGGACTGGAAAACGGCTTATGAAGCGATCCTCGACGGCCTAAATCCGAAAAATCTCCTCCTCATGGCTTATTGGCAGTACCTTGAACCGGAGAAAGGGAAGCTCGATTTCGGTGATTTGGATTGGGAGCTGAATATGGCGGAGCAGAAGGGGAAGAGCGTGATACTTGCGATCGGCCAGCGGGTGCCGCGGTGGCCGGAATGCCACGTCCCGACCTGGGCGGGCAGCCTGAACCAGGGGGATTATAACCAGGTCCTTCTTTCGTATCTCACGGCGGTCGTTAACCATTACCAATCGTATCCGGCGATCAAGGCATGGCAAGTAGAAAATGAGCCCTATTTGTCCTCGTTCGGGGATTGTCCGCCTCTTGACCAGAACCTCTTCGACGAGGAGATAGCCCTGGTCAAGAAGTTGGATCCGACGCGGCCGGTCATGATGACCGATAGCGGGGAACTGGGCTTGTGGTTCAGCGCCGCGAAACATTCCGACATCCTGGGGACGACGCTCTACCGGGTAGTCTCCGCGCCCCAGATCGGCGTCTTTCACTACTTTTTCATACCGCCCGTTTTCTACGCGGTGAAGGCCGCTTTTGTACGAGAATTCACTGGCGTTTCGAGGGTCATCATATCGGAACTCCAAGCGGAGCCGTGGTCTCTGAACGGCGGTCCCCTGGTTTATGAAAGCATGAGCGCCCAGACGTCGGATTTTTCGACAACGACGCTCCTCAGTAACTTCAAATTCGCCGAAAGGACCGGTCTCACGCCAATCTATCTCTGGGGCTCGGAGTGGTGGTATTGGCGGAAAGTTCACGGCGATCCGAGCTTTTGGGATTTGGGGGGACAGATTTTGAATCAATGAGAGAACAAAGCGAATTCACTTTTCCGAAAGGATTTTTCTGGGGAGCTTCGACTGCGGCGCACCAAGTCGAAGGCGGAACGACGAACGACTGGAGCGAGTGGGAAAAGTCGGAAAAACGCCTGAAGCACCTCGAGGAGTTGAAGATGATAGAAAAGTACGGCGAGGACAATTTCATTTCCGGCATGGCGACGGATCATTACCATCGGTTCGATGACGATTTCAAGATGGCGCAAGAGATGGGTCACAATGCGACGAGGTTTTCCTTGGAATGGTCGCGCATCGAGCCCACGGAGGGGAAATTCGACGAGAAGGAAATAAAACACTATGGGGATGTCATACGATCCGCGAAGGCGCATGGCTTGGAACCCTTCGTCACAATCTGGCACTGGCCGATCCCACTCTGGCTCCGCGACCAAGGAGGGTGGGAATCAAAAAAGATGCCGAAGTACTTTGCACGCCTTACGGAGCGAGTGGTCTTGGCATTCAAGGATGAGGTGAAGTTTTGGATAACGCTCAATGAACCCCAAGTCTGGAGCAGCGAGTCGTATTTGATCGGCGCGTGGCCGCCGCAGAAGAGGAGTTTGTCTTCTTATGGGAAGATCTATCATCGCCTCATCGAAGCCCATCGCGAGGCCTACCAAGTGATCAAACGGGTATCACCGGGAGCTCAGGTCGGCATCGCTTCTCACAACATTCACTTCGATGCATCGCGGACGAATCTCCTCGGCCAGTTCTTGAAGGCGATCGCCGATTGGTGGTGGAATTTTTACTTCTTGGGCCGGATAAACGATTATCAGGATTTCATCGGGTTGAATCACTATTTCCACAATCGGATCAGTTACTGGTTCAGTAAGAACGAGAACAAGGTGCTTTCCGACATGGGATGGGAACTCCATCCGGAATCGATGTATCACGTCTTGATGGATTTGAAGCGTTTCGGGAAACCCATCTACATCACCGAAAACGGCCTCGCCGATTCGACCGACGCGAAGAGGCCATGGTTCATCGTCGAGACCTTGAAACGCGTCCATCGGGCGATTGAAGACGGAGCGGACGTCCGAGGATACCTCCATTGGTCCTTGATGGACAACTTCGAATGGGCGGAGGGTTTTTGGCCCCGATTCGGTCTCGTTGAGGTGGATTATAAGACGCTCGAGAGGCGAATGCGCCCCTCTGCTCATTTGTACCGGGATATATGCCATGAGAACGGCATCACCGGAGAATTATTCGGGAAATACGGCAAGTTGCTTACTCGTTGAAGTTGAGGTTTCCGTGGTATAAAATAAACCTAATGGCGGATAAAGAAACGGATAAAGAAAAAGACGTCGTATACTTCGGGAGGGTGGATTTCAGGAATTCCAATCGCCTTTTCGGCATCAAAAGGAGGGACCGGCGCCAGCACCTGTACGTGATAGGGAAAACCGGCACCGGCAAGACGGCACTCCTCAACAATCTCATCGTGCAGGATATCGCGAACGGCGAGGGGGTTTGCGTCGTCGATCCGCACGGCGAACTGGTGGAAGATTTGCTGAACAGGATCCCGGAGGAGAGGCTCAAGGACGTCATTTACTTCAATCCGGCGGACCCCGATTTTCACATCGGCTTCAACGTTTTGGAGTTGCCCGATTCGAAGTACAAACATCTCGTCGCCTCCGGTCTCATGGGTATCTTCACGAAGATCTGGTCGAATGTCTGGTCGGCGAGAATGGAATACATCTTGAATAACGCGATTCTTGCGCTCCTCGACACGCCCGGGACGACCTTGCTCGGCATCACGCGCATCCTGGTCGACAAGGAATACCGGCAGAAGATCGTCGACAACATCAGGGATCCGGTCGTGAAAGCGTTCTGGGTCAATGAATTCGAGGAATGGCGAGACCAGTTCCGGAACGAAGCCATCGCCCCTATTCAAAACAAAGTCGGTCAATTCCTTTCGACCGCACTCGTCCGGAACATCGTGGGGCAGTCCAAGAGCACCATCGACATCTTTGAAATTATGAACACGAGCAAAATTTTCCTCGTGAACGTTTCGAAAGGAAGAATCGGAGAAGACAATTCGGCACTCCTGGGATCCATGCTCATCACGAAGATGCAACTCGCCGCCATGGAACGCGTCAGGATTCCCGAGGACGAGCGGACCGATTTTTACCTTTATGTCGACGAGTTTCAGAATTTCGCCACCGATTCCTTCGCGAACATTTTGTCCGAGGCGAGGAAATACCGGCTGGACTTGACCTTGGCGCATCAGTATATCGGTCAGCTCGTGACGGACATTTCAACCAAGGTCAGGGACGCGGTGTTCGGGAACGCCGGCACAATAGTCGTTTTTCGGGTGGGGGCTGCCGATGCCGAATTTCTGGAAAAAGAATTCGAGCCGGAGTTCACGGCGCAGGATCTCGTGAATCTCCCCAATTATCACGTTTATTTGAAGCTCATGGTCGGCGGCGTTACCTCGAGGCCTTTTTCGGCCGTGACTCTGCCGCCGTTCAATCTGGAATCGTCACCGGCCATTGCCGAAAAAATCATAGAATCCTCGCGGAAGGTTTATGCGCGTCCGCGGTGGGCCGTAGAAGAAGAAATCAATCGGTGGAGCGGGGTCATGGCCGCCAAGGAAGAGGATATGGCGGAGAGAAGATTTGAAAGGAGGCAAAATGAGAAAGAATCACCCTCGAGATTTTCGGACCTGTCAAAGCTCGGCATAGAATTTGCGGAGACCGGCAGTCAAGCCACCGGCGCTCCGGCTGGAGGGGGCGGGAGCCGCGGCGGGGAAAACGGCGGAAATGGCCGGCCCCAGAGGAGGCCGTTTCTTCAGAAATTCTCAAGAAGGCAGGAGGCAAGACCCTTCAATTCGAGAAAACAGACGATCGTCGGGGGTGAGGATGTCGGTTTCGAGGACGGCGGCGGTTCCATTTCGCTCTCGGAGTTGAAAAATGACGGAGGGGACGGCAAGAAACACGATGAGAAAGAACCCGTTGACGTTGAAGATCTCAAGAAGTCTTTGGAAGAATCTCTAAAAAATCTCGGCTCGTGATTTCTTAGACTCGCTCGATATATTGGCCGTTCTGGGTATTCACGCGCACGCTGTCTCCTTCTTCCACAAAGAGAGGGACGTTAACCTTCGCGCCGGTTTCGAGCGTTACCACTTTGGTTCCACCCTGTGCCGTATTGCCCTTTATGGCCGGCGGAGCTTCGGTGACTTTTAAGTCCATTTTGATGGGCAGTTCTACGTTTATTATTCTTTCGTTGAATCGGTAGGCTGTGAGTTCCGTATTGACTTTCAGGAACTGCGCCGCCTGTCCCAGGATATCCTTACTCATTTGAAACCGGTTTTTAGGATTGCTCTTTTCATTGAACCAATACTCGCCCCGGTTCTCGTAGATGAATTGTACCGGCATTTTGTCTATTTCCGCTTCTTCAAATTCATCATTCTGGTGCGCCGTATATTCCTGCACTTTCCCCGTGAGGAGATTTTTTATTTTGAGCTGGGCGACGGGTTTTCTCTGTTGCATTCTTATGAATGCGTAATCGAGAACCTCGAAAGGATCCCCGTCTTTTGTGAACAAAGTTCCCACTTTGAGTTCGTTGTACGATAATCTTGCCATGTCGAGAAACTATCTTATAATACTCGCATGTCGAAGTCAACGAGAAAAGTTTTTGTTGGGATGTCCGGCGGCGTGGATTCGTCCGCCGCGGCCCTTTTGCTTAAAAAACAGGGCTATGATGTTACGGGAGTTTACATGAAGGGCTACAACGTCGACGGGTGCGCGGAGCGCGACGCAGAGGACGCACGGCGGGTGGCCGAACACATCGGCGTCTCTTTTTATGTTTTTGATATGGAGCGCGAATACAAGGAAAGCGTGGTGGATTACATGGTCTCGGCGTACCGCGACGGGATCACGCCGAATCCGGACATCGTGTGCAACAAGGACATTAAATTCGGCCTGTTTCTCGAAAAAGCGCTCAGGATGGGCGCGGATTACATCGCGACCGGCCACTACGTGCGCCTCGCCTCCCCCTCCATTCCTCGCGGAACCGGTCGTCGCGATACTCCAGCGGTATCGCGCGACCTTGACTCTCGACGCGTTCGCTCCTTCGGAGACCGAGCCGACCGCGCCTCCGAGACATTCCGCTCGGAACAGAGCGGAAGGCTCGTAAATTATTATTTAATGGAGGCGAAGGATAAGAATAAAGATCAGAGCTACTTTCTCTGGACGCTGACGCAGGATCAGTTGAAACATTGTTTGTTTCCGATTGGCGATTACTTGAAAAGCGAAGTGCGGGAGATCGCGCGGAGAGCGGGACTTCCGACGGCGGAGAAAAAAGATTCGCAGGGAATCTGTTTTTTGGGACGAGTGGATTTGGAAGATTTCCTGAAGCAGTATCTGCCGGAGAAACCGGGTGACATCGTGACGACCGGGGGCGACGTTGTTGGGCAGCATGAAGGTATTTATTTCTATACGATTGGTCAGCGCCATCTCGGGGCGAACTTGAAAGTGAAAAACCCCGATCACAAGCCGTACTACGTCGCGGCGAAAGATTTGAAAACGAACACGCTCATCGTCGCGGAAGGGGACGACAACCCGGCGCTTTTCAAGAAAGAGATGGAATTGAGGCAGGTGAATTTCATCGATCGTGAGACACCTTCTCTAATTCGTGTGAATGGTGGAGTAAGAGTCCTGGCGCGAGTGAGATACCGCCAACCACTGACCAAGGCGGTGATATCAGGCGTGAAGGGAAGCAAGTGCATGCTGGTCTTCAAGGATCCGCAGAAGTTCGCTGCGCCGGGCCAGTCGGCCGTGTTCTATTCGAAAAAGGGTGAGCTCCTCGGCGGTGGGGTGATCGTCTAGTTATCCACAGATTTATGGAGAGCGGGAATCCATATTTAGAGCGGGGGGCCTTACATTTCGGGGATAACTCTAACTTCGGAGAGCGGTACTAACCCTATAATTGAGGTAAGTGCCTGCTTACAACGTAATCTTCTTCGGCGTCATCTTTTTCATCGTCGGACTGTTTTTGGGAAGTCTCCGGGCGGGTTGGCTGATTTTAGGTGCGACCCTCATCGGCGCGACCTTTTTCTTTCTTCTCTCTGCCTTTAAAAAAGACAAGAAGTTCATTTGTCTCGCCTTGCTCTCTCCCCTTATCTTCGCTGGCGCGTTTTATTACACCTTTTTCGACCTACATTTGAAGTCCAAGATCGTGAGTAATGGCGAGGAAGTGGTCATTACCGGGAGAGTAGTCGAGAAACCGTCCTCGAGTTACGGCGTCGCTTCGGTCGTCGTCGAAACGGATGACGGCGCGAAGCTGCTCTTGCGGCTGCCGAGATATCCGGAAGTGAAATACGGAGAGATCGTTTCATTTAGAGGAAAAATCGAGGAGCCGGCGAGCGACAGCCGCGGCAATTATTTGCTGAAAGAGGGAATCGTCGGCACTGCCGACTTTCCGGAAGTCGAATCGGTAGATTGGGGGAAGAAAGACTACAAGGCGTATCTTTTCGATTTGAGAGATAACATCGTCAGTACATTTCAGCGGTCGCTTCCCCCGAAGGAGGGAGCATTCCTTTCGGGACTCCTCCTCGGCGAGACAAGCGGTTTTTCCGAAGATTTCAAGAACGACATGAAAGCGAGCGGGACGACTCATCTCGTCGCTCTGTCGGGTTACAATATCTCCCTCGTCGTCATGGGAGCGATGTTTTTATTTTCTTTTCTCCTGCCGCGCTTCTGGTCTTTCGTTCTGACTTCGATCTCCATATTCTTGTTCGTCGCGATGACCGGCGCAGAACCGTCCGTCGTCAGAGCGGCCATCATGGGATTTCTCGTCCTTCTCGCCAAGGGGAGCGGGCGGCTTTTCGATTCCCGGAACGTGGTGGTGCTGACGGCTCTCGTCATGCTTCTCTTGAATCCGCGCCTCCTTTTCTTCGACGTCGGTTTTGAACTTTCGTTTCTGGCATTTCTCGGCATCGTCTACTTGGAGCCTGCCTTGATTTCAGGTCTCGCGTTTTTTGAAAGGAAAGGATTCGCGCGCTGGCGAGAAAATCTGGCGACCACCTTTTCGGCTCAAGTTATGGTTCTACCGATTCTCCTCGGCAATTTCGGTTCTTTTTCGCCGGTATCGCTCATATCCAACGTTCTCCTCCTTGGGTTAGTACCGGGAACGATGATGCTGGGGTTTGTTACCGCTTCGCTCGGATTTTTGTCGAAACACCTCGCGCAGGTCGGCGGTTGGGTTGTTCTGCCATTCTTGAAGTTTGAGACCGGAATCATAGAATTTTTCGGCGGGCTTGGCCTTTCGGTGTCGTTCGATTTCGGATGGATCCTTTTCGCGTTGTATTACCTGCTGATTTTGCTCTTTGTGGTATGGCGAAAGAAAACTTGCCGGAATTAAGGTCGGTCGTACGTTTCTTGGACAACCGCTTTTTCAGGATACTGCCTTTCTTGTTGGTGTTTGCCGTTTTCGATGTTTGTCTCTCGCGCTCGATCGGCGTTGCGGGGGAAACGCGGGCCGGCGAGTACTTTCTGCCCGTCGGCCAGGGAGACAGCGAACTTCTCGTTATGGATTCCGGGGTCAAGATCTTGATCGACGGCGGCCCGGTTAATTCCCTCGTCGTGCAGAACCTGGATAAAATAATGGCCCCGCATGACAAATATATCGACGTGGTCATTTTGACGCATCCGGAACTGGATCACTTCGGAGGGCTTGCGGACGTTTTTAAGAGTTACCGGGTCGGCGCTTTTGCGTCTAATGGCCTCGGGGCTGGGACGGGTGCTTACGGGAATCTGGAAAACCTGATAGCGGTAAGCGGCGCGAAGACCGTGACGCTCGGCGCGGGGGATGCAGTCAAGAACGGGGGAAATTTAGTAAGAGTTTTATCTCCCCGTCCCGCTGAGATTGCCGATTCCTCCATAAACGACGCAGCTTTGGTTTTGGAAGTTACTTCCGGCGGAATCACTTCTCTTCTCGCGAGCGATATAAGTTCCAGTGTCGAAAGAAAAATAATCCCGTTCGTGGGGGAAGCGATTGACGTCCTGAAAGTCGCCCATCACGGTTCCAAGGATTCCTCTTCGGGTGAATTTTTGGCGGCGGTGAAGCCGGAGGTAGCCGTGATAGAGGTCGGGAAGAACTCTTACGGCCACCCCTCGCCCGAGGCGGTCGAGCGTCTTACCGGAGTTGTGGCGGCGTTATTCAGAACTGATGAGGCAGGGCTTTTGAAAATTTCCCGGAACGAAAACGGACGGCTTGAAGTGTTCAGGATGAAATAGTACAATGCAGCATAATGACGAGAGCTTTATCAAGGGAAATAGCCGGGCTTGAGGGACAGGAGGCGGAGATGGCGGGGTGGATTGATACGCGCCGGGATCACGGGAAGCTTATTTTCATCGATTTGAGGGACAGGAGCGGAATAACTCAGGTTGTCTTTACGCCAAAGGACGAGAAATTGCATTCTTTGGCCGAAAAACTGCGTCCGGAATGGGTTATAAAAGTGAAAGGGACCGTCGGGAAGCGCCCGGCGGGAATGGAAAATCCCAAAATCCCGAGCGGCTACCATGAATTGCAAGCTGCCGCTTTAGAGATTATCGCAGAGGCAAAAACTCCTCCTTTTGATTTGAGCGGCGACGGGCGCGAAATCAACGAGGAAATACGAATGAAATATCGTTACCTGGATTTGCGCCGGCCGCGGATGAGGAACAATCTCGCCGCACGCGCGAAGGTCAACAAATTCATCCGCGACTTTTTGACGGAAAGGGATTTCACGGAAGTGGAAACGCCAGTCATCGGCAAATCGACGCCCGAGGGTGCTCGGGACTATTTGATTCCAAGTCGTCTTTATCCGGGCGAATTCTACGCGCTTCCGCAATCGCCCCAGCAGTACAAGCAGCTTTTGATGGTCGCGGGTCTCGAAAAATATTTCCAGATCGTCAGGTGTTTCCGCGACGAGGATACGCGGGGCGACCGGCAGCCCGAATTCACGCAGCTCGATCTCGAGATGAGTTTTATTTCCCAGGAGGAAGTTTTGGCACTCATCGAGGATCTCTATGCGAAGCTGGTGAAGGAACTATATCCCGAAAAGAAGATCAAACAATTTCCGTTTCCGCGCCTGAACTATGCCGAGGTGATGGCGAAGTATAACTCGGACAAGCCGGACTTGCGGGACGACAAGAACAATCCGAATGAGCTCGCCTTCGCGTTCATCGTCAATTTCCCGATGTTCGAATGGAAAGAGACTGAAAAGCGCTGGGACGCCGTCCATCACCCCTTCACCATGCCGCAGGTCAAGGACGTCGACGATTTCTGGGTTCAGTTCAAGAAAGACCCGGCCTCCATTCCCGCCTTCCAATACGATTTCGTATTGAACGGCTATGAAATCGGCGGCGGTTCCATCCGGATTTACGATCCGAAACTCCTCACGGCCGTCTTCGAGGCGATGGGAAACGATCCGAAGGACATCCGGGAGAAATTCGGCCACATGCTCGAGGCCTTTGAGTACGGCGTGCCGCCCCACGGGGGAATCGCGCCGGGAATCGACCGGTTCCTCATGATCATGCAAAACGAACCGAACATCCGGGAGGTCATCGCGTTTCCGAAGACTGGGGACGGGAAGGATCTCATGATGCAAGCGCCGTCCGAGGTTTCGAAAGAGCAGCTGAAAGAATTACACATTAAAGTCGATCAAGAAAAGAAATAACGAATACGATGAAAGATTTCACGTTCCCTTTGTTCAAAACAAAGATTGGGGGGTCGCAAAAATTCATGCTCGACGACCCGGTCGAACGCAAGAAGTATTTTGAGTTGAAAGCCGGACCCGAGATCGAGAAGATCAAGAACTATCTGGACCGGAAGAACACGTTCCTCGGGATCTTGCTCGGCAAGAAAAATTCCGGCAAAGGGACGTATTCGAAATTGTTCATGGAAGCGGTCGGGCCAGAGCACCTGCGGCACGTGTCGGTCGGCGACATCGTGCGGGACGCCCACGAAGATTTCGAGGATCCGGCGAAACGCGAAGAACTCACGAATTACCTCAAGGAGAAATACCGAGGGGCCATGCCGCTCGAGGAAGCGCTGAATTCGCTCTCGGGCCGGTCGACGTCGTCGCTCCTCCCGACAGAGCTTATCCTGACCCTCGTCGAAAGAGAAATAACGAAGAGCGAGCACAAGGCAATCTTCGTCGACGGCTTTCCCCGCAACTTGGATCAGATTTCCTATTCGTTGTATTTCCGGGAGCTCATGGGGTACCGCGATGATCCCGATTTTTTCGTCTTCATCGATTTGCCGGAAGCGATCATCGACGAACGGATGAAATACCGCGTCATCTGTCCGATCTGTCACACGCCGCGGAATTTGAAACTCTTGCGCACCAAAAAGATAGAGTATGAACCGTCAGAAAACAAGTTTTATCTCATCTGCGACAATCCGGCCTGTGGAGGAAAGCGGATGGTCCCGAAAGAGGGGGACGAATTAGGCATTGAAGCCTTACGAGATCGGATCGAAGTCGACGAAGCGGTCATGAAGAATCTCCTGAGGCTGGAGGGAGTTCCGAAAATATACCTGAGAAACTCGATACCGGTAGCGGTTGCAAGGGATTATACCGATGACTACGAGGTGACACCCGCGTATCGGTACGAATGGGACGCGGCGACGAAAAAGGTAAATGTCATCGAGGAACCGTGGGTAGTCAATGACGACGATGGGGTTCCATCCGTGAGTTTACTGCCGGCGCCGGTTGTTGTGTCATTCTTGCATCAAGTAGTCAAGGTGCTGGATTTGTAGAGGGTGGTATAATTGTAGTGTCCCGTTCGATGTGAATTCCGGATTATTTAATTTCATTGGGACTTCATACAGTATCAGGTTCGGCAGAGGATCCTCACAAGGTTTCCTCGAAATGAGAGAAAATTTTGTGAGGATCTTCTTAAGGATCTGATTGAGAAGACCCACCTGGATAAAACCGGGAATTATTCCAAGAACGGGATTTTTATTTTGCCCCGTGAAGAAAAAAATAATCATCGTTGTTTCCTTACTGTCCTTGTTCTTAATCGGCGTATTTTTAACTACCGGGCATTTTTTGCCGATACTTTTGGGATCAGCTTTGGTTGACAGCGTGAACCCATGCGCTCTTTCAGTTCTGATTTTAACCGTGGCTTTCCTTTTCAGTCTGGGCAGAAAACGATCACAGATCTTGAGCGCCGGTGCATCGTATATCTTCGGGATATTTGTGACGTACGTGGCTGTGGGACTCGGAATCTTGGGAGTTCTCTCCGTGTTCGGCATACCGGGATTCATTTCCAAGATTGTGGCCTTTGTTCTTTTGATATTCGGCGTCGTGGAAATATTGGACGCTCTTGTTCCTGCTTTTCCGATCAAACTCAAAATTCCCAAAGTCACCCATCCGGCGATAGCGCACCTCATAGAAAAAAGTTCCGGGCCGGCTTCTTTCGTCTTAGGCGTTGCCGTCGGGCTCTTTGAGTTCCCTTGCACCGGAGGCCCTTATCTTTTCGTCTTGGGATTGCTTCACGATAAGGCGACTTACTTCAGCGGATTTTTGTATTTGATTCTTTATAACTTGGTTTTCGTGTTGCCCCTCGCCGTAGTTCTTGTCGTGGCGAGTAACCGCGAATTGTTTGAAAAGATGGCCGGATTGAAAAAGGAAAACGGCAAATTCGCCAAATTAGCCACCGGAGTTATAATGATACTATTGGCCGCCGTTATAATTTTCTTTTCATAAATTAAGAAATGGACGACGTAAATAAGAAAAAGTGGGAAGAGCTTTTGGAGAAGATAAAGAAAGCTCACTTGGAACATAAACTGGATCTCTCGACGGATGAGGATTTATCGATCGGCGTCATGAATTTGATCAGTTTGGAAGAACATTTCTTCTTTACTGCCGAGAAGACCAAAAAAGACGAGTATTTTGATTTGCTGGAAGAAGTAAGGAACGTCAGAAAAGATCTTCTGGAAAGACTCATGCCTTTCAACGAAGGGGAAAGCTGGTGCATCTCAAAACATTTACTGGCCTCGACCATGCGCTTGATTGAGGTTGGTACCAAACTCGACTCAGCCGGGAGGAGAGAGGAAGCGAGGAGCGCGTACGACTCGGCTTTTAAGCTATATTCTCTCTTCTGGGCCTTGCGCTTGAAATTGATTGATATATCCAAGATAAAAAAAGCAAAGGAAGAAGGACGTCCGCTGGATTTTGAAAGTATCATGACAGAGCTCATCAACTGCTGTGAAGAATGAGATGAAACTCAATAAAACAAAAACGTACACAATCATTTTAGTGATATTTGTTGTCTTGATTGCTGCGGTGGCGGTATATTTCACCTTCAGGCCAAAAGCAAGCAACTCTTCGTTGAATTCTTTTGCCCAATGCTTGGCGCAAAAAGGTTTCACGATGTACGGCGCTTACTGGTGTCCGCACTGCCAGAACGAGAAAGCGTTGTTCGGCGATTCATTCAGGTACGTAAATTACGTAGAGTGTACCGTGGAGACGCAGAAGTGCACCGCGGCCGGAATTGAAGGATTTCCGACTTGGATTACGCCCGATGGGCGAAAGCTGGTGGGAGAACAGAGCTTGCAGGCCTTAAGCGCGGTGAGCGGCTGCGAACTGCCAAAATAGTTCGGGATTCAAGAGTTGAAGCTCGAAATTGGAATGCAAAGTTGTGAATTTTAAGCTTCAGCCTTGTACTTTGCGTTTCGAGATATGAGTTTATAATCAGAATGATGAGAGGGAAAATAAAAAACTTCGAGAAGCTGAGTGTGACGTTTGCGAGAAAACTCGCCTTGGAGATCGCCGAAACGGGGCTTCGGGCGATCGATACAGAAAAGTCCATTCAATCGCGAGTATCCTTGAGAGATAACGTCCTGAAAATAGACAGTGAGTCGTTCGACACTGGAGGCTTCCAGAGGATATTCGTTGTCGGCGTCGGGAAGTGCGCGCTTGAGGCGGGGAGAGCTCTCGAAGAAGTGCTTGGGGAAAGATTGGAAGGAGGGATCGTTCTCGACGTTCACAAGGGAAATTTGAACAAAATCAAGGCATACTCCGGCACGCATCCGTTCCCGACCGAAGTGAACGTCGACGTGACGAGCGAGATCATTCGCCTCCTTTCGTCTCTCACAGAAAGAGATTTCGTCATTTTCGTGATCTCCGGCGGCGGTTCAACGCTTCTCTGCCAGCCCAAAAATATGGTTTGCACAGAAGAGGCGGAAATATTGAAAACTCTCTTCGAAAAGGGAGCGACGATCCAGGAGATCAATACTATAAGAAAACATCTGTCGCTGGCCCGCGGCGGGCATCTGGCTCAATACGCGTATCCGGCGTCTTCGGTTGCCCTGATCTTCTCGGACGTTCCGGGAGATAATCCGGAATTCATCGCCTCGGGCCCAACGGTGAAGGACGTGACGACGGTAGATGAAGCGAGAGCGATCATCGGTAAGTACGACCTTGAGAAAAGCACGGGTTTGAAAATAGAGCCCTTGAAGACGCCGAAGGACGACAAATATTTCGAGAAGGTAAAGAATATTCTCTTTATTTCCAACGAAACCGCGCTTTCCGCCATGAAAATCGACGCCGAGTCGCGGGGATTCCGGGTTAAGGTAGTGACGAGGGTTTTAAGCGGCGAAGCCAGGGATGTCGGAAAAAGGATCGCGGTTGATGTCATGGGATCGCCTGACAAAACGATTCGTCTTTACGGCGGCGAAACGACGGTGACCATAAAAAAGAAGGGGAGAGGCGGCCGTAACCAGGAGCTTATTTTGGGAGCTCTCGGGGAAATACGGGAAGAGACGCTCATCGTCTCTTTCGATTCCGACGGCCACGATAACGAGGGAGGATACGCGGGAGCTCTTTGTGATATAATGACAAGAGAGAAAGCCGAAAAGCTCGGTTTGAATCCTGAAAATTTTTTGGAGGAGAACGATTCGACGGAGTTTTTCGAAAAAGTCGGAGATTATTTGGAAATGGGAGATACGGGATCGAACGTGTCGGATCTCATAATTGCCCTGAAGAGCAATGAGAATTAGCGAGTGTTTCAAACATTAAACCACTCAAAATTATGCCAATAAAATCAAAAAAGTTCATTCTCTGGTACAAAGACATAACGATCAAGGATGTCCCTCTGGTCGGTGGCAAGAATGCCTCCCTCGGGGAAATGATCAAATACTTGGAGCCGCAGGGCGTGCGGGTTCCGAACGGATTCGTCGTAACGGCAGCGGCATACCGCTATTTCCTGAAAAAGACCGGGTTGGATAAGTTCATTCGGAAGACGCTTAAAGGCCTCGATACCAAGAATTTGAAAGACCTTGCGAAGCGTGGCGAAGAGGTGCGAGACGCGATCAAAAGCGCCAAGATGCCGTATGATTTGAAGCAGGCGATAACGCGGAACTACGTGCAGATGGAGAAGCGGTACGGCAGGAACACGGACGTGGCAGTCCGCTCTTCGGCGACGGCGGAAGATCTGCCGGGCGCGAGTTTCGCCGGCGAACACGAAACATACCTCAATATCCGGGGTGCCGACGAACTCCTTAAAGCAGTCCAGATTGATTTCGCGTCCCTCTTTACCGACCGGGCCATTTCGTACCGGGCCGACCGGGGATTTGACCACATGAAAGTGGCTCTTTCGGCCGGCGTAGAGAAAATGGTTCGCTCCGATCTCGGGTGTTCCGGCGTCATGTTCACCGTCGATACCGAGTCCGGTTTCAAGGATGTGGTTTTGATAAACGGCTCGTGGGGCTTGGGAGAGATGATCGTGCAGGGGGAAGTTACCCCCGACGAGTACTTGGTGTTCAAGCCGTCGCTCGCGCTCGGCAAGAAAGCGATCATAGACAAGAAACTCGGCGTCAAAAACCGGAAGATGATCTACTCGATCGGGCGGGGCATCAAGACGACAAAAATCGTCCTGACGAGCGACCGGGAGAAGAATTCATTCGTCCTTTCTGAAAAGGAAGTTCTGGAACTCGCGCGGTGGGGAGTTTTGATAGAAAAGCATTATTCGAAAAGAAGCGGCAAGTGGACGCCGATGGACATGGAATGGGCGAAAGACGGCAGGAGCGGCGAGCTTTACATCGTCCAATCGCGCCCGGAGACGGTCCAGGCGAGCCGCGATTTCTCGAAGATCAAGGAATACGAACGGATCGGAAGCGGTAGAGTACTGACTAAAGGATCTTCGGTCGGCTCGAAGATCGCGGTGGGCATTGCGCGGATCATTTTGAACGCGAAAAACATCGGGAGTTTCAAGGCGGGTGAAGTCCTCGTGACCGACATGACCGACCCGGATTGGGAACCGATCATGAAAATCGCGTCGGCGATCGTCACAAACAAGGGCGGGAGAACGAGCCACGCCGCGATCGTTTCAAGGGAACTTGGCATTCCCTGCGTCGTGGGAACCGAGAACGCGACACGTGTCATAAAAACCGGCGACGCGCTTACCGTCGATACGACTGGCACTGAAGGACTGGTCTTCAACGGCAACTTGAAGTTTAAGATTGAGGAACGCGATGTGCGGAAACTCCCCAAGCCGAAAGTGAAGATTATGGTCAATATCGCAACACCTGATTCGGCATTCGAGAAATCGTTCCTGCCGACCCAAGGTGTCGGACTCGCCCGGGAGGAATTCATCATCGCAGGCGACATCGGCGTTCATCCGATGGCGCTCATCGAATACGATACAATTTCCAAAAAGAACAAGAAATTGGCGAAGGCGATCGATGGAAAGACGAAAGGCTGGAAGGACAAAAAGCAGTTCTACGTTGAGAAGCTCGCGTACGGCATTGCGAAGATTGCTGCCGCCTTTTACCCGAAAGATGTCATCGTCCGGTTTTCCGATTTCAAAACCAATGAATACCGAGTGCTCCTGGGGGGCGAGGCGTATGAACCGAAGGAAGAAAATCCGATGATCGGGTGGCGCGGAGCGTCGCGCTACTACCATCCCGCCTTCGCACCGGCATTTGCACTCGAGGTGAAGGCGATAAAGAAAGTGCGCGACGAGATGGGGCTCACGAACGTGGTGCCGATGATCCCGTTCTGTCGGACCGCTGAAGAGGGAGAAAAAGTGGTGGAGATAATGGCGAAGAACGGACTGAAAAGGGGCAAGGATAAAAATTTGAGGATATACGTCATGTGTGAAATACCGTCGAACGTCATTTTGGCCGATAAGTTTCTGGATGTTTTCGACGGCATGTCGATCGGCTCGAACGATTTGACGCAGCTTACCGTCGGGATCGATCGGGACGGCAACGACCGGATCCGCGGGATCACGAACGAAAACGACGAGTCCGTGAAGACGCTCATCCGGGACATCATAGGGGTTTGTAAAAAGAGAGGCAAATACATCGGCATCTGCGGTCAGGCGCCGTCGGATTATCCGGAGTTCGCTGCCTTCCTGATGAAAGAGGGAATCGAGAGCATTTCCCTGAATCCCGACACCGTGATCAAGACGATTTTGAAGATCAGCAGATGATCGTAAGGAAAGTGACGCAAGTTGGAGACCCGTCGATCCGACGGAAATCGAAGCCGGTCAGAAACTTGTTTTCGAAAGAAACAAGGAAAATAATCAGAGACTTAATTGATTCAATGCCCGCCTATAATCTGATAGGCATGGCGGCGCCGCAGATAGGCAAGAATTCGAGAATTTTCGCCGTCGGAATAAGAAAGACAAAATACAGAACTCCCGAGGAAATGAGCGGATTGAGAATTTTCATAAATCCCAAAATAACCAGACTTTCCCGGAAAAAGATTTATATCTGGGAGGGATGCGGCAGCGTCGGTAATTCCGGTGTTTTCGCGAGAGTCAGAAGGCCCGAAAGCTTGACGGTCACGGCTTTTGATGAAAAGGGCCGGAGGTTCAAGCTGAATGCCGGGGGATTGCTTTCCAGAGTCATACAGCATGAATTTGATCATCTGGAGGGCAGGATATTTTTGGATGGGGATTTTGATAAAAAGAGTTTGATGAGCAAAGATGAGTACTATTCGATGGTTATAAAATCAAGGCGTGACCGTTGAGGAGTAATACATGGCGAAGGAGACAACCGATAGGAAAGACAACTTAAGGTTGAGCATCGTCTTCAACGAAGCGCTGATCATCGTTTTTGTTTTGGCGCTTGTTTCGACGTGGGCTCGCCTCTTGTCAACCGTGGTGGGGAACGATATTCTAATCATCGTTTCGGTCATCGGCGTCGTGCCCGTCGCGTGGAGTGCCGCGAAAGCGATCCGGAGGAAAAAAATAACCATAGATCTCTTGGCCTCGATCGCGCTCGCCTTCACGTTCATAAAAGGGGAGTGGCTGTCGGCTGCTTTCATCAACCTCATGCTCGCTTCGGCCCGGCTCTTCGACAAATTCACGGAAACTCGGACTCGACACGTCATTGAGCGCCTCATGAAGCTCCGGCCCGAGCGGGTGAAGGTAAAAATCGGCGACAAGTTCGAGGAAGTTCATATAGACAAAGTGAAGGTAGGCGATCTCGTGGTCATCGAGTCCGGCGAGCGGGTTCCGGTCGACGGCGTGGTGATCCAGGGGCAGGCGAGCATCGATCAGTCGACCTTGACCGGCGAGAGCGAACACATAACCAAGAAAGAAGGCGATAAGGTTTACAGCTCGACTCTGAACGATTCCGGATCGCTCGTCGTGAGAGCCGAGAAAGTCGGGGCTGACACTACGCTCTCGAAAATCGTTTCCCTGGTCGACGAAGCGTCGAGGGCTAAAACGAACATCGAAAGGATAGCCGACCGGTTCAGTTCCTGGTATGTGTTTTTGACGCTCGTCGGATCGGGCGTCATTTATTTTTTCTCGCGCGATTTGAACGTGGTTTTGAGCGTCCTTTTGGTCACCTGCGCCGACGACATCGCCGTTGCGGTGCCTCTGGGGTTCACGATAGCCATAGCCAAAGCCGGCCGCGAAGGAATCGTAGTCAAAGGTGCCGCCATATTTGAGAGGATCAAGAAACTCAAAACATTTGTCACTGACAAGACGGGTACGCTCACGAAAGGCCTCGCGAAAGTCGTCACGCCGTTCCGTTTCGGAGATATGTCCGAGGAAGAATTCTTGAAAATCGTCGGTACCTGCCAGATGAATTCTCGGCATCCGGTGAGTTTGGCGATGCTCAGGTTTTTGAGCGAGAAGAAGATTTCTTATCCGGCGCCCGATGAGTTCAATGAAACGCCGGGAGACGGAATCGCCGTGAAAAGAAACGGGAGGCAATTCGTCGCCGGGAAGCTGTCCTTTTTGGAAACCATGGGAATTCGCGCGACCGGTGAGCAGAAGAAAAAGATCAATGAGTTTGAGGATAAAGGGTACAGCCTGACTGCCGTCGGATCGGAAGGAAAGCTTTTAGGTCTTATGGTCTTGGAGGACGAGGTGCGGCCGCTCGCGAGATTGAGTGTTGCGGAAACGAGGAGACTCGGCGCCGAGCGCTGGATCATGCTCACGGGTGACAACGAGAAGGTGGCGAAAAAAGTCTCGGATGAAGTCGGCTTGGACGAATACCACGCCGATTTGAAGCCGGAGGACAAACTGGATTTGATAAAAAGCTTCAAAAAGAAATATCAAGGCGATCTTGCGATGATGGGAGACGGCGTGAATGACGCGGCCGCCTTGGCCCTGGCGGATGTTTCGATCGCCATGGGTGCGATTGGGTCGGACGCGGCGATCGAAGCTGCAGACATCGCCTTGATGCACGACAGCGTAAAAAAGATCCCGGAACTCATGCTCTTGAGCAGTAAATCGATGAAAATTATTAACAACAACTTCTGGATCTGGGGGGTTACAAACGCTCTCGGTTTGATTCTCGTCTTCGGCGGCATTTTGGGTCCTACTGGCGCTGCGGCGTACAACTTCGTGACTGATTTCTTTCCCGTCATGAACGTTTTCGAGATATATTTCCTCAACATTAAGCTCAAAGAAAAGATGTTACAATAAAATTATGTCTCGCTTTTCCTTCACCCTCATCGAGCTCCTGGTCGTGATCGCGATCTTAGCCGTCCTTGCAACCGCCGTCGTCTTGGTCTTGAATCCCGCCCAGCTCTTAGCTCAAGGAAGAGATTCAACCAGGCTCTCTGATCTTTCAGCCCTGAATAGTGCCTTATCCCTCTTCCAAGCAGATCAATATACCCAGTCCTTAGGGACTCCGAATACCCTCTACGTATCAGTCCCCGATACCACATCCACCTGTGCCAATCTGGGACTGTCTTCTCCTCCTATAGGATGGGCCTATCACTGTGTTCCTGCCTCTTCTTCCACCAAGGTAGACGGAACAGGCTGGATTCCCGTGAATCTCACCCTTATTTCATCAGGATCCCCTTTATCCAAGCTCCCCATAGATCCGACTAACACTTCGTCCTCGAACCTCTACTATGCCTATGTGATGAGCGGAACAAATTACCAGTTAACTGCTCACATGGAGTCTCAGAAATATGTCTCCCAGGAAGCTGCTTCCGGAGGAGCCGATCTTGCGATGTACAAGATTGGTTCCAACATTAACATCGCTCCCTTCGTGGGAGGGCTCGTGGGATACTGGTCTTTTGACGAGGGAGGGGGAGCAACCACAACCCTGGATCAATCGGGTTTCGGATCGAATGGCTCGTGGTCAGGAACTCAAACGGGGGGGTCCTACTATATAGCGGGTAAGATAGGATTCGCTGGGAATTTCAACGGGAGTGATGACAAGGTTACTGTTTCGGGAGTTGACCCACTCCTTAACGGATCTCAAGGAACTATTATGGCGTGGGCATATCCTAGCGCCAGTAGTAATGGAAACAACATTTTCGAATCGGTTGGTCCATCCAGTAACAGATTCTATTTGTCGTATGGTTCTACTTTTCAAGTGTATAGAGGTAACCCCTACACGCAAATAGTGTTAGGTGTTGGGGCACTGAACACGTGGTATCATATAGCGCTTTCATGGAACGCGACAACTATGTACGGATATTTCAACGGGAACCTCGTGAACTCGGCAGGTTATACCAATACAAGTAGTTCGGGAGGGGGCTCCACAATCGGGTCCCAATCACCAGCTTATTTTGCTGGCGAGATTGATGATGTTAGGGTGTACAACCGCGCCCTCTCCGCCGCCGAGATAGCCGCGATTTATAATGCACAGAAATAGAAGATAAAACCCCGCTGAAGCGAGGAAAAGATTATAATATTTCTTATGTTTATGAGTATTTTGCAGAAAAAAGCTTTTCTGATTTTGCGGATCCTCTTGGGATGGGTATTCCTCTATGCCGGACTTTCGAAAATTTTCACCGCTGATTGGTCGGCGGCGGGATTCTTGCACAGCGCGAAAACGTTTCTCGCGTTCTACAGCTGGCTTACAACTCCCGGCATTCTTCCGATTGTAAATTTCTTGAATGAATGGGGACTTACGCTCCTCGGCATTTCCTTGATCCTCGGAATTTTCGTGCGTTGGAGTTCGATCGCAGGGATCATTCTCATGATTCTCTACTATTTTGCCGTTAATCAGTTCCCGTCGGTCGCGAGCGGTTTTCTTGTCGACGAACACGTGATCTATGCCGCGGGACTCTTATTGACGTATGCCTGGAATGCGGGGAGGATATGGGGATTAGACGAGGTAATGGACAAAAAGGGTATGGGGGATGGGGATTAGGGTATAGAGCATAAAAAAACAAAACCTTGCAGCACAAAATGCCTTGGTTTAAGATTTAATTAATGACGTCGAACGAAATCAGGGAAAAATTCCTCCAGTTCTTCAAGGAACGGGGACATACGGTGGTGCCTTCATCTTCGCTCATCCCCGATGATCCGTCGGTTCTCCTCACGACCGCCGGCATGCAGCAATTCAAGCCGTACTATTCGGAGCTTGACCCGATAACGACGACGCACCCCTCGATCGAGAGGCCGGTCGGGAAAAGCGCTGCCTCGATCCAGAAATCGTTCCGGACGTCGGATATCGACGAAGTGGGGGATGAAAGTCATCTCACGTTTTTCGAGATGCTCGGCAACTTCAGCTTCGGCGGATATTTCAAGGGAGAAGCCATCAAGTACGGCCATGAGTTCATCACTGGCAAGGATTGGATGGATCTCGATATCGACTTCGTGACTGTTTTCGATCCGGAGAAAGTGCCGGCGGACGACTGGCGGAAGGGTGTTCCGTTCGACAATGAATCATACGAGATTTGGAAGAAAATCGGTTTGCCGGAAGAGAAGATACGGCGTGACGGCGTGGACGTTTTTTGGGGGCCGACCGGAAACGAGGGCCCCTGCGGTCCGACGACGGAGATCTACGTCAAAAACGCCGCGGACATGCCGGTTGAAATATGGAACATCGTCTTCAACGAATTTTACCGAGATAAGAACATGCGCCTTACCCCCTTGAAGACGCCGGGCGTGGATACGGGTATGGGTTTGGAGCGCCTCGCGATGGTTTCGCAGAAAGTTTCGAGCATTTTCGAAACGGATCTTTTCATTCCGCTCATCCAGGTTTTGGAACTGAACGACCGGGGGAACAAACTGAACCAGAAGACGAAAAGGATCATGGCCGATCACGCGCGGGGCATCTCGTTCTTGATCGCCGACGGCGTCCGCCCCTCCAATAAAGAAGCCGGCTACGTTTTGCGACGCCTCTGCCGACGCTTCATCGTCAACGAGTATTTGAACGAGGGAGCGGAGCCGTATTTCGAAAGGTTGCTCCATGTCGTCATCGAGAACTACGGCCGGTTTTACGGCGAGCTCGATTACGATCTTGTCGATACGGTGTTCAACGAGGAAAAAACGAGGTTCATGAAGACGATAGAGAACGGCCTCCGGGAACTCGGGTCGATCGAGAAACTCGATGCGGCGTCGGCCTTCAAGCTATTTGAAAGCTTCGGGTTGCCGTATGAAGTCATCAAGGAACTGGGAGGAGAAAAAGCAAAAGCGCTCACGCGGGAGGGCTTTGAGGGAGAATTCGAGAAACACCGGGAAATATCACGCGCCGGCGTCGAGAAAAAATTCGGCGGCCACGGGCTCTTGCTCGACACCGGCGAGCTCAAGGCCGGGAACGAAGAAGAACTCGCGAGGGTGATTCGGCTCCACACGGCGACGCACCTCATGCACCAGGCGCTCCGGGAAGTTCTGGGGAACAGTGTCCACCAGATGGGGTCGGACATAACGCCGGAACGGACGCGATTTGATTTTTCTTTCGAGAGGAAACTCAAGCCGGAAGAGATACGGAGGATCGAGGAAAAGGTTAATGCGATTATCAAAGCCGATTATGACGTGAAATTCCAAGAAATGCCGAGGAGCGAGGCTGAAAAAACCGGCGCGCTCCATTTCTTCAAGGCGAAATATCCCGAACGGGTGAAGGTTTATTACGTAACGCCGAGGGGGAAAGGAATTCCTGAGGCGTGGAGCAAGGAATTCTGCGGCGGACCGCATGTAACCCACACGGGAGAAATAGGCAAGTTGAGAGTGGTTAAAGAAGAAAGCGTGGCGGCGGGCGTGCGGAGAATAAGGGCCGTGGTCGATTGAAACGAATGAATCTCTCGGGATTTTTTAAAAAAATAAGAGGCGGCACCGAGAGATATTTGGTAGTCGAAGAGAAAGACAATTTCTTCGAAAAAACGATTGCCAGCGTCTGCCTGAGAGATAAGGAAATAAGGATTCTGAGACAGTCGGAAATTGCGAAGCTGAGGGAACTGAAGAAAAACGTCTTGCGGGGATTCGACAAGATCGTTTTCGCCCTTGATTCCGCCTCGGCGACGACCGTTCAGGATTCGGTGAGGGTAAAAACAGCTTCCCGTCTCAAACCGATCACCGAAACGGAACTCGAGGATATTGTTTTCAAGGCCTTATGGGAATTTCTCAATAAGCAAAGAGTCTGGGTTTCCAAAAAACTCAACGTATCTGATGCCGCGCTCGTCTTGAACGACGTGCAGGTAAGGGGCGTTCGCCTCGATTCCCATAATCTCTTCAATCCGATAGGTTTCAAAGGAGACGAGCTGGAATTCATTTTCAAGGGAACGTTCGTGACGAAACAGCTTTATCATGAAATACGCGAAGCGGCAAAGACGGTTCCCCTGTCGATCCTCGAGAAGGGGAGCGTCTTGCTCTCATTCCTCAACGGAGAAAAAGCCACTCTGGCTTACGTCGGCGAGGAAAGAACGGAAATCTTTTTCAAGGAAGGTTCCCGGGAAGCGTTTGCCGAGGAGATAAACTGGGGGAGCGTGAAATTCAAGGAAAGAGTATCGGAGGAATTCGGATTGAATTACCAGGCGTCCGCGACGTTGGTGGAGGCCTATGCCCGGGGATCAGTCTCCCGCACCGTCGAAAGGCACTTCCGGAAGATAATCGCCGGGTGCTTCGGGGATTTTTTTGGAACAGCTCACCTCGGTGGAAAGCACGTCGTGTTTTATTTCGAATCACTCGCCTTGCCTCGGAACGTTTTTGGAAAAGAAGTGAAAGGCGACTTTTGCAGACTTGACGAAGAATTGGCAAGAAAGGATTTAAGAATAACGAGAGGCGGGAAGGGGGATTTTGATCTTTCTCGGCATCAGGATACCGCGGCACTTCTGGTTTATTCTTATGCGGATCAAAGGTACGATTTTCTGAACTCAATGCTCCGGCGGCGCGCCGGGTGGCTTGTTTCCAATTTTTAGTCCCTCACCCTTGGAAGATAAGCAATTGCTTAAAAGTGGATGGTGAGTGATAATTAACGATAATGGGAAAGTTATTAATCAGCGGTCGTGAAAAAATGGATTGCTCTCGAGCAATCTTTCAAGGGTGAGGGATGAAGACTGAAAAGAAGATTTTTCTTGAAAAAGACCAGGATGTCGACTCGGCGATAGATGAAATCGTCGAGACCTCGGCTACCAGGATAATATTGAATATACCCAAGAATTCCGTTTTGGGAATTTCGATCCATAACTTTCAGATATTGAAAAGGGAAGCCGAGACCGCGGGCAAGGAGATGGTTGTCGAGTCGGTGGACGAACATGTTCTCGAACTGGCCTCTCTCGCCAAAATAGCCGCCCTGAATCCGGTTTTCAGGATCAAAGAAAGAGCGGTTGCCGACATCTTGCCGAAAGAGATGGATATCGGAGGGAGGAGAACGGAAGAAGAATCGGTTGGCGGAGAAATAAGCGCCGAGAAGCCGCGGAGAGGCAAAAAAGAAAACGCCAAGAAAGACGCGAAGCGCGAAATTGAGGAGAGAGAGATAGACATATTTGAAGAGGAAATCGAAAAATCCCCTCGCGAGCCGGAATACACTCCGTTGTTTGAAGCCAAGGAAAATCCGGAGGAGCCGGAAAAGCCGAGAAAAGAGAGGGGAAAGAGAAGAAAGAAACTGGTTTTTGCAGGAGTTCTTATCCTCATCTTCGCCGCTGCTTTCTTTGTTCTCACATATCTTCTGCCCCATGTCACCATACGACTCACCATAAAGAAAACCGCGTCGCCCTTTTCTTCCAGCGTTCTCGTAAGCACGGCGGTGGCGTCGTCTTCGTTTTCAACGAGCACGATTATTCTTCCCGGACAAATCATTTCCGCTGCAGGCAACGTCAGTCTCCACTTCGCGAGCGGAACCGAAGAGCATGTGGAAACGAAAGCAAGCGGGATGCTCACGGTGTACAATTCGTATAGTTCGGCTCCGCAGGTTTTGGTCGCAACGACGCGCTTTGTTTCTCCCGGAGGGAAATTGTTCAGGTCTACGGAACGGATAACCGTTCCCGGAGCCAAAGCCGCGAGCGGAACCACGACGCCCGGTTCGGCCGGAGTGAACGTGGTTGCCGCCGAGGCCGGCGCGGATTACAACGTCGGACCTTCAACCGGCTGGACGATTCCGGGGTTCGAGGGAACCCCGCGCTACGATAAATTCTCCGCCGCGGCACTCGCGCCCATGACTGGCGGCTTCGTCGGCACGACGACCGTCCCCACGAAGAACGACCTCGTAAGCGCTGAGGGAGAAATCGATCAGCAACTTGAAGGCGTTCTCCAGAGTAAAATTTCTCTTTTGGGTTCGGATAACTTAAAAATATTGCCACAATCCCTTTCCTTTGCAACCACGAGCGAGCAAATGACGGATAGCAAGGACGGGCAAGGTTTCGACATTCTCGCCGAAGGCACTATCAAAGAGATCGGTTTCGACGAAAATATGATGAAGCAAGCGGTCCTGGATTCAGTGACTTCCGGCGGAAGCTCGGGTCTTCAGATAAGCGATTTCACCGTTTCCTATGGAACCTCGACCCCCGATTTCTCAAGTGGCAAGATGTATTTCAGCGCTTCGGGGACGATTGCTTACGGACCGAACATCGATTTTGGAAAGGTTAAATCGGAAATACTTGGCAAGGGGGCCGATCAGCTGAAAGCGATCATCTTCGCGCTGCCGGGCCTCGAAGAAGCGAATGTTTCTTTCTGGCCCTTCTGGGTCAATACCGTGCCCACCAATCCATCCAACGTCAACATCGAGGTGCAGTAACGCGGGAGTACTGCCCCTTTCGTCAAAGCGCTTCGCTCTCGCGCCCTCAAACCATTGACTTTATGGGGTGTTTTCTGTAGCATATACAATACTTGATGAAAGACGGAGAGAAGTTGCTAAAAGTTGAAGGGATGGTGGTAGAGGCGCTGCCCGGATTGCTTTTTAGGGTCAAGTTACAATCTCCCGGAGGCGAGAAAGAGGTACTTGCACATCTCGCCGGCAAACTCAAGCTGCACAGGATCAGGGTCATACCCGGGGACCGGGTGCTCATGGAAATGGCCGGTAAGGGAGACGCAAGGGGCAGGATAGTGAGGAGACTATAAAAAAATAAAAAATGAAGGTAAGATCTTCGGTCAAAAAAATATGCATGAACTGCAAAGCCGTTAAACGCAACGGCAAGCTTTACGTCATATGTTCCAAAAATCCGAAACATAAGCAAAGACAGGGATGAGAGTAGCCGGAGTCAACATACCCGATGATAAAAAGGTCCAGTTTGCGCTGGCCTACATTTATGGCGTTGGCCCTTCTCTCGCCGGCAAGATCGTGGCTGAAACGAAAGTGAACCCGGCGAAGCGGGCGAAAGACTTGACGCCGGAAGAAGTCAACAAAATCCAATCAATCATAGAGAAGCGTTACAAAGTCGAGGGGGAGTTAAGGCAAGCCATACGACAGAATATTTCGCGCTTGAAGGACATCAAGTGCTACCGGGGAATGCGGCATTTGAGAAAGTTGCCCGTGAGGGGTCAGAGAACGAAAACTAATTCGAGAACGGTACGAGGCAACGTAAGGCATACGGCCGGAAGCGGCAAGAGGAAAGTGGAACTGAAATAATCCCTCACCCTTCAAAGATTGCTTCGCTTAAAAAACATTTGATACAATATGAAATTCATGATTGATACAAATATACGGAGAAATAATGCAAACTTCAGAGTCGTGAAGTTTATTAATCTTTAAAGGGTGAGGGATGGGGAAGAAAAAAGTAATACAAAAATCCAAAGAAGAGACGACGGGAGAGAGCAAGGGAGCGGGGAAACCGGTTTCCCGGGAATCTTCTTCGCCGGTGAGACAAAAACTCAGCGAGGGAAAGATTTACATCCAGTCCACCTATAACAATACAATGATATCCGTTACCGACCGCGCGGGGAACGTCGTTACCTGGATGTCAGCCGGATCGCTTGGTTTTTCCGGACCGAAGAAAGCGACGCCGTTCGCCGCTTCCAAGGTGGCGGAAGCGATAGCGCAGAAGATAGAAAAGTCAGGACCCTCGACGGTGGAAATATACGTCCGCGGCGTGGGTTCCGGAAGAGATTCGGCGATCCGATCATTTGCCGCCAAGGGTTTCAACATAACGGCGATAAAGGACGTCACGCCGATTCCGCATAACGGCCCCAAGCCGCCGAAAACCAGAAGGGTGTAAATAAGGAATGAAAAACGTAAAAGAAAAAAAAGAACGAGCGCTCGGCATCAAGCTTTTCCTCAAAGCAGAGCGATGCAATTCTCCGAAATGTGCGACGGTAAGAAAGCCGTATGGCCCCGGAATGCACGGTCAGAAAAGAAAAAGGCCTATTTCCGATTTCGGCAGGCAGCTTAAGGAAAAACAAAAGATGCAGTTAATCTACGGTTTGAACAACAGGCAAGTGAGAGCGCTTTTCAGGGATTATTCGCCCGAGAAGATATTTTCCGCCCTTGAAAGGAGACTGGACAGGGTGGTATATTATCTTGGTTTCGCTCCTTCCCTGAGGGTAGGAAGGCAAATCGTTTCCCACGGTCACATCCTCGTGAACGGCAAAAAAGTGACGATCCCCTCGTTTCGGGTGAAAACAGGAGACAAGATTACGGTGAGACCGGAATCGAGGAAGAGCAAGCTGTTTGAGGAATTGTCGGAAAAATTGAAACAAAAAGAACTTCCCGCGTGGCTTACCTTGAAAGGGGAGGAATTCACCGGTGAGTGCGTGGCAATGCCGGATTTCAAAGGGATTCAACTGCCCTTCGATATAAGCCTGGTCGGCGAGTTTTATTCCCGGTGAGTACAACTGCGATAAGATTAAATCAGTGTTTAAAGTTAATTAAAAGTTGAAACATATGATATTAAGTAAAGGTCATCAAGGGGAATAAATGTGGTTTTGATTTAATCAAATACTGCAATCGCAGTTGTACTACTGGGTATTCGAGATAGTATATGGGAACAAAAACGTCGATTTTTAAATTGTTAGCGAACACTTCATGAAGTACACTCATCTCAGCGAAACAGTGTCGGTGAAAACGATTTCGGAAAAAGAAAATGTCGGAGTTTTTCACGTCGAAGGGTTGTATACGGGCTACGGCGTTACGCTCGGGAACGCATTGAGGCGCGTTCTTTTGTCTTCTCTGCCGGGAGCGGCCATAACCCAGGTGAAAATCAGGAATGTCGATCATGAATTCTCGACCTTGCCCGGCATGGCCGAAGACATCGTGGAATTCTCCCTCAATCTTAAAAAAGTCAGGTTTTATTTCACGGCCGATGAGCCGCAAACGCTGAAATTGCTTTCCAAGGGGGAGGGAGAAATAAAAGCGAGCGACATCGAGGGGAATGCCTTCGTTCGCGTATTGAACGGGGATCTGCGCTTGGCGACTCTCACGAGGAAAAACGCCGAACTGGACGCGGAACTCACCGTGGAGAAAGGATTGGGATACGTCGTGGCTGAATCGCGGAGAATGGAGAGGCTGTCAGTCGGGACCGTCGTCCTCGACGCCATATTTTCGCCGGTGGTGAAAGTTTCGTTTGAAGTCGAAAACATGCGCGTCGGCGATCGGACGGATTTCAATCGGCTGAAGCTTGAGATAGAAACCGACGGATCGATAAGTCCCTCGGAAGCTCTCCATAAAGCGGCGAACGTTTTGAAGGACCATTTCGATAAAGTTACGGCTGTTGAAATCGTGCCGGCCGAAATGCCGTCGCCAAGCGAGGGGAAATCACCGAAGAGGAAGAAATGAGGCATTTGCACAAAGGCAGAAAATTCGGTCTGAAGAAAGGAAGAAGAAGGGCGTTTTTGCGCATCCTGGCCAATAATTTGATAAGCCGCGGGCGCATTACGACGACGGAAGCGAGGGCAAAAGAAATAAAAACAGTCGTCGAGCGGTACGTCACCTACGGCAAGAAGCAGAATTTAGCCGGTCTTAAGCTTCTTTTGAAATACCTGCCGAAGAAATCTGCTTACAAGGTTTATCACGAACTGGCTCCCCGCTACGCCGAAAGGAAAGGCGGCTATTTGAGGGTTCTCAAGATGGCATCGCGGAGAAAAAACGACGGTTCGAAGATGGCAAGGATTGAGTTTGTATAAGAGTATGACGGAACACGTAATTGACGCAAAAAACAAGAGACTCGGCAGATTAGCGTCGGAAATAGCCGTTATTCTGCAGGGGAAAGACAAACCGAGCTATAACCCGCGGCTTGAAGGAAACGAGGTTGTGAGGGTAAAGAACGTTTCAGGTTTGGTTCTGACCGGAAGCAAAGAGAAAACGAAAATTTATTACAAGCATACCGGCCCCCTGGGACACCTCAAGGAGAATAAGTACGCGGACGTGTTCAACAAGAATCCTGCCTGGGTTTTGAGACACGCGGTGCGCCTTATGCTTCCCAAAAACAAATTGGCCGCCAAAAGGTTGAAAAGATTGATTATAGAAAAATAACGTTGCAGAGTATGCCTCCCAAGAAAACAAAAGTTTCGGAAAAAGCGGAGAAGAAAATCCAAGCCAAGGAAAAATATACTGAAGCCGTCGGCAGAAGAAAAACGGCTGTGGCGAGAGTGAGGATATTTGCTAAGAGAGCTGAAAAAGACGGCGACGTGGAAATAACGATCAACGGGAAAAATCTCGCTGAATACTTTCCGGTTAAAAAGAACCAGAATGTTTCGAGAGCTCCTTTTAAGGCTCTGTCTCTCAAGGAGTATTCGGGCGCAGTCAAAGTCATGGGAGGGGGAGTCAACGCCCAAGCGGAAGCCATCCGGTTGGGCTTTGCGAGAGCCTTGGTTGCATTGAATCCGTTGTGGAGATCTCCTCTCAAGTCTTTGGGTTATTTGAAAAGAGACCCGCGGATGGTGGAGCGGAAGAAATTCGGTTCCCGCAAGGCGAGAAGGCCCCAACAATGGCGTAAGAGATAAGAAAAGCCCCGCTCAAGCGGGGTTTTCTCTTACGCTATTGTTGGGATAGAAGGGGTCGGGGAGGAACGGGAAATGAGTTCCTCCCCGTGTAGGAAGCTATGAGAAACCGAGGGTTTCTCAGGAGCGAGTTGCTGCATAGCGACTCGCGACGCAGCATTGGCGGAAGTCGTTTTCTCCACTGCTGGGATCTGCTAAAAACTATTCAGCCTCCTCGCTAAAACCCTCGGTTATCAAAATCCTCCTCGCTCTTCGTCGGAATTATCCGCAAAATATCGAACTCGACCTAAAGGGACTCAAACAGCGATATTTTGCTCATTCCTTCCTCATTGCTCGGGGATTTTGAAACAATCTCGAACAAACCGCTCAAAAGCTGAATAGTTTTCATCGGAGTGCTTTTCAAAAGTTTGAATCCTCCCCTGTGCACTAAAGGCTAAACAAGAAGTTCAGCAAATATCTTATCGATATCTTTGAGGGTTTTATACATCTTAACAGAAAGATGAGGATTGCCTGCAATCATAGCGGAAAGTCTTCTTCCTTCCTGCTCTCGATAGAGGCACAAAATTCTCTTTTGTAAACTTTCTGCTATACCAAGCTCGTATCCTACCCCCAGACTCGCCGTGGTTACTTCGGCAACAACAATGTCGGATCCGGTGAGCCATTGAACATCTCTTGAGTAAATATCCTTATCGGATAGCTGTGCTTCCCCATAGCTACTTAGTTCCTTATTTCCAATGTGTTCCGTGGCTACTGTTCCAAAGGCAGAAAGCTTCTTTATGATCTCCAAATAAAGCTCCTTATCATCACGACCACCACGGATTGATCCCGCGAAGTATATCTTCATAAGGGGAATTATAAGCTTAAAATGCTGATTTTCCAACTAGAATCGTTCGAACATCGTCCACTACTGTGCTGTGCGGTGTACTAGAATAATGTGGAATGATCAAGGACGATCTGATTATCCATATTTCCAGAAACGATTTATACTTTAGATATGGAGGTAACAATCCCCGATTTTATTTCAAAAGAGATAACCAAAATCAGAAGAGCCGAAGCCATATTGCTTACTGGATCACGAGTATTGGGAAAAGCTGGGGAAAACGCCGACTGGGACTTTTTTATTATTCTTAAGAACGGAACGCCGCGATGGCGTAAGACCTGGAAGGTGAAAAACACTTGGATAGAAATATTTTGCAATGATAAAAAGCAAATACTGAAAGAGTTTAGGGAGGATTTGGAAGAGGGCAAGGGCGTAACAACCTATATGTTTGCAACGGGTATTGTTATATCTGACCACAAGAATGTCTTGCATAATCTTGTTCGAATAGCGAAAAAGAATTGGGAGAGGGGACCAAATAAGTTAAAGCTTATAAAGAAGACATGGATTGATCTTGATATAAGCACATACCTGCAAGATATTGAGGACTGTATCTATGATGATAATCCCGCTCATCTTATTTTCAATCATGCCGCGAACGAATTCGTAAATTATGACTACCGCCTGAGAAATATATGGATGCCACGACCTAAAGATAGACTTGAGGATATGAAAAAAAGATCTCCTGCAATTTATAAATTAATTCAGGAAATAAATTCCACCCAGAATTGGAAACTGAAAGCTAGAAAAGTAATAGAATTGGGAGAATTGATTGGATCTCGGAATAACCTAAAACTCACAGGAGAAGCATATATACCCGCAAAAAAGTTGGCAATACGCAGGAAGTAATTCCTACCAGCACGATGTTCAATAGTTTAAAGTGTTAGCCAAAATCGTTCGAACATCGTCCACTACTGTGCAGGGTATCCCTAGTCAATTGGCGCAAAGGTTAACGACTTTTTGAGGTAGTTCCTGGGGTTTTGAAACAATTCCGGTGAGGAAAATCTGACGGAAAATTCCCTCACGTAGTCAGGCATCTTCTCCGCGGTCACGTGATGGTACATTCTCCTCACGAATGTCCTGAAGTTCCCGAACATCCCCTCGATCTCGGAGGTCTTCCCGAACTCCCATTTAGCATGGATGTCCCGTTCGTGTCTCACTGGCCACCATCTCTCGATGCCCCGGTATATGGCTGCCCCATCGGTATGGAGCCTCGCCCTCGGCTTCACGTACTCCATGAGGAACCGAACCGCTTCTGCTCGGTCAACCGACTTCTCGGGCAAAACCACGTACGCGACCTTTCTCGAGCGCTCCTCTTTCCCCATGATGAGTGACCAGCCCTTGCCGTATGCCTCATCGAGCTGCACGATCCGTGAGAGAATATCATGGTTTTGAGGCAGGTGTTCCCGGAAGCGGTCGTACCAGCGACGGATGGCCATCTCGGAAAGCCCCGAGAGGTTCATGGCTTGAACAACGGGTATCTTTTCGCACCACGCCCAGAGGATGAGCCACCACGTCTCAAGCGGGAGCTTCAGATCGCTTAACCAGGTGTATGAGAGGAGGGTGAACCTTCTCCGACATCGGGGGCACCAGTACCGATCCTTCTCCTTCCAGACATCCCGGTACCGACAGCGGGGACAGTACACATTCTTGCCAAAGAGCGTTCTCCGGAGAAACTTCCTGATCTGGGCTTCCGACGGTATTTGATTCAATTGGTACATATCCTTCATGGTATGCGATATGCGCCAACATGATTAGAGTACCCGTGCACTACAAATTGACAAAAAACATAGAAGTGTGTTATTGTGCTTTTGATTAAAACAGTTCATTCACTTATAAATAGGAGCTATCATGAACCTCTTTCTTAGCGTCAGTCTTGTTGCGATACTCATTGGATTCGTTTGTGAATACTGGTATTCACACAGAAAGCTTGCATGGCGTATCTGGACTCCGATTACCTTCAGTGTAGTAACTCTCCTTGCAGGGTTGACCTCTGTGGTATGTATGACCCTGGGAGTACTTACCAATACCGAATGGAATGCTGTCTCCGGAGCCGTTATCGTGATTTCCCAAATGAACTTTATGTGGTTTATTTTTATCACGATTTCAACAACGCTTCTCCTTTCCTTTGCGATACTTTCCATGTCAGATGTGTGGCTCTGGAAAATCAAACATAGGGTTACCAGACGACTACCAATATGAGATATACGAATCCCTCGACAACTCGTAAACTATCCACTCCGTTAGATAGGCAATCCACTAACGGAGTTTCCCTTTATAATACAATATATTTCGAAACTTCTATTCCTATACCAAAGTTGATAGACTCATTTTTCGGAAATCTGTCCTAAAATCGTTCGAACATCGTCCACTCCTGCGCTGCGCAGTGTGGGCAAAGAAAAAATGATATAATTCTTGAAAGGCCGATGTGCTTAATTAATCTCATTATAAAAACATGGTAAGAGGAAACTTCATTGGCGCGGCGATTGTCGCAATAATCTACACGGTCTATATTTTATGGAATCCGCTTCCACGAACCACAGAAATAATATTATTAGTGGTTCTTAATGCTTTAACTATCGTATTGATGGCTTTTGCATTCAGATAAAAAGTTGAATCTCTCAGAGAATCGAGCTGCCGGTTTTAAGCGCGGCTCAAACACCGTCCACTCCTGTACACCAACTTGCCTAAAACTGCACATTTACCTCACTTACCAGAGGGGATTTTTTGTGCTATGATATCGTCAAACATCATGAAGAAGTTGGCCTTGTTTGATATTGACTGTTCCGGATAGGAAAATTTAGACACAAAGGTCGGAACAAATTACCATTGTGTCATGGCTAACAAAAAAGGATATCGGGTAGCGAAAGAGGTAAAAGCGGAGATTGTCCGCCGCGTGAAGGAAGAAGGCGTCTCCGTCGCAGAAGCGGCAAAAGATGCAGGCGTCCACGAGACAACCGTGTATGGATGGCTCGGCGCCGGTGCCACGAGCGCTCCCTCCTGGGGAGAAATCAATCGCCTAAAGAAACAGAATCAGGAACTCTTCGAAGTGATCGGTGAACTCACGATCAAGCTGTCCCAGACCCAAAAAAAGAATTGAGCAGGGAAAGGAACGTATCCGCCCTGGCTCGCGCCATGGGTGTCTCGCGCTCATCGCTCTATTACGTCGCAACGCAGGACAAGAAGGATTGGGCATTAAAGGTCCGGACGGAGGAGGTGCTTCACGAGCATCCCTCATACGGCTCACGCCGACTGGCGATTGCGCTCGGCATCGGCAGACCGAGAGCGCAACGGGTCATGCGGATTTACGGCATCAAGCCCTACCGCAGGCATGGGAGAAAATACAGGAAATCCAAGGCGGAACGGCACTTCCCGAACCTCCTCCTCGGCATTATGCCATCATATGCGAACCATGTCTGGGCGACGGATTTCACGGAGCTTGTCTTTCACGGGAAGAAGCTGTACGTATCAACGATCCTTAACCTGTTTACGAGGCAACTGATGGGCGTTCATGTGGCGACCCGGAAGGGATCGACGCTCACCATCCAAACTCTGGCGAACGCGCTCTTCCATTGCCCGCGACCCGTGATCTTCCATTCTGACAACGGGAGGGAATACGAAGCGAAGGCGTTCATCGCTATGCTTGAGCGCTACGGCATCACCATCTCCCGCTCACGCCCCGGATCGCCGTGGGAGAACGGATACCAAGAATCTTTCTACGGAAAATTCAAAATGGATCTTGGCGATCCTAATCGGTTCAGATCCTTAGGGGAACTTGTGGCGGAGATCTACCGAACGCTTTGGGAGTACAACCATACAAGAATCCACTCCGCTCTCAGGATGCCGCCTTCGGTGTTTGCAGAGAAGATAGCAGTGTGAGAGAATGAAAAAACGACGAGAAAACTTGTCGAGTGACTGTCTAAAGAAACCTATCCATCACACCGGCCCAATCAGTACGAAATAAGAAGTATTTCAAGTCCGACAAGATGGGTCACCGCCACTTGTGGTCAAAGACCCAATGGGTTGAGTTTCTAAAAAACTACTATAAGATCAAAGAAGCAAGAGTGGTTAGAGCGATTCGAAAAGATGACCTGGTTATAGCTCTTACTAAAAAGTAGATATTATTTTAACTAATCGGAATTTGTCCCTTCCGTCATTTTCTCCCACTGGCCTGACCCCCATATATTAGACACAAAGGTCGAAGTCAATATACCCTTGTGTCATGAAGAAAACATATCGCACTGCTCCCGAGGTGAAGGAGCAGATATTGAAGAGAATCAAGGAGGAAGGGATCCCGGTCGTCCAGGCCGCCAAGGAACACGGTCTGAATCCCGCCACCATATACAACTGGCTGGGAAGGGGCGTGAAAGGCACCCCCACGATCGGTGAACTCGTCCGCCTCAAGCGCCAGAACGAAGAGCTCCTCGCCCTCGTGGGCGAGCTCACCCTGGCCTCCTCACGCACTCAAAAAAAGCGTTGATCAAAAAGCAGAAGAAGACGAAGTGGGAACTTGCCCGTGAACTCGGCCTCTCCCGCGCCTCCCTCTACTATGTCTCGAAACAATCGCCCAAGGATTGGTCGCTCAAGGAAAGGATCATATCAGTCTTGAGAGACCATCCTTCATACGGCTTCAGAAGAGTGGCTTTGGAGCTCAAGATCAACAAAAAAAGAGCCCAACGGGTGATGAGGCTCTTCGGGATGAAGGCATATCGGAGAAGGGGCAGAAGGCCAAGGAAAACGGGCTTCTCGAGTATCCTGTATCCCAATCTCCTTCAGAAGAACTTCCCCAAAGGATTGAACGATATCTGGGTGGCGGACTTCACGTACATCCCGTACCAAGGGAAGTTCCTGTATCTCGCCACCGTGATGGATTTGTTTGCGAGGGAGATCGTGGGCTGGGCCGTGATGAATACCCACTCGGTGCCTCTGGTCCTCCAGGCACTCTTCTCCGCGGCGGAACATCATCCGAGACCCAACATCTTCCACTCGGACAACGGAAGGGAGTATGGCTCAAGGATCTTCACCGGAGCTCTTTTGAACCTCGGCGTCAGGATATCGAGATCGAGGAAGTCATCGCCATGGGAGAACGGCTACCAGGAGTCCTTCTACTCCCAGTTCAAGGTGGATCTGGGCGATCCGGAGAGGTTCAAATCGCTGGGAGAGCTGGTCTACGAGATCCATCGCCTGGTCTGGGACTACAACCACCGGAGAATCCACTCCGCCCTCAGGATGCCGCCTGCACTGTTCTCGAATCGCTACCAGAAACTTGTCGAAAAAGTGTCTTAACTTTGGGGGTCTTTACAATCAGATAGAAAAAGAATCCTTAATGCGGTGAGAAGAAGTAAATCTAAAAGGATAATCATTACGCACGGCACTTATACGTTGCCGGACACCGCGAGATATCTGAAAGCAAATCTAAAAAGTTCAAGTAAGATAATCATCTTCGTGTGCTCGATGATTCCGCTCGTTGGATTTACTCCGACAGATGCGGGATTCAATATTGGCTATGCGATGGCGAAAACACAGGACTTATCAGAAGGGATCTATGTTTGTATGAATGGGAGAATCTTCGCTCCGGAAGAAGTAGTAAAGATCCTTTCCGAGGGGAGATTCGGGTCAATATTCACGAAGTAAAACATACTCTTTATTGCTGTTTACCTTCTGGAGATTAGCTAAAATCGTTCGAACATCGTCCACTCCTGACAAAATTGACAAATGCTAAATAAAGTGCTATTCTTTTAATAGTTCCTGTTCGTATGAATAGGTCGTCTCGAAAGAGACAAGAGAACCTCATCTCCACCCTTTCATGGAGATGAGAACATTCACAAGAAGTAATAAAATGCCGGAGGTTAGTATGGCTAAAGAAAAAATTGAAGCCTTGCCTCAAGTGGGACTGACTCCCGCGCAGTTGATTCTGAAGCTGTATGACTATGTAATCCTCAACTGCAAGAAGCAGAGCACTTCCAAGGTAAATGCTGGGTTAACGCAATTGATTGCAGCATTAAATTTCGATTACAGGGAAGTTGCTCTTGGACTCTTCCGCTTATACAGATATTGTCAGGACAAGTCGAGGAAAGGTGATTTTAAAGAGGTAGAGAGCATCATAGGTGAGCTCCGCGCTACATGGGCGGAAGCATTCAAGTTATCTTAGGAGACAGAGGAAGCAATGTTTCTTGTCTCTATTCTTGGGGGTGGGTCCTACGACTTGCTCCCTCGATTTTTTATAGCTACCCAGAGCTGTTCAAAAATCGTTCACTACTGGGCACTAAAATTGACTAGCAACTGGATGTGATTCATAATACTAGCCTGAAGTAGTACTGGGTTTTTATTTCAATTTAGATAAACAACTCATTTCACAAAACCATAAGGAAAGGAGAATAACGAGATGGGTATAGCATTAACTTTACTCCTGCCTTCAAAGCGTTACAGCAGTAGAGTGTTGAAGCAGCCAGATGTTTACTGCCCCGACCGCTTGGAGATGACAAAGGACAACGGAATCTTCGGCCAGTTGATAAAAATATCACACCCGCGGAATGACGGTTCAGGCATTCCCCTAAAACCCAGCATAAAGTCCCACCCTCTACCCAGTAAGCTGAGGGTTGCCTACTTAACCGAGGATGAAGATGGCGGTCTTCTTTCCACCAGGAAGGATGGATACCACGAGCCAATGAGGTTTGTGTATGCCAAAGATTTTGCACTTCTCGAGATGCCAGGCAACGCGAGTGATGTCAACAAAGCCATTGTTGCATTCACTAAAGCAATGCCCCCCGATACACCACTCTTCTTGTTCTGGCATTAGTGATGCACAGGCACATGTTCTTATTTCCAGATTTTTGTACAATACCCGTCACAAGTCCAATGTGGCGGGCCTTTCTTTCAAAACCGTTCGAACATCGTCCACTGTGGCAGTTTTCTTTCATCTTTACACGAACAAGAATCACTTGTCTTTTGAGCGAGTTGTTCGAGGCTGTTAAAAAATCCCCGAGCGATGAGGAAGGAATGAGCACAATAGCGAATGTTTGAATCCCGCTGGTTTCATTAATGAAACCAAGGTTGAGTTCGCTATTGTGCGACTTTATTTCGATGAAGAGCGAGGAGGATTTTAGCAACCGAGAATTGCAGCGAAGAAGATAAGTGGTTCTTGTTCTTGCTCTTATTTCAAGGTGACCTCGAAGAGGGAACCGCTTTTCAGGAAATAGAGTTGATCCCCCGACAAGGAGACCGCCGAGACGCCGCTGTCTATTTTGTACTGGTTTTGGGGCATCCGCTCGTCGAGTTCGCTCAGGACGAGGTTTCCGCCCTCCAGGATCACGCCGTAGTTTGGAGCGTAGGGGATCCAGATGAAATCGGAAACCGGATAGTCGGTTTTCACGCTCCAGAAAGTTCCTTTTTGCACTTGATAATCGGATCGGTAATCGTTCACGGCGAGCATCGACAAACTTCCGTTGTCGGCGACGAGCGCTAATCTGTCGTCGTCGGGAGAAACGTAGATTTCACGAACCGTCGGCAAGAGAGTTTCCAAAGAAGTCGTCGTCTGGTTTGATCGGTCGTATTCGTAGAGCTTGTGCGCGATGTCCGTGAGGAAGAGCGTGCTGCCGAGAGAAGTGGTCTTGATATCGGACATATCTTTTATCCCAGTTGCAAGGGTTATTTGAGTTCTCAAAAAAAGATTCGCCGAAAATATGTTACCGTTCTCCTCCGCGACGAATATTTCGTTGCCTTTGGCGTAGGAGTATTGGTTGTCGGGCAAGGAATACAATTTTTGGCTTGCTCCGCTCGAGATGTTGATGGCGTATACCGCTTTGTTGCCGATGGCTATGACGCTGTTTTGGTCGAAGGGATGATAAGACCAGTATTTTATCGAAGCCCCCGCGGGTAGCTCGACGTCCGCGTATCGGGGCGCGTTCGCGAGATCCATGACGTAATAGTCTTTCGCGTCGCCGGTGACGATGATGCTCCGCCGTTCGCTGCTCAAAACCACTGAACTCCCTTTTACTTTCTGATCTCCCAGAAGGAGGGTGCCGGTGGCGTCTTTGATGACGAGGCCGTTGCCGGTGAGCCAGAAGGCGGAAGCATTGTACTCTGATATTTTTTTCGCGCTCCAATTTACGGGCCAGAGAATAATTTGCGAGGCCGCGGTCACGACGCCCGGCTCAATTTGCAAGTTTTTCTCCCACGGCGAGTAACCGGGGTACGTTACCGTGACGTCGTACGAGCCGGGGAGCAGGTTGTCGAAGAAAGCCCCGCTCGAAAAGAAGTTCCCGATGACGTTCGAGTAGTCCCGGACCACCCCGTCTATTTCGATCTGCGATCCCGAGGGGGTGAAGTCTAGGTACATGCCGCCGGTCCTCGCGAACTGGAACGTCTTGTAGTTGAACGAAAGCCCTTGGGCGGAAATCACAAGATAAGCGCCTCCGAAGAGAAAAACGAAAATGAAGAGATAAAAGAAGAATTTCCTGGCTTTTAAATTCACCCCTCACCCTTCGAGGATTGTTTTGTTGCAACCCCCGATTGTTAAAAGCGCCCTTTTTTTGGAGGCTGTTTTCATGTTTTTTGATTATGTATCATAATACGCCGGATGGCAATTGCTTATCCTCGAAGGGTGAGGGATAATACGGAGTAAGGCAAAATTCCAATGTCGGAATCAGACGGAAAATTCGTGGTTGAGGGCGGCAGACCCCTCAAGGGCACGGTAAGGCTCGCCGGTGCCAAAAATGCCGCGACCAAGATGCTGGTGGCTTCGCTCTTGACCGACGAGGAATGCGTTTTAGAAAACTTCCCGGAGATCGGCGATACGGGGGTTGTCCTGGAACTTTGCCGGATTTTGGGAAGTGATATCTCAGCCGAAGGTTCCGTGGTCAAAATAAAAACTCCGGAGATAACACGCACCAAAGTCGAAACACTAAGCCGGAGGAACAGGATCCCCATCCTTGCCTTGGGCCCGCTTTTGACACGGAAGGGGGTCGGGGAGGTGCCGATGGTCGGCGGGGATAAGATAGGTCCGCGCCCGGTTGATATGCACGTGGAAGCTTTAAAATCTCTCGGCGCCGAGATAGAAGCTACCGAGAAATCTTATCAAGCGAAAGCTCCCCACGGCCTCAAAGGCACCGAAATAACGTTCCGATATCCTTCCGTCGGCGCGACCGAGCAGGTTTTGATGGCAGCGGTTCTCGCAAGAGGGAAGACGATTATGCGGAACGCCGCCGTCGAACCGGAACTAATCGATTTGATAAAAGTTCTCCAGAAGATGGGTGCCATCATCGAGCTTGGCACGAACCGGGTGATTTCCATTTACGGCGTTGAAAGGCTCCGCGGGTTCAAACATAAAATACTTGGCGACCGGAACGAAGCCGTCTCGTTCGCTTGTCTCGCCGTCGCGACGGGAGGGAGAATTTTCGTGGAGGGCGCGGAACAGGAACATCTCATTACGTTCTTGAACAACTTGAGGAGGGTCGGCGGCGAATACGAAGTCGCCGAAAACGGGATATGGTTCTGGCGGGAGCGGAAACTTACGGGGCTGAAGGTCGAGACTGATACCCATCCCGGATTCATGACCGACTGGCAGCAACCGTTCACCGTTCTTCTCACGCAAAGCGACGGAGCTTCCGTGGTTCACGAGACGGTCTACGAAGACCGATTCGGATACACCAAGGACTTGAATTTAATGGGGGCAAATATTAGAGTAGTGAATGAATGTTTGGGTGATCTGCCGTGCCGCTTTAAGGATTCCCTCTCACCCCACAGCGCCGTGATCTCGGGACCGACCAAGCTTCACGGCGCCGAGCTCACCGTGCCCGACCTCCGTGCCGGCATAGCTCACTTGATCGGAGCCTTAGTCGCCGAAGGAAAGTCGACCATCAAAGGCATTTCGGAGATAGACCGGGGATACGAGAAGATAGATGAGAGATTGAGAAATCTCGGCGCGGACATAAAGAGAATTCAATAATTTATGTTTACCAGGAAAATTGGAATAGACTTGGGAACGACGAATACGCTGGTCTTTTTGCCAAAGAAGGGGATCGTCATCAACGAACCGACGGTCGTGGCCTTGAGCAAACCTTCGAACACCGTTTTGGCCGTCGGATCCGAGGCCAAAGAAATGGTCGGCCGGACGCCGGACGACATCGTAACCTACCGGCCGCTCAAAGACGGCGTGATCGCCGAATATTACATCACTGAATCGATGCTCAAGTATTTCATCCGGAAGAGCGTCGGTTCCTTTAATGTTTGGCGACCCGATGTGGTCGTTTCGGTTCCGGCGGGCATCACGTCAACGGAATACCGTGCCGTCATCAATGCCGCCAAGGAAGCCGGCGCCAAAGAAACCTACCCGGTCAAGGAACCAATCCTCGCCGCTCTCGGGGCGGGCATTCCGATCCATTCCGCCGAAGGGAATATGATCGTGAACATCGGCGGAGGGACGACTGAGGTGGCGGTCATCTCTCTCGGGGGAATTGTCACGTGGCACAGTCTTCGGGTTGCCGGCAACAAGTTTGATCAGTCGATCAGCGATTACATAAAGAAGAAATACAATCTGGCGATCGGGGAGACGTCTGCCGAAAACATCAAGATAAGCATAGGAACGGCATTGCCCTCGAAGAATAAAATCGAAATGAAAGTGAGAGGAAGAGATCTCGGATCGGGACTGCCCAAGGATCTCCTCATCAATTCGAATGAAATAGCCGAGGCGATCAATCAGTATCTCGTTGAGATCATGAGCGCCGTCCAGGCGGTTTTTAACGTGACGCCGCCGGAGCTCACGGCCGACATCATGGAAAAGGGAATCATTCTCTCGGGAGGCAGTGCTCAGCTCCGCGACCTCGAGGAGTTTTTCAAGAGATCGCTTGGCGTTTCCGCATACGTCGCCGAAAATCCCATTCTCTGCGTGGCGAAAGGCACCGCGATGGTCTTAAGTCACCTCGACGTCTACAAGCGAACGTTGCTCAACAAGAGATAAATCCCTGTTTGTATGCTTTTTGGTTACGACGACAAAGTTGAACTCTTCAAGAAACTCATCAAGGAAGACAACCTGACCCACGCCTATCTTTTTTACGGCGAGCGGGAAATCGGGAAAGCGACGTTCGCGAAGTTCCTCGCCTCTCTTTTAGAGGGGAGGAATTCTTGGGATGACCAGGTAACGCTCATTGATGCGATCGTCGTCCGCGCCGATGACGGGAAGACGCTCGGCATAGACGACGTCTCGAGGATACGCGAGTTTCTTTTTCAAAAGCCGATTCTCTCCGCGCGGAGGACGGTTGTCGTGGACGGGGCGGAAGATTTGACCCGCGAAGCCCAGGGAGCACTCTTGAAGATCGTCGAAGAGCCGCCCGCGTCGTCGCTTATTCTCTTCGTAGCTTCCGATAAGAGAGATCTTTTTGATGCGCTTCTTTCGCGGGTCGAGAAGGTGTATTTCCCGACCCTAGCCGCGGAAACGATCAAAGAAGGGCTCGTAAAATTCGTGAAAGTTGACAGTGCGAAAGCCGAGAGAATATCGAAAATTTCATTTGGCCGGTTCGGTCGGGCCGTCAAGCTCGCGGAGAGTGGGGCAGCACGGGCGGGCGAAGGAGACGTCGAAGGTGTACTTGACGAGAAAATTCTGGATCTCTATGCGGGAGGCGTTCAGAGAAACCACAAAACGCTCGTATGGCTCTTGAGGAGGCAGGTGTTCGTGAAGCGGTATAAGAGATATAATTTAAACATGAAACTCCAGAGAAAGGTCATCGATATGGCTTTGAGGAAATGAGCTGGTATGGAAGGACAAGTTGAAATAGTAAAAAAAGAAGGGGAGACAATCATGGGCAGTCTGAAAAAAGCGTATTCCGGCGTACGGGCCTCGCGGCCGAATACGGCTCTCGTCGAGGATTTGAAAGTCGAGTACTATGGGCAAGTGATGCCCGTGAAGCAGCTCGGCACCGTGGGCGTCCGACCGCCCCGGGAGATCGACATACAAGTGTGGGATCAAAACGCGGTTCCCCTGGTTGTGAAAGCTATCGAATCGTCTTCCTTGAACCTTTCGGCGAATGTCACCGGCAATTCGATACGGATCAATCTTCCGGAATTGAGTCGCGAACGGAGGGAGGAACTCACGAAATACGTGAAGAAGATAACCGAAGAACATCGGATACAACTGAGGCATTTGCGCGACGAGGCGAACAAGAAAGTCCAGTCGTCTTTCGACACTGGCGAAATAGCCGAGGATCAGAAATTCAAGCTGAAGGAGAGCATCCAGAAAGAAGTTGACAAGATCAACGAGGAAGTGGAAAAGCTTTTGGAAAATAAGATCAGGGAAATAGAGGAGTGAGGGGGAAATCTTTTGCTTTCTCGTTGAAAGCGCTCCGATCTCTAAAATCCTCCTCGCTTCTCGTCGGAATCAAGCCGCAAAATATCGAACTCAACCTCGTCCGCCAGCTGGCGGAGGCGGATTCGGGATTCAAACATGCGATATTTTGCTCATTCCTTCCTCAGGGCTCGGGGATTTTGACGAGATCTTCGCGAAACTAACTCAAAAGCAAAAGATTTTCCTGTGTTATAATAAGAAAACAATGACCTCTCGCCAATCTTTCACCCTGATTGAGCTCCTCGTAGTCATCGCGATCTTGGCGATCCTCGCGACCGCCGTCGTCCTCGTCTTGAATCCTGCCCAGCTTCTTGCCCAGGGAAGAGATTCCACGAGACTCTCTGATCTTTCCGCTCTGAACAGCGCCCTCTCCTTATTTCAGGCTGATGCCTATACCCAATCCTTAGGGACTCCTAACACAGTCTATATATCAATCCCTGATTCATCATCCACCTGTGGGGACCTGGACCTGCCTGCCTTAGGAGGAGGCTGGGCCTATCACTGTGTTCCAAGCTCTTCCTCAACAAGAGTAGACGGAACAGGCTGGATTCCCGTGAATCTCACCCTTATTTCATCAGGATCCCCTTTATCCAAGCTCCCCATAGACCCCGTGAATACCACAAGCACTGGACTCTACTATACCTACGTATCAGGAGGCTCCTATGCCTTATCCAGTGCCTTGGAATCACAGAAGTACCTTGTATCCACCGCAGCAACAGATAATGGCTATGATCCAGGAAGATACGAAACAGGTTCTGACCTTTCCCTTATTGGAAGAAGTGAAGGATTGGTAGGATGGTGGCCCCTCGATGGAGACCCAGGGGACAGGAGCGGGAATGGGAATGGGGGGACGCCGATTAACAATCCCGCGTGGACTACGGGGAAGATAAATCAAGCCATTAGTCTTAACGGATCAAACAATAACTTGGGGAATTACCTCAATATCCCAAGTGTGAGCAATCTCAATATAACTAACTCAGTTACCCTTGCGGCATGGGTTAACAGAAATACTAGCGGCGCGGATTTACAGGGGGTAATAACGAAATCTAGTCCTGCAACGAGAGCCTACAGCCTCACAACCCAATATAATACCCCAACGTATCAAGTACAGTTGGCGATCAACGGCACGTTTTGTCCCTACATTGCTCCCACCAATTATAACCAATGGCATTACGTTGCCGGCGTTTACGACGGGACAAATGAAAACGTTTACTATGACGGTGTTTTGGTCCAGACGTGTCCTAAAACCGGTTCGATTAACGTCACGAGCGATCCTCTTTATATTGGACTTTACAATTATGCTATCGGCACTGAAGGTTCGTCTTGGTATGGATATCGCCCCTTCGGCGGCCTGATCGATGATGCCCGTGTCTATAATCGCGCCCTCTCAGCAGCTGAGATCCAAGCTATCTACAACGCACAGAAATAGGAAGTAAAGCACCAAATCTCAAGCTCCAAATCCCAAATAATGACCGAAATTCCAAAGAGCGTGTTTAGAATTTGATATTTTGAATTTATTTGTTATTTGGAATTTGGATTTTGGGATTTCATCTCACTTGTTACTAGTTACTGATTGTTTGTATAATCTAAAGGATGGAGATAGTGCTCGTCATTTTGGGTCTCGGCATACTGATTTTAGGCCATGAGTTCGGCCATTTTTCGGTTGCGCGGATCTTGAAAATGAAAGTCGAGGAATTCGGCATAGGGTTCCCCCCGAAGCTTTTCGGCAAGAAAGCCAAGTCCGGAATTGTCTACAGCGTGAACGCTCTCCCGTTCGGCGGATTTGTAAAGCTGTACGGAGAGGATGATAACAAGAGCGGTGACCCTGAAGCGTTTCTCAATAAACCTTTTCGCAAGAAAGCGTTTGTTGTCCTTGCGGGCGTCATCGCGAATTTCATCCTTGGATGGCTCCTCCTGAGCGTCGTTTTGATCGCGGGGACGCCGGAGCACCTAATGATCGCAAGCGTCGAGAATAATTCTCCTGCCGCCGAAGCGGGGCTCAAAGAAGGCGATATCGTAAAACAGATCACTATGGGTGGCAAGTCGCTTTCCGATCCAATCATCGACAACGATTTCGTGAATCTCGTGAAAGGTTCGAGTGAAGCGGCCGTCTCGCTCAGCATTCTCCGCGGCACGCAAAGTTTCAACGTGGCGTTGGATAAGAGGTTGAGTCCGCCGCCGGGACAAGGGGCCATCGGCATAGGCTTAGTCGATATCGGCGCGGCGCCGGAGCCGTTCTTCAAGAGTTTCTCTGATGCCGCTTTAGAAACGGTTAATTTTTCCTGGCTCATTTTGAGCGGACTCTGGACGCTTCTCACAGGGCTTTTCACGAATCCAAGCGTCATAAAGGGAGTGGCGGGGCCCGTTGGCATCGTGGCCTTAGCGTCAGAGGCTTCTGCGATCGGCTTTGCATACCTGGTCCAGCTTCTCGCGCTCATATCTATAAACTTAGCGGTCCTGAACCTCATTCCGTTCCCGGCATTGGATGGCGGGAGATTCCTCGTTTTCCTCATTGAGAAAATCAGGGGCAAGAAGATTTCTTCGAAGATCCAACTTGCCGTGAACGGGATCGGGTTCGCGGCGCTCGTGCTCCTCATGATCTTCGTCACGTTTAACGATGTCAGAAACCTCATCGTCCACTGAGCGCAGCTACGAAATACGAAAAGGTACGAATATACGAAAAACTAATGGAAGAACATAAAAACAAGAAGAAGAGGGTGGCGGTCTTGGTCGGCGGTCCTTCGCACGAACACGAGGTATCCTTGAATACCGGTCGGAACGTTCTGAAAAATCTGCCGAAGGACAAGTACGAGGGAAAAGAAATACTCATAACGCGGGAGGGCAAATGGCCCATTCCCCCTGAAAGACTCTCGGCGGATTATGATCTTGCTTTCATAGCCATGCACGGGCCCTACGGCGAAGACGGGACAATACAGAGAATTTTGGAAGAAATCGGCTTGCCGTACACTGGTTCCAATGTGACGACGAGCGCCCTCGGCATGAACAAATTCCTTTCCTTGGGAATATTCAAAGCTGCGGGTCTCAATGTTCCGCCGACACTCTATTTCTCGAGAAGCCACTGGATGAGCGACAAAAATGACGTCCTCATGAAGATTCTGCACCACTTGAAAAAGCCCTGGGTTTTGAAACCGAACGCCTCGGGTTCCAGCGTGGGAGTCAAGATCGTCGAGGAGAGAGGAGAGCTTGAGACGTCTCTCAATTTCCTGTTTCAGGAGTTTAGGGATCTGGTAGCGCAGGAATTCATAGAGGGGAAGGAAGTCACTTGCGGTGTCCTCGATTACGGCGAGCCGGAGACGGCTTTCCCGCTCTTGCCGACCGAGATCATCCCGATCAAGAGGAAGTTTTTCGACTACACGGCGAAGTATGATGCGGAGTCTCACGAGGAAATAACGCCGGCGAGGATCCCGGCACCTTATTTGAAAGAAGTGAGGCGAATAGCCCTCTTCGTGCATAAGCTCGTGAATTGCAGGCATTTCTCGAGGACGGACATGATTATCGGGAAGGATCGCAAGATTTACGTCCTGGAAGTGAATACCATCCCCGGACTCACCGAAACGAGTCTCGTGCCGCAGGAAGCGGAAGCGTACGGTATCCCGTTCCCGAAGTTCTTGGACATCATTCTGGAATCCACCTCGAAGCAATCTTCAAAAAAGAAGATTAGCCTTTAGTATTCTCTGGCGAGCATATATATTCCGTAAGCTTCTTCGAAGCACATATACTCGCGGTGTGGGTATGGAGCAGGCAAAGGATATGAAAGTGCTCTCGAACGATTCTGCCGGAAGGCGTTTCAAAATCCCCGAACGATGAGGAGAGAATAAGCAAAATATCGCTGTTTGAGTCCCTTCAGGTCGAGTTCGATATTTTGCGGATAATTCCGACGAAGCGGTCGGAGGATTTTAATGCCTGGAGGTTTAAGTGAGAGAGTGCTTTCATATCCTTTGCCAATGGGAATGTTCTTTGATAGAATTCATTGAAATGCGGCAGTCGGAATTACTCTTCAAAACGCAGAAAACGTACCCCAAGGACGAAGTGGCGGTGAACGCCCAGCTCCTCATAAAAGCAAATTTCGTCCATAAGCTCATGGCGGGCGTTTATTCTTACCTCCCTCTCGGTTTTAGAGTCAGGGAAAAGATAATGAAAATTGTGAGGGAGGAAATGGACGCTCTCGGCGCCGCCGAGATGCTTATGCCTTCGCTCCATCCGAAGTCGGCGTGGGAAGCGAGCGGCCGGTGGGAAGGCTTGTCGAAGATCATGTACCAGTTTCAGGACAATTCCGGGCGGGACGTGGGGCTCGGAGCGACCCATGAAGAAATCGTGGCGCTCCTCGCGCAGGGCCTCTTGGATTCCTACGCGGATCTCCCGAAGTACGTGTATCAAATTCAAACCAAGTTCCGCGACGAACCTCGGGCGAAATCGGGAATTCTCCGCGGGCGGGAGTTTACCATGAAAGACATGTACAGTTTCCACGCGGACGAAGCGTCGCTTGGAGATTTTTATGAAAAATCGAAGAGGGCGTATTTGAACGTTTACGAGCGGTGCGGACTCCGGGCGTACGTGACGGAAGCCTCGGGAGGGGATTTTTCCAAAAGCTATTCGCACGAGTTCATGGTGGAAACGCCGGCGGGCGAAGACGAAACGTATCTCTGCCGCCTCTGCGGTTTCGCGCGGAACAAGGAAATCGCCGATTTCAAGAAAGGCGACCGGTGCCCCTCGTGCCAGAGCGGGGTCCTGGAAAAGGTGAAAACCGTCGAGGTAGGGAACATTTTCAAGCTGGGCACCAAGTATTCGGAAGCCGCTGGCTTGAATTTCAGGGACAAGAAAGGAAATCTGAAGCCTGTCGTCATGGGATCGTACGGCATCGGGATTGAACGGCTCATGGGAACCGTCGTTGAAGTTCACCACGACGAAAAAGGTATTATCTGGCCCTTTGAAATAGCGCCTTATAAAACCCATCTGTTGATTATCGGTGAGCCAAATGAGGAACTTCAAAAATTCGCCGATGACGTATACAATGAGCTTTGCGGGGGAGGAATAGGAACTCTCTACGACGATCGGGTGAAAATCTCGGCAGGAGAAAAATTTTACGACGCCGATTTGATCGGCATTCCCTGGAGAATTGTCGTGAGCGACAAAATGATGGTTCAGAAGAAGGTAGAAGTCAAAAGGAGGAATGAAAAGGATTCGAAAGTTCTCGCGGTGAAGGAGTTTATTAAGGGTTTGCAGCCATGATAATAAAAAAAGTGATAGGCGTTGATCTCGGAACCGATACGACCCAGGTATACTTGAAGGGCGTCGGCATTGTCGTGAACGAACCCTCGATCGTCGCCTTCAACAATCGGACAAACCGGATCGTGGCGGTAGGGTGGGAAGCAAAACGGATGCTCTCCCGCACTCCCTCCCATGTGACGGCGCTCCGGCCCATCACGAACGGGATCATAGCCGATTTCGACATGGCGAAGGAAATGATCCAGCGGTTTCTGAGAACCAAAATGCTCCCTTGGTCGTGGTTCACGGAAACGATCGTGAGCGTTCCGACCAACTTGACCGAAGTCGAGCGGAAATCGGTCGAAGATTTGTTCAAGGAGGTCGGCGTGAGCAAGGTGTATCTCGTCGAAGAGCCTATCGCCGCCGCCTTGGGGAGCGGACTCGACATCATGAAACCCACGGCGCATCTCGTCGTCGACGTGGGAGCCGGCACTACCGACATGGCCATCATTTCGTTGAATGGCATCGTCGTTTCCAAAAGACTGAAAATTGCCGGCGATTATTTCAATCAGGAAATCATGAAGGGAGTTAAGGATGAATTGAAGCTTTATATCGGCGAGCCGACGGCTGAGGAAATAAAAATGGCCGTTGGTTCGGCAGTCCCGCAGGCCGAGAAGCTCGACGTCAGCATTCGCGGCAGGGACGCGGTAAGCGGGCTTCCCCGCGAGACCCTCGTGAGGGACACCCAAGTCCGTTATTGGCTTGCCAAGTCTCTCAAAATGATCGTTGAAACGCTTAAGGAACTCATAGATATAACGCCGCCGGAGCTCGCCGGTGACATTTACCGGAACGGCATAGACGTCTGCGGCGGCGGCAGTGCTCTCCGCGGCATAAACCAGATGTTTGAGAAGGAAATAGGCGTCAACGTCCACGTGGTTGACGAACCGCTTCTCTGCGTCGCGCGGGGAGTGGGCCTCATCGCCGAGAACGCTTCTTTTTACGGCAACGTTCTTGAAAGCTTTTCCTCTCCTTCGTCCATCAAGCTATGAACGTTTTCAAGATTTCAGTCGTGGCTCTCGTCGTTCTCGTGATTGCCGCGGCGTTTTTCTTTTTCCGGCAGGGGATAGCGGCTTTTTTTGAAAATCTCAGGATGGCGTTCGCGGGAAGCGTGAACGGAGATCTGAGTTACCGGAGCCTTTTGGATTTCAGACTTTCGCGGGAAAATTCCCTTCTCTCGGGTGCATCTTCGTCTGGGCCTGCTCCTTCCTCGACGATCGATGGATTCCATTACCTCGACGCGAATGTCTTTTCCGATTATCCCTTCAATAACTATTCGCTCGTCGCCGTAAACGCTGGCGAGATCGAGGGCCTCAAGGAAGGGATGCCGGTTTTGGCCGCTCCCGGCGTGCTTCTCGGCAAGATAGTTTCCGTCGGGCCCCACAAGTCGGCGATTCAGACTTTTTTCGATCCTTCTTGGAAGAGCTCGGTTTTCGTGGGTACTGCCGGGACGAGAGGTCTTTTGGACGGCGGCGCTTCTCCCTCGGTGGATTTCATACCTAAAAACTCGACGACAACCGCGGGCATGGAGATATTCAACGCGGACAGCTCATATCCGCTTAACCTCCTCGTGGGGAGCGTGGATTCCGTCCAAGGCGTCAATAGCGATTTGTGGCTCCAAGCCAAGGTACGAGTGCCGTTCGATCTCTCGTCCTTGAACGATGTCATGGTAATCACCGATTTTCGATGAAGGAGGTTTATAAACCGCTCCTTTTTTTACTCCTCATTGCCGCTGCGGCTTTTGTTTTTGCATACCGTCTTCTTGCGATCGGAGGCATCAATCCCAATCTGCCCCTCATCGTTTTTTCACTGCTTGCGAGCGCCCCCGCGACCAGAAAGATGAATTTCTGGGAGTTTTTGCTTTTAGTCGTTTTATTCTCCGGTCTGCTTCTCCTCGTTTCCGATCTCTGGACGGCGGAAATCGCGGTGTTCTCGGCACTCCTCGTCGGCGCGTTTTACGCAAGTCGTTTTCTGACCGGTACTTGGCTTTACGATTTCTTGATAATGCAGGCGGCGATGAGCCTCGTTTTCTACGGTTTGTCGGCCCTCATCCTGAGGGCACCTCTCGTTTCGGGTTTCATTTTTTATGAAATAGTTTACGATACGCTGCTCTCGTTGGCCGCCTACCCGCTTTTGCGGAAACTGGCACGGTGAGGGACGAAGCAACCTCAAGCCCCTTCTCGCTAAAACCTCCGGATGCAAAAATTCTCCTCGCTCATCCTGGGAAACCGGCGAAATTTATCAAACTCAACCTAAAGGGATTCAGACAATGATAAATTTCTGTTTCCTCACGTCTTCGCTCAGGAATTTTTATGCATCCTCCGGCAAATCGCTCAAAGGGACTTGAGGTTGCTTCTTTGTGCAAGAATATTATGGGAAGATTCATTTTGCTAAAACTCGGGGATTTTGAGACGCCTTCCGGAAAAGCGTTCGAGAGGGTTTTGGGTTACTTCTTTCTTTTTGTTTTAGAGTATAATTGAATACATGAATCCCGGAAGCAGAGTAAGCTTTACCCTGATCGAGCTCCTGGTCGTGACCCCGATACGAAAGGCGTTCCACGCCTTCATACGGGGTAAATCGCCATCCTCTTCTCCCAGAGCTTCTTTTACCTTGATTGAATTGCTTGTGGTGATTGCAATCCTCGCCGTCTTAGCCACCGCCGTCGTCTTGGTCTTGAACCCTGCCCAGCTATTGGCCCAGGGAAGAGATTCAACTCGTTTGTCTGATCTTTCAGCCCTGAATAGTGCCCTCTCCCTCTTCCAAGCAGATCAATATACCCAGTCCTTAGGGACTCCAAATACCCTCTATATATCCGTTCCCGATACCACGTCCACCTGTGCCAATCTGGGACTGTCTTCTCCTCCTATAGGATGGGCCTATCACTGTGTTCCAAGCTCTTCCTCAACAAGAGTAGACGGAACAGGCTGGATTCCCGTGAATCTTACCCTCCTATCATCAGGATCCCCTTTATCCAAGCTCCCGATAGACCCCGTGAATACCACAAGCACAGGATTCTACTATACCTACGTATCAGGAGGCTCCTATGCCTTATCCAGTGCCTTGGAATCACAGAAATACCTCAGTTCTACTGCATCCCAGGACCAAGGCTATGATCCTGGGAAGTATGAGATCGGTTCTGACCTATCCCTTATTGGAAGGAGTGAGGGATTAGTAGGATGGTGGCCTTTGGATGGGAGTCCCAATGATCAGAGCGGAAACAACAACAATGGGACGTGGTTTGGTTCCATGATCGGAGGTTCTTACTATACGGGAGGGAAGATCAATCAGGCCGGGAACTTCAATGGGACGGATGACTACGTGAGTGTGGGGAATTCACCAATTTTTGATATGGGTACAGGAAATATGACCATTAGCGCCTGGTTGAGTTCTTACACAGATCCTAGCAATTATGGTAATGTTGTTGGCAAGATAAGCTGGAACGGAGTTCTTGGTTACGGTATTGTAAATGCCTATGATACTGGCACCAACTGTGTTATGGGGTATATGGCGAAGAACGGCATCAGCGATCGTGTGGTAAACGATTCAACTGCCTATTGCCCATCGTCTGGGTCCTGGCACCTTTATACCACCGTGTTTAATCGCGTGTCTAACACGTTAGCTCTCTATGTTGATGGGAGTTTGGTGAATAGTAAGAGTATTGCCGGTTATTCCGGCGTCGGCTTTACGAACACAGCTGCTGTTACGATCGGCGTCTATGATAATAATTACCTAAAATCGAATATCGACGATGTCCGCATCTACAACCGCACCCTCTCCGCCGCGGAGATTCAAGCTATCTACAACGCCCAGAAGTAAGGCAGGGGGAATACTGCAAAGTTTACGCTCAAGCTTGATCTTTGCGAAAATAAGGACTTGCGATGTTCTTATTTTTATGAAAGGGAGGAAACCGAGCCCCTCTCGAGCGATTTGCCGGAAGGCGTTTCAAAATCCCCGAGCGATGAGGAAGGAATGAGCACAATAGCGAATGTTTGAATCCCGCTGGTTTCATTAATGAAACCAAGGTTGAGTTCGATATTGTGCGATGCAATTCCGACGAAGCGGTCGGAGGATTTTGACGCCTGGAGGTTTAAGTGAGAGGGGGCTCGGTTTCCTCTGGTGGGGTTGTGGGGGTAAAATGAATAAGTCATGAAAGATGATCTGAATTTAAGTGACGTTTTGACTGACAAATACGCGGAAGAGGATTTTCTTGAAGTGCCCTTGGCCGACAAGGCATTCCGCTATTTTTTCTTGGTCGTAGGGTTTTCCTTCCTCGTCATTATGGGACGCGTTTTCTTCATCGGGGTTTTGAACAGCGGTTTTTACGAGAACAAAGCCGCGGCCAACGTGAGCGATTTGAGTGTCGAGGTGGCTCCCCGCGGCATCGTGAACGACACCTTCGGTAATCCGCTCGTCACGAACGTCCCGTCGTTCAATGTCTTTGTTGCACCGGCCGATTTACCGAAGGATGACGCGTCAAAGATGGAAATCATTCGGGAAACGAGCCAAATACTGGGACTCAATGCAACGAGCGTTGTATCGGAGCTCGTTGGGAAAACATTCGCTCCCAACGACGAGATTGCCTTGAAGGATGACATCAATCACGACGAGTTGATACAATTGGCCTCTCAAAACTTGCCAGGAATCAAGATATTGCCCTCCTTCAAGATGGTGGACACAACGCCTCTCAAGTTTTCGCATCTCATCGGGTATTCATCTTTGGCTACGGCTGACGACATAAAAGCAAACCCCGATCTCACGCCCAATGACAGTGTGGGGAAAACCGGTCTTGAGAGTTACTACGACAGCTATCTCCGAGGGAGCGACGGGAAAAAGGTTTTCCTGACGGATGCTGCCGGAAAGGTGAAGGGCGAAAATGTGGTCAAAAATCCGGTGCAGGGTGACACGTTGAATACCTACATAGATTCGGGACTCCAGAACTACTTCTACGACAGTTTACAGAAGGAACTCAACGCCCTCGGCAGGAACGTGGGAGCCGGGATCGCCATGAACCCGCAAAACGGTCATATTCTGGCGCTTTTTGATATCCCTGGATATGATCCGAACAACGTCGCAGATTATTTAAACGCCCCTTACCAGCCGCTGTTCAATCGGGCTATTTCGGGTCTTTACAGTCCCGGCTCGACGATCAAACCGCTCGTGGCCGTGGGGGCTCTCGCCTCGGGAACCTTGGATCCGAACCACGAAATATTCTCGCCGGGGTACCTCTACGTTCCAAACCCCTACGACCCGTCGCACCCCACCAAGTTCTTGGATTGGCAGTATCAAGGCTGGGTTGATCTCTCTTCGGCTCTCGCGAAATCGAGCGACGTCTACTTCTACGAAGTGGGGGGCGGCTTCGGTGACCAGAAAGGTTTGGGGATTACGCGCCTCAAGGAGTGGTGGCAAAAGTTTCTTCTCGACGGGGAAACGGGAATAGATTTGCCGGGCGAGCAAAGCGGCTTTCTCCCCGATCCGGCGTGGAAAGAAAAAACGAAACATTCCATTTGGACGATCGGTGACACGTACAACGTTTCAATCGGGCAGGGAGATCTCGTCATAACGCCGATAGAGCTCTTGAACTACGTGAGCGCGATCGCGAACGGCGGGAGATTCTATAAGCCGGAAGTCATGAGAAATATCGTGGACCAGAACGGCAACGTCGTCATCGAAAACAAACCGCAGGTTTTGAGCGACCTGAGTTCCGAAATCGGGAAATATCTGCCCCTCGTTCAGGGGGGAATGATCGACGGCGTTTCGAAGCCCTACGGCACGGCATACCTGCTCCATGACTTGCCGATTTCCGTTGCCGCGAAGACGGGCTCGGCTCAGGTTAAAAACAATGCGGAAACGAACGCGTTCTTCGTGGGCTACGCTCCTGCCGAGAACCCGGAGATCGCGATCGTGATTCTCGTCGAAAACGCCAAGGAGGGGAGTTTAAACGTCGTACCGGTAGCGCGGGACGTGTTTTTGTGGTATTATGAAAATCGTATAGCGAACCAAAAATAGTCGATCAGAAAAGAATAATTATGGCTAAGAACTATTTAACGAAGGAGCGGTACGAGGAATTGAAACGCGAGCTTGACAGCCTCAAAATGGCAGGCCGCCAGTCGGTCGGAGAGCGGCTGCGGCATGCCAAGGAGCTTGGGGATCTCTCGGAGAATGCTGAGTACCAAGCCGTGCGGGAAGAGCAGAACCTTCTTGAGAAAAGAATAGCCGACCTGGAGGATTTGCTGGAAGACTCCTCGATCATCAGCAAATCCGAAGGCAGTGCCACGGTTAAAGTTGGATCCAACGTCAGCCTGAAGAAAGGGGAAAAAGAAGAGGTGGTATACACCGTCGTCGGTTCGAGCGAGACGGATCCCGGAAGAGGTCTCATATCTAATGTTTCCCCCTTGGGAAGAGAGCTTTTGGGCAAAAAGGCGGGCGAGGCAGTCACGATTGATACGCCGAAGGGGAAGGTGGAATACACGATTCTAAAAATAGGCTAGCTACGAAATTGTAGAAAATTCATGCTCGACGATATCATTGAAGAGAGAAAACAAAAACTCGAAAAGTGGAGGGCATTCGCCGATCCGTACCCACCGAGAGTGAAGAGGGATGCCGGCATCGGGACGATCCTTGGGAGTTTTTCGAAACTCGAAAAAGACGGAAAGAGAATCTCTGTTGCGGGGAGAGTGATGAGTGTGCGGGATCAGGGAAATATCATCTTCGCGGACATCCGGGATGAATCGGGTGGCATCCAGGCGGTTTTGAGCAAAAAAGAGACCAAGAATTTTTCGACGGTCAAAACATCCCTCGATGCCGGCGATTTCATTTCAGTTTCCGGCACTTTCTTTAAGACTAAGAAAGGCGAAAAAAGCATCCTCGCCAAAGAAATGCTCATCGTCGCGAAGAGCTTGCGGCCGATCCCCAAGGAATGGTTCGGGTTGGAGGACATCGAGACGAAGCTCCGGAAGCGATATCTCGATTCGATCGTGAACCCCGAGATCAAGGAACTCTTCAAGAAGAAGAATCTGTTCTGGAGAACAGTTAGGGATTTTCTCATGGACGAAGGTTTTTTGGAAGTTGAGAATCCCGTTTTGGAAACAGTGCCGGGCGGGGCGGAAGCAGAGCCGTTCGTGACCCACCATAACGCCCTCGATGAAGATTTCTATTTGAGGATCTCACTTGAGTTGCCCTTGAAGAAAATGCTCGTCGGCGGTTTCGAGAGGGTTTTCGAGCTCGGCCGCATTTTCAGGAACGAAGGCATCGACCGGGAGCACTTGCAAGATTATACGCAAATGGAATGCTATTGGGCCTACGCCGATTACAACGACATGATGAGACTTACGGAAAAGCTTTATAAAAAGATCGTGAAAAGTTTATGTCCCGGGATGAAATCGAAATCGGGGAACTCGATCATCAATTGGGGTGCGCAATGGAAAAAATACGAGTACTTCGACTTGTTCAAAAAGTATGCCGGCATGGATTTGAAGACCGCCTCTCTTGAGACGTTGCGGGAGAAAGCGAGAACATTGAAACTCGCTCCCGAAAGAGGAGCGGGGCGGGGGAAACTCATCGATCTCATTTACAAGAAAGCAGTGCGGCCGCGTCTCACGGAGCCTTCGTTCTTGATAAATCCGCCGGTTGAAATAGAGCCGCTTGCGAAGCGGATTCCGGGCGACCCGTCGAGAGTTGAGCGTTTCCAGATCATGGCCGCGGGGACGGAGTTAGGCAAAGGTTTTTCCGAACTGAACGATCCTATTGATCAAAAGAAGAGATTTGAAGAGCAAGCAGCGTTGCGGGAGAAGGGTGATCGGGAAGCACAAATGATGAATGAGGATTTCGTCGAGGCTTTGGAATACGGCATGCCGCCGGCGGCAGGCTTCGGAATGTCCGAGCGGGTATTTGCGGTTCTCATGAATGTATCCATCCGAGAAGCCGTTTACTTCCCTTTGATGCGCAGGGATAAATAAATCAAGATATGTTGGACGTAAATTTAATCAGGAATGATCCTGAAAAAGTAAAAGAAGGCGTTCAGAGGAAGAAGATCGATCCGAAACTCGTCGACAAGTTTTTGCGCCTGGACGAGGAATGGAGAACTAAGACGAAAGCCCTGGACGATTTGAGTGCCGAACAAAACGCCGTGAGCCGCGAGATGAGCCGGAATCAAGCGCAAGATTTGCTGAGTAAAGCCCAGCTTTTGAAACAAAGGATAAGCGATATTGAATCGGAACGCGACGTTCTCTCTTCCAAGAGGAATGATATTTTGAATAAGTTGCCGAATTTGCCATTTTCGGACGTTCCCGTCGGGAAAGACGAGACCGAAAACCGCGTCGTGAAGGAAGTGGGGAAGAAAAGGAGTTTCAAATTCAAGCCGAAGGATTATCTTTCTCTCGCGGAGAAGTTGGGTATCATAAATGTCAAGAAAGCGGCCGAGATAGCCGGCTCCCGGTTCGGTTATCTCATGGGCGACGCGGCGCTCCTGGAGTTCGGAATCGTGCAGTTGGCTTTCGAGACGCTCATAAAAGAGAAATTCGTTCCGGTCGTTCCGCCGGTCATGATTTCCCCTCAAGTTTACGGGGAAATGGGACGTTTGGCGGCCGATCAGAAAGAGGACAAATATTTCATTCCCAAAGACGAGCTTTATCTCGTCGGGAGCGCCGAGCACACCCTGGGACCCTTGGGGAGAGGAGAAATTTTCGAAGAGTCGACTCTTCCGAAGCGATATGTCGGGTTTTCCACTTGTTTCAGGAGAGAAGCCGGGTCTTACGGCAAGGACACGAAAGGAATTCTGAGAGTTCACCAGTTTGACAAGGTGGAAATGTATTCGTTTGTGAAACCGGAAGATTCGGAAAAAGAACACAAATTCTTGTTGAATATGCAGGAAAAGTTGGTTCGTGCCCTGGAACTCCCTTATCGGGTAATGGAGATATGCACGGGCGATATGGGATGGACTGATGCCAGGCAGTTTGATATCAATACCTGGATGCCCGGCCAAGGAGAAGACGGCGAATATCGGGAGACTCATTCCTGCTCCAATACCACGGATTTTCAGACAAGAGGGATAAACGCAAAATATAAAGATAAAGCGGGGAAGAAGGAATTTTTGCATGCGCTGAACGCCACCGCTTTTGCAATCGGGAGAATTCTGATAGCCATTATCGAGAATTATCAAACGGCGGAGGGGAACGTGGAAGTTCCGAAAGCTTTGAGGGAATATCTGGGCAAGGATGAGATAAAAATCTGAGATGAGTCGAAGAGAGAACCGGCGATTTGAGTATGATTTTCAAAATAGCAAAGTTCATAGCCGGGGTTTTGATTTTGGCCGCCGTCGTCTATTTCGGTTACGTTTTCTATGAAAAATGGTATTCCTCCGGAGGGTTGAACGGCGTCGTTTCCAGTGCTGAGGAAAAGGCATCAGGGACTCTCAATGGGGCAAAAAATACGGTTGTTTCGGGACTGCAGTCGGTTCTCGCGAAGAACGCTTCCGACGTGGCAAAGTGGGCCGGCGATCAGATGTATTCTTTGGGAAAAAGTATCGCGGGTACCTCCTCTCTTTCCGGTGTTTCAAGCACTGAAACAGTGGGAACGAATTCTATTCCGTTTTTCAACAATCAAGTCATTGCGGCGCCTTCATCGAGCGAGAGCTCGTCCAGCGTGCCGCCGCCGACGGTTTCGATCATGACCGGCCTGAATCAGCAAATTTCCCTTTCCTTGGTTTCAGACGGCACTTACGAGGTAAACTGGGGCGACGGCGTCGTTGAAGACGGCACCGGCAAGGGTTTGGATACCATAACGGTCATCGCGCACAGCTGGAGCAAGGCGGGGGATTATCCCGTCCAAGTGAAGACGACCCAAGCGGGACAGACTTCTTCTTACTCGTTTCCGATAAGGGTGTTAGAATGAATTTCGATGGATGTTTTTCGGGATTACAAATTCCAAGGTGCCAAGAGGAGTAAGAAAAGGAGAGTGAAATTTTGGATGCTGCTTTCGCTCGCCGCGTTTCTGGCGCTTCTCGTGATTTTTTTCATCAAGCTGGTTTTGGAGTGGCGGGTTTTCGACGTTTCCGGCATCAGCGTTTCTAATCCTACCTCTGTGCCCAATGCGGAGATAATAAATTCCGTGAGAAACTTGATGCTCCGGAGCAGGACGAAAGCTCTTGTCGGCCCTCGGAACATGTTGTTTTGGGGAATAGGCGCGAAGCCATCCAGCTTGGAAGATTTACCGGCAGTCAAGAGCGTCGATATATCTTCAAATTTGATGAAGAGAACGGTTTCCATAAGCGTGGTGCCGAGAACGCCAGCGGGGGTCATCTGTGAAGCGACCAGCACCGTTTGCTTTGTTTTTGACGAGAGCGGGATCATTTTTTCTCCGTCGCCGGACGTTGAAGGGTCCTTGATCCTCAAAGTGAATGATTTTACCGGGCGATATCTCATGCCCGGCGAGAATGTTCTTTCTGATCCCGATTGGTTCCAGAATTTCATGGCGGTGGTCAATACTCTGAAAAGCAAGGGTTTTGCGATTTCGGAGATCGACTTCAACGATCTTTCCCTTCGAGAGTGGCAGGTTAGTCTGATCGACGGCCCCGTATTTTATTTCAGTTTCGGCTTCGTCCCGGATGATTTTTCTTCCATCTTGGCCAATCTTTCCATGCGCATGGATTTCAAGAGAGCGTCGTACGTCGATTTTAGGGTGCCGGATAGAATCTACTACAAATAGGGGATAGGGAATAGAATATAGTATAATAAAGACATGAAAAAAGGATTTTCTCTCATTGAGATGCTCATCTACATTGCCGTCTTTTCCATAGTCTCAGTTTTTTTGATCGCCATCCTTACCACGTTCACGAGGATTGAGGTGAGGCAGACCGCCGTGAACGATGTGAACGGCCAGATAAGTTTTGTCTCGAATGTCGTGCAGCAGCTGGTGCAGAATTCGAGCCTGGTTAACATGACCGATGGAGTTACAACCTCGACCTTGAATTTAAGAACGGCGTCGTCGTCGCAAGATCCGACTCTCGTTTACGCGAGCGGTACTGCTCTCTACTTAGAGCAGGGTTCGGCCGCGTCTGTGGCCCTGACCAATGCGAACGTTAACGTGACCAATTTTTCGGTGACTCCCTACGAAAATCCCGGCGGTGCGACCGTGGTCCAGATGAATTTGTCTCTAACCTACAACAACCCCAATCCGGCGAGCCAGTTTGCCCAATCGATGCAAATCGCGGTCGCGAAAACTTCCGCTGCGACGTTCGATTCTTCTCTCTATCCAGCGAGTTCAACGAGCTTGAATTTTGGTTCGGCCGTGAATCCTTGGGGGAACGGATACTTCAGCGGGAACCTCAACGTTTCCGGCGAAGTATTCTCGGGTACCGGAGTTTCGGGAGCGACGGCCCTCAAGGCAAACGGTAACGTCGGCTTTTCGAATTCCAGCCAAGGCTTGATACTCATGGCTCCCGGCGGAACCTGCTTTTTGGTGAGTGTAAATGCCTCGGGGACGCTCTCGACCGTGACCGCCGCTTGCCCGTAGGGGTCTCGCCGGACACACTTGCTCAGGCAGTCTCCGGGGCGACGCCCAAGTCTTAGCCTTCGCGAGCGTATCCGGCTCGCCTTTTGGTTGCTTTGGTCGCCGTCCGCCAGCTAGTGGACTCGAAACCATACCTGCCCTGCCTCGCCGGCAGGCGGGGCTCGGGGATTTTGAAACAACCTCGAACAAATTCACTCAAGGGTATTCCCATTCCCTTGCGTTGTACATTTGATGTAGAATTTCCATATGCCTTCCGAAAAGAGGGTGTGCCAAAACTGCAAGAAAGAATTCACGGTCGAGCCGGATGATTTCGGTTTCTACGAAAAAATGCGGGTGCCGCCACCCACTTTTTGCCCGGAGTGTCGGATGATTCGGCGCATGAGTTGGCGTAATGAGAATGCTCTTTATCGTCGCAAGTGTGATCTCTGCGAGAAAACGATCATTACGATGTATGCGCCCGAATCTCCTTTTCAAGTGTATTGCCATGAGTGTTGGACGTCTGATCGCTGGGACGGAAAGGATTACGGCGGGGAGTGTGATTGGAGCAAGCCTTTTTTCGTTCAATTTCGGAGCCTTCTCGAGAAAGTTCCGCTTGTCTTGGCTGATATCAAGGGGACGATGGTGAACAGTGAGTATGGGAACTATAACGGCAGCTGTAAGAACTGCTATATGTGCTTTTCGAGCATCTTGAGCGAAGATTCTTTATATTGCACTTCTTCCCAGGAGCTAAAACAATGTCTGGATTCTATTTATCTCCAAAACGGAGAGTTGTGCTACGAAGCGATTGACAGTGAAAAAAACTACCGGTGTTCGTTTATAGAAAAAACGAAGGAAAGCACCGACTCTTCCTTTCTTTCCGGCTGCTCGAATGTGTCGCATTGCTTCATGAGTGCTAATTTGAGGAACAAGAATTATGTGTTCAGGAACGAGCAGTTGGCTGCCGAAGAGTACGCGGCTAGAATGGATAAAATCGACTTCGGGGGTTTCATCGCCATAGAGAAACTCAAGGGAGAATTCACCGAGCTCAAGAAATCGGCGCTCTGCAAATATGCAGAGATGAAAAACTCGGTAGATGCCACGGGCAACAACATCACGAATTCGAAGCACGTTCGCTATTCTTTCACCGTTGACGAATCGGAAAACGTGAAATACAGCATAAGGGCTCTCAAGGGCTGTCGGGATGTATACGATTGCCAAGGCATCGTCTCCGGAGAACTTGCCTGTGAAGGATCGGGGTGCGGATTCTCTTCGCAGAATGCTCTTTTTTCCTTTTCCTTTGACGTATGCAAGGACATTCAGTATTGTGCTATGTGCCGTGACTGCTCGGATTGCTTCGGATGCGTCGGCCTCAAGAACCAGAGTTATTGCATTTTCAACAGGCAATGTTCAAAAGAGGAATATCAAAAGCTGGTTCCCAAAATCATCGACCACATGGGTGCGATGCCATACGTGGATTCGAAGGGAAGAGCGTACAAATACGGGGAGTTTTTCCCTCAGGACCTTTCCCTTTTTGCCTACAACGAGACCCTTGCTCAAGATTATTTTCCGCTGGATAAAGAAACCGCCGAGGCACGGGGGTATCGCTGGAGGGAAGAGGGGAAAAGAGAATATTCCGTTACCCTCCATCCGAAAGATATCCCCGATCGGATAAAAGACGTCGATGACTCGATACTGGGTGAAGTCATCGGCTGTGAACATGCGGATTCAAAGAACGTATGCAACGAACGATGTTCAACGGCTTTCAAGCTCGCCCCTCAGGAACTCCAGTTCTATAGACAGTGCAATATCCCGATTCCTCATCTTTGCCCAAACTGCCGTTACGCCATCCGCCTCAAGCAAAGAAATCCGCTCAAACTTTGGCATCGCACTTGCATGTGTAACCTCAAGACCCACACCCACGGAGCAGAGAAATGTCTTAATGAATTTGAAACCAGTTACGCTCCCGACCGCCCCGAGATCGTGTATTGTGAAAATTGTTATAATAGTGAAGTAGCATGACGACAGTTTTCATCCTGAGCGGAATCGAAGGACGAGCAGTGCTACAACGCCGAGGTGGCGTAAGGAATTATCTCCGAAAGTTCGAATTCTCTCCTGTGCACTAAATGTTTTTGGTATAATTAAAATACTGATGATCGCATTAATAAGAAGATATAAAAAAGCGTTCATTGACGGCACCTTGATTGCTCTTCTAATACTGATTACGGTCATCTTCGGCGGGAAAAGTAAGACAAGCGATCAACAAGCACAACTTGAGGCAGCATTGCAATCAGCTGTCTCAAGTAGCGTTGTGAATTCATCGACTGTTACTAATCAGTCATCTGCTGCCAAGTAATAACAAGCATGAAATGCCAGTTGCCGAGGATCTATATAAAAAGATTAAGGGGGTAATATACGATTTGGACGGGACTATTATCTCAACTCAAAACTTGCACGAAAATGCTTGGCTTTCCACCGCTAATAAATTTGGGATAAAACTTACAAGAAGAAAGTTACTAGATCAGCGCGGTATATCCGATAAAGCCTTCGCCTCGGCTGTTTTTACAGGTGACAAAAAGAAATTGATTGACGATTTTGTGAACGCAAAAAGAGAATATGTGAGTGAGAATATAGATCAGATCAGTGTTTTCCCAGATGGGATGAAAGCGTTGGATGAATTAACCAAGAGGAACTTTAGGGTTTGGATTAGTACTTCCTCCGGAAAAAATTTTGTTAAGAAAATACTGGATATCTTTCCGGAGTTAAAGAAATATGGAATTGTTTGGCGGGAGATGTATCTAGGAGAAAAGCCATCGCCAGAAATCTTGGACCTAACAGTCAAAAAGATGGGTTTGAAAAAAAGTGAAGTTATTTATGTAGGAGATGCTCTCAATGATTATGAAACGAGTGTTAATGGGGGTGTAAAGTTTGTATACTTCTGCCCTAAGGAAAACAGTAAGGATTCCAGAATTCCCCAAAACATTCCAGTAATTTCTAATCACGAGGAGATTATGATATATTTGGAGGATATTAATAAAGATGGCAATTAGCGGTTGGATTTTAACATTCGGCATATCCGCATTTGGAGGATATGTTTTTCAGAACCTTTTCTCTGGAGAATATGAGGGCCATAGAGTTGAACGATCACTGCACTTTCAGGTTCGGGGATATTATGTCCATATTCATCATTGGATCTACTCCACCTTGATAATCATAATTCTCATTTGTCTGAACGAGGTTAACCCTATTATTTTGGGCGTGCTCTCGGGTTTTATTATTCAAGGATTGACCTACCGTGATCGTTTCATAGTGGCTTATCCTAAAGATAAGTTTCACGAAATCTATGACAAGTGGAAACCGAAAGATGAACATTATAAAAAACCGTTTATTAATAAATTATTGGGGCTGAAAAGATCTGGAGCATAGAATTGTTCGAACATCGTCCACTCCTGTGCACCAAGACTATCTTCAGTCGGTTACTATTCAGTTTTCGTCGTTTCGATATCCATGACAACATCGTGGATGCGCGTTATAGTTCCAAGAAGCTGCTCCTTAATTCCCTCCAAAGCTTTTAAAAGAGTTGCTCGTTTGTATTCGTCCTCTGTTAGACTGACTAGAATAGGATTAGGGGCACCACTGAATAGGGGACTTTCGGTCGGCTTTTTCTCCCGGCTGAATCTTTTTGCAATGGGCATGCCAGCAACCTCCTTTTCCAATTCTTCGATGATGCGGATGGCCTCATTGAGTTTAGCCCGTTCGGCCAATTCTTCAGCTCTCAATTTTGCCGCTTTGAAAACGGGGTCAGTTGGTTCCCATTGCGGCACTCCCTCTATTTTGTTCACGTTTTCAAAACCAGGGGATTCCGGCTTTATTTTCTCGCTCATAGAAGAAACATATCACATTTTGGCATATCCGGTCAAAATCGTTCGAACATCGTCCACTCCTGCGTACCAAGGTTGAGTATGTACTCAAGTATACCCACCTTACGAGGCGGACTTTTTACTATATAATCATACCGATGGCTACTAAAGAAGTGCGAATTTTCAAAGATGCGGAGGGATTAAGCGAGTTCGCGGCGGAGATGTTTATTGAGCTATGTAACAACGCAGTTTCAGTGAAAAACCGGTTCTCGGTTGCGCTTTCAGGAGGCACTACGCCTCGGCGACTGTATGAATTACTCTCGGGAGATAAATTCAAGGATAAAGTTGATTGGAGCAAAATCCATATTTTCTTTGGTGATGAGCGGTTTGTTCCCTCAGATGATCCACAAAGTAATTTCCGCATGACGCGAGAGACACTCCTCAGTAAAGTTCCCATTCCAATCGACAACATTCATGCAATAGCCACTGAAAGTATTAGTCCAGAGGAAGCAGCGAAGAAATATTCAACCGAAATGGAATTGTTTTTCAATAACAAGTTGCCAGTTTTTGATTTGATACTTCTTGGCGTGGGATCGGACGGGCACGTCGCGTCGCTCTTCCCTGGGAGCACGGTGGACACCAAGGTTATAAGAAAATCCATGGCCGTCATTACCAATGCACCCAAGCCGCCTTCAACACGTTTATCTTTGACCTTAGAGGCAATCAATTCGTCTCTCAATGTGATTATGTTAGTTGCCGGGAAAGACAAAGCTGACGTCGTACGAAAAGTCATCAATGACAAAACCCAAGAGAAGCTTGTTCTCGCAACACAAATTAAGCCTCAAAAAAGTATCACTTGGATTTTAGACAAGGCAGCAGCAGAATTTGTCTAGGAAAAAAGTTCGAACGTCCTCTACTCGGGTACTGTTTGAGTATATACTCAAGTATACCCACCAAGGAGGTGGGTGTTTTTGTTAGGTAGAATGGGCTAAACGGATTTTTGACTGAAAATCGTGGAGGGTTTAATATCTCTCTAGGATTATTTTCAACCAATTTATAGGTGAATGTCATGGCTGATCATTCTGATTATCTAATGAGAGAGGATTACTGCCGCCATATTTGTCACAAACCAGGACGTCGTTTCGTGTTCCATCTGATGCCATGTTGCAAAAAATGTGAACATTGCGGCCGTCAAATCAAAAAAGAAAGACACTCTGACCATGAGGAGAGGTGCAGAGACAGAAGAGTAAGGGTGGTGAAACTTGAAGGACAACTTCTCTACAAAGCGGATTATTCGGATGTCTACTTTGGCCTGACCCCCATATATTAGACACAAAGGTCGAAGTCAATATACCCTTGTGTCATGAAGAAAACATATCGCACCGCTCCCGAGGTGAAGGAGCAGATATTGAAGAGAATCAAGGAGGAAGGGATCCCGGTCGTCCAGGCCGCCAAGGAACACGGTCTGAATCCCGCCACCATATACAACTGGCTGGGAAGGGGCGTGAAAGGCACCCCCACGATCGGTGAACTCGTCCGCCTCAAGCGCCAGAACGAAGAGCTCCTCGCCCTCGTGGGCGAGCTCACCCTGGCCTCCTCACGCACTCAAAAAAAGCGTTGATCAAAAAGCAGAAGAAGACGAAGTGGGAACTTGCCCGTGAACTCGGCCTCTCCCGCGCCTCCCTCTACTATGTCTCGAAACAATCGCCCAAGGATTGGTCGCTCAAGGAAAGGATCATATCAGTCTTGAGAGACCATCCTTCATACGGCTTCAGAAGAGTGGCTTTGGAGCTCAAGATCAACAAAAAAAGAGCCCAACGGGTGATGAGGCTCTTCGGGATGAAGGCATATCGGAGAAGGGGCAGAAGGCCAAGGAAAACGGGCTTCTCGAGTATCCTGTATCCCAATCTCCTTCAGAAGAACTTCCCCAAAGGATTGAACGATATCTGGGTGGCGGACTTCACGTACATCCCGTACCAAGGGAAGTTCCTGTATCTCGCCACCGTGATGGATTTGTTTGCGAGGGAGATCGTGGGCTGGGCCGTGATGAATACCCACTCGGTGCCTCTGGTCCTCCAGGCACTCTTCTCCGCGGCGGAACATCATCCGAGACCCAACATCTTCCACTCGGACAACGGAAGGGAGTATGGCTCAAGGATCTTCACCGGAGCTCTTTTGAACCTCGGCGTCAGGATATCGAGATCGAGGAAGTCATCGCCATGGGAGAACGGCTACCAGGAGTCCTTCTACTCCCAGTTCAAGGTGGATCTGGGCGATCCGGAGAGGTTCAAATCGCTGGGAGAGCTGGTCTACGAGATCCATCGCCTGGTCTGGGACTACAACCACCGGAGAATCCACTCCGCCCTCAGGATGCCGCCTGCACTGTTCTCGAATCGCTACCAGAAACTTGTCGAAAAAGTGTCTTAACTTTGGGGGTCTTTACACAGAAAAATTGCTCGACCTCATAGATCTAATCCCCGACATCAGCGAGGGAGAGAAAGAAAAAATATCGGAAGACATCTTTGGTGAAAAGGATAAGTTTGATTTTCTGGAGCGTATTACTAAGCTGTTACGGGCTGATGTCCCTAGCAGGGTTTTCTATGATTTTATCGCACAGTCAGAAAGGTTTTCCAATAAGACCCCAGAACAATTAGAGGCTTATATAATCATCAGTCAAAGGATAGTTGGCTCTCCCTCTCAAGAAATAATCCGCATGAAGGATCAGCTGATCGAGCAGATTTTAGCTACCGACAATCCAGCAGAATCATATAGGAAAATTGAAGATATATTCATAAAAAATAATCTTCCGACCATCGGGAAAATTTACAAGATCTTCGAGGAACTTTACCCGCCGAAGATTTTAGCAACAAGAATCCGTAATAATGCCAGCCCGATATTGAGGCATGAGGGGAACAGAGGAAAATACTATATCGTTTATCAAGATCTCCTGCGGACGCACGTCGAATCAGCCAACCGTTCCTTGAGACAGTATATAGAGGTGCTCTTGGATGGAGAAAGCATCCTAGCGGAAGCTGAAGAGAAAGGGTTTGATTCTTTGGATGTGGATAAACGGACTGAACTTGATTATTTTTTTGGTAAACTCAACACTCTTTTCCTTAACTCGAGCTTGGGTGGGAATGAAAGCTCTCCTCTGAAAGATAATCTTTCACTCCAGGAGAAATACCGCGGTTTAAGAGAAAGTCTCCTAGCTAGGAGTGGTCAGACTGTGACTAACAGAATCGGGGAGATGTTTCTGAGGCCGATTGAATTAGAAAGCTTAGCGGACGTTTTAGCCGAAATGAAGAAAGCTAAAACCGCTGCTCACGCACGCGGACTTGAGTTAGCTCGGAATGCTACGGATGAAAAGCTGGATTTACGCGAAGGTGATCTCCTAAAGGGCGTTAATGATCAGTATATATCAAATATTCTTCAGAACGGCTCGGTAGCCAAGGAATTTCTTGGAGCTAGCGCCGATTCGGACAGTACACCTCTCGATACGGACGTGAGCATGGTTCTAGAAGGCGACCTGACCGATGGATTCCGTGGGGCAGTGGGAAAATCCTTAGCAACTAGTTACGGTGATTTGTTGTTTGCCGTGAGAGATAGGGGTCAGTTTCAAAAGACAACTCAGGAGGGGGAGATCGACAGAGTTCCTGGTAAGCTCGAATTATTTTCCACCTTAGGAGGAAGGCATTACGGCATACGTACTGGCTTTCCTTCGACGGAGATAGACTTCATGGTAGTCAAAGGAGATCTTATGGGAGATTCTCGGAGATGCGGGAAGATTTTCTATGAAATCGCGCAGAACGGCTATTACATTCCAATAACCGACATAGAGGGCAAGATCATATTCACTCCGGAAATGTATGCTGAGTACAGAGCGACATTCAATGGCCTTGACCGTTATGATGGCGAGCCGCTCGAATTTGTTCTTTTGAAGGAGGGCGACGAAAACTTCGAGCGTATAGATGAAATCGCCAAGAATTTAGACAAAAATGCCGAGAAAGTCCACTCGTTGTCGAATAACATAAGAAATACCGTTGAGAAGGTCTTATCGGAAAGTGGGATCAATGTTAAATCTCAATATGATACGAGTATCATCGGTGCGGAGTTGCTGGATATCGGATCGACAGGGAGGCATACCAATATGCCAGGAGATTTTGATTTCGATTTCACCTTGAAGCTGGACGCGGGCGATTTTGGGCGCTCAGCAGAGATTGCGGATCGCATAAAAAAAGAATTGAGCATAGGGAAGGACGAGTCGCACCAAGAACCAGGCGGCTATTATCAGTTGAGGGTTATGGGCGTGACGAGTATAGCCGATAAAAAGCTCGAAAAACCCCTTGATATAGATATAGGGTTTGCCAGTAAATCTGATTTGAGCGTTTTTGGCACACATGATGCTATTCAGGAGAAGCTGGAGTGGATTAATGAAAACATCGGTAAGGATGCTTATCAGCAAGTCATTGCGAATATCATTCTGGCTAAAGAGGTGCTAAAAGAAGGTCACGCTTACAAGAGAGTGGAACACGGAGGTTTCGGAGGCGTTGGGGTGGAGAATTGGATTTTGGCCAATAGCGGTAATATGGTAGAAGCGTTTAAAAGTTTTCGTGAAGCGGCTTACGAAGGCAGTTCAAAGATTCCATTTGAGGAGTTTAAGAAAAAATACAAACTCCTCAATGCTGGTATGAACATTAAGCATCTTTACCACGATAATTACATAGAGAATCTCAAACCAGAAGGTTACGAAGCGATGCTCGATACGATTGATAAGTATCTGGCTAAGTAATTGAGAAGTAACGGCAAAGGAAACCATTTTCCCCTGAAGAAGGATATTTGAGCGAATATCCTTTTTAATTTTACCGAGGGAAGGACACCTTCCTCTTGAACTGGTTTGTTGAGGCGAATGAACAAATTCCCGAATTCCGACGCAGGAAATGGGAATTTAACAATGACTGAATCCCGAGCGGAGCGAGGTTGAGTTTGTTAAATTCCGTTCATTTCCCAGGAGGAACGAATTTGAATTTGTATGAGCCGAGACCTACGCCAGGGAGAGAGAAAGGTGTCCTTCCCGAACCCTTCTTTAGCGCTTGACAACTCCGAGTGCTAATCTATAATTGTCCTTAATGCTCAAAGACAGGACGAAGGAAATATTGAAAACCGCAGTCGAGGGCTACATAAAAACTGGTAAACCCATAACCTCCGAAGGTCTCTATGAAGACCACGATTTCGGCATAAAGCCGGCCATGATCCGCTGGGAGTTGAACGATCTCGCCGAAGACGGCTATTTTTATCAAAACCATCCTTCCGGCGGGAGGTTTCCGTCCGACAAAGCGTACCGATTTTTGGTTGAAGGGCTTCTGAAAGACGGGATAAAAGCCGATTATCCGGAGAGAGGGTATGAGGATGCCATTTTTAAATTTCTGAAAGGGGAGATTAATTCTTTCATAGAAGATGTTTCGAGTGAGCTTAAGTGCTTGAGCGTCGGTTATGAAATCGGTAACGATGCATTGTGGAGCAGCGGTCTCCACGATCTGCTTTGTGGTTTGGATGTGGATGATAAGGAGGAATTGGTTGACGTGGTTGAGGATTTTGAAATGCTGCCGGCGAAGATAAAATCGGGATTCTGGAACGACGAAGAAACGTGGCCCAAGGTTTTCATAGGTAAGAACCCTTTCGTGCGGAGCAGGGAAGTATCCGTCGTGGCAAATTGCCTCAAGATCGGCGATGAGCATTTTCTCATCCTCGCCATAGGTCCGAAGCGGATGAATTACGCGAAACCCTTGAGTCTTTTTGAGACGTTGAATGAATCGGTCGAGAATAAATAAAAGAAAACTATGGAAGAAGATAATAAAAAGAACGAAGAAATAACCAAGCTTGAGAAGGAACGAGACGAATACCTGGACGGGTGGAAACGGGCCAAGGCGGATCTCATAAATTATAAGAAGGAGGAAGCGGAGCGGATGGAGCAATTCGTGAAATTCAGCACTCGAGCCGTTGTCTCCGATCTGATAGCCGTTCTGGACAGTTTCGATTTGGGCCTCTCCATCATATCGGAAAGCGACCCGGCCCGAAAAGGGGTGATTCTCATCAAGAACCAGCTGGAAGACGTTCTTCGGCGGTACGGCTTGGAGAAAATGTCGGTGAGGCCGGGGGAAACGTTCGATCCCGCGGTCCACGAAGCGGTGAAGAGCATCGATTCGGAAGCTCCGCCGGGAACGGTCGCCGATGAGCTTTCTCCGGGCTATCGGCTCCAGGGAAAGGTCATACGCCCCGCGAGAGTAAACGTTTCAAAGCAAAAAGATCAAGGTCAATAAACAATAAAAAATAATAAAACATATGAGTAAAATTTTAGGAATAGATCTGGGGACGACCAATTCGGCGATGGCCGTCATGGAAGGCGGCGAGCCCCAGGTTCTCGAGAATAGCGAAGGTTTACGGACGACTCCTTCCATAGTCGCCATGTCGAAATCCAATGAGAGACTGGTGGGACTTCTGGCGAAGCGGCAATCCGTCGTGAATCCCAAGAATACCATCTACTCGGTTAAAAGACTGATGGGGCGCAAATTCACCGATCCGGAAGTGGAGCGGGACAAGGCGTGGCTGCCGTATGAAATACGGGCTTCGCAAAACGGCGGCGTCGAAATCAAAATGGGGGATCGCTGGTATACCCCCGAGGAAATCTCGGCGATGGTTCTCCAGAAATTGAAGGCCGATGCCGAGGCGAAAGTCGGCGGCAAGATCGACGAAGCGGTGGTAACCGTTCCGGCCTATTTCGACGACAGCCAGAGGCAGGCTACCAAGAACGCCGGCGAGATAGCCGGGTTTAAGGTACGGAGGATATTGAACGAGCCGACGGCAGCGGCACTGGCCTACGGGATGAACAAGCAGAAAAATGAGCGCATTGTCGTTTACGATTTCGGCGGTGGGACGTTCGACATTTCGATCCTCGAAGTGGGGGACGACACGGTCGAAGTCAAAGCGACGGGGGGTGATACCCATCTTGGCGGAGACGATTTCGACAAGAAGATCATGGAATATCTCGTGGCCGAATACAAGAAACAAGAAGGCATCGATTTGTCCAAGGACACCTTGGCTCTCCAGCGGTTGAAGGAAGCGGCCGAGCGTGCCAAGCACGAACTTTCGACGGTCACGGAAACGGAGATCAATTTGCCGTACGTCACTTCCGACGCGAGCGGCCCGAAGCATTTTCTCATGAAAATCACGAGAGCCAAATTGGAAGACTTGGTGAGAGACATGATTGACCGCTCGATTGAGCTCGTGAAAGACGCCGTCGAATCTCCCTCTCCCAAGGGGGCGGGAATGAAACTCTCGGATGTGAACGAGATTGTTTTGGTCGGCGGACAAACGAGGATGCCGGCGATACAGGAAGCCGTGAAGAATCTTTTCGGCAAAGAACCTCACAAGGGGATCAATCCGGATGAAGTTGTCGCCGTGGGTGCCGCCATTCAAGCCGGAATACTTCAGGGCGACGTGAAGGACATATTGCTTTTGGACGTGACGCCCCTCACCTTGAGCATCGAGACCTTGGGCGGCGTTGCGACCCCGATGATTCCCAAAAACACCACGGTTCCTACCTCGAAGACGCAGACGTTCTCGACGGCAGCTGATAGTCAAACTTCCGTCGAAATACACGTTGGTCAGGGAGAACGGCCGATGATGGTTGATAATAAGACGCTCGCGCGATTCATTCTGGACGGCATACCGCCGGCGCCGCGGGGTATGCCGCAGGTGGAGGTTACCTTTGACATAGATGCGAATGGGATTTTGACTGTGTCGGCCAAGGATAAAGCGACGGGCAAAGAGCAATCGGTGAAAATCGAGGCGTCGACTGCCTTGAGCAAGGAAGAAATCGAGAAACTCAAGAAAGAAGCTGCGGAACATGCGGCTGAAGATCAGAAGAAAAAAGAGCTGGCGGAGGTGAGAAATCAAGCTGAGACCACCATTTATTCCGCCGAGAAGGCGCTCAAAGATGCCGGGGATAAGGTGTCGAATGAGATCAAAAATTCCGTCACGGAGAGGATTCAGAAGGTCAAGGAAGTGAAAGATGGGACGAATGCCGAGGCAATCAGGAACGCTTTGAGCGATCTTTCGACAGAACTTCAGAAAATAGGCGAGGCAATGTATAATAAGCAAGGAGACAAGCCGGAGAACAAACAAGATGGAACCGAGCCTGCAAATAGTCAGTGAGTCAAAGGAAGCGGAGGAAGACAAGAGCTGGTGGAAGTTGATATTCCTGGCTCTCTTGGGCGCGGGGGCGAACTGGGGAGCGTTTTATTACTTCGCTCGTTTCATGGCGGGATTGACTGCGCCGAGCTTTTGGCTGTTCGTTGCTCTTTTCGTTTTATCTCTCATCTTTGTCGTCCTCGAGACGTTTTTCATCAAGAGTTTTTGGAGACTGTTCGTCACGGTCGCCGTGGGGACATTCGCGCCTCTTCTCGTTTTTTATCATGAATTCGGGAATGCAAACCAGAATTTCATGAGAATCCTGATCTTAGGTTTCATCGTCGGGTTTTATTTCGTGTTTTCGGGAATAAGAAGAGGACACCGGATGTTGGGAAACAGTCTCAAAGTACGTTTCTTTGAAGTGTCGAGGAGAATATTGCCTCGCGCGGCCTCCGGATTCCTCATCGCACTTGCGGTCGTCTTTTACCTGTCTTATTTTTCTTGGAATCTGGCTCCGCGTAATGCGGGCGAGATACTGGTCGACGGCATGATCCGCTCCGCGGAGCCGGTAGCCGGCATCGTCGTTCCGGGGCTCGCGATGAGCGGCGATGAAAAAATGGGGGATTTCCTGAAAAGCGTCGCCGAGAGCGAAGCCCAGAAGGTGAAGATTAACGTAACCGATCAGAATCAGGATATCATAGGAGAAACGTTCAATAGTTTGCCGCCTGATTATCAGGCTCAGGTGGTGAGCCAAATCACAGATCAGCTGGAAGCCGGTCTGAAGAGCAAATTTGCTGCCTTTGATCCGAACCAGACGGTCTCGGAGTTCGCCTACATGGCCGCGAGTCAGTACTTCCTGAAATTTGAGTTTTGGCTGGGTCCGTATGCTCCCATCATTCTCGCAGCGATCTTATTTTTCGTGGCCAAGGGAGCGATGGCCCTGTTCTATTGGCTCATAGAACTTATGGCGTTCTTACTTCTGAAAATTTTCATTGTTTTTGGTTTTGCTTATACGACGCTGGAGACGAAAACGCGTGAATTTCTGCTCTTGTCGTAAGCGACTTGTTTAGTTTATTTCTAACGGGATGAAAGATTATTATAAAATTTTGGGCGTTTCGAAGGACGCTCCCGATGAAGAGATCAAGAAAGCATACCGGAAGCTGGCCCATGAATATCATCCCGACCGCCCGGGCGGCAACGAAGCCAGATTCAAGGAAATAAACGAGGCTTACCAAGTTCTTTCCAATAAAGAGAAGAAGGCCCAGTACGACAGATTCGGCGAGGTTCCCGAGGGTGCGGCAGCGGGGTATGGCGGTGCGTGGAATCCGTTCGGGGAAGGCGGCTTCTCGGCCGGTTTCGGCGGCTTTGGAGCTCAGAACGGGTTCGGCGTCGATTTCGAGGACATATTCGAAGGCATATTTGGCGGGTCCGGCGGACAGAGGAGAAGAACGTACACCCAAGGATCGGACGTCGAGCTGGAAATCCAAATTACCCTCGAGGAAGCTTTCCGAGGGGTCGCGAGAGACATAAAATTCAAGACAAACGTTCTCTGCGACGTATGCGGAGGGGTGGGGTACGACCGGAGCAAGGGGACCAAGAAATGTGCGACCTGCGTCGGCAAGGGCGAAGTGAAAGTTGAGCGGAAGACTTTTTTCGGAAATTTTTCCCAGGTGAAGTTGTGTCCCGATTGCGGGGGAAGGGGTGAAATACCCAACGTCGTCTGCAAGAATTGCAAAGGGGAGGGGAAAGTTTTTTCCTCGAAGTCCGTTGCGGTCGACATAGCGCCCGGCATCGAGGACGGTCAGATAGTCAAGGTGAGCGGCGGCGGCGAAGCGGGGAGTAAGGGCGGTGCGAGCGGCGATCTCTACATCGTGATCAGGATCACTCCCCATCCCGTTTTCACGAGGAAAAAGAGCGACCTCTACGTGACGAAGGACATCGATCTCGCTGAGGCTCTCCTCGGGAAAGAGATCGGGATGCACGACGTCGGCGGCGAAAAGTTCGGCGTCGTGATACCGACCGGCTTTTCGTTGAACGAAAAGATGAAAATCGCGAAGAGGGGCATGCCCAAGTTTGGGATGGGCAGCCGGGGTGATCTTTATGTGACCTTCAATCTGAAGCTTCCGAAACATCTCTCGCCGCGAGCCAAGAAGATGATCGAGGAACTCGACGACGAGCTCAAAAATCAATGACTCTTGGAGAACGCAAAACCTGGAGCGTCGGAGATTTTATCGACCATTTAAACACCCTTCTCGGCGAGGAAGAGGCGGAGGTTACGGGGGAAGTTTGGGACTTGAAGAAGCATCCGACGGGGTTTTATTTCGCGCTGAAGGACAAAGAGGGAGAAGGCCTTCTGCCCTGCTATCTGAATCCGTATCGGGCGAAGCTCTTCGGGTTCGGACTGGAAGACGGCTTGCTCGTCAAAGCGATCGGCGCACCCAGCGTTTACAAGCCGCGCGGTAATTTCAGTTTCGTCGTCGAAAGTCTCGAGCTCGTGGGAGAGGGATCGCTCAAGAAAGCGTATGAACTTCTGAAAAGCAAGCTCGAGAAGGAGGGACTTTTCGCGAGAAAGCGGGAACTGCCGGAATTCATCTCTTCGATCGGAGTCATTACGTCGAAAACGGGAGCCGTCATCGACGATTTCAGAAAAAACCTGAAGAAGCTCGGATTCAAGATTTATCTCTATGATTCGCGCGTCGAGGGAACGCAAGCCGTTCCTAACATCATTGCGGGGATCGATTATTTCAACGGGGACGCGGCCGACCACGTGGACATTCTCGTCGTCATCCGGGGCGGCGGCAGTTTGGAAGATCTCCAGGCATTTAACAACGAAGCGGTGGCAAGAAAGATATTTTCCTCCGGATTGCCGGTCCTCTGCGGCATCGGTCACGATCGAGACGTGCCGATTGCGAGCCTCGTCTCAGATAAGGCGGTTTCCACGCCCTCCATGGCTGCCGAAGCAATGAACGCTTCGTGGGATGGACTGTTCCTCGATCTACCCGTCATGTCGCACCGGCTTTCCTCTTCGTTCGCGGCAGCTTTCTCTCGCGGGATGAACGAACTCAATGCCCTCATAAGACCTTTATCCGGTCTTTTCTCCTCGAGGATGGAAAGCGTGAACGAAGAATTAAAAAACCTTTCGAAATACCTCGGGGCTGCCGATCCGATGAGGAATTTGAAACTCGGCTACAGCATCGTTTTCAACCGAAGAGGGGAAGTCGTGAAAGATATCCAGTTTTTGAAAAAAGGTGATAGAATAAAGACCAAGCTTTATAAAGGATCGATTGAGAGTGAAATTTCGAGAACCACGAACGAATAGATGACCGCCAAAAAGGAAAAAGGCAAAATAACGGAAGATCTCACGAAACTCAAGAAAATCGTGGAATGGTTTGAATCGCGCGAGGAGGTGGACGTCGAGGAAGGCTTGCGGAGAGTGAAGGAGGGATCGGAAATCGTGAAGCGCTTGCGATCGCGGATGAAGGAGGTTGAAAACGAGTTTGAAACGATAAAGGAAGATCTCGAGCGGTAGCATGCCCCGTAGGACAACTTCGAGGGGCATTGAGAAAGAGGTATTTCAAAACTACGGGAGAATCAGATTTAGCTAAAAGATTAAAGATCTACTGCATTAAACAATAACTTGAAGTTGTACTACAGGGTATGGAAAACATTTCGATAGACAAGTTCAGGGAGATCGATCTTCGAGTGGCGAAGATAACGGCTGCCGAACGGATTGAGGGAACCGACAAACTTTTGCGCCTGGAGCTGGATTTGGGCCCTTCGACTGACTCAGGGGAGGCGAGAGAGAAAAGGCAGATAGTTTCTGGCATAGCCGAGCATTATACACCGGAATCCCTCGTCGGCAGGGAGATAATCGTGGTATTTAATTTGGAATCCAGAACGCTGAAGGGGGTGGAGAGTAACGGAATGCTCCTGGCTGCGTCCGGCGAGGATTTCATTTCCTTGCTTCAGCCGGATAAGGAAGTCCCGCCCGGAAGCCGGATACGTTAACTGGAAGTCTTTCAGTTATGCTGCAGTATTTGCAATCCGTACATTTGGACCTGGGATACGGTAGCGCTGTTACCGAGATAAACAAGGAAGTAGGGTGAACCCCACGCGTTGCTGGTTTTGAGATAGATATAAGAAAAATAAGAGGCATTGCCGGTATTAGTTGAAACATTCGTGATATTTGAATCCCTGTCGTGGATTTGAAATTGGCCATTGGCTCTATAAAAGAAGTTTATTTTATAAACGTTGTTCAATACAAAGGGTTGGGTCATAGCTCCCGTGTCTGTCCAGCTCCTTTGCGACTGATTCCCGCCTGTTGCATCGAATTCCAAAACTTGCCCATTAAAGCCATTTCCTGGCGAGGTTAAATTCCAAGTGAGATAACTCGGTGTGGGGTTATCCCAGCCGGTAAAAGATTGTGCTCTATAAGTTGAGTTAATCATCAAGTTATTACTCCACAGTAAAGATAAGCTGCTCCCCACTTCATACGTTGAATCATCAAGCCCTCCATCCGTCGACACGACATCATTGCTTCCCCCATAGCCATATCGTTGGGATTCCATAGAGGCGGTTAATTCGTATTTCCCTCCGCTGGTGGTGTAGGTATAATAGAGGCCGGTCGATGATGAGTTTATGGGATCTATCGGGAGTTTCGATAGGGGAGATCCTGATGAAATGAGCGTCAGATTCACCGGTATCCAACCTGTGCCGTCCACCTTGGTGGAAGAAGCAGCTGGAACGCAATGATAGCTCCAGCCTGAAGGGAGAATGGGAAGAGACCATGATCCGCAGGTGGAAGATGAATCCGGGAGGGAAACGTAGGTAGTCGATGCGGTTCCCAAGGGTTGGGTGAATTGATCCGCCGTGAAGAGAGATAAGGCGCTATTCAGAGCTGCGAGGTCTGAGAGGCGGGTGGAATCCCTTCCTTGAGCTATGAGTTGGGTTGGGTTCAGGACGAGAACCACGGCAGTCGCCAGAACGGCGAGAATTGCAATTACAACGAGGAGTTCAATAAGTGTAAAACTGGCTCTATCGCGGAGATTCATTATCACTTATTATAACAAAGTTTTGTGCCCGGGGTGGGACTCGAACCCACATGGGATAGACCCATACGATTTTGAGTCGTACGCGTAAACCATTCCGCCACCCGGGCAGATTGTTATTGAGAATAACATAGAAAAACGTTATAGTAAATACTGATGGCTCGAATAATCGCCATTTTCAACGCGAAAGGCGGCGTCGGCAAAACGACGACCACCATCAATCTTGGGGCTTACCTTGCGATGCTCGGCAAGAAAATTCTCCTTATTGATTTTGATCCGCAATACAATGCGACCATTGCCTTGGGCGTCCGGCATGGAACTGACGAGACCATCTATCACGCTCTCCTTGCCGGCGTCGGGCCCGAACGGACGATCAAGCAAACATATCTTGCGAATCTCGAAATAGTACCGGCCTCGGCAGATCTCGCGGGCGCCTTGGTCGAGCTCGTGGAGCTCCCGGAGCGGGAGTGGTATCTCAAAAATTTCTTGGAGAAAATCCGCGGTTGGTATGATTTCATTTTCATCGACCTCGGGCCGAGCTTGAATCTCCTCACGGTAAACGGCCTTGCCGCTTCCGATGAGGTGTTGGTTCCCATCCAGTGCGAATATCTAAGCTTGGAAGGATTGAGTCAGCTTCTCCAAACGATTGATTTAGTTAAAAACAATTTGGGGCACGACATACGGAGCGTGAGCGCGCTTCTCACCATGTACGACAAGCGGGAACGGTTGTCCCGCGAGATCGCGCGGGAAATACGGAAGCGGTTCCCGAACTACGTGTACGAAGTGGAAATCCCGAGATCTGTCGCTCTCGCGGAGGCGCCGAGCTTCCAGAAACCCATCATGCTTTACGCTCCGCAGAGCCCCGGCGCCCTAGCCTATGAGCGGCTGGCGCGGGAAATTTCAGAAGGGAAAATTTCCCCTTCTGAAACTGAGGAAAAGGAGGAAAAAGCAGCCTTTTGACCCCGCACCGAGCCAAGCCCCGTACTACAAATTGTAGTACAAGGGCAAGCGCTGCAACGCCTCACGCTTCCGACGTTCCTGCCTAAATATGCTTGATTGAAAATAATCGCAAGGACTTTTCCCGGTCTTCGATTCGCTTCACGGCGTTGGAAGCGAAGCACTTGATCTGGTGACGGGGTTTTGACATCGTCCGGTGATATGCTATCATTCTTCTCGGAACGTACCGTTCTTGAGATATTGAGGGAGTGATCATATGCGGCCGCTTTGGTTGCGACTTTGGTGTCTTAGGAGTGGCGCGAACCACGTCTAGACGTTTTACTAAGGCGGAGGTTGAATCGAGTTTCAAGAGCTTATCTCTAACTGATACTGCGAGTTGCTCTTTTTTTATTTATTACTCTCGTAGTAAAATCGGTGGACAGGTTGGTTTCTTGAAGCTTCTATTCGCCTCCGTTTTAGTTTTGTTGTAATATTAAATTGATATGCCGATAGGAAGAGGATTATCGTCTCTCATTCCGCCGAGGGAAGGAGGGAATGATGTCTCGGCGGAACAGCTTCAGAAAACCGACCGTCCACCCGCTCCAGCGGCGGGTAGCGGTCTTGACTCTCACCGCGATGCCTCCAAAACGTTTGGAGACCAAGCGCATCGCGGTTCCGAGACATTTTCTTCAGCTGTTCTGCCGAGACAAATGAGTGGAGTTGGTGGTAAGAAGCCGCAATCACGCGAAGCGGTTTTTCAAATTGAAACAAATAAGATCGTTCCGAATCCGTTCCAGCCGAGACGCGAATTCGAAGACGGCACGCTCGACGAGCTCGCCGAATCGATAAAACAATTCGGCATCATCCAACCGCTCATCGTTTCGAAAGTGACCGAGGAAACGGAAACCGGAACGGACGTCTCGTACCAGCTCATCGCCGGCGAACGGCGGCTCCGAGCTGCGCAGAAACTTGGTCTGGAGCGAGTGCCGGTCATCGTGAGAGAGATTGAATATCCGGGACACAAGCTTGAACTGGCGCTCATCGAGAATATCCAAAGGCGCGATTTGAATCCCATCGAAGAAGCCAAGGCCTATTCCCGTTTGCAAGACGAATTCGGTTTGACGCAAAAGGAAATAGGGGTGCGAGTCGGGAAAAGCAGGGAAGTGGTGGCTAACAGTCTCCGGCTCCTTAATTTGCCGCGGGACATCCAGAAAGCCCTTGCGGAGAGCAAGATAAGCGAGTCCCAGGCGAGAGCACTCCTTTCCATTCCGAACGCTGCCGACCAGGAACGGACCTTCAGAGATATTCTCGATCAGAAATTGAGCGTCAGGAGCATTCGGAGCGAGATAAAAAAGCAGGAACGCCCCGAAGATCCGGAAGTCATTTTTTTGAAAAAGAAGCTCGAGGAACATCTCGGCATGCCTGTCAGGATCGTGGGACAGGGCGGGAAGGGAAAGATCGTGATCGATTTCTTTTCCAAGGAAGATATTAAGAATTTTATCGACAAGCTCGGCGGAGAGTAATAACTCTTTGTTATAATTTACTGTGATGGAAATCAAACAATTCATCGCGGGGAGAGCTCTTATCGTCCATGACGGGAAAGTTCTCATTATCCGCGAATCAACTAAATATAAAGGTGGCTCGAATATCGGGAAGTACGATTTTCCGGGAGGGAAAATAAAGCCGGGAGAAAGCTATCAGCAAGCGCTCGAGCGGGAATCGCTTGAGGAGTGCGGGTTGAAGATAAAGATAGGTAAACCATTCTTCGTAGCTGAGTGGTGGCCGGAGGTAGCGGCCGGAGAAGTACAAATAATCGGCATCTTCTTCGAATGTACCGCCGAGAGCGATCAGGTAACCTTGAGCAACGACCACGATGACTATCAATGGATCAATCCCGTCGATTATCGCAATTACGATATGATCGAAGCGGATAAAAAGGCACTCGGGGTTTATCTTAAGGAGCAAGCATTAAAATAGCCATCGCTTTATCAAATATGAAATCAGTCATCATTTGCGGTAGTCGTCGTTTCAAGCCGGAACGGAAATAAGGGAATTTGCCAGTAGATTGAGAGAACTGGGAGTGGTTGTGTATGAGCCGTATCTTCACTGAAGCTTACCGAACAGGCAGAACCTTCTGGGATTCCTAAACAAATAAATAAAACAAGGGCTCGGTAAGGCGAAAAAGTGGGTAAGACTTGGCCTAGCGGCCCGGAGCGCACACTTTTTCGGCTTGCCGGGCCCCGCAGTGTCTTACCTCAGGAACTTATAACTCACTTCCTTGGCACCAGGCACTCTCTTGATCTTCACGACAAGCGTTTCCAATTTCCCCTGCGAGAGCGCCGGGCAGCGGAGAATCACCGTCGAGAAAGTCGAGCGGTGGTCCGTCTCGCTCGTGAGGTAAGTTATGTTTATTTTGGAGTTGGCGAAAACCTCGGTAATGTCTTTCAAGAATCCCGGCCGATCCAGATTGACGATTTTGAACTCCACTCCCTTCGGTGCAATCTTGCCGACGAGTTTCCGTTCATTCTCGTTGATCGCGCTTTTGACTTTTTTCTTGGCTTCACTCGTTTTCACGAATCGGAGCCACCCTTCCGAAGGTTTCTTTCCTTTTTGAGTGACTATTTCCACGACGTCTCCCGATTTAAGTTCGTAATCCAAGGGCGTGATTTTGCCGTTCACGCGAGCGCCGACGCACGTGTCGCCGATTTGGGAATGAATGCGATAAGCGAAGTCAACCGGCGTCGATCCGGCGGGAAGATCGATCACGTCGTTGTGGGGCGTGAAGACGAAAATCCGATCCTTAAAAAAGTCTACTTTCACCGAGTTCAGGAATTCTTTCTGATTCGGAAACGCTTTTTGCCAATTTTGGAGTTGTTTTACCCATGTCAATTCTTTTTTATTCTTGACGCCTCGCCACCCGGCGACCGATTTGGTCGATTTCTTTTCCTGCTCGTAAGCCCAGTGGGCGGCGATGCCGAGCTCGTTTTCCTCGTGCATTTCCTGAGTTTTGATTTGCACTTCCAGGATCTTGTTGTCCAGGCAGAAGACGGTGGTATGCAAGCTCCGGTAGCCGTTCGGCTTCGGCCGGGCGATGTAATCTTTGAAACGGCCAGTCATCGGCGGCCACAAACTGTGAATGACGCCGAGCGTCGCATAGCACTCTTCGACGGTTCCGACGATGATGCGGAGCGCCACGAGATCGTAAATTTCGCTCAAATTCATGTTGTGACGCAGCAGTTTCTTGTACAAACTGTAGTATCGTTTGGCGCGAGCATCGATGTGGAGCGGATGGATGTTCTTTTCTTCCAACGTTTTCTCTATGATCGGGACGACCTTCTTGACGTATTTCTGACGCTCTTCGAAGGTATCTTTCACCTCCTTGAGGAGCCATTGGTATTCTTCGGGGTGGATGTAAGGGAAAGCGAGATCCTCGAGTTCCCCGGAGAGTTTCTGCATGCCGAGGCGATAGGCGAGGGGGGCGTAGATTTCCGACGTTTCGAGGGCGAAGATTTTCTGGCGTTCCGGGAGCAGGAACTCAAGCGTCTGCATATTATGCAGGCGGTCGGCGAGCTTCACGATGAGAACGCGGAGATCTTCGCTGAAGGCAATGATGAAACGGCGCATATTCTCGGCGTCTTGATTCTGGGGATATTGGAGATTCTCGAGTTTCGTGAGCCCCTGGACCAGGAAGGCTATTTCCTCGCCGAAGTTTTTCTTGATCTCGTCGATCGTGACCGTGGTGTCTTCCACGACGTCGTGGAGGAGGGCGGCGGCAACGGATGCTTCGTCCAAATTCCATTCGCTTACGCTCCGCGCGACCGCGAGGGGATGAGTGATGTACGGTTCTCCGTTCATTCGCTTTTCTCCCTCGTGGGCTTTCTGTGCGAAGTCATAGGCTTTTTGGATCAAAGGAGAGTTTGTTTTTTCGACCCACTCTATTGACATATATTGCAAATTATAGCGTTTTTATGAAGAGTTGACAAATCCGCTTTCAAAAAATAAAATTAGCGACAAAAGGTCAACATTGCTAATATAAATAAAAAATGAACTTCAAGCCATTGTCCAATCATTTGTTCATAGAGCCGCAGGAAGAAGAAGCGGTCACGAAATCGGGCATCGTTCTGCCGGACACTGCGGAAAAGGAACGTCCGATCCGCGGCAAGGTATTGGCCGTCGGTCCCGGGAAGCTGAACGACAAGGGAGAAAGAATTCCCATGTCGGTAAAGGTCGGGGATATCGTCCTTTTCAAAAAATACGGCCCCGATGAAATAGAGATAGAAAACAAGAAGTACTTGGTCGGAGACGAGGATGACATCCTCGCGGTTATAGAATAACTACGAATATGGCAAAACAAATATTATTCGACGAGAACGCACGTTCTTCGATGAAAAAAGGGATAGACAAACTGGCGAAGGCCGTCCGGATGACTTTAGGCCCGCGCGGCAGAGCGGCAGTCATAGAGAAAGGCTACGGCGCGCCGCAAGTCACGTTCGACGGCGTGACGGTCGCAAAGGAGATAGAACTCCAGGATAAGTATGAGAATCTGGGTGCAGAGTTTTTGAAACAAGCCGCCGACAAGACCGATGAGCAGGTGGGAGACGGCACGACGACATCCGTCGTCTTGGCGCAGGCGATGATCGAGGAAGGCGAAAAAGCCATCAATGAAAAAGGATTTAACGTGATCCAGCTTGCCGAGGAATTGAAACGCGGGAGCGTTGCCGTCGTGAAGGCCCTGGAAAGTCAGAAAGAGGAAATAAACGACAACAAAAAGGTTGAGGAAGTGGCCACCCTTTCTTCCAAGGAGAAGGCGATCGGAAAGCTCATCGCCGAAGTCATGGCCAAGGTCGGGCGGGACGGCGTCGTGACGGTTGAAGACTCCAACACCATTGGCAATTCCTATGAAATTGTTGAAGGGATGCAGTTTGATCGTGGCTACATTTCCCCCTATATGATCACCAATCAGGAAAAAATGGAAGCGGTTTTGGAGGATCCCTATATTCTCGTGACGGACCGGAAGATTTCTTCGATCAACGATTTGCTGCCGCTTTTGGAAAAGATAATACAGAGCGGAAAGAAAGAACTCCTCATCATCGCGGACGACGTTGACGGAGAGGCGCTTGCGACCCTGGTGCTTAATAAGATCAGGGGCGTTTTCAGCGTCGTAGCGGTAAAATCCCCCGGCTTCGGCGACCGGAAAAAAGAAATGCTCCAAGACGTAACGACGGTAACCGGCGCTGCGTTCATTTCGGAAGATTTGGGGAAGAAGATCGAAAATGTCGATTTGGGAGATTTGGGTCATGCGCGCCGGATCGTCGTTGACAAGGATAACACGACGATCGTCGGCGGGGCGGGCGACAAGTCGGCAATCGGCGAAAGGGTTAATCAAATCAAAGCGCAGATAAAGAAGACCGATTCCGATTTTGACAAAGAAAAGCTTCAAGAAAGGCTGGGGAAGCTTTCCGGTGGAGTAGCCGTAATAAAGGTAGGCGCCCCGACCGAATCGGCGCAGAAAGAACTGAAACAGCGCGTTGACGACGCGGTGGCGGCAACACGCGCGGCAATGGAAGAAGGCATCGTCCCCGGCGGCGGCGTGGCGCTTTTCAACGTTGTGCCTTCAATAACCCCGGAAAAAGTAGAAAGCGGCTCCGTCGGAGCGGCGGTTTACACAATATTGAGTCGTGCTCTCCAATCGCCAATCGCGGCTATCATTGAGAACAGCGGTGAGAGCGTCGCGAGTGTCACGGATAAACTGAAGGAAAATTGGCGGAAGGGAAACGCTTGGAATGGTTTCAACGCTTTCACGAATAAAGTTGAAGATCTAAAGTCCGCCGGCGTGATCGATCCCTTGAAAGTGACGAAAACCGCTTTTATGAATGCCGTGTCCGTCGCAGCCACCTATCTCACGATCGGCGCGGCTGTCACGGACTTGCCCGAGAAGAAAGACAAAGGAACTCCCGGCATGGGCGATATGGGCATGGGCGGCGACTACTAACTCTCTAGAAGCTTAATATCTAAGCAATGGAAACTTGGCAAGAATACGAGCCAGATCTTACTCCCCATCATTGGACTTCTGAAGACAGGTTTTATCTAGAGCCCTTTGCCACGAACCCTGACGGCTTCATTTCGGTCTTGAGGAACCTTCCTCCCGAGATCGCTGGTGCTCTCTGCTCAAGAGCCAGCCGCGCTTCGGGTTCTCTCCTCGAGGTATTTCTGAAGGAGTACGTCTATCCCATCGTTAAGGGGGAGGATAAAGAACTTGCTGCTGAGCTCGAGAATACGGTGAAATTCCTGCGCGAACACGGCTTCAAGAAAATCTTAAACAACCAACGCGCCCAGTCTTTTTACGCCAAATGGCTTTCGCAGTACGGCGATGATTCCATCGCCCAGATGACCGGAACCCACCTGATATTCTGGGGCATATCCCAGGTGGCGATGAAATTTATAGAAGACCAGCGTATCGGCCTTGAACCAATCGAGAAATCCACGCGGTACGTCAATTTCGGGAGCAAAACCGACGGTCATTATTTGTATTACGTTCCGAGGCCGGATTTGGAAAAAATCGGTCTCCTCGGCGAATACCAAAAAACTCTCGATAATCTCTTTGACACGTACGTCGAGCTTTTGCCGCCGCTCGTCGGATGGCTCAAAGAGAACTTCGACGAGAAGGATTCCATATTGGAGAAAAAGGCTTTCGATACGCTGCGGGGACTTTTGCCGATGGCGACCCTCGGCCAAGTCGCGTTCCGGGGGAACGCCCAGGCGTTCGAGTACCTCGTGAATCGGACCGCAAAGCACCACTTGGGCGAACTCCGGTGGATTTCGCGGGCGGTCAAGAAGGAGTTGGACGAGGAAATTCCATCGCTCCTCCTCAGGGTCAACGATGAGCCGGCGGCCGCCTATCAATCCTACTTGAGCGGAAGACACGGTGCTGTGAGAAAATTCCTGAAGGAAAACGGTATCGACGTGCGAAAATCGCTCTCGGGGGAGCCTACCGTGAAGCTCGTTGAGTGGGACGACGCCGCCGAGTCGAAGATCATGTCGGGGATCGTTTTTGAGCATACGCACGGTGAGTGGAATAATATCCTGGAATCGGTGGAGAAGATGTCGGAAGAGAAAAGGAGAGAATTGATCGCGACTTACCTCAAAGACAGGAGTCAAAGATGGCATAAGGTAGGCCGGGCTTTCGAGAATTCGTACTTGAGGTTCGAGATAACCATGAACATCGGCGCGTACCGCGATTTGCATCGGCACCGGATGATGACGCAGGAACGGCAGCTCTTCTCGACCCATCATGGGTACGATGTTCCTCAAGAGATCATTGAATCTGACTTGAAGGACAGATTCACGTCGGCTCTCGATAAAGCGGGCGAGTTTTTCCTTAAGATTGAGTCTTTCGACGCCGGCCTCGCCCAATATGTCGTCCCTCTAGCTTACCGGATGAGATTTTTCCAATGGCAAAATTTCCGGCAGCTTTTTTGGGAGTCGGAACTTCGAACGATATCCCAGGGACACCCCGACTACCGGCACATTGAGCAGGAGAAATACCGCTTGGTGAAAGAGAAATTCCCGCTTATATCAAGCTTCATGCTGGTTGACATGAACGAGTACGACGTCGCGAGGAGGGGAACAGAGGAAGAGATAAAAAAGAAAGAGGAGTTCTTGGTGGAAAAATTGAAGAAGAAAGTGCTATAGTATATCAATAAGAGGGTATGAAAGTGCGCGATGTTATGATAGCGCCAGTCATAACGGTATCGCCGTGGACGACATATGAAGATACCGCGCTTTTGCTTTGTGCCCGCAACATCAGCGGCGTGCCGGTCGTGAACGACGAGGGCGAACTCGTAGGTATCGTATCGGAGAAAGATCTTTTCCGTGCCATGTATCCTCGCTACGAGGAATACATTTTGGAGCCGCATGCATTCTGCGATCGGGAACTTCAGGAGGAAGAAATCAAGACTGTCCGAAAGCAGCCGGTCGAAAAATATATGTCGAAGCAAGTGGTGACGATCGACGCCGATGCCCCCATCCTCCGGGCCGGCGGCCTTATGCTCGCGCGAGGCCTTCACCGGCTGCCCGTCATTGACAAAGGGAAACTTGTCGGCATCGTCACGCGGGAAGACATTTACGGTACCATTCTCAAAAAACACTTGGGTTGACACGGAATGTATCAGTGAGGTAAATTAAACTCTGGTCCTTAAGAACCTTTTTGCAGACATTGTGATGGATAGGTTTCTTTAGACAGTCACTCGACAAGTTTTCTCGTCGTTTTTTCATTCTCTCACACTGCTATCTTCTCTGCAAACACCGAAGGCGGCATCCTGAGAGCGGAGTGGATTCTTGTATGGTTGTACTCCCAAAGCGTTCGGTAGATCTCCGCCACAAGTTCCCCTAAGGATCTGAACCGATTAGGATCGCCAAGATCCATTTTGAATTTTCCGTAGAAAGATTCTTGGTATCCGTTCTCCCACGGCGATCCGGGGCGTGAGCGGGAGATGGTGATGCCGTAGCGCTCAAGCATAGCGATGAACGCCTTCGCTTCGTATTCCCTCCCGTTGTCAGAATGGAAGATCACGGGTCGCGGGCAATGGAAGAGCGCGTTCGCCAGAGTTTGGATGGTGAGCGTCGATCCCTTCCGGGTCGCCACATGAACGCCCATCAGTTGCCTCGTAAACAGGTTAAGGATCGTTGATACGTACAGCTTCTTCCCGTGAAAGACAAGCTCCGTGAAATCCGTCGCCCAGACATGGTTCGCATATGATGGCATAATGCCGAGGAGGAGGTTCGGGAAGTGCCGTTCCGCCTTGGATTTCCTGTATTTTCTCCCATGCCTGCGGTAGGGCTTGATGCCGTAAATCCGCATGACCCGTTGCGCTCTCGGTCTGCCGATGCCGAGCGCAATCGCCAGTCGGCGTGAGCCGTATGAGGGATGCTCGTGAAGCACCTCCTCCGTCCGGACCTTTAATGCCCAATCCTTCTTGTCCTGCGTTGCGACGTAATAGAGCGATGAGCGCGAGACACCCATGGCGCGAGCCAGGGCGGATACGTTCCTTTCCCTGCTCAATTCTTTTTTTGGGTCTGGGACAGCTTGATCGTGAGTTCACCGATCACTTCGAAGAGTTCCTGATTCTGTTTCTTTAGGCGATTGATTTCTCCCCAGGAGGGAGCGCTCGTGGCACCGGCGCCGAGCCATCCATACACGGTTGTCTCGTGGACGCCTGCATCTTTTGCCGCTTCTGCGACGGAGACGCCTTCTTCCTTCACGCGGCGGACAATCTCCGCTTTTACCTCTTTCGCTACCCGATATCCTTTTTTGTTAGCCATGACACAATGGTAATTTGTTCCGACCTTTGTGTCTAAATTTTCCTATCCGGAACATACTAAGAGTAGAGGTCGCAGGTTCAAGCCCTGCTGTCTGCACGACTCACGGGTAAAGGCAAGCCCTATCTCCTGAGGATTAAAATATACTCGCATCCCCATCCGGGATAAAAGGCGAGGTGCCCGGAGGATAGAGCTTAATATCCCGTGTGGCATGGTATCTTCCATGCCTTTTCCCATGCGTACGAAGGTGGCCTGTTCCTAATATAAGCCACCTTCTCTTCCTATTTGCTTTGTTGTATAATCGACACATGAATTTAGTGACAATATTAATACTCATTCTCGTTTTGGTCGTTCTGTGGCTCATTTTCGCCTTCAATGGCCTTGTGCGAAGGAGAAACCGCGTCCAAGAAGCGTGGTCCGACATAGAGGTCCAATTGAAAAGGAGGTACGATTTAATACCCAATCTCGTTGAAACGGTGAAGGGCTATGCGACACACGAAAAGACAGTCTTGGAAAACGTGACAAACGCTCGGGTTGCGGCCATGGGCGCCGTCGACCCGAAGGCGAAACTCGCGGCGAATGACCAGCTTTCAAATACTTTGAAATCGCTTTTCGCGGTCGCCGAAAATTACCCGAATCTCAAGGCGAACGAGAATTTCTTGAAATTGCAGGATGAATTGACCGACACCGAAGACAAGATCCAGGCAGCGAGGAGATTCTACAATGCGAACGTCAGGGATTTCAACACGGCAATCGAAGTGTTCCCGACGAACCTGATCGCGGGCGCGTTCCATTTCACGAGGCGGGAACTTTTCGACGTGGATAATCCCGCGGAAAAGGAACCGGTCAAAGTTCAATTTTAGGAATGAAGACACTTTATACTGAAGCGTCATCCAATGTCAGGAAGACGTGGATTCTCCTCACGGGAGTTTTTGTTTTGATCATCGCTCTCGGGTGGATTTTCAGCCAGGTTTACGATTCGCCCGGCATTTTGGTCTTCGCCGTCATTTTGAGCATTGTTTTGAATGTTGTGAGCTACTGGTACTCCGACAAAATCGTTCTTGCAACGAGCGGCGCCAAGCAAATCCAAAAGCAGGAGAACCCGGAACTTTGGAGGATCGTCGAGAATCTCTCGATCGCCGCGGGCCTTCCGATGCCCAAGCTCTACGTCGTGCCGGTCGCGGCCCCCAACGCGTTCGCGACGGGGCGCGATAAGGAACATGCGTCGGTCGCCGTGACGCAGGGTCTCCTTCAAATTATGAACAAGGACGAACTCGAAGGAGTTCTCGCCCACGAGCTGTCGCATGTGGGAAACAGGGATATGCTGGTTTCGACCGTCGTCGTCGTTCTCGTGGGGGTGATATCGGTCCTAGCTGATTGGTTTCTCCGGATGAGTTTCTGGGGCGGCAGGAGAAACGACCGGGAAGGAGAAGGAAATCTCTTGTTTTTTCTTGGTATCGTCGGAGCCATTCTCGCGCCGATTGCCGCAATGCTGATCCAACTTGCCATATCGAGGAAACGGGAGTCCTTGGCGGATGTTTCCGGAGCGCTTCTCACGCGCTATCCGCAAGGTTTGGCAAGCGCGCTGGAAAAGATAGAAAAATATCCCTTCCCCACGGCAGGCGCGAGTTCGGCGACCGCCCACCTTTATTTCGCAAATCCTTTCAAAGCCGACGCGGGGAACTCCAAAAAGACTCCGTTTTTTGTTAAACTCTTTATGACCCATCCGCCCATCGAAGAGCGCATTAAGGTCTTGAGGCAGATGTCACTATGAAATATAAATTCGGAAAAACGATCGTCATTGCCCTCGGAGGTTCGATTGTCTATCCCAAGGACATTGACATTTCTTTTCTCAAGAATTTCAAGAAGTTCATCGGGAAAGAAATCAAGAAGGGGAGAAAGTTCGTGATTGTCGTCGGGGGAGGACAACTCTGCCGACCCTTTCAAAGGGCGGCCGATGAAATCTCTTCTGTTACCGACGAAGACAAGGATTGGATCGGTATCCATTCAACGCGCTTGAACGCCCAGCTTCTCCGGACCATTTTCAAGAAAGCGGCGGATCCCGTAGTTTTTGATAAGAGAAAGAAAATAAAGGTTCTGAAACATCCCGTCACAGTGGCTTCCGGCTGGCGGCCGGGATGGTCGACTGACTTCGTTGCTGCCGCCATAGCGAAAGACCTGGGCACCGGAGAATTCGTGGTCGCCGGCAAGCCGGCGTTCGTTTATGATTCCGATCCGTCGCTCCACCGGCGGGCAAAACCGTTCCGTGAAATTGGTTGGAAGGATTATCGGCGGCTCATCCCCGAAAGATGGGTTCCCGGTTCCCACGCGCCCGTGGATCCCGTGGCCGCCAGGCTTTCACAGGGGGCCGACGTGAAAGCGATAGTGATAAACGGCCGTGACATCCGTAATTTCGGAAATCTCCTGGATGATAGGGAATTTGAAGGAACCGTGATAGGCTGATCCCGGATTTTACGCGGCTCTGTCTCTATGAAAAGAAAAGCGGATGAATACATAAAATTTACCCTTGTCCTCCTCGTTATCATATTGGCGGCGCTCCTCGTCGCTTTTATCAAAGAATATTCCGATTTGAGAAAAGCGGAAGTTCTGGGTCCCCGGGAGGCTTTCCTCGGCGCCGTAAGCCGCCATGGCCCCTTCACGGTGAATGATCTCGGTATAATTCAAGGGTGGATGACGTTCGACTACGTGAACAAGCTTTTCGGCTTGCCGTCCAACTACCTCAAATCCAATCTCAACATCTCGGATCCCCATTATCCCAGGCTTCTTATCTACCGATACGCCGAGAAGAATAAGATGGGTCTGCAATCTTTTCTCAATGAGGTGAGAAACTCAATTCGCAGTTATCTCGCAAACAAATAGATAATGGGATCAATACTGACTTTTCTTCTCTCTTATCTCCTTCTCTATAAGTACGCGGCACTTTTCTTGATAGTCTTCTCGTCGGCCATGATACTGCCCTTGCCGGTGACGGAGGTCATGCTCGCCGTGGGAGCGTTCGTCGGCCAAGGCTATTTCGACTTTATAATCTCCCTTACCGTCGCCCAAGTTGCCAACGTTTTGGGCGATCTCGTGGACTACGCGATAGCCAGGAAATACGGTTATGGGGTTATCCATAAATTGAGACTAAATAGATCCCGTTTTTTTACAAAGTTGGAACAGGAAATGCAGGTGCACGCGAGATCGACCATTTTCGTGACTCGTTTCGCCGGAGGATTGGGACCCGTTGTCAATCTTCTCTCCGGAGCCATAGGGATATCTCTCCGAAAGTTCCTTGTTTACGATTTTGCCGGTAACCTCGTTTACTACATCGCGGCGCTTTTGATCGGATACTGGGCCGGAAGTTATTGGGAGAACTTCTCGGAGCTCATGAGTCTCGTCGTGGGAATCTTAGTCGTCGTCGTCGTGATGATTGCTCTTTGGAGGATTTACAAAAGAATAAGATTGAACCACTCCAAACATTAGGAGACCCGGCAAGCCGAAAAAGTGTGCGCTCCGGGGCGCTAGCCCAAGTCTTACCCACTTTTTCGCCTCACCGGGCCTCCTGTGGTAGATTTAATCCTTTGAAAGCGTCAAGAGAAGCGGGTCGTGGTCCGAGAGCGGGGGATCCAGGTATTCCGGTTCATATTTCACGACCCTCAAGCCCATTTTATCGATGTTTCTGACGAGCATGTAATCGTATCTTTTGGGGAAACGTATCCTGTTTCGCCAATTGTCGACGTACGCGTTGCCGGGCCGGTAGGTCGGTTGCATTCGCTCGCCGTCCTCGAGTTTTATCGGGCTCGAGAATCCCGTCGTTTTGAAAAGCTCGGTGAATTCGTCTTCTCTCATGAGATAATCCTCGTTGAAATCTCCGGCGATTATCGTCGGCAGTTGGTCGCCGTTCGTTTTCATGATCATTTTCGTCGTCTGGATGAGACGGATCTTCCGGTCGAAGAAAACGGTCTCATGATGCATGTGAGTGTTCACTATTTTGAGATTACCGAGAGGAGTCTTAACCGTCACTTCGAGAAATCCTTTTCGTCCGAACGCCTCCGTTATCGTCGAATTCAAGAAGCGACCATAAGGGACAAAGCGGCTGCTTACGACGGGGAATTTGGAAAAAACGACCAGTCCGCCGGTTACGTCGAACAATTTGATGAAAAGGATGCGCCGGTGGTCTTTCGCGTCGCCGGCGATTTGATATTTGTCCTTGAGTTTGTCGCGCAGAAAGGCACGGTTATAGATATCAAAAGATTCCTGAAGGCAGACGATGTCGGCATCCGAGTTCCGCAGATACTCTGCGATGCCAGCTACCCTCTTTTTTCTGTCCTTGACGAACCAGAACGGCAAATCCCAAATATTGAAGGTGATAATCTTTATTTGCACGTTACTCTATGGTAGAGAATACGCGCTGTTGAGTCAATCCGTTCCCGGTGATAGAATGGGTGTGCTCTCTTGGAGGGGTCGCATAGTGGCCTAGTGCGCGCGCTTGGAGAGCGCGTATACCGCAAGGTATCGTGGGTTCGAATCCCACTCCCTCCGCAAATCAAATATTTAATTACTTTTAAGGTATCTTAGAAAAATATTCTTGATCTCTGTTCGAAAAGGAATGTTATCCAACACCGTGAGTGGTATCCATTCGAGATGATAAATGTTGTCGGGGGATTGCCGCTTTACCTCGGGACCGCCGAGCCTTGGCTCTCCCTTGAACGAATCAGCAATATAAAATGACTCGAGGGAGTCGTTGATTTTCAGAGAATCGATCTTCTTGCCTAAAATAATATCCAGTCCCGTTTCCTCCTTGATTTCGCGCACCGCGGTTTGCCCTTCGGTTTCTCCTGATTTCATTCCTCCGCCCGGCACGGCGTAGTATTCTTTCCCGTCCTTGAAGCGGTAGAGGAGAAGTATCCTGCCATGGTCGATGATGAATACGGCAACGCGGTGCCTCAGATGAGTCATTTATTGAGTCTCTTGTTCAATGATCGGACGCATTTCTTGAAAAGTATCGGCGAAATGAATCAGATTAAGATCTCGAAGGTCATGGATAAGAAAATCTTCTTTTAGGGGATTGTTTTTTAGCCAATCCAATAACCCATCCCAATATTTTTTATCCGTACAGATGATCGGGACTGTGTCTACGATGTCTGTCTGCATGAGGACGGCATATTCAAAAAGCTCATTAAGAGTACCGTATCCACCGGGGTAAAAAATAAGAGCTTCGCTCTTTATTGCCATGAGAAAGCGCCGCACGAAAAGAAAGTGAAACGAAAGATCGTGGGTGAAGATAGGATCTTCTACTCTCTCTCCCTTGAGAAGAAGAGCTCTCAAAGCGATCGAGGGGGCTCCTACTTGCATCCCACCGGAATTTGCGGCGTGCATGATACCTGGGCCCCCGCCACTCAATATCGCATAATTGTTTTTCCCGAATTCCGCTCCGAGATTCTTCGCTTGTTGGTAATAGATGCTTTCAGGGGTAATGCGATGAGATCCGAAAAAAGTGACTATGGGTTTGTCGACACTATTGAGTAAGGCAAGACCATTGTTAATTTCCTCTCGGACTTTTTCGACGGTCCAATCGACATTTCCGAAGTATTCTTTATTCTTATGCAGTCTACTCATTTTATAACAAGTCTAGCATGAGTTCTGTTATTTGAGTTTTATCTCAATTCGCACGTCAATGCCCTCATCGCCAATCCTTTCGGTGCTGTTCAGCCACACTTTCTCCGGCACCGCTTTATATATGCGTCTTGGCCGCGAATCAAGGAAACGGCTCACGTCTCTCAAAGTTTTCTTCTTCCTCGTGTAGAGGAGATAAATCGCTCTCACCATCTCTTTAAGGTCGGTGACTACCGATGCCCGCGCTTGAACGTATACGCCTTCTCCCGTCCCTTCGGGCACGGTTGAATCATAGATCACGAGGAAAACGTCCGGCTTTTCGGTGATGTTCTTGCTGTGCTGGGCCGCGCGGGGCGAAACCCAATAAAAGGTGTAATTATTCTTATCGTAGGCGGAGTACACGGGGCTATTCCACGGCTTGCCTTCCGGAGTGACGGTCGCAATCGTGATATAGATTATTTTCTCTATGATCTCTTTCGCGCGTTTTACCAATTCCTCCTGCATGCGATAATTGTATCTCTTTAAACTTATCCTATCCAGGGAGCAATCGATCACTGTTTGATCTTTGACAGCGTGAAGCGTCCGGTGTATTTTATTTTCAATCGGCATTCTCAATGAAAAAATATTCCATCGGAAAATCGAGGATACACGGTAAGGGAATCATTCTCTCTAAAGATGTTAAGAAAAACGAGGCCATTTTTGTTTTCAAGGGAAAGGATATTTATTATTCTGGGGGGATCTGGTGGAAAGAACCGGACTCGCTCCAAGTAGGGTATATCCACTGGATAAAGCCACTGGCCGGCTCTCCCGGAGCGTATCTGAACCATTCGTGTAATCCGACTGCCGGCATCCGCGGCAACAGGATTATCGTCGCGATGCAGCCTCTCAAGAAGTGTAAAGACCCCCAAAGTTAAGACACTTTTTCGACAAGTTTCTGGTAGCGATTCGAGAACAGTGCAGGCGGCATCCTGAGGGCGGAGTGGATTCTCCGGTGGTTGTAGTCCCAGACCAGGCGATGGATCTCGTAGACCAGCTCTCCCAGCGATTTGAACCTCTCCGGATCGCCCAGATCCACCTTGAACTGGGAGTAGAAGGACTCCTGGTAGCCGTTCTCCCATGGCGATGACTTCCTCGATCTCGATATCCTGACGCCGAGGTTCAAAAGAGCTCCGGTGAAGATCCTTGAGCCATACTCCCTTCCGTTGTCCGAGTGGAAGATGTTGGGTCTCGGATGATGTTCCGCCGCGGAGAAGAGTGCCTGGAGGACCAGAGGCACCGAGTGGGTATTCATCACGGCCCAGCCCACGATCTCCCTCGCAAACAAATCCATCACGGTGGCGAGATACAGGAACTTCCCTTGGTACGGGATGTACGTGAAGTCCGCCACCCAGATATCGTTCAATCCTTTGGGGAAGTTCTTCTGAAGGAGATTGGGATACAGGATACTCGAGAAGCCCGTTTTCCTTGGCCTTCTGCCCCTTCTCCGATATGCCTTCATCCCGAAGAGCCTCATCACCCGTTGGGCTCTTTTTTTGTTGATCTTGAGCTCCAAAGCCACTCTTCTGAAGCCGTATGAAGGATGGTCTCTCAAGACTGATATGATCCTTTCCTTGAGCGACCAATCCTTGGGCGATTGTTTCGAGACATAGTAGAGGGAGGCGCGGGAGAGGCCGAGTTCACGGGCAAGTTCCCACTTCGTCTTCTTCTGCTTTTTGATCAACGCTTTTTTTGAGTGCGTGAGGAGGCCAGGGTGAGCTCGCCCACGAGGGCGAGGAGCTCTTCGTTCTGGCGCTTGAGGCGGACGAGTTCACCGATCGTGGGGGTGCCTTTCACGCCCCTTCCCAGCCAGTTGTATATGGTGGCGGGATTCAGACCGTGTTCCTTGGCGGCCTGGACGACCGGGATCCCTTCCTCCTTGATTCTCTTCAATATCTGCTCCTTCACCTCGGGAGCAGTGCGATATGTTTTCTTCATGACACAAGGGTATATTGACTTCGACCTTTGTGTCTAATATATGGGGGTCAGGCCACTCCTTCGCTAAAGCTTCGGACGGGCACAGCGATACTGCGCTGATGCTGGCTGCCGAGAGTCTATTCTCACCGGTATAGATTTATCCGCTTAAACTCTCACTTTTTATTTTATCACTCCGGTTCGAATTCCGGGCGGGTCGTCAAAAAAACAGAATCACGTCTCAAGATGAATGCCTACGCGTTTTCAGTAAGGATATCTATTTTTTGATATAATTAACTTATGAATAAAAAGGTATTATTAATTGTTTTAATAGTCGTGGTTTTGGCCCTAGCAGGGGGCGGTTACTACTATTGGAAAATAAAAATGCAAAAAGCCCCTGAGGCTTCAAAGCCCGCGGCGCAACAAGCAACGGAGGATATTCAAAAAACAGTAACTGGTGTTGCAGCTGACGTTGGCAATAGCGTTTCGCCAAACGTAACAACGCCGATTGTCACTCCGACTCCACAAGACGCCAATCCCTATAACAAAACCAATCCTTTTTCAAATTTAAAAACCAACCCTTTCCAATAAATAGAAACGATGAATAAAAAAACTTTAAGCGTTCTCGTTATTATTTCCGGAATTTTAGTTTCTGGCGCAATAATCGGTTTTGCTAAGGCCCAAATAACAACGAATCAGTCGGTGCAAACTCAGCCACCGCAACCGCAGGAACAACAAACGCCAGAGAACATCCAATATCCCATAAAGGAATTGGGCAATTGCCAAAGCAAAGAAGATTGCAAGGTTTTTTGCGATGATTCCAAAAATTCCGATGCCTGTCTGGCTTTTGCCCAGCAAAATAATTTGATGAGTTCTGATGAAATAGTCACCGCCAAAAAATTTATGGATAACGGCATGGTCGGCCCGGGCGGCTGCAAGGGACAAACCGCATGCGATCAATACTGCGGCAACTCCGATCATTTGGAAGAATGCATCACTTTCGCCCAAAAAAATGGGATGATGTCAGCCCAGCAACTGCAAGATTCCCAAAAGGTTTTGGCGGCTATCAAGAACGGACTAAAACCTCCTGCTTGCGCCGGCCCTCAACAATGCAACGCATATTGCAGTAGCCCCGACCATATGGAGGAGTGTATGACCTTTTCTTTGGCGGCTGGAATTGTACCGGACAATCAGAAAGCACAAATGCAAAAGACCTTGGATGCCATAAAACAAGGTGTAAAACCACCGGCTTGCCAACCAACCCCGCCGCCCGGTCAAATACAATCCAGCCAGTCCGGACAGAGTCTGCCGGCATGCGACACGTATTGCAGTAGCCCCGACCATATGGAGGAGTGTATGACCTTTTCTTTGGCGGCTGGTATGGTGTCGGACAATCAGAAGGCACAGGTACAGAAAACTTTGGATGCCATAAAGCAGGGCATCAAACCACCGGCTTGCCAACCTAACCCACCTGGCCAGTCCGGCAAACCCGGACAGCCTGGACAATCCAGTCAAACCAATCAATCCAGTCAATCTGGACAGGGACTGCAACCATGTGACCAATATTGCGCAGACCCCACTCACGTTGAAGAATGCGTGAAATTTTCCGTGGCAATGGGAAACATGACCGAACAGCAGGCGCAAACTGCCATAAAAAACGGCAACAAGGGTCCCGGCGGATGCATCGGTAAAGATGCCTGTGACGCTTTCTGTAATAATCCCGACAACCAAGAAACTTGTTTCAATTTTGCCAAAGACAACGGAATGGTCCCGCAAGACCAACTTCAACAAATGCAAGCTAGCCAGCAAAAGATGAAAGATTCTTTCAGTCAGATACCTGCGGAGGTTCTAACTTGCATAACGAACTCGGCGGGTGCCGATGTAGTTGAGGAGATGAAAAGCGGTTCGTTTATACCCAGCCAAAGCGGTGAAGCCATAAACCAGTGTTTTCGGAATTATGCTCCGCAGAACCAAGTACCGAATCAAAATCAGCCTGGACAGCCAGGGCAAGGCGGCCCGAATAATATGCCCGGAGATTTAAGGGATTGCCTTCAATCTCAAGTTGGCGAAGATGGTCTGGCGAAAATTCAATCAGGAAATGTTGATGACCCCGTTTTAATGGAAAAAGCAAAAACTTGCTTTGATAAATACGGCCAGCCTGGTCAATCTAATCAACCGATGAATCCAGGACAGCCTAACCAGTCGGGACAATCCGGTTCAATGCAACCAATGATGCCCGGTGTTCAGTTTGCTTCGGGAACCGGTCCGAATGTGCCGTCATCTCCCCAGCAGGGAGTCATGTCGTCCGGAACCCAATTTGCTCCCCGTACAGGACCGAGTATGCCGCCGCCAAATTTTCAAAATAATTTTCCCGGCGGACCGGCAAGCGGCACAACTATTGTGGGACCAGGCGGTTGCAAGACTCCCCAAGAATGCGCGGCGTTCTGCGCTAGCAATCCTCAAATCTGCAACAATTTCCAGCCGCCATCTTCCGGGCAGCAGGGGCAAATGCAGCCGATGATGCCTCCGCAAGGAATGAAGTCTGGCACAGAGTTCGCTTCCGGAACCAGTCCGAATATGCCACCGCAGGAAGGAATGCCCCTGAATCCGACAACGCCGCTCAATGAGACGAAATCTCCTCCCGGAGGAACGCAGCCTCAGTCCGGAACGCAAGAGATGATACCGCAAGGCGGAATGCAGCCATTCGTGTCTCCGCCTCCTCCGCCTGCGCCCGGAACTACATCGACCACATCTGGCTTGCAGAACCAAGAATTCCTCGGGGCATTGATTGAATTGTTCCGGCCCGTATTCGGCCTCTAAATATTTCTACTCGCGTTAGTTCGAATCCAGTCGGGTGAAAAGAGAACACCAATCCGAATTCTAAAAAGGTCACGGGTCTCGGATTAGAACTGATATTCAAAAAAGATAGAATTTAAGGCTCTCCGGTCTCGCTCCCTCCTTCGCTAAAGCTTCGGACGGGCACAGCGATACTGCGCTGACTGTGGCTGCCGGGCTTGGATTCGAACCAAGATACTGGGCTCCAAAGGCCCATGTCCTACCGTTAGACGACCCGGCAATAAAAACTTTTCATAATGGTATAATGGAGTAAACTAAATATCAAATGAATCAGATTCTACTTTCAATCTTTCTAAGTCCAGCTTTGAATTACATTCCTGAGATATTTTTCGGGCTGCTGATTTTATTCGCCGGAATACGGTATTACGCGAGGCTCAGGAGAGGGGACCTGGAAGGAATCAAGACAAGCCGATTCTTCGGGAAGCTCATTCTCGTCGCGATCGGCTTCAAAACCCTCTACGCGGCGCTTCTGACGTGGGGACAATACGTTATCTGGAAATCGAGTACATTGGCATCGGCGCTCCTTTCGGAAGCGGTCGTGAAAGACAAAGCTGGCATTGCGGGAGCGTTTCCCAAACTTTTCGACGAGAAGGGCGGTTATTTCCTTTACTACTCCTTGAGCCACTTCTGGCTCGAATTCGGAATAACGCTCGTTCTCGGCCTGGCTTTCTATCTTCTCCTTATGTCGTTTCAAAAGAAGAACCCGCGGTTTCTCACGTTGGCTGATGCAAGGCTCGGACTTCTGGGCGGAATCACAGCTGGCTGGCCTGGCTTCGTCGTGTACCTTTTCGGCTTCGCCCTGATCTTTCTCCTCTATGGTCTTGTGAGGAAATTGGTACTGAAAGAAGAATACACCCCTATTACAGAGCCGCTTTTCATCGCGGCCTTCCTCGCCGCCGCCTTCGGCTTCTGGATTATAAACTTCTTGGGACTGTCAGCTCTAAGGATTTAGAAATCGCACTAAAGCTGACTCGGCAAGCCGAAAAAGTGTGCGCTCCGAGCCGCTAGGCCAAGTCTTACCCACTTTTTCGTCTCACCGAGTCAGCTATTTGCTATTAATTCCCTGGAGCCCTTCCACAATTGCTACCTCGAGAGGAATCCTCGGGAACTGGCTGTAGCGCATTTCGCCGTAGGCATTGATGAGCACCTTGATAAGCCCCACGTGAGCTTGCTTGAAGTTTTTGGACTGGGCGACGAGTTTCTGAAGATGTTCCGGCATCATTTCTTTTTTGAAAACATTTTCCATGGGAGGGCTCGCCCGGAGGACGAGGATTCTCCGGAGGTATTGGATCACGTCCCGCAAAAACTGGCTCAAGCTGAACCCGCCGTCGGCTATCTCTGAGACGAACTTCAAAGCGCTCGCTTCGTCTCCCTTTACCAAAAACTCCGTAAACTTATCTATTTTGTCGAAATTAATTTTCCCGACGGCTTTCTCAATTTCCTCAACTTCTATGCTCTTGTCGCCGAGCGAAATCATCTGGTCGAGAAGCGACTCGGAATCCCGGAAACTGCCTTCCGCGTAGTCAGCGATGAGATCCAGGGCTTCATCGGAGATTTTCACTTTCTCCTCCTTCGTGATCTTCGTGAGCTTTTTCACGATTTCCTCGCGGGGGACGAGCTTGAAATAAAATTTCTGGGCGCGGGAAGCGATGGTCGCGGGGACTTTCTCTATTTCGGTCGTCGCGAGAATGATGATGATGTACGCCGGCGGCTCCTCCAGGGTTTTCAAAAGCGCGTTCCAGGCGTCCTTCGTCAACATGTGCGCTTCGTCGATGATGTAAACTTTGAATCTCGCGGAAGCCGGAGCGGTCCGTATGGATTCCTTGAGATTCCGTATCTCGTCCACGCCGCGGTTCGACGCGCCGTCGATTTCGAGAACGTCGAGCGTTTTCCCCTCGTCTATCCCGAGACATGTGGGGCAGGCGTTGCACGGCTCTCCTTTTTTCTTGAATTCCGGGTCCTTCGCCCGCTTCTCGCAGTTCGCGATTTTCGCGATGAGCCTCGCCGACGTGGTCTTCCCCGTGCCGCGGGGGCCGGAGAAGATATAGGCGTGCGAAAGCCGGTCCTGCCGGGCTTCTTCCTTCAGGATTTTCACGATAGTCTCCTGGCCCAAGAGATCCTCGAATGTAGCTGGCCGGTATTTTCTATATATGGCGAGGTGGGGCATGGATTAATTATACAAGGGATTAGGGTCTAGGGGTAGAGTATTTTATAATTAATCTGTGGGCCAAAATGGCGATAATCTTGATACTTGTCGTTTTAATAACGGCGGGGTTCGTGCTACTATTTGAAGGAAGAGAAAACGATCTTGGGAACATGGGAAATCTAACGCTCAAAAGCTCGGCTTTCAAAGAAGGGGACACGATCCCGAGGAAATTCACCTGCGATGGCGAGAACGTGAATCCGCTCTTGGAAATAAAGGATACGCCGACCGGCACGAAAAGCTTTGTCCTCATCGTGGACGATCCGGATGCCACGAACGGCAAGACGTGGGACCATTGGGTCATGTGGAACATTGATCCGAAAACTCAGTACATCATGGAGGACAATCTGCCGTCGGGCGCCGTGCAAGGCATAAACAGCTGGAACAAAAATAAATACGGCGGACCGTGCCCGCCCCAGGGTGCGAAGCCGCACCGGTACATGTTCAAACTCTACGCACTCGATGCGGCGCTTGATCTTGCAACTTCTTCGACGGCAGCCGACGTGGAACGAGCGATGGCGAACCATGTTATCGAAAAAACAACCCTCATGGGGCTTTACGGGAGATAAGTACCTCTGGACGCTCCACTCCCAGTTCAAGATGAAATATTACGGGATTGCGGAATCCCGCGTGAAGCGCATCATCCGGTTCCCGACTCGATATGAAGAAGGGATCGTGCCGAATACCGTCGCCGTCATGCAGCCCGCCGGGACTAAGCGGTACTCGGAGATATGGGTGATGTATTCGCTTACGCGCGCCGACCAAGGCGGAAAATCACGCGGACCAACGCGGAAACCATATTGGCCGGACAGAACCGGTTCTGGAAAGGCACTAAAAATAATAACGGTTTGGAGATACCCGGGCGTGAGTCCGAAGCGCGACCCGATACCGACCGAAGTTTTGAACGAAATAAAAAATCTACTGTGATTTAAACGGAGGTGGTACAACCTGTTAGACCACCCTATGAAAAATGAGAAAAATTCTCGACAGAAAGTTTTTTGAACAACCGACGCTTACGGTGGCGAGGGAACTTCTCGGGAAGTACCTGGTAAGAAAATGCCCTTCGACAAGCTCAGGGCGACGCTCGCGCGTCGTCACGGGGATGATAACTGAGGTCGAAGCATACGATGGATCAAATGATTTGGCTTCGCATGCTTCGCGGGGTCTCACGCCCCGGACGAAGATCATGTTCGGTCCGGCGGGGCATTGGTACGTGTATTTTACGTACGGTATGCACTGGATGCTGAATATAGTGACAGGAAAAGTAGGTTATCCGGCAGCTGTTTTAATACGTGCCATGGAAGGAGTAAACGGACCAGCACGGATTACTAAATTTTTCAAAATCGACAAGAAATTCAACGGGAAGCCGGCCGACCGGCGAACTGGTCTCTGGATCGAGGATCGAGGCGTCAAAATCAGAGAATCCCGCGTAAAGAGAACTTCGCGTATCGGCGTCGATTACGCGGGTCCGGTCTGGTCGAAGAAAAAGTATCGATTCATGTTAAAATAAGAAAACCATACCCATGCATCAAGAAGTTGAGATCAAAGCAAAAATCGAAGATCCCAAAGGTGTCGAGAGGAAACTGAGGAGGATTGGGAAATTCACGAGAGTGCGGAAGCAGGTTGATGAATACTTTGTTCCTCCCCAACAGGACTTTTTCAAGAAGAATCCTCCGATCGAATATCTCCGCGTGAGATACGAAGGGGAGCGGAGCCACTTGAACTATTCTTTCCTGCATTTCAGGAAGGATGGATGGCTTGCCGTGACGGACGAATACGAAACACTTGTCCAAAATCCGAGAACGGTTGGAGAGGTTTTGAAGAAAATAGGGATGATTCACAAAGTCACAGTCGAAAAGACCCGCAAGTATTTCGACTGCGGAAAGTTCGAGGTAGTATTGGACGAAGTGAGAAACTTAGGGAGCTTCGTTGAGGTTGAAGCGAAGAAAGTTTTCGGAAGCCTCGCCGAAACGAGAAAAGCTTGTATGGATTTTCTTGAAAACCTTAAAATCAAGTACGAAATGAATAATGACATGGGCTATCCCCGAATGCTCTACAAAAAACTGAAAAGCAGGAACAGGTAATGTTGGGGTGTTGTTGGATAACCTGGAAGACTTGTCAAACTAAAAAATTAATGTTATAAATAGCACCACAGTTTAGTTCGTTCACATTCAAATTTAAAAAAAGAAGGAGGTTCTCTTGAGCCTAAGTCTGATCTGGAAAGAAAAAACACCGCGAGAACGTGTGGTGATTGTTGCTGGAATGATAGCGGCGCTTATCATGATCGTTCAGGCCTCCGTATATATCTGGCGTACGGGTTATGGCAGCGCACGACCAGTGTTCACGACATGGGTTTTGTTTTTCGTTGCCTCAAGTCTGAGCTTCTGGACATACCGATCCTCCAAGAAGCACAGCCTTATTGGCAACGTCGCCAATCTGGCAGATATGTTCATTTGCGGGGCAATTGTCATCGGTATCCTGATTTTCAGAAGTCATAATCTTCTCGGGAACCGGCTCGATGTTTATTGCATAGTTATCTCAGGAATAATTCTTCTTTTCTGGAGAATAACTGAGCATCATGATTTGGCGAACATTCTATTGCAAATCGTCATGGCAACCGCTTACCTGCCGACGTTTGCCAAATTATGGTATGCAACGCAAAATACCGAGCCATTAGTGGTTTGGATCATGTCGTGGTTCGTGTCCGTCCTAGCCTTAATTCCAGCAATAGACAAGAAAGAGAAACTATCGATTGTCTATGCCACGCGAGGTTTAATTCTCGTATCAGTCGTTATTTGGCTGATTCTGAGGATTTAATAGGTCGTCTCTTAAAAAATGAGACGACCTTTTCCCTTTTCGGTATGTTATAATAAAGTGGAAATGTCCATCCATTCTCGTTCTTCCTTCACCCTGATCGAGCTCCTGGTAGTCATCGCCATCCTTGCCGTCCTTGCAACCGCCGTCGTCTTGGTCTTGAATCCCGCCCAGCTCTTAGCTCAAGGAAGAGATTCAACCAGGCTCTCTGATCTCTCTGCCTTGAATAGTGCCCTCTCCCTCTTCCAGGCAGATCAATATACCCAGTCCTTAGGGACTCCAAATACCCTCTACGTATCAGTTCCCGATACCACATCCACCTGTGCCAATCTGGGACTGTCTTCTCCTCCTATAGGATGGGCCTATCACTGTGTTCCAAGCTCTTCCTCAACAAGAGTAGACGGAACAGGCTGGATTCCCGTGAATCTTACCCTCCTATCATCAGGATCCCCTTTATCCAAGCTCCCGATAGACCCTACGAATACCACTAGTTCTGGACTCTACTATACCTACGTATCAGGAGGCTCCTATGCCTTATCCAGTGCCTTGGAATCACAGAAATACCTTGTATCCACCGCATCCCAAGACCAAGGCTATGATCCTGGGAGGTATGAGATCGGTTCTGACCTATCCCTTATTGGAAGGAGTGAAGGATTAGTAGGATGGTGGCCCCTGGATGGAGACCCGGGGGACAGGAGTGGGAACGGGAACAATGGGACGTGGTATGGATCCATGATCGGAGGTTCTTACTATACGGGAGGGAAGATCAACCAGGCTGGGAACTTTAATGGGACGGATGATTATGTGAATGTTCCAACGAGCCCGTTATTACATCCCTTGAGCTACGTTACGGTTTCTGCCTGGGTAAATATGACATCGTCAACTGGCCCATTTGATGGAATCACTACTGATAACGGCAACGACTACTATTTGCAAGCACAATGGCCCAAGTGGCGTTTCTATGTCATTAACACCTCTAGTGTATATAAAGATGTCTTTTCGATAAATAACATTACGACTGGGCAGTGGTATTTTTTAACCGGTGTCTACGACGGATCGAACGTTTCCCTATATGTCAATGGCGTTCTACAAGCACAAAATCCTCAAACAGGGAACATACAAAATTCGGCCGGAAACATAACAATATCAACGGGTGGACGTCATTTTTATGGAACGATCGACGACGTCCGCATCTACAACCGAGCATTGTCCGCGGCAGAGATTCAGGCGATTTATAATGCACAAAAGTAGGGGATAAACCAGTATGGCGAAAGAGAAAAAGCCTTCCACGTTGAAAAGGGTCATAGCGCTCTTGAAGGACCGGAAGAAAACGGTTTTGTTTTTGTTCGCCCTGATTGTCATTTCGCAGGGAGCCAACATCGTGGTGCCGTTCATCTTGCGGTTCCTCATCGACACTCTGACCGCTTACATCAAGGGCAGCGGTCCCTTGTCTTGGATCTCCCTCATCTATCCAGCGCTCGGGATACTCGTCGCGACCGTCGTCAGCAGTGCTCTCCAGTCAAGCTATAACTACCATCTTTTCAAACTTGTCACGAAGGTTGAAGACCGGATGCGGAGCATGGCGTTCGAAAAATACCTGGAACTCCATGCGCTTTTCCATCACGGATCCTCGAGCGGGCAGATCATCGGGCGCATCGAACGCGGGGGACTCGCCGTTTACGCCATTCTGAATGACATCATCGGTCAGAACCTTCTGCCGCCCCTCGTCGTTTTCGTGGGATCGTTCGCGGCTCTTCTCTACCAGAACTATTGGATCGGTCTCGCGGTTCTCATGCCGTTTCCGGTGTATTTCTTGGTAACGCGGAAACTCTCCAATCGGATTTACGAAATCGAGCAAAAAGCGAACGATGCCTTCGAAGATGTATCGAAAGAGCTCTACGACGTGGCCGGCAACGTTCTCACGGTGAAAAAATTCTCGGAGGAAAAGGCGGAAACCGAGAGCAACAGGCGCCTCATGGGCGAAGCGCGTGACATCCAGTATGGCGCCGAGCGTCTGTGGGGGATTGTCGAGAACGTCCAGACTGCTATCGCGACCGTCGGGCGCGTAGCCGTTCTCATGCTGAGCGGCTGGTTCGTCTTGAATGGCACGGCAACCATCGGCGAGTTCGTTCTCTACGTCACGCTCCAAAATATGGCCTACGCACCGCTTTCGCAGCTTTCGATCATCTTCCCGCGCCTGCGGAGGAACATCACCCGCGTCGACCGTCTTTTCATGATTCTCGATGAGTCGGTCGCCGTGAAAGACAAGCCAGGCGCGATCGATTTGCCGCCGCTCCAAAAGAAAATCGAGTTCAAAAACGTTTCTTTTGCCTACCGGAGCGGCCGCGAATGGACGCTTAAAGATATTAACCTTGCGGTACTCGCCGGCAAGACCATCGCGCTCGTCGGCCGCTCCGGGAGCGGTAAGACAACGTTCATCAACTTGCTGCTTCGTTCATTTGACCCACAGAAAGGGAAGATACTCATCGACGGCATTGACGTGAGGGACGTGACGCAGGAAAGCCTCCATCGGCAGATTGCGGTCGTACCGCAGGAGGTTGACCTGTTCTCGCGGACCGTCTCCGAAAACATAGCATACGGGAGGCCGGACGTGACGAAAACTCAGATCGAAAACGCCGCGAAGACCGCCCTCGCGCATGATTTCATATTGAAATTGGAAAATGGGTACGGCACGGTGGTCGGCGAGCGGGGGATCAAGCTCTCGGGAGGCGAGCGCCAGCGGATCGGCATCGCCCGGGCGGTTCTCCGGGACCCGAGGATACTCATCCTCGACGAGGCCACGAGCCATCTCGACACGGAAAGCGAACAGCTCATCGCGAAGGCAACCGACGCGCTCATCAAAAACAGGACATCGTTCATCATCGCGCACCGTCTTTCGACCATCCTTCACGCGGACATGATCGTCGTCTTCAAGGATAACCAAATAGAAGCCATGGGTAGACACAAAGAGCTTTTGAGAAAGAGTCCGACGTATCGGCGGCTTTATGACTTACAGTTCGGCGAAGAAGAATAATCCATGTATTCCTATTTCAACGGCACAATCGTACCTCTCAAAAACGTCAGCGTCGATCCTTACGACCTCGGATTTTTGAGAGGCTATGGAGTTTTCGATTTCATGCGCACGGCGAACGGCAAGCCGTTCCTCATCCGTGAACATTTCATCCGCCTCGAATGTTCGGCAAAATCATTGGGATTGAAATTGCCTTTCGGAGAAAGCGAATACGAAAAAATCATTGATAGGCTTTTGAAATTGAACGGTTTCAAGGAATCGACGGTGAGAACCGTCGTGACGGGCGGGATAAGTTCAGACGCTTTCTCGATTGGCAAAGAGACAATCCTCGTTTTGGTCGAAAAATTCAAGCCACTGCCGCGGGCGGTATACCGAAAAGGCGCGAAGGTGATCACGTTAGACTACCGGAGGCTGAATCCACGCGTAAAAGTCACGAACTACATTGAAGCCATCAGAAACCAATCCAGGAAGAGAAAGGCCGGGGCGCTCGAGATCATTTACGTGCATAAGGGGAAGGTTTTTGAGTCTTCCACGAGCAACGTGTTTATCGTTAAAAAGAAACAGGTGATAACGCCGAAGGAAGGAGTCTTGTTTGGGATCACGAGATACGCCGTCATGAAACTCGCAAAGAAGAACGGTCTCGGAATCGCCGAGAGAAGCGTTTCCGAGAAGGAACTCTATTCGGCCGATGAGGTTTTCTTGACGGCAACCAATAAAGGCGTCGTTCCCGTCATTTCGGTGGACGGGGAAAAGATTGGCAATGGCAAGCCCGGCGAGGTAACGAAACTCCTCATGAAATTGCTTGACGATTTTATGAGGGCGAGATAGATCTCGTAGGAAGCGAAGAAAAGGCCGCTGAAGAACAAATCGGAAATGAGGGTATTCCTGAAAAACGGGATTCCCATCGTGTAACTCTCGAAAAGCCCCAAAATCGTATGGGGATAGAGACCCCCGAAGAGCCACACTGCCGCATTGGTCACGAGGAAAAACAAGATCGAACCGGCGAGCGAAGAAAAAGCGACGCTCCCGACCGATTTTATTTTCCTAAAGAAAAAACCGATAAGGCCGATGAGTGCGAAGCTGCCGTAAACGGCGGCCATGATGCCGGGGGCGTAGAATCCCAAGAGAAGATCGCTCAAAAACATCACGGCGAGCGGGATGACGACAGTGTATTTCTTCATCGGCAAGTAGAATCCCCCGAAAAGCGCCAAAGCTCCCACCGCCGCGAAATTGGGTGCATGAGGAATGATTCTTAAAACAAAAGCGAGCACCGCGAAAATGATTGTAAAAATAATCGGGCTCATTTTTTATTCCTGTGATTTTATGAATTTCCACTCGATGACATCGCCCGGCTGAACGATGTATTTGTCCGCTCCAAGGGGCGGCGCAATGTTGTTTACCCAATATTGCCAGTATTTCTCGCCGTCGCCGTTTTTCATTTGACCGATTTGAACCACGAGAACTCCCAAACTCCCGTAATTTTTTGTCTCAAGACCGATGCCGCTTTCCTTCGCTGCGTCGGTCAAGAGTTGAAGCATCGTTTCGTTCGGCGAAAGCGATCTTTCGAAAGTTTTAAGAGTTCCGTTGCCATAGTCGATCATCAAACTCGCGGAGAAGCCGGTACTTACCGTTTTTTGCTGCTGCACCACTTCCGATTTTCGTCCGTAATTAATAAAAGAACCGGCTGCGAAACCGACGACGAGAGATAAAATAATGAGAAGAGAAAGATTCTTTTTATTCATGTTATTCATGTTTGCCCCGTCACCAGATCGAGCACTTCACTTTCAACGCTTAATCAATTTTGGACGGTATGAAAAATGACTTCTCTGTTGAAAGTGATAAGCGTTGCAGTGCTCGGCTCGGTGCGGGGTTTGACTATTATAAACCTTAAAATTAAAATTACCTAGCGACACATGGAAATCATCGAGGTAACAAATCTTACGAAGAAATTTGGCGATTTCACCGCTGTGGATAACATTTCTTTTTCCGTCAAGCGGGGAGAGATATTCGCTTTTCTAGGGCCGAACGGCGCCGGCAAATCGACGACCATTAAAATGCTCACAACCATACTCCGCCCGACGGGCGGGAGCATTTTCCTCGACGGCCATGATCCTTCGAAGGACGCTCTCGGGGTCAGAAAATCATTCGGCATCGTGTTCCAGGATCCGAGTCTCGACGACGAACTCACGGCTTATGAGAACATCGAATTTCATGGTGTCCTCTACGGCGTTCCCCGGAATGTCGGGAAAGAGCGTACCGAACAGCTCTTGAAATTCGTGGAACTGTGGGATCGGCGGAACGATCTCGTCAAGAATTTTTCCGGCGGTATGAAACGGAGGCTGGAGATTGCCCGCGGCTTTTTGCATCATCCGAAGATACTGTTCCTCGACGAGCCGACGCAAGGGCTGGATCCCCAGACGAGAAACCACATCTGGAGCTACATTGTAAATTTGAACAAGGAAGAGAAAATAACTATTTTCTTCACCACCCACTACATGGAAGAAGCGGAAAAGATGGCGGAGCGGGTGGATATCATAGATCACGGCACGATAGTCGCCGAAGGAACACCGGAAGAGCTCAAGTCGAAAACCGGAACTGGATCGCTCGAAGAAGCATTCCTTTCTCTCACGGGTCACGGCATACGGGAAGAGAACGCCTCGGGTTCCGATCATATGAGAAGGCGAGCGAGAGCTTGGGGCCACCGGTAAAACTAACATGCAAGCGATTTACATCATTTGGCTCCGGCAACTCAAGAGATACCTCCGTTCGAAACCGAGGATTATCGGTTCTTTGGGCCAACCTCTTTTGTTTCTCGTGGCTCTCGGTTTCGGTCTTGGACCGGTTTTCGAAAAAGCCGGCAACGGGAATTATCTCGAGTTTCTGGCACCAGGGGTCATCTCTATGGGAATTCTCTTCACGGCTATTTTTTCTGGCATCGAAATCATCTGGGATCGGCAGTTTGGATTCTTGAAGGAAATGATGGTAGCGCCAGTATCAAGACTCAAGATCATGATCGGAAGGACGCTCGGGGGAGCGACGGTCGCCATAATTCAGGGTATTGTCGTTTTCCTCCTTGCTTTTCTCGTGGGTTTTCGTCCCGAACACTTGAATGTTCTTAGTTTTCTCCTCGCCTTGGTTTTCATGTTTCTTATAGCTGTTCTCTTTACGGCTCTCGGGACGGCAATTGCTTCTCCCCTGGATGACATGCAGGGCTTCCAACTCATCATGAATTTCGTAGTCATGCCGCTTTTTTTCCTCTCGGGAGCTCTTTTCCCGGTAAATGATCTGCCGAGCGGGATTGCTCTCGTGGTAAAAATCGACCCTCTGTCGTACGGCGTCGACGGGCTGCGCCACGCTTTCACGGGCATTTCCCAGTTTGGATGGGGTCTTGACTTCACGGTACTCGCGGTTGTGACGGCGCTCCTCGTCGCCCTCGGAAGCTATCTCTTTTCAAAAATACAGATTTAGAATTAAGCGGAGAGGGGGCAACAATGGTTTGCAAAAAAGTTGTCTATCGAGTAAAATATCGGTGGTCTTATCTTGTTTAAGATGAACATTGGAGATGCAATCTCATTGAAAGCCGAGCCGATATTCAACCTGGCTGGTTTTCAGATAACGAATACGCTCCTCTTGAGCTGTCTCGTAGTTCTGTTGTTCTTAATAATCGGTTTTTTCGCCAGGGGAAAAATCAAAGTTCTGCCGGGCAAATTCCAGGTTTTCTTTGAATCCTTGACGGAGGAAATACTCGATCTTATGGAAAGCGTCCTCGGAGACAGGACTTTAGCGGAGAAATACCTTCCGCTTATCGCCTCTATCTTCTTCTTCATCATAACGTCCAACTGGATCGGGCTCCTTCCGGGATTGAGTTCCATAGGGCTTAAGGAAGGCGTGAAGCCGATAATCCCGTTTCTGAGGTCTCCGGCAAGCGATCTGAACTTCACCCTGGCGCTTGCCTTGGCTTCCGTCATTGCGACGAACGCGATTGCCGTGAAATCTCTCGGCATAAAACTGCACCTCAAAAAGTTCTTCAATTTTCAAAACCCGATAAAGTTTTTCGTGGGAATTCTGGAGCTGATTTCCGAATTCGCCAAAATCATCTCTTTCTCTTTCAGGCTTTTCGGAAATGTTTTCGCCGGCGAGGTTCTTTTGATCATTGTGGGGGCGCTCGCTCCGTACTTCATCCCTATGCCCTTCATGATCATGGAACTCTTCGTTGGCTTCATCCAAGCTTTTATATTCGCCATGCTGACCCTCGTTTTCATAGCGTCCGCAACTGCGGCACACGAGGAGCATTGAATAAAGGTCGAGATTAAAGATTAAGAATTTTGAATTAGAAATCAAACAATATGGACTTAGCAAGCATAAAAGTTGTCGCTACCGCCCTCACGATAGCAATCGGCGTGATAGCGCCGGCAATCGCCATAGGTAAGATAGGTTCCAATTCGGCTGAAGCCATAGGGAGAAATCCGGAGGCTGCGCCGAAAATCCAAACGGCCATGATCTTAGCCATCGCTTTCGCGGAAGCGCTCGCGATTTACGCGCTCGTCATAGCGCTCATCGTAAAGTTCACGTAATCAATGCAATCATTAGTTGAAAACTTCGGCATAGATTGGAGACTTTTGCTGAGCCAGTTCTTTAACTTCCTTGTGATTCTCGCAATATTCACTTTCCTGATCTACAAGCCGCTCTCAAAGAACATTGCCGAGAGAAGAAAAAAAATAAAAGAGGGATTAGACAAGGAGGAGGAAGCCTCAGAACGCTTGTCGGAAATCGCCGTCTTGGAAAAGGAAACCCTGAAGAAAGCCGAGGGTGAAGCCGTCGGCATTATATCCGGCGCTGAGGCAAGGGCCAAGGAACGCGAATCCGAGATTCTCCAGGAAGCCGAGGAGAAGAACAAGGAAATGCAGCGCAAGGCTCTCGAGGAAATCAACGAAGAGAAACAAGAGTCGCTCCGGAAAGCCGAAAAAGAAATAGCGTCCCTCGCCAAGGAAGTACTGGTAAAGGCCGTCAAGGTTAATCCGTCGGCCGTCGACGAAGCGCTCTTGAAAAGAGTCACGGAAGAAACGGTGAAAGAGAAATGAGGATACCGCCCCATTCATACGCAAAAGTTTTCTGGGAACTCACCAGAGGGGGATCTCCCGAAGAGACGGAGAAAATAACCCGGAAGTTTATTTCCCTCGTTTCCAAGAACGGCGACCTCCCGTCGAAGAAGAAGATCCTCGAATCCGTCGAAAGATGTGCGAGAGACGCGAGCGGAAAGCGCCTACTGACTGTTGAAACCGCGAGAGCGATGCCAGACGATTTCTACGCCGACATGGTGAGGAAAATCGGGGGAGGCAGATACGACGTTCGCCGGGTCGTGAGTGAAAATCTTGTCGCCGGTGCGAAGTTATCCATCGACGAATCACGAGAGCTCGATCTTTCATTCGCTACCGTTCTTAGAAATTTATTCGACAAGAAACAAAATTAAAATGAGTTATGAAATAATAGAAAAGTTAAGAAAGGCACTCAGTGAGTATGATGACAAAGCCGAATGGCAGGATATCGGACGGGTCATAGAAGTCGGCGACGGAGTCGCGAGAATTTCGGGACTCACAAATGTGAAGAGCCAAGAACTCATCACGGTAGAGACCGAGAGGGGGAACGTGCCCGCATTGGCTTTGAATCTGGAAGAGGGGACAATCGGGGCTCTCGTCCTTGGTTCTGACACCGGCATACGGAGCGGCAATGTCGTGAAGAGAACGAATCAGATATTGTCGATAGAAGTCGGGGAGGAAATGTTGGGAAGAGTCATCGATCCCTTAGGGAAGCCACTTGACGGAAGAGGGGAAATTTTCAAAAACAAAGAGCATCGCCGCTATTTTTTGGAACGGAAAGCTCCGTCGGTCTTGGATCGGGAATCGGTAAAAGTCCCTCTCCATACCGGCATAAAAGCCGTCGACGCCATGATTCCGATCGGCCGCGGTCAGCGGGAACTTATCATTGGAGACCGTCAAACCGGTAAAACAGCTATCGCAGTCGATGCCATTATCAATCAAAAGCAAGACAAGGGAAGAAAAATTCCCGTCTGTATCTACGTCGCGATAGGCCAGAAAGAATCGAAAGTCGCAGGACTTGTGAAAACGCTTGAAGAAAACGGCGCTCTGAAGTATTCGATCATCGTCGTTGCGGGCGCTTCGAGTCCAGCGGCCTTCTGGTATCTCGCTCCGTACGCCGGTTGCGCCATCGGCGAATACTTTATGGATAAAGGCGATGATGCTCTCGTGATTTATGACGACCTTTCAAAACATGCATGGGGATACCGGCAAATTTCCCTTTTGCTTCGAAGGCCGCCGGGACGGGAAGCGTATCCGGGGGACGTTTTTTATCTCCACTCGAGGCTTTTGGAACGAGCCGCAAAACTCAACAAAGAGAAAGGTGGCGGATCATTGACGGCACTCCCGATCATCGAAACCCAGCTTGGAGACATCTCCGCCTACATCCCGACGAACGTCATCTCGATAACCGATGGGCAAATTTACCTCGAATCCGATCTTTTCTATCAAGGTGTGCGGCCGGCTATTAACGCCGGACTTTCCGTCTCGCGCGTTGGATCTTCCGCTCAAACGAAAGCCATGAAAAAAGTTGCCGGAAAACTCCGCTTGGAGCTCGCTCAATTCCGGGAACTCGCGGCCTTCGTTCAATTCGCCTCGGAAGTTGACGAAGCGACCAAGAAAAGGATACGGCGGGGAGAAATATTGACCGAAATATTAAAACAGGACGACTTGAAACCGGTGCCTTTCGAGGAGGAAGTGGTTCTGATCTACGCCGCAACGAACGGTTATTTCGACGAGTTGAAAAAAGAGGAGGTCGGAACGAAAACCGAGGAACTCCTGACCTATCTCAAGGATGTACATACGGAGACGCTCCAAAAAATATCGACGTCGGGGGAAATAAACCAAGAAACCGAGGGATCGCTCAAAAAAGCGCTTGATTCATGGCATCATTAAATCTTCTCAAAAAAAGAATAAGCGGCGTAAAAAGCATCAACCAGATAACAGCGGCGATGGAGCTGGTCGCCGCGACCAAGATGCGGAAAGCTCAGGAAGTGGCACTCGCTTCGCGGTTTTACGCTTTCGATGCCCTTGAGATTCTCGGCAATCTCACCAACTCACTCTCTTTGCCGGAAGGGAATCCGCTCTTCGGCCGGAAGATCGAGAAGACGCTCATTCTCCTCGTCACCTCGGACAAAGGATTAGTGGGCTCTTTCAATAGCTCAGTCTTGAAAAAAATGGACAGATTTCTGAAGGAAAATGAAGAAGATCTGCGGCAAGGCCGCTTCGTTTTCGCAACCGTCGGCCAGAAGGGGACCGATTACGTGAAGCGGCTCGGCATCGAACCCATCCAATCCTTTTCGAACTATAGCGACGTTGCCGCCCTGGAAGAAATGGAAGAACTGGCCCGGCTCCTCAACGATGGCTATCGGAACAAACAATGGGATCGAATCATTTCTTTTTCCACCAATTTCATGTCCGCTCTCTCACAGGAAGTTGTGGAACGGCAAGTGCTTCCATTCGACGTCAAAGAAATACGGAAGACAATAGAAGAGGTTGTGCCGAAAACCGGCCGATACTCCGATTTGCGGGCAAACATCGAGGAACGGAGAGCCGATAAGCCGCTTGACTATATTATGGAACCCTCTCCATCGGAAATATTGGAAGATTTTCTGCCGCACCTTTTGAAAATAGAAATCTATCATTTGATGCTGGAAGCCAACGCCTCGGAGCATTCTTCCCGGAGAATGACCATGAAGAACGCCTCCGATAACGCCAAGGAATTAACGGATGAACTGACGTTGGAATACAATAAATCGAGGCAAGAAATGATAACCAAGGAACTTGGCGAATTAACGGGAACAGTCGCAGCGATAACAAACAACGCGTAAACACATGAACCAAGGAAAAATAATACAGATCATAGGTTCGGTTGTCGATGTCGAATTCGAGGAAAAGAACATGCCAAATCTCTTGAATGCCTTGAGGACAAGAATAGAAGGTCAAAAAGAAGACACGATCCTCGAAGTGGCGAAGCATCTGGAGCCAGGCAAAGTGAGAGCTATTTCTCTTGGTTCGACCGATGGTTTGAAGCGGGGTGATGTTGTGACCGACACAGGCGAGCCCATCAAAGTTCCGGTCGGAGATGGCGTTCTCGGCAATATTTTCAACGTCTTGGGCGAACCCCTGGACGACAAGAAAAGGAAATTCGAGAAGTATTGGCCGATTTACCGCGATGCACCACCTTTGACGGCACGCTCCACCAAGACAGAACTTTTTGAAACCGGCATCAAGGTCATCGACCTTATTGCCCCCATCATCAAAGGAGGGAAAGTTGGTCTCTTCGGCGGCGCGGGCGTCGGGAAAACCGTCCTGCTTCAAGAACTCATTCGGAACGTCGCCGAAGTTTCAGGCGGTGCTTCGGTTTTCGCAGGAGTCGGGGAGCGGACTCGCGAAGGAAATGATTTATATAATGATATGAAAGAATCCGGCGTTTTGGAGAAAACCGCCTTGGTCTTCGGACAAATGAACGAGGTTCCGGGGAGTCGTCTCAGGGTCGCCTTGTCGGCCTTGACCATGGCGGAATATTTCCGAGATGAAGAAAAGAAAGACGTCCTTCTTTTCATAGATAACATCTTCAGGTTCTCCCAGGCGGGTCTCGAGGTTTCAACACTCCTCGGAAGACTGCCGTCGGCGGTGGGCTATCAGCCGACGCTTGCGGAAGAAATGGGTAAGCTCCAGGAACGGATCGCCTCGACCAACAAGGGCTCCATCTCGTCGGTCCAAGCCATTTATGTCCCGGCGGACGACATCACCGATCCGGCACCGGCGACGACTTTCAGCCATTTGGATTCGACGATCGTTCTGTCGCGGGCTTTGACCGAAATCGGCATCTACCCGGCGGTGGATCCTTTGGCCTCGAACTCGACGGCTTTGACCCCGAAGGTGGTAGGAGACGAGCATTACCACGTCGCCCACGAAGTACAGAGGATTCTCCAGAGGCACAAGGAACTACAGGACATCATCGCCATCTTGGGCATCGAGGAACTCTCGGACGAAGACAAGCGCTTAGTCGGGAGAGCCCGGAGGATTCAGCGGTTTCTTTCCCAACCGTTCTTCGTCGCCGAAACGTTCACCGGCCGGGCGGGTAAGTACGTGCCGCTTGAAGAAACCATCAAAGGATTTAAGGAGATTATAGATGGGAAGCACGATAACGTCCCCGAAGAGAATTTTTACCTCAAGGGCGGAATAGCGGAAGTACTTCAATAATGATGTATGTCAAGGTAGATTCATTGAAGGGAATTTTATTCGAATCGGAAATCAAGAGTCTCACGGTTATGACAACGACGGGCGAAATCACCGTCTTGCCGAACCATCGCCCCCTTATCACTTCCCTAAAGCCCTGCGCAGCGAGGGCAGTCGACGGAAACGGCGACGAAAAGTTTTTCGAGGTGAAGTCCGGCTTCCTCGAAGTCAAAAAGTCCAAAGACGGGACATTTCTGACTCTCCTCGTTGACTAAACGAATGAAGAAAATCGTCCCATTGAATTTATCACGAGAGCACTACACAGCGAAAGGCACACTGTTGTGGTGTTTTGACGATAGATTCACCGAAGCCCTTGAGAAATTCAAAGCGCTAACCCCTAATATCCATTTCGATGATATTAGGTTGGCTAGCGGGGGGTTGAAAAGATTAGCCTCTCCAGAAAAAGAATCTGACAGGGAAGCTATCCTGGAGGAGATTTTCAAATCGGTAAAATTGCATCATAGTGATACAGTTTTCATAATGGCCCACAACGAGTGTGGGGACTTCGACGGAAACACCGATGTGAATTTCTACCTGGGAGAACTGAAGAAAGCCGAGAGGGTTATCAAAGAACGGTTTAACGTTAAAATTGTTAAATTGTTCGTAGATTTTGACGGGGTTTATAAAGTTTAGTTAGTAGTTAATAAGACATCATTTTAGCCGCAGGATTGCTTTTCCTGCGGTTTCGTCTTTTTTGAATCTAGGCCATATTTTTACAAGGGAGCCCACTTGGGTATAGAATGGGGGTAATGTCGAAAGATACTGATCTTATCAAAGAGAAGGTTGATATAGTCGATTTCCTCAAGCAATACCTGACTCTTACTCCGACCGGCAAGAATTTCAAAGCGCTCTGCCCGTTCCATCAGGAAAAAACGCCTTCTTTTTTCATTTCTCCGGAACGGAAAATCTGGCATTGCTTCGGGTGCGGACTCGGGGGTGACGTCATCAAGTTCGCGATGCTCTACGAGCATATCGAGTTCCCCGAAGCCTTGAAGCTTCTCGCCGAGAAAGCCGGCCTCCAGATACAAACCATGAGTCCCTCTGAGCAGCGGGAATTTGGGATACTGTATGACATAAACGCCGCCGCGGCTAAGTTCTATCGGGATGCGCTCATGAAAAACGGGAGAGTGATAGACTACCTGAAAAACCGCGGGTTGAAAAGCGAAACCATCGATGAATTCGATCTCGGATACGCCCCGGGAGGGGAGGAACTCACGAAGTTCCTTATGAAGAACGGATATGCCGTGAACGATATCGTAAGGGCGGGGTTAGCGCAGAAAAACGTAAGAGGTTTGTACAAGGATAAGTTTTATGAACGAATCATGTTCCCGATAGCGAACCAAATAGGGAAGATTGTGGCTTTCACGGGAAGAACCGTCCCGGACGCTTCCGGCAACGATCCGAAGGATGCTCCAAAGTATCTGAATTCCCCGGAAACGATCATCTTCAACAAATCGAAAATACTTTACGGCTTTGACAAATCCAAGCAGTTCGTAAGCGAGGCAAAAACCGTCGTCATCGTCGAAGGCCAGATGGATCTCCTTATGGTGTGGCAATCAGGCGTGAAAAACGCGGTTGCGGTTTCCGGCACGGGGCTCACCGAAGAACACTTGCTCCGGCTCCGGAGATTCGCCGACACGGTCATGGTCAGCTTCGACAAGGACGAGGCGGGGATCAAGGCGCTCGAAAGAAGTTTGGAACACTTCCATAATTTCGATTTCCATATCAAAGTCATCGACCTCGGCGGCTTCAAGGATCCGGCCGACGCGTGCAAGGCGAATCCCGATTTCATGAAAACAGCCTTGAGCTGGGCGAAACCTGCCCTTTCATATCTCATGAACGCTTATTTTTCAGACACCTCATACCAGGGCGGCGATATCCCGGTCAAAAAGAGAATCTTACGGCACGTATTGGCTCAAATAAACACCGTGAAGAGTGCCGTTGAAAGAGGCATCTGGATCAGGGAAGCGTCGGAGCTTTCGGGCATACCGGAAAACGATCTGAGGCAAGAACTGAGAAACATGGACTCCGGAGAACCGGAAAGTCTCGGTTCGAATTTCTCGAGCGAAACCGAAAAATCCGACCAGAGGGAAGAAATAGCAAGAAAGCTTACGGTCATCGCTTTGACAAGGGAAGACTTCCTTGATACATTGAAAGGCGAAATAGCCCTCCTGCCGGATAATTTCAGGAAAATCGTAGAAGGAGGAAAAGATGCCGAGGATGCGGCTCTCTTGGAACTTGAATCTTCCTACCTCACGAGTTCCCGCGACGAAAAGACTATAAAGAAGGAGTTCGACGACCTTCTCAAAAAGTTGAAAATACTCTCCCTCAAGGAATCGAAATCTTCCCTCAAGAAGGCCCTCAGGGAAGCCGAGAACGGGGGAAGCGAAGAAAAGGTATCGGAGATCCTCGGCAAATTCTCGGATGAAAGCAAAAAACTAAACGACCTCTCCCGATGACCAAATCCAAAACCAAAAAATCTCAAAAAAAGAACAAGCGACCTCTCCGGAAGGTCGCTTCGAAAAAACCCAAAAAGACGGCAAAGCAAGCTATCAGGAAGGAAAAGAAGATCATCGTTCCGCCCGAGTACGAAGAAGCACTGGAAGAACTCGTGAAAAGGGGGAGAGGAAGAGAGTTCCTGACGGATGCGGAAGTTCTGAACTATTTCCCGGACATAGAAAAGAACCTCCCGTTCCTTGAGAGGGTTTACGCGCGGCTCGAAAAAGAGGGGATTAAAATCAAGGAATCCGGGCCGGTCATAAAAAATCTTAACCTCGAGGAAGTTTCCGCCAACGAGCTCAAGGAAGCAACCAAAGTCGAAACCGACTTGCCGGACGCCGTTCAGATGTACCTCAAGGAAATCGGGAAGACCGCGCTTCTCACGTCCGCCGAAGAAAAAGAACTCGCTAAACGCATCGAAAAAGGCGACGAATCCGCCAGGAAAAGACTGATACAAGCCAATTTGAGACTCGTAGTTTCCATCGCAAAGCGATATGCCAATCGGAGCCAGCGCTTGAGCATTCTCGATCTCATTCAAGAGGGGAACATCGGTCTTTCCCGCGCCGTCGACAAATTCGACTACACGAAAGGATTCAAATTTTCCACGTACGCCACGTGGTGGATCCGCCAAGCCGTGACGAGAGCTCTGGCCGACTATTCAAGGACCATACGAATACCGGTCCACATGGTTGAAACCATAACCAAATACACCCAGACGAAAAGGCAGCTCATGCAAGAATTGGGCCGGGAACCCCTGCCTGAAGAGATCGCTTCCGAAATGGGGATGGACGTCAAGAAAATCCACTATATCCAGAAAATTTCGCAGGAGGTGATGTCTCTCGAAGCGCCGATCGGGGACGGCGAGGATGATCTCACGCTTTCCGATTTCATCAAAGACGAACAAAGTTTGAGCCCCGACGAGATGGCGAACCAGGCACTCTTGAAAGACCAGATACGTGAAATTCTGGCTGATTTGACTGAACGCGAGCAAAGAATACTCGCCATGCGATTCGGTCTCGACGACAACATTCCTCATACGCTCGAGGAGGTCGGGAAAGAATTCGGCGTAACCCGGGAACGCATCCGGCAAATCGAAGCCAAGGCTCTGGATCGAATCCGGAACCACGAAAAATCAAAGAAACTGGAAGGGTACTGAAAATGCTCGCCAGGTACTCCTTCCTCAGGCAGTCTCCGGGGCGACGCCCAAGTCTTAGCCTTCGGAAGGAGTGCCTGCCTTGCGGCAGACAAACCGGACTCCACACGGTTTTATATCAGAAGCAAAATTTCTCTGTTGTAAAAAAGAATTTACTGTGATATAATTGAAACATTGCTTTGGCCTAATAGAGGTCAAGTTTTTACGGGGTCCTACTGAAAACACCAGAGGACCCTTCGCATTTTTTGTCGGGCTGCCGAGATCATATCTGCTTAACCTCGCACGACTCGGGACGAATATATAAAACCTCTAACTTCTGTCGGAGTGGGGAGAATCGAACTCCCGCTACATGCACCCCATGCATGCGTACTGCCACTATACGACACTCCGAGCGCTGTTACATTTACTCCGTAGTATCGCGAAGCGATTACTGCAGGGCTACAGCCCGAATAGTAGAAGTATAAGCTATTCGATTGAAATTAAAAACACCCTATCGGGAGGGTGCTTTCTTTTTTCCTTTACTGATCGTCTTAAGACACCTGACGCAGATCAGAACCCTTTTTCCCGGAATAATGTTCCTTACGAGTTTCAAGTTCGCCTTCTTCTTTTGCGAAGAGGTAGGGTTGTAATGGCTCCGGAGCATCACCCGAGTATTCCCCGCCGTATACGATTTCCCGCAAATGTAGCACTGCCGCATGCCCTGTAGTACAACTTCGAATTTACTTGTTCGAATGGTAAACTTTCATTTCTCGACCGTAAATTTCTCCATGATGAGATACATCTCTAGTTTCTGAGCAATTATATGCCCGAGACACTATCGAAGTTGTCCTACGGGGCATGGTCTGTAGATTATCAAAACAACATACTTATGTCAATAAATTTGCGCTCACCTGGTACTCCTGCTCAGGCAGTCTCCGGGGCGACGTCCAAGCCCCGTACTACAACTTCGTTGTAGTGCAGGGCAAGTCTTAGCCTTCGCAGAAGTACCAGGCTCGCCCTTCAAGAAGAAGTGCTTTAGTCTTCTTCGTTTTATCCGACAGTGGTCTGCTTGTACGTTTTTGCGTTGAAGTCGAATTGATAAAAATTAGGACTATCGGGAGAGCCTACCTCGAGGATAATGCTCGTCGTCCCCGGATCAATCTTGAAATTCACGGCGCCGTCAACTGAACTTTGGGGCGGCATGGCCTTGAAAGCTCCGACGACGTTGTCGGCAACGGTATTGCTCCCCGTCGGATTGAATATTTGAATGAGGTTTCCCATGTCGACCGCGCTGTAGCTTGAAGCGGAATCGGTGAAAACCTTGACTGCAACTGCAAGGGTGCCATCCGTCATTTCCGACACTTTGCTCACGAGTATCGTGAGATCTGTTTGGGGTTCGAGATCAGCGCTGGAACTCGCGTTGAACAAGATGTTCGACGCTATGGAGATCGCCGCACTGGTCGCTTGGCTTCCCGTTGTGGTGCTTCCCGTTTGCGTTCCGTTTGCCGAGCTTCCGGTCGTAGTCGGCTCGCTCCCGGAATTCCCCGTCGTCGTCACGACGCTCAAGGGAGAAGACGTGCTCCCGGGAAGAACGTTCTGCGTTCCATTGTTTCCAATAATATTCTCGATCCCGCTTATCTTATTGAAAAGAAAATAAAAACCGAGGAGCATTACGACAATGACGACCGCGAAGAGCAGGTAAATGTTTCTTATGTTTCTCATGTTATAATTATAGCAAATCTGTTGTACTTTGTAGTAGAATCGAACTATGGCAATAACGATATTTGGGATAATCGTATTGATACTTTCCGCCGTTTTTCACGAAGTATCGCATGGTTTCATCGCCGACAAACTCGGCGACCCGACAGCACGCCTCTCCGGCCGCTTGACCATGAATCCCCTAAAGCATTTAGATCCTTTCGGATCGGTGATCTTACCGATCCTTCTCTCGCTCATACCCGGCGGAATCATATTCGGCTGGGCGAAACCGGTTCCGTACAATCCTTACAACCTGAAGGATCCCGAAAAAGGGGCAGCTGAGATAGCTGCAGCGGGACCCTTGAGCAATCTCCTTCTCGCACTCGTCTTCGGAATCGTCTTCCGATTGACCACGGGATTTGAGAACGGCATCCTATTCAACCTGAACCAGTTGTCGGGAATCATAGTCATGATAAACGTGATCCTGGGAGTTTTTAATCTCGTGCCGATACCGCCCTTGGACGGCGCGAAGGTTTTGACGGTATTCATCCCCGAGAGTGCCCGCGGCATCAAAAAATTCTTGTATGAAAGGAATCCCTACGGATGGATCATACTCATCGCCTTCATATTTTTCGGCATATCGATCATCTACCCGATCATTTCCTTCGTATTCAGGATCTTCACCGGCGTCCCCCTTTACTAACCATCAATTAAAGAAACTTGTGATGAGCGAGGATCGGTAAGCCTCGCTCTGGTTGACAATTCCACTGTTTCCCCTTACCATATCTACTCGTAATGCCCACGGTAAATCAACTCATCAAAAAAGGCAGATCGACCGTCAAGAAGAAAGCGAAGACTCCGGCATTGGAGTTTTATTTCAATTACTTGAAAAACAGGCCCGTCGATTCTCCGTCGCCCTTCAAGCGGGGTGTATGTCTCAAAGTTTTCACGACAACGCCGAAAAAACCGAACTCGGCCTTGAGGAAAGTCGCGAGAGTGCGACTTACGAACGGCATGGAAGTCACGGCGTATATCCCGGGAGAAGGGCACAATCTTCAGGAACACTCGGTAGTCGTCGTGAGAGGCGGCAGGGTGAAGGACCTGCCGGGCGTGCGGTATCACGTCGTGAGAGGCGTACTCGACACGCAGGGAGTGGAAGCCAGGAAGCAACAGCGATCCAAATACGGAGCCAAGAAACCAAAATGAGGAGAAAAGGATTCAAAAAAAGAGAACACGCCGCCGACAGCGCTTATGCGAGAGTTGACATGGGCAGATTCATTAACTATTTGATGGAGGGCGGCAAAAAAACGGTAGCCGAGAAGGTTTTTTATGGCGCACTTCGCGAAATAGAAAAAACGACCAAGGAAGATCCCGTGAAGATTTTTGAGAAAGCCGTTGAGAATGCAACTCCTCTCCTCGAGGTAACCTCAAAAAGGATAGGTGGCGCCAACTACCAGATTCCGCGAGAGGTGAGGAATGAAAGAAAATTTTTCCTTGCGACGCACTGGATCATAGACGCGGCAAGGAAGAAAAAAGGCAAACCGATGGCTGAGAAGCTGGCGGAAGAAATCGTGGCCGCCTCCAAGAATGAGGGGGCAGCTATAAAAAAGAAACAAGACACGCACCGGATGGCAGAGGCGAACCGCGCGTTCGCAAGCTACTTGAGGGGTTAATCCCTCACCCTTCGAGGATAAGCAATTATCCGGAAGCGGAAGGAGAATTAATCATGAAAATGAAAAGTTTATCAAACAACAGTCGCTCAGATTATAAGGATCACTTTTTGATGATCCTCGAAGGGTGAGGGATGCCGAGACAATACCCACTGGAAAAAGTAAGGGATATCGGCATTATTGCCCACATCGATGCGGGCAAGACCACGACGTCGGAGCGCGTCCTTTTTTACACCGGCGTTTCGCACAAAATAGGCGAGGTGCACGAAGGTGACACGATAATGGATTGGATGGAACAAGAACGGGAGCGGGGCATAACGATAACTTCCGCGGCGACGACCTGCTTTTGGATCCCCACGTACGCCAAGGGAAATAAAGCGGACGAACACCGGATAAATCTCATAGACACCCCTGGCCACATAGACTTCACCGTTGAAGTCAAAAGATCTCTCAGGGTTCTTGACGGAGCCGTTGTCGTCTTCGACGGCGTCGCCGGCGTAGAACCTCAGTCGGAAACAAACTGGCATTACGCCGACGAATATAAAGTTCCGAGAATCTGCTTCATAAACAAACTGGATCGCATGGGAGCCAGCTTCGATTTCAGCTTCAACTCCATAATGGAGCGCCTGACGCCGAACGCCATAGCCATACAACTACCCCTAGGCCTTGAATCGGCTTTTGAAGGAGTGATCGATTTGTTGAACATGAAAGCCATAAGATTCGAAGGCGAGCACGGAGAAAAAGTAATCGAAGGCGAGATTCCGGAAAACATGCGGGAAGAAGCCAAGAAAAAAAGGCATGAATTGATAGAAAAAATAGTAGAGAAAGACGACGGACTCATGGCACTTTATTTGGAGGGGAAAGAACCGGACATTGCTTCGCTTAAAAGGACACTCCGAACCGAAACGATAGCCAACCGCCTCGTGCCGGTTTTTTGCGGGTCGGCCTTGCAGAATAAGGGCGTTCAGTTGATCTTGGACGCAGTGGTCGATTACCTCCCGTCCCCGATCGACATGCCACCCATAAAAGGAATAAATCCCTCGACTGGCATGGAAGAAGAACGGCATCCTCTTGACGACGAACCGCTCGCCGGCCTCGCTTTCAAAATTGCTGCCGATCCTTTCGTCGGATCTCTCACGTACTTCAGGGTTTATGCCGGAACGATAAAACGAGGAAGCTATGTCCTGAACGCGACGAAAAACTCACAGGAAAGGATCGGGAGGTTGGTCAGAATGCACGCTAATCACCGGGAAGAGGTAGAGGAGTTGTACGCGGGCGATTTGGGCGCCATCGTCGGCCTCAAGAACACGACGACGGGCGATAGCTTGACCGATCCGGAACATCCGATCATACTCGAAAAAATAATTTTCCCAGAGCCGGTCATTTCAGTACGAATCGAACCAAAGACGAAAGCTGATCAAGAAAAAATGGGCATCGCCTTACACCGCCTCTCGGAAGAAGACCCTACCTTCAAGGTTTCCGGCGACGAAGAAACCGGCGAAACCATTATTGCCGGCATGGGAGAACTCCACCTGGAAATCATAGTCGACCGGATGAAAAGGGAATTCGGCGTCGAGGCAAGCGTCGGCCGTCCACAGGTTGCCTACAAAGAAACAATAAAAGGAGAGGCGGAGGCGGAGGGGAAATACATACGGCAATCGGGCGGACGTGGCCAATACGGACATGTCTGGCTCAAAGCCGAGGCACTGGAGAGGGGAGAGGGCTTTGAATTTGTCGATTCGATAAAGGGCGGCGTGATCCCGCAAGAATTTATTCCTGCCGTCGAAAAGGGGGTACGGGAAGCTCTCGAGAGAGGAATCCTCGCGGGGTATCCCGTGATCGATCTCAAAGTGACTCTCTTCGACGGTTCGTACCACGAAGTCGATTCGTCGGAATTCGCTTTCAAGATAGCCGGCTCAATGGCTCTCCAAGAAGCCGCAAAAAGAGCGAAGCTCGTTCTCCTCGAACCGATCATGAAGGTTCAAGTCATCGTTCCACCCGATTTCTTGGGCGACGTGACGGGCGATTTGAGTTCAAAGAGGGGAAAAATCAAAGCGATGGGCGAGCGCGGCACGGTGCGGGTGATAGACGCAAACGTCCCCCTAGCCGAAATGTTCGGCTACTCGACGAGTTTGAGATCGATGACTCAGGGAAGGGGATCTTTCAACATGGAATTCTCGCACTATGAAGAAATACCCCAAAGCGTAGCGCAAACCATAATAGAAGGAAGAAAAAAATGAGGAGTTGACTGTTTTAAGGAAACTGTTCTACAATATAAAAAATGGTCTTTAGGTCGAAATAAAAAGAACAAAAAAACAATGGCAGAAAAAGAAAAATTCGTCAGGAGCAAACCCCATGTGAACGTTGGAACCATCGGGCATGTTGACCACGGCAAAACAACTTTGACCGCAGCAATCACGCACGTTCTCCACATGAAGGGGTTGGCCAAGAAAGAAGAGGGAGTTGATCAAATCGACAACGCCCCCGAAGAAAAAGCTCGCGGTATCACGATTGCGCTCCACCACTCCGAATATGAGTCGGAGAAGCGCCACTACGCCCACATCGACGCGCCGGGACATGCGGATTACATAAAGAACATGATCACCGGTGCCGCCCAGATGGATGGTGCAATTTTGGTCGTATCGGCGGCGGACGGTCCGATGCCGCAAACAAGGGAGCACATTTTGCTCGCTTACCAGGTCGGAGTTCCGAAAATAATCGTTTTTCTGAACAAGGTTGATATGGTTGATGATCCGGAACTCATCGATCTCGTCGAATCAGAGGTCCGCGAACTTCTGAAGAAATATCATTTTGACGGCGATGCGACACCGGTAATTCGCGGGTCAGCCTTGAAAGCGCTCGAAACGAAGTCCGCCGACGACGAAGCGGCCAAGCCGATATTGGAATTGGTCAAAGCCCTCGATGATTACATTCCCGAGCCGGTGAGGGATACGGATAAACCGTTCCTTATGCCCATCGAAGACATCTTTTCGATAGAAGGCCGCGGAACGGTCGTCACGGGCAGAGTTGAACGGGGGATGGTCAAGGTAAACGACGAAGTTGAAGTCATAGGACTCAAGCCGACCCAAAAAACAGTTATAACCGGCATAGAAATGTTCCAAAAAACTCTCGACGAGGGGCAGGCAGGGGATAACGTGGGAGTGCTCCTTCGGGGTTTAAAGAAAGAAGACGTGGAGCGGGGCCAGGTCATCGCGAAACCCGGCAGCGTCACGCCGCACACCGAATTCACGGCGGAAGTTTACGTCTTAAGCAAAGAGGAAGGCGGAAGACACACGCCGTTCTTCAAAGGATATAAACCGCAGTTCTACATAAGAACCACCGATGTCACCGGCGAAGTGACGTTGCCGGAAGGAATGGAAATGGTGATGCCGGGGGATACCGTGAACATCACGATCAAGCTCATTGCGCCGGTTGCCCTCGAAGAGAAACAGCGGTTCGCCATCAGGGAGGGCGGCAAGACGGTTGGTGCCGGCGTGGTAACCAAGATCATTAAATAACCTGCGACGAAGGGGAGAAAAATCTCATGCCCAAAAAAGAAGCAGACCTCCAAAAAGACAAACTGAGAATAAAGATAAAAGCTTACGATTCGAAACTGATCGATAATTCGGTACGTCAGATAATCGAGACGATAAAAAGACAGGGCGGTGACGTACGAGGTCCCATACCGCTTCCGACTGAATTCAAGAAATATGCAGTGAATCGTTCCACCTTCGTTCACAAGAAATCGGGAGAGCAATTTGAACTCAGAATCCACAAGCGGCTCCTCGACATCGTGAATCCGGAGCAAAAAATCATCGAGTCACTGACGGATCTCAATCTCCCCTCGGGAGTGGATGTGGAAATAAAGATGGAGTAAGCAAGAGCAACCACCAAAAACACCGCTCATTTGAGCGGTGTTTTTGGTTTTCTTCAATGTGAATCTGAGAAAGCAGCTGGAATCCCTTTTCACTAAAACCCTCAGTTGTTAAAATCCTCCTCGCTCTTCATCGGAATAAAGTCGCACAATAGCGAACTCAACCTTGGTTTCATTAATGAAACCAGCGGGATTCAAACATTCGCTATTGTGCTCATTCCTTCCTCATCGCTCGGGGATTTATAAACAACCTCGGGCAAACCGTTCAAAGGGATTCCAGCTGCTTCTTTTCTCTTGTCTTGTAGTATAATTAACCTAATGAATCTCAGAGGTAGAGAATCCTTCACCCTGATCGAGCTCCTGGTCGTGATTGCGATCCTTGCCGTCCTTGCGGTGGCCGTCGTCTTGGTCTTGAACCCTGCCCAGCTCCTGGCTCAAGGAAGAGATTCGACTCGTTTGTCTGATCTTTCCGCTCTGAATAGCGCCCTCTCCCTCTTCCAGGCAGATCAATATACCCAGTCCTTAGGGACTCCGAATACCCTCTACATATCAGTCCCTGACAATGCCTCCTCCTCCTGTGGTTCCTTAGGCCTCCCAACTCCTCCCCCAGGATGGGCCTATCACTGTGTTCCCCAAGCTTCTTCCACGAAGGTAGATGGTTCCGGCTGGATTCCCGTGAATCTGACCCAAATCTCATCAGGAAGTCCCTTATCCAAGCTTCCGATAGACCCTGCCAATTCTTCCTCCTCAGGACTCTACTATACCTATACGCTCTCCAGCAACGGGAAGTATGAATTGACCTCAGAATTGGAGTCCCAGAAATACGTTCCTACCATGGCCCAGGATGGAGGTTCCTATGACGGTCTCTACCAGATTGGTTCCCAGGTGGATATCACTCCTCCCTTCCGGAGCTCTGGACTCATGGGGTATTGGCCGTTCGACGAGGGGAGTGGGACCACGGCATACAATTCCTCGGGGAATAATAACAATGGGAGCTGGAGCGGGGCGACGCCGTATTATACAGCCAGCGCGAAGGTGGGAGCGTACGCTGGGAATTTCAATGGGAGCAATGATATCGTTACCTTACCGACAGGCAGCACTCAATTAGAGACACCCAGCATAACTGTTTCTGCTTGGATTAATTTTACGGCCGCTACGAGTAGTAACTATGATATCTTTCAGAAGAAGCGTCCCTATGGCAATTACCGCGGCTACGAACTTTATATAAACCTCAGCAATCAAGCACAATTTGATATCGGAAATGGCTCAGCGTATATTACGGGTCCGTCATCCTCAGTTTCTAAGAATACATGGACTTTTATTGTAGGAAGCTATGATGGCAATAACATCAACATATATGTCAATGGAACCCTAAAATCTACTGTAGCGAATAATACCGGTATTAGTTATTCTGGGGGTAGTAGTCCGGGGACATATATAGGCACTGACAGTGGTAATGCTAATTACTTTACCGGCTTCATGGACGACGTCCGCATCTACAACAGGGCATTATCCGCCGCGGAGGTCCAGGCGATCTATAATGCACAGAAATAGAAGGTAAAGCACCAAATCCCAAGCACCAAATCCCAAATAATACCCCAATGTTCGAATTTCAAATTTAAGTATTTATTTGTTATTTGGAATTTGGATCTTGGAATTTCACTGCTTCGGTTAACCGAAGCGGTCTCATTAATGAAACCACCTCTACAAACATTAGGCTCGAGCTTAATCTTTGTAAAACGAGAGCTTACAATATTCCTACTTCCAAAGAGAAGCAGCCCAAGGTTTCCTTGAACGTTTTTCCGGAAGGCGTTTGAGTCCCAGTCGTTTATTTCTTTTAGGAGGTGGGATGATTCCAAAGAGCGAGGCAGGTACTCCTTCCGAAGGCTAAGACTTGGGCGTCGCCCCGGAGACTGCCTGAGGAAGGAGTACCTGACGAGTAAGAAGAAATCATCTCGCCGACGCCCCTTTGTTGACAAAAAAAGCCCTTTTAGCTAATATAAAGGCCAAAGAGACAGGTAGCCAGAAAATAAACCGGGCTAGGGTCTCGGTTCTTTTTTTGGATAAAAATATGGTGAAAATCACCGGCATAAAACTCAAAATGTCGCAGGTATGGAAGGGAGACGAAGTGATCGCTGTCACGCCGGTTAAAGTTTCCGAGGAAAGCGCCCTCGGAGAGGTGAAAGAAGGAGAAAAAGTCAAAGTAAGCGGTGCAAGCAAGGGAAGAGGATTTCAAGGGGTGGTGAAAAGACACGGATTTCACGGCGGGCCCAAGAGCCATGGACAAAAAGACCGCTTGCGGGCGCCGGGCTCGATAGGTCCCACCGCGCCCCAGAGAACCATCAAGGGAAGAAGAATGGCGGGCCACATGGGAACAAGGAAAGTAACGGTCAAGAATTTGGAAATCATCGGAATCAAAAGCGACGAAAAGACGCTTCTTGTGAAGGGCGCCGTGCCGGGTCCGGTAGGCGGGAAAATTGAGATAACCAAACAATAAACAGCGATGAAAACCGAACTTTTCGACAAAACAAACAAAAAAGTCGGAACCATTGATTTGCCCGACAAACTATTCGGAGTCAAATGGAATGCCGATCTTGTGCACCAGGCTTTTTCTGCTTTCACCGCCAACCAAAGAAAACCGTGGGCTCATACAAAAGATCGGTCGGAAGTCTCGGGTGGCGGCAAGAAACCGTGGAGGCAAAAGCACACAGGACGATCCCGGCACGGGAGCACGCGCTCACCGCTTTGGAAGGGAGGTGGTGTCACCTTCGGTCCCATGAAAACCAAGGACTATTCCAAGAAAATCAACACGAAAATGAAACGGCTTGCTTTGTTTTCAGTTCTCTCCAAAAAACTCAGCGATGGAAACCTGAAAATCATCGAAAAACTGGAATTGGAAAAACCGAAAACGAAGGAAGCGGCGGGAATACTCAAAAACTTTTTCGCCAAGCCGGAAAGCACCCTCCTGGTGGTGATTCCAGAGAATAAAAACTCGCGTCTCGCGTTCCGAAACATACCAAAGATCGAGGTCGCAACGCCGGGTTCGCTCAATATTTATGAATGCCTTGCGAGTCGAAACATCTTTTTCGAAAAGAGTGCCGTCGACGCGTTCGTGAAAAAATACGAGTCTGAAAAATAATTTCCATGGCTTTTCTGAAAATCAAAAAACAAAAAATGCCCGCGATGGCCGAAACGAAAAAGGAAGAAAGTCAAAAGACGGAGACGAAAATACCATCAGTCAAGCACTTCACGAGAAACATACTCGTGAAACCGTGGATAACGGAAAAATCGACCGATCTCGGCTCCCAGAACAAATACATGTTCCTCGTTAAGGGGAATGCCACGAAACCGCTCATCAGGGAGAACATCTCAAGGAGATACAACGTGAACGTCCTTGGCGTTGACGTCGTGAACATTAAGGGCAAGATGAAACACTTCAGAAATCAGGCCGCGAGGAAGTCGGGGCTCAAAAAAGCCATTATAACCTTGAAAAAAGGCGATAAGATTGAAATTCAATGATCAAGAAATTAAAACCCAGAACGCCATCGATGCGATCCATGACGGTAGTGGATTACAACGCCATTTCCGGCGCGAAACCATACAAAAATCTTACGAAGAGACTCAGGAAAAACGCAGGACGGAACAATCAAGGAAGGATCTCGGTCAGACATCAAGGAGGAGGTAACAAGATAATCTACCGGATCGTGGACTTCAAGCAATCCAAAATGGGCGTCCCCGGCAAGGTTGAAACCATAGAATACGATCCGTACCGAACCGCTTTCATAGCCCGTATCCTCTATGCCGACGGCGAAAGAAGCTATATCTTGGCGCCCCACGGATTAAAAATAGGAGACAGAATCACGGCGGGACCCGACGTTGCGATAGAACCGGGAAATCGAACAGCGCTCCAACGAATACCGGTTGGCTCCTTCGTCCACAACGTTGAGATTCAGCCGGGGAGCGGGGGACGGTTCGGGAGATCCGCAGGAACATCCGTGCAAATCGTGGCGCATGAGGACGGATACACACACCTCAAAATGCCGTCGGGAGAAATAAGAAAAATTCAATGGAATGCGTACGCTTCAATTGGACAAATGTCCAATCCAGAATATAATTTGGTATCCAGCGGTAAAGCCGGACGCTCCCGATGGCTCAACATCCGACCAACCGTGAGAGGCTCCGCTATGAATCCAAGAGACCATCCGTACGGCGGAGGCGAAGGGAAGCAGCCGCGCGGCACGAAGAGACCGAAAACAAAGTGGGGCAAGATAACCGGGGGCCACAAAACGAGGAGGAAAAAGAGGTATTCGAACCATTTAATCGTCAAGAGAAGGAAATAACCACTATGTCACGCTCAAGCAAAAAGGGTCCGTTCGTCGATCCTAAACTTCTGAAAAAAATATCCAAACTGAAGCCGGGAAACGCCGGGGCCATCAAAACATGGTCAAGGGATTCGGAAATCTCTCCGGAGATGGTTGGTTTCACGTTTCTGGTTCACAACGGCAAAGATTTCATAGAAGTTCATACCAGCGAAGAAATGGTCGGTCACCGACTGGGCGAGTTCTCCCTGACGAGAAAGTTCATAAAGCACGGAGGCAAAATGCAGCGAGACCTTGAAAAAACATCAGGAACGCCCGCTTCTCCGGCGGGAGGAGTCGCCCAAAAGTAATCTAAACACATGGCGACAGACGGATCCGAAATAAAAGTCAAGTTTAATTATCTGAGAATTCCTCCTCGGAAGGTTCGTTTCGTAGCCGATTTGATAAGGGGTCTGCCAGTCGAGGAGGCCGAGGCGAAGCTCCTCATAAACCCACGGAGACCGAAGGAAAACCTCGTGAAACTTTTGCGGTCAGCCGTCGCTGCTGCCAAGAATAACCACAACGTTGAAGCCGCAAAACTTTTCGTAAAAGAAATAAGGGTTGACGGAGGCCCTATGTTCAAACGATGGACGACGCGGGCGAGGGGAGGCGTGGATCCGATACAAAAGAAGACCAGTCACGTAACTTTGGTTTTAGGGGTCTCGGAAAAAATATCAGAGAGCAGGTTCAACATCGTAAAACCGAAAAAGGAGAAGAAGAACAAGAAAGAAAACGAAGAAAAAGAGCCCACGATCAAAACGGAACCCGTAAAGGAAATGAAAGAAACCGACAAAAAGAAACCTTCAAGCGAGGCCGGCACTTTCAAGAAAATGTTCAGAAGAAAAGCAATATAAAAATGGCGCAAAAAATAAAACCAAACGCATACCGGCTAGGCATCACGATTCCTTGGTCATCCAAGTGGTTTTTTAAGAAATCGCTGAAATTTTTCTTGGAAGAAGATCACCTGATACGGCGGGTGATAAACAAAGAGATCCTTCAGTCCGGGATCGCCGGAGTAGAAATAGAAAGAACCGGCGAAAACATAAGAATCACCGTGAAATCATCGAAACCGGGACTCATTATCGGCAGAGGCGGCAAGGGAGTGGAAGAGCTGAAAAACAAAATATACAAGGAAATAAAAAAATTGAGGAGAAAAAATAAGGTTACCCAGACGCCGGCCCTCAACATAAACATAGAAGAACTTAGAAGATTCGACGTCTCGGCCCAGGTAACGGCGCAGCAGCTGGCTTACGACATAGAAAAGAGGTTGCCGTACCGCCGAGTCATGAAAAAGGGGCTGGAAGCGATTATGCAAAATAGGGAAGTCAAGGGCGCAAAAATAAAAATGGGCGGGCGATTGGACGGCGCTGAGATATCGAGAAGCGACTCCATGCTGAAGGGCAAAATGCCCCTTTCGAGCCTCAGATCCAACATTGATTACGGTGAAGCGGTGGCTTACAACACGTATGGGACGGTAGGGGTGAAAGTCTGGATCTATAAGGGAGAAATTTTCGACGAAAATAAAAAATAAATGCTCTTACAACCCAAAAAACAAAAACACAGGAAGCAGCAAAAAGGCAGATCCAAGAAGAGGATCACGGAAACTCGGGGGCTCGATCTTAGTTTCGGCGCATTCGGTCTTCAGTCCCGGGAAATGGCTTGGATAACCGCCCAACAAATCGAAGCCGCAAGGAAATCGATAACGCACGCCCTGAAGAAAGGCGGCAAGCTCTGGATAAGGATTTTCCCCGATAAGCCCGTAACGAAACTTCCTCCTGAAGTGACGCTCGGCGGCGGCAAGGGAAACATCGATCATTACGTTGCGGTGGTGAAACCGGGGAGAATATTGTTTGAGGTGGACGGCATTCCGAAAGAAGCCGCTCACGAAGCTTTGAGAATTGCAGGCCATAAACTGCCGGTAAAAACCAAAATAGTGGAAAAATAATCCCTCACCCCTAAAGAATTTGGGAACCAAGGTAAAAACAATCATGAATCAAAATAATCAACCAGTCAGAAAAGGTCATAAAGATGGAGAATCTCGTTTCGCAGAGAACGTGATTCTTCAAGGGTGAGGGATGGCCAAAAAGAATCCAAAAGATTTCACCAATAAACCCTTGATTGAACTCCAGAAGGAATTGAATGAGGGAAGGCAAAAACTCATCGATTTGAAATTTAACCTGGCCGCTGGTAAAGTGAAAAACATCAAAGAAGTCAAGAAAGTCAAGAAAACCATAGCGCAGCTTCTGACGGCCGCGAACGCGCAAAAAAAAGAAATCAAATAATGAGAAAATTAGAAGGAACAATCGTTTCCGATAAAATGCTGAAGACGAGGGTGGTCGAAGTGGAACGGACGAAACGGCATCCTCGCTACCACAAATACTACCGGGTTACCGAGCGTTTCAAGGCACACGACGAGAACAACGAATATAAAGTCGGGGAAAAAGTGATTATCCAAGAAACCAGACCGTTAAGCAAAGACAAGAGATGGATCATAGTGGGTAAGATTTGACATGATACAGGAACGTTCCATATTGAAAGTAGCCGATAACTCCGGCGCCAAAATAGTGCGCTGTTTTAGAATTTTGGGCGGCAGTAAAAAAAGATATGCCCGCATTGGAGACGTCGTCATAGCTTCCGTGCAGATCGCGGAACCGAGGAAACAAATAAAGAAAAAAGACATAGTAAACGTACTAGTAGTGAGGCAAAAAGATCCTCTGAGGAGAAAAGACGGATCGTACATAAGATTCAACGATAATGCGGTCGTCATCATAGAAAAAGAAAAGAAGGAACCCAAGGCGACGAGGATCTTCGGGCCGATACCGAGGGAAATAAAGGAAAAAGGCTACGATACCATAGCTTCGCTCGCCGAAGAACTAGTATGAGGATAAAAAAAGGAGACACGGTAAAAATAATAAGCGGGAAGGATGCCGGTAAGATCGGCAAGGTTGTTACCGTTTATCCCATGACAGAAAAGCTGATGGTGGAAGGATTGAATCTTTACAAAAAGCACGCCCGACCCAAGAGACAAAACGAAAAGGGAGAGATCGTCCAAGTGCCGAGACCAATCAATGCCTCGAATACCATGGTCCTGTGCCCTTCTTGCCGCAAAGCGGCAAGGGTTGGATACCGGCAGAATGGGAACGAAAAAGAGAGGTATTGCAAGAAATGCAGGGCCGCTCTATAGAAAATATCCATGGATAAATCAATGAAACAAATAGAAAAGGTGGTAGTGGCGAGCGGCGTCGGCAGGCGCAGCCAAGAAGAGCATTTTGAAGACAAAACTCTCCCTGAAATAGAGAATGATCTTTCTCGGATAACTTCGCAGAAACCGTCACGGAGACCGGCGAGACAGTCGATTGCAGGTTTTAAGATAAGGGCCGGACAGATCGTGGGACTCAAGGTGACGTTGCGGGGCGCTCGCATGGAAGATTTCCTGAAAAAACTCGTGAACGCAGCCCTCCCGCGCGTAAAAGACTTCAGGGGATTGGAAATAAAAAACGTCGACGAGAGCGGCAATTTGAACATCGGTTTCAAGGATCAAACCGTTTTCCCCGAGATAGAGCTGGAGAAAACGAGAATAAATTTCGGCATGCAAGTTACCATCGTGCCCAAAACTAAAAATCGGGAGGCGGCGATTGATTTGTACCGGCACCTTGGGATACCATTGAAAAAATAAACATGGCAAAGACGTCGACATTCGAAAGATCCAGAAAGAAACCGAAATTTTCCACGAGGAAGGTCAATCGTTGTTTTCGGTGCGGACGGAAGAGGGGATATTTGCGGGATTTCAATCTTTGCAGAATTTGCTTCCGCGAACTGGCTAGCCGTGGAGAAATACCGGGAGTAAAAAAAGCCAGCTGGTAACATGTACATCGATTTAATCATAAAAATAAAAAACGCGCAGAACGCCCGGAAAGAGACGCTGAAAACATCCTACTCAAAAATGGACAAGGCTGTTCTTGACGTCTTGGAAAAGAGGGGGTTCATCAAGAACGTGGAAGTAAAAGGAAAGGGTTATAAAAAATACATAGAAATGAATCTTGAGGGGAAAAGAAAGATAAAAGGCGTAAAAATTTTAAGCAAGCCATCAGTTAAGACGTACAGCGGTTACAAGAAACTGAAGCCGGTAAAGAGTGGTTTCGGCATGACCATCATCTCGACGCCGAAAGGCATCATGACCGAGAGCGAGGCCAAAAAATTGGGAATCGGGGGAGAACTGCTGCTCGAGTTATGGTAACAAACTAAATAAAAATGAGTAAAATAGGCAAACAACCGATCAAGATTCCCGACAACGTGAATGTTTCTTTGGGAGATTCTCGCGTGAGTGTCAAGGGACCAAAGGGAGAATTGAAAATTCCCCTCTTGAAGGACATCAGCGTGAACCTGGCTGACAAGACGCTGACTTTCTCAATCAACGCGAGAACCAAACAAAATAAGAGTAATTGGGGCACCCAAAGAGCGCTTATTCAAAACGCCGTCAAAGGCGTGACCGTCGGATTCGAAAAAACGCTTCTCCTGGAGGGCGTGGGTTATCGGGTGACCAAGGAGGGAGAAAACCTCAATCTCAATCTCGGTCTTTCTCACCCGGTAAAATACGAAGCACCGGAAGGTATATCCTTCGAAGTCGAAAAAAGCTCAATCTTGAAGATAAAGGGAATAGACAAATCCATAGTCGGAAAAGTCGCAGCAGAAATAAGGCAACTGAAAAAACCAGAACCCTATAAAGGGAAAGGGTTCCGGTATAGCGATGAAACCATAAGAAGGAAAACCGGAAAGAAAGCCGCGACAACTACAACTGCAAGCTAAGCATGAAAAAAGAAAAACTGACGAACAAAAGGAGATCGAGGCAAGCAACGAGAACAAGAACCAAGATCAAGACCATCGGAGGCCGATTAAGACTTTCGGTTTTTAGGAGCAACAACGGCATCTACGCCCAAATAATAGACGACGCGACGGGGAAAACGGTCGTTTCTTCCTCTTCGCTGGAACTCAAGAAAGAAACCGGGCATAATAAGACTGACCTCGCGAAGATGGTAGGCAAGAAACTCGGAGAAAAAGCGATAGAAGCCGGAATCAAAGAAGTCGTTTTTGACAAGGGCAGATACAAGTACCACGGCCGCGTTAAAGCTTTGGCTCTCGGCGCGCGGGAAGGAGGTTTAATATTTTAAATATGAATCCACGCAATCAACGCGGTAACTCCCGCTTCAAGCCCAAAAAAAGCGAGTATCAGGAAAAGGTCCTGGAAATAAAAAGAGTGACCAGGGTTATGGCCGGCGGCAAAAGAATGAGCTTCAGGGCAATCGTCGTCATCGGCGACAAGAAAGGGAAAGTCGGCCTCGGGATCGGCAAAGGCCTGGATGTAGCCGCTTCCGTGGAAAAAGCAAAAAAACAAGCGCAGAAAAATCTCATTACGGTCAATATAAAAGACGGCCGCACGATACCCTATGAAATAGACAAGAAATACGGAGCGGCGAAAGTCAGGATAAAGCCGGCGAAGGCCAATCACGGCCTTATCGCCGGCGGTTCCATGAGGTCCGTCTTGGAACTGGCAGGAGTGAAAGACGTATCGGCAAAAATCCTCGGGAGAACGACCAATAAACTCATGAATGCGCTCGCCACGTTGAAGGCCTTGCGCGACTTGGAGAAAATTGAAGAAAAGACGGAAGACGTCAAAGCAAACTAAAATGCAGATTCATCAATTAAAACCCGAACACACGCCGAAAGAGAAAAAAAGAGTAGGGAGAGGCGGAAAAAGAGGGACCACATCGGGAAAAGGGCAAAAAGGACAAAAATCAAGAGCCGGACACCGGATAAGGCCGGCGGAGAGGGATTTGATACAACGATTACCGAAATTGAAGGGTGCCAAAAACAATCCGTCGTTCATCAATCCGGATAATTTTCTCATAAAAACCAGCGAGCTCGGCCGGTTTTCCGAAAACCAAAGGATAACGAAGGACATCCTCCTTAAAAAAGGATTCATAAAAAACAAAAGGCAACCGGTGAAAGTGCTCATGGACAAAGAACCGAATTCACCCTTCATGATCGAAGGTCTCAAACTTTCCCGCCAGGCGAGAGCCGCTATAGAGAAGGCGGGAGGAAAAATTGAATGAAAAAGTTCCTGCAACTTTTCAAGCTACCTGATTTGAGGAAGAAGGTTTTGAGCGTTATTTTCCTGCTTTTTGTTTTTAGACTCTTCGCCGCCATACCCATCCCCGGCATCAATCCCGCCGAGCTCCAGCAATTTCTTTCATCCAATCAGCTCTTCGGATTCTTAAACATCTTCTCCGGCGGAGGGCTCTCTAACCTGTCAATCATGATGCTCGGCGTGAGCCCCTACATAACGGCCACGATCATCATGCAGCTCCTCACGATAGTTTTTCCTCAACTCAAGAAAATCTACTACGAGGAGGGAGCGCAAGGCCAGGCGAAATTCAACAGGATATCGAGATATATAACGGTACCGCTCGCAATGCTTCAGGCGTACGGTTTTCTCAATCTCTTGATAGCTCAGAAAGTATTGAGTCATTTGCTTTTCCCCGAACTTATGGCAAACATCCTCGTCGTAACGGCGGGGAGCGTTTTCCTCATGTGGATAGGCGAATTGATATCCGAATACAAGATAGGCAATGGCGTATCGCTCATCATATTTGCAGGTATCATAAGTCGCCTTCCCCAAGAGGTGGGAACGATGTTTTTCAATTTCAACCCCGCGATGCTCCCGACATACATCGCGTTCGTGGTTCTCGCCATCATCGTCATCGCCGGCGTTACATTCATCAATGAAAGCGAAAGGAAAATACCCATTTCCTATGCCAAGCAGGTGAGGGGAATGAAAATGTACGGTGGAGCATCGACATATCTTCCCCTCAAAGTGAATCAAGCCGGTGTGATACCGATCATATTCGCCATTTCTCTCCTCTTGTTCCCGCAGTTTTTCGCCCAAGCGGCCGCCGTCATCTCGTCAAATCTATCCCTTACCCTAAACCGCTGGTCGAGTAATTTTTTCAACAACATACCGCTCTACAGCCTGGCTTATTTCGTCCTCGTGGTGCTTTTCACGTATTTCTACACCGCCATAACGTTCGATCCCGAAGAAATATCGAAAAATCTGCAGCGGAGCGGCGGGTTCATACCCGGTATACGACCGGGCGAAGCGACGACTTCCACGATCACGAGGATAATTCACCGCATAACCTTGTGGGGAGCTGTTTTTCTGGGGGTTGTGGCCATATTACCGAATATCACCCAGATGGCGACGGGCATAACGTCTCTCACGATCGGCGGCACTGCGCTCTTGATCGTCGTCGCCGTCGCGCTTGAGGTGATGAAGGCCGTCGAATCCCAGCTCACCATCAGGGAGTATGAAGGGATCATGTAACTGCGAAGGAATATAACAATGAATAAAAGTGCTGTCGTCATTTACGGTCCGCCGGGTTCGGGTAAGGGAACTCAAGCCGAACTTTTGGTGCGACAATACGGTTTTTTCCATTTCGACACCGGCCAATATCTCCGCCGCCTTTTGAACGATCCGCGAAACAAGCACAACAAGGAAATCCAAAAAGAAAAAAAACTGAATGACGAAGGAACTCTCAATACCCCGGCATTCGTCTTAAAGCGAGTCAAAAAGGAAACGTGCCGGATCGCTCGGATGGATTTGAGCATCGTCTACAGTGGATCGCCGCGGACGCTTTTCGAGGCTTTCGGCGACACGAAAAATGAAGGCTTGCTCGCCTTGCTGAAAAAAGAATACGGAGCGAAGAACGTTTTTATCGTCCGGCTTCTTGTGAGCCCCGCCGCTGCCGCCAAACGGAACGCCGGCCGGCTCATGTGCTCGGTTTGCGGCTTACCAATTCTTGCTGCTTCGCGGGCAAAGAATTGCTCCTTCTGCGGCGCGAGGGCTATGCGGAGGATCGATGACGATCCAAAAGTTTTTGCTCATCGCATCGATCAATATGAGAACCGCACGTTTCCTATTTTGGCAAAAGCAGCGAAAGGAGGATACAAAATCAAAAAGGTGAACGGAGAGCCAGCGCCTTATCGCGTTCATAAAACCATAGCCGCGTACCTCGAGAAAGCAAGATAATGATTTCTCTCAAAAGCGAGAAAGACATGGACGGCTTGCGCAAGTCGGGAAAAGTTCTCGTCGATATCCTTCTCAATTTGAAAAAAACCGCCGCAGAAGGAGTGAATCTCTTGAGCTTAGAAAGCAAAGCCCGCGAGATGCTGAAAGAAAGGGGCGCCTCTTCGGCATTCATGAACTACCGACCGGAGGGCGCTGGGAAGCTGTATCCGGCTGCTCTCTGCACATCGCTCAATGACCAAATAGTCCACGGGATACCGTCGGATTACGATCTGAAGGAAGGGGATATTCTGAAGATAGACTTCGGCGTCGTTCTCGGCGGTTACGTGACCGATGCCGCTTTGACCATTGGGATAGGAAACATAAGCGAGAGGGCAAAACTCCTCATAAAAACGACGGAAGAGGCCTTAAATGAGGGCTTAGCGGCCGCCAGGACCCCGAAAGCAAGGCTGGGGGACGTGGGGTGGGCAATTGAGAACACAGCCGAGAAAGAAGGCTTCAGCGTCGTTGAGGGACTTACCGGACACGGCGTCGGCTTTAAGCTGCATGAGGACCCGATTGTTTACAACTACGGAAAAAAAGGGGAGGGGATACTTTTGAAAAAGGGACTGGTTTTGGCTATTGAACCGATGCTCTCCGCCGGCTCACCGCAATCGGTCCAGGCGAAGGACGACAGTTTTTATACCAAGGACGGATCGCTCTCGGCTCACTTCGAAAAAACCGTCGCTGTCACGGAAAACGGCATCGAAATCCTGACCACGTTCTAGGAGCAGGTTGGAAGCAATTTTCTCACTAAACCACTCAGCTCATAAAATCCTCCTCGCTCTTCGTCGGAATCAAGCCACGAAATATCGAACTCAACCTCGCTCCGCTCGGGATTCAAACATCCGATATTTTGTTCATTCCTTCCTCAGGGCTCGGGAATTTTTGGACGAGCTTCATGAATCGTTCGGAAACTGTTTCCAACCTGCACAAAAGGGTATAATACCTATATGGCCTCAAAAGAGGTGGTTTGCCAGAACTGCAAAAATCAGTTCGCGATCGAGCCGGAGGATTTTACATTTTACGAGAAAATCAAAGTCCCACCGCCGACATTTTGTCCAACATGTAGGCTCCAGCGACGAATCGTTTGGAGGAATGAACGGAATCTTTACAGGCGGCCGGATGATATTACCGGCAAGATTGTTTTTTCTATGTTCTCCGAGGAAAAGAAAGTGAGAGTATGGGACAGGAACGAATGGTGGCAAGATACCTGGAATCCTCTTGATTATGGTCGAGAGTATGATTTCAATAAAACCTTCTTCGCTCAATTTTTGTCTCTGTTCCTCAGCGTACCGCTCCCCAGTAGATGGGCGACAGATGTTATAAACAGTGATTATTGCATGAATTGTGCCCATCTTAAGAATTGCTATCTGGTGTTTTATTCTAATTACGATGAAAATTGCTGCCATGGCATTGGCTTAAATGATTGCAAGGACTGCCTCGATAACGCTTATCTCACAAAGGGTGAGTTATGCTATGAAAGCTTTAAACTGGAAAGATGTTCTCGCCTTTTCTTCTCGTCCAATTGCGAAGATTGCGTTGATGTTTATCTATCGAAGGATTGTATTGGATGCTCCGATTGTTTTGGTTGTGTGAATCTTAGAAACAAGCAATTTTATATATTCAATCAACCTTATTCCAAGGAGGACTACCACAGGAAGCTCAAGGAAGTAAATCTAGGATCATACTCTGATCTGAGCGTAACGGCAATAAAGGCGCACGAGTTTTGGCTCAGTTTCCCTGTTCCGGCGGGATACATACGTCATTCCTCTAATGTAAATGGTAACTATCTCTATAACTCAAGAGACACGTTGAATTCTTTCTTCATCAATGGCGGAGAGAATCTAAAGAATTGTGCCTTCTTCCTCAATCCACCAATCAGAGATAGTTATGACTATACGATTTTCGGAAATAATTCGGAGTTGATATATGAGAGTACTGTCGTGGGAGAAGGATCAAGTAAGTTGAAATTTTGTATGGGATGCTGGCCGAATGCGATTGATTTCGAATACTGTATACAATGCAATTCTTCCTCCCACCTCTTCGGTTGTGTTGGGTTGCGTAGTAAGGAATACTGTATCCTGAACAAACAATACTCCAAGGAAGAATATGAAAAGCTCATTCCTCGGATCATCCAGCACATGAATGATATGCCCTATAGCGATTCCCAAGGAAGGATATACAAGTATGGCGAGTTCTTCCCTCCTGACCTCTCTCCCTTCGCATACAATGAAACCATTGCCCAAGAATACTTTCCTCTCACGAGGGAAGAAGCAGAAAGGCAGGGATACAAGTGGAGGGAGGCCGAAGAAAAGAACTACCAAATCACCAAGGAATTCAAGGATTTACCCAATCACATCGGGGATGTTGACGATTCCATCCTCAAGGAAACCATAGCTTGCGCTCATAACCAGGAATGCAATGAACAGTGCACAAAGGCTTTCAAGATAATCCCTGAAGAATTAGCATTCTACCGACGTATGAATCTTCCCTTACCCAGATTATGTCCTAACTGTCGGCATTATGAGAGGTTGAAACAAAGGAATCCCCTTAAACTGTGGCATAGGAAATGCATGTGTGGAGGGAAGACGAGCGAGAATGGCGTATATGAAAACACTGTATCTCACAGCCACGGAGAAGGAAAGTGTCCCAATGAGTTTGAAACAAGCTATTCACCGGAGAGACATGAAATAGTATATTGTGAAAGTTGTTACCAGTCAGAGGTAGTTTGACAGGGTGGTCTAACCGATTAGACCACCCCCAATTTTTCGAGAAGAAGGTTGAAGCACCTCTGAACGATTTACGAAATTCATATAAATAAAGATGGGGGGGCCTGGCGACTCCGAAATAAAGAAAGTGAGGCAGGCACTCCTTCCGAAGGCTAAGACTTGGGCGTCGCCCCGGAGACTGCCTGAGGAAGGAGTGCCTGCGAACAAAAAAGGTTAACCTTCTTCCTCTTCGGTCGCGGTGCCGGGTTTTTTCCAGCTTGACCAATCGCAATCCGGATATCGCGAGCAGCCGTAGAAAATCCTACCTTTCTTGGTTTTCTTCAATCGTATTTCGCCCTCGCCGCATTTCGGGCAAGGACCGAAAACCTCGCTCGGCTTCACGATCGATTTCGTGTTCTTGCATTCCGGAAAGCCGGAACAAGCGAGGAATTTGCCGAATCGCCCCATCTTGATCACCATCGACTTGCCGCATTTGTCGCACTTCTCGTCCGTCATTTGGGGAGCGAGCGATTCCTCTTTTTTCACGCTCTCGTATTTTTCTTTCAGCTCCTTGGAAAACGGCTCATAAAAATCGCCCAAAAGCTTCCGCCAGTTTTCTTTTCCCTCCGCTACCTCGTCCAACTCTTCTTCCATTTTTGCCGTGAACTGGATGTCCACGATTTTCGGGAAATTCTCCACGAGAACCCTATTAACCAATTCGCCGGTCTCAGTCGGTTCAAATCTCCGATCTTTGTTCTTCACCACGTAATTTCTGGTTTGAATCACAGAGATAATGGGAGCATAGGTCGAGGGTCGTCCGATGCCATAAGCTTCGAGGGTCTTAATGAGACTCGCTTCATTGTATCTCGCCGGCGGTTCGGTGAAGTGTTCCGTGGGCTCGAGTTTCACTAAGTCAACTTTATCTCCTTCCTTCAAAAACGGCAGCGTCTTTTCCTCGAACTCCTGCGGCCAAACCTTGAGGAAGCCGTCAAACTTCAGAGAAATGCCATTGGCCTTAAAGAGATATTCTTTGGCCGCAATTTCGACGCTCTCAGTGTCGAAAACGGCCTGCGGCATCTGGGAAGCGATGAATCTCCTCCAGATCAAATCGTAAAGCTTCCGTTCTTTTTCATCCTCGACAGATATCTCTTTGGATTGAAGCAGGGGATTGGTTGGCCTTATAGCCTCATGAGCTTCCTGCGCCAGCTTGGATTTGTTCTGAAATCTCCGCGGAGTTTCAATAAGATACTTTTCGCCAAATTCTTCTTTTATGAACTTCCTGCCTAAAACCAGAGATTCGGACGAAAGATTGACTGAGTCGGTTCTCATATAGGTTATGAAACCGTTTTCATAGAGACGCTGAGCGAACATCATTGTTTGCCGGGCACTGAATCTCAAACGGCGATTGGCTTCCTGCTGCATAGTACTCGTCGTAAAAGGCGGCAGGGGATTTCTTTTGTACTCTTTATTTTCGATTGACGCGGTCTTAAATTCCGCGCTTTTTAAGTCAGAGGTGATTTTGTCAACTTCTTCCTTACTTCTGATCCCCGGTTTTTCTATGGTTTTTCCGTCCACCTTGTAAAGAAATGCCTTGAATTCTTGCTGAGATTTTCTCTCTCGAAGCAGCGCGTCGAGCGTCCAGTAGGCTTCCGGCTTGAACTTCCTTATTTCTTCTTCACGCTCCGCCACAAGTCGCAGAGCGACGGATTGCACACGGCCTGCCGACAACCCCCGGAATATCTTTTTCCACAAAAACGGCGACAACTCATAGCCAACCAGTCGATCCAAAATTCTTCTGGCTTGCTGAGCGTCCACGAGGTTCATGTCGATCGTACGCGGTTTCTCAAGCGCTTCCGCGAGAGCCCGTTCCGTTATTTCATGGAAAACGATGCGTTCCGCCTTGTCATCCAGTCCCAAAACCTGGGACAAATGCCAGGCGATGGCTTCTCCTTCGCGATCTTCATCGGATGCGAGGATCACGCTTTCCGATTTGGCGGCCAGTTTCTTCAGGGCCGTTACCAGCTTCTTCGACTTCATTGGAACTATATAGTGCGGTTCGAACTGATGCTCGAGGTCGATGCCAAGCTTGCTTTTGGGCAAATCTCGCACGTGGCCGAAAGAGGATTCCACGCGGAAATCCTTTCCCAAGAATTTAGTTATGGTTTTGGCCTTAGTGGGTGATTCCACGATTACCAACTTCATAGAGTGTTCACTAACTTAAATCTTCCTTCCCTTTCATCGACTACCCCCGAAAGAATCAGGAATGTCAACTTCCGGCTTATGATATGAGTCTCAAGATGGGTTATTTCCGATAATTTGTCAATGGTGAGAGCGTCCGCCGAATCTCTGAGGGATGAAACGAGAAGCAATTCGTCCCCGTCGAAAAGCATTTGTCTCTGCCGGTTTTCCAGCAAGAGATAACCGAAGTTGCGGGCGGTTTCTTTCAGATCTTCCAGTATTTGTTCGATGTCGGAAACCAGTCGGGCTCCATTTCTCAAAAGAAGGTGTGACCCTATATAGTTAAGACTTCTCGCCGGACCCGGCATTACGAAAACTTCTCTTCCTTCTTCGGCGGCAAGTCTCGCGGTAACCAGTGCTCCCGAACGCTTGGGCGCTTCTATAACGATGGTCGCAAGGCTGAGACCGCTCACAATTCTATTCCTCTCTAAAAATCTCACCGGATAAGGGGGATCATCGGGAGGGTATTCAGAAATCACACACCCGCCATTTTCCAGTATTCCGGCTAGAAGTCTCTCATGCGCCCGAGGATAAACCGAGTTGAGTCCGTTCGCGAGAACCGCCACCGTCCTGCCTTTCCGCCGGACGACGCTCGCCTGAGCTGCTCCGTCTATGCCGAGAGCAAGTCCGCTCACGACTGTTATTCCTTCGCGCGCCAATCCCTCGGCAATTTCCCCGGCTAACATCCTCCCTTCCTCGGTGGCTTTCCGGGTACCGACAATGGCTACCATTACCTCTCCATCGGATGGCAAAATCCCCCGGTAAAAAAGGTTCGAGGGGGCATTTTTTGTCTCTCTGAGAAGCCGGGGATAGGACTTGTCTCCCAAAGAGACCGTTTTAATCTTCGCAGGCATTAGTGTTATAATAAAACCGACCGATTTACGAGATAATGAACAATTTTAAGAAACGTTTGATCAACGAACTGGTTATAACTCTTATCATAATGATAGCACTTATCGGCGGCATTTTGTTTTTTAAGGGGAGTATCGAGACGTATGCCGAGAGCATAACGGTCGCGAGAGCCCGGCTGGCGCACCTTTCGAGCGGAGTACTCGAGCTTTCCAATCTTCAATCCCAGTATAGCCAGGTGGCGAACTATTTTAACGTCCTGAACGGCATCGTGCCTTCTTACTACGACCTCATAAATCTCAACAAAGACCTCCAATCGCTGGCTGCCGGTCAGAACCTGAGCTATTCTTTTTCGTTCGCCGGCGAAAATCCAAAGAGCACGAACGGGTTCGGTTCAGTAAACTTCAATCTTTCCGTGAGTTCCGCGAACTTGGATAGCTTGCTTTCGTTCTTGAACTCGCTCCAACACTTCAAATATCTGAGCGCCGTTGACGGCATTTCATTCAGCCCCCAAGCCGATAACACGGTCACCATGTCAGTGAGAGGCCGCGTATTCTACAAATAATATCTGGACGATGGAAAAAATAAAAAAGAAAAAATCGCGGAAACAGGAAATATTTTTGCTCATGGCTTTTGTGATGTTCGTCATAACGCTCCTTTCCGCAATCTATCTTGTAACGTCTCTCGGGGAAAACATAGGAGAAACGCTGAAGCTTCCGCCGATCAATAATCAGAGTGCGCAATTTGACATCCAGGGCTACCAAAAATTAGACTTAACCCAGTAACGGGGAGCTCGGTAAGCCGAAAAAGTGTGCGCTCCGGGGCGCTAGCCCAAGTCTTACCCACTTTTTCGCCTTACCGAGCTCCCTCAGAATAAGTAAAAAGGGAGGTCTGCGCATGTAGTTCAGTGGGTTGAAAGCAAATTGCTTTGCTTTCAACGGGCGAATACCTGTGTTAATTTATATATAGTAATTTCGCCCCGGAAGAACGCGTTCCTGATATCTTCGATATAACTGGTTCGCTCGTTCGAAATGAAAAATAATGGGCATATAGTTCAGTGGTAGAACGCTGTCCTGATAAGACAGAGGTCCCAGGTTCAATCCCTGGTATGCCCACCCATTCTTTTTCATTTCTCGCTCGCTGCCAGTTATAAGACAGAGGTCGTAGGTTCGATTCCTACCATGCGCACAAGCGAGTGAAATGGAAAAGTATTTTTACATTTCCGAGCGCAGTCGCATGGGAACCGAAAGGTCACCATACGCACCAATCAGGGCCCGTAGTTCAGTGGCAGAACGCCGCTTTTGCAAAGCGGAGGTCAGGAGTCCAATTCTCCTCGGGTCCACCTTGAGTATGTGCTCAACTTGTGTTCGAAAAAGCCTCATGAATACTAGAATTTCTCGGCCAGACCTAGCTTTTCCAAGTTCAAGTCCTCGGGGTATTGATTAAGAGTAGAAAGTATGGTAACCTTCCACAATATGGGGGGGTTCGAGGAAATCGGGGAAAATCTTGAGGGGCCGACAGCAAAGGAAGAAACAGCGGGTCTCAACGAGAATAAAGTGGAGAGCGAAGGCGCAAAGACCCTAGAGGATTATTTGGAACGCTATAAGGAAGTCGTACTTTCGGCTGATTCCGATCCGGAAATGGACCCCATAAAAAAGATCATGGAGAAAGCGCCGAAAGAATTCCGAGGCAACCTTGCTGGCTGCACGCTCGATCTTAACATCTGGGGCAATCGTGGTCAGGAAAGGGAGAAGGAAGCAACAATAAGATACATTGATGGAGAGAAGAACATTAAGGAGTGCAGAATTAGGCTCGATGAAATTGAAGAGTACTCTAGAGATAAGGATGCCAAGCCGGAGGCATTATGGGAGAGTGTTAGGAAAGAGCTAGAGAGATTGAGATTCTGGGGAGTAACCCACTCTTTTACGAGCAATTACCCTCTCGAGGGGTTTGGTGGAGTAAACTTCAGTGTGCTCAGGGGGACAGAGAACGAACGAAGGGATAAAAAATTCATGGATTTTCGCAACAAGCTCGACGCAGAGGTCGACACCGCTTTAATCAACAAAGGGAAGAGGGTAAGAGAAGAAGCCCAAGAAAAAAGAAGGAAGAAGGAGTTTAGCTTCTGAAATTGATCCCATCATTTCATTCTTGGAGAGGTTTTAGCCTGATTCCTCAAACCTAATCAGTCCGTTACTAGGAAGAAGGATGTTTTGCCTTCTTGATAAAATAGGTCCGAACAAATTCTATTAGCTTCCACAAATCCGGTTCTCCCTACCTCTCCGCTATGTGTCCCGAGAGGGTATCGCCCAAAACGAGGAGCTCCGCTCGGTGTATTCCGAAATTTTTCGCTCCCGCGACCGTCGGCATCCACACGTCGACAAAATCGGTTTTCCGTTCGCTCATCCGATCCTCGACGGTGAATACTTTATCGCCGAAAAGCCGGGGGATCTTGACCTTCGTACCAAAAGGAAGGGAATTAGAAGCCACAAAACCATCCTCGACGTACTTATTGGAGGCGGTTATGAAAGGGGTGTCGTCAGTCTCCCCCGGAACGCTGGCATACGCAGTAACCCAAACGTCCATGGAGCTAACCACCGGGAAGACAGCTTGCTGAGGTCCCTTATTTTGTGTCTCCACGGCAGCATTTGCCTTTTCGGCAATGTTGGAAGGCGAAAAGAGAATTTCGTTCATATTCAACATCTTGAGCGGGAGAAGCGTGAATGCCACTACTGCCAAGACTATTATTCTGCGGTTTTCCATAAAAAATGCCCCACTTAAGGGGTATAATGAACTATAAATTCTATCCTATCATAAATCGGAGAAAAGTCAACCCTGCTAGTACAAACTCGATTCCACTCCGTGCGTCAGCAAATCGAGTTTGTACTACGGGGTCAACCCTTTGACGCTCCCCAGGATTAGGTAAATAGAGGTATAATTAAATGCAATGACGCTTCAAAACATAGATATAATCTACGAAAATAACGATTTCCTGGCTATAAATAAGCCAGCCGGGTGGACAGTCCACAGGCCCCGATCGACTGCCTCGGTCCGCCCTGACGACCTTTTCATAACCGACTGGCTCCTAGAACGCTACCCGGAGATAGAAGGCGTCGGAGACGATCCAGTCTTGAGGCCAGGAATCGTCCACCGGCTCGATAAGAACACCTCCGGGGTACTCCTTATAGCCAAAAACCAGCCGACTTTCGAATATCTGAAGAGCTTATTCCAAGCCAGCCAGATTCAAAAGACCTACCTAGCCCTTATTTACGGCAAACTGGTAGGGAAGGGGATCATAAATAAACCGATAGGGATAAAATCAGGAACTGTCAAAAGGAGCACCAATGCCCAGGATATGAAGATGCTGAAAGACGCCGTGACTGAATACCGGGTTCTTAAAGTACTTCAGGGAGGAAAATACACTCTTCTCGAAATCCACCCTAAAACAGGTAAGACTCATCAAATACGGGTTCACCTCGCAAGCATAGGCCATCCGGTAGTCGGGGATTCCCTCTACGGCAGAAAGAAGGAGGACATGAACCTATCGAGACAGTTCCTCCATGCCCAAAGTCTTGAATTCACCTTCAAAGATGGCAGTCGGATAAAAATAGAAGCTGATCTTCCTTACGATCTTCAAGAGATACTCCAGAGTTTAGCCATGAGCGAAGAACCCCGGATTGATTCGATCGAATATGACTGACCCGAAGCCTCCTGAGCACCCGCTTGGCGCTCAGGAGGCTCAGTCTGTGTGATATAATAAATCAACATGAGATCCAGCTTCACCTTGATCGAGCTCCTTGTCGTGATAGCCATCTTGGCCGTCCTCGCGACCGCCGTCGTCCTGGTTTTGAACCCCTCCCAGTTATTGGCTCAAGGAAGAGATTCGACAAGGCTCTCTGATCTTTCCGCTCTGAATAGTGCCCTCTCCTTGTTCCAAGTTGATGCCTATACCCAGTCCCTGGGGACTCCGAATACAGTCTATATATCTGTTCCTGACAATGCCTCCTCCTCCTGTGGTTCCTTAGGCCTCCCAACTCCTCCCCCAGGATGGGCCTATCACTGTGTTCCCGCCTCTTCTTCCACGAAGGTAGACGGAACAGGCTGGATTCCCGTGAATCTTACCCTCCTATCATCAGGATCCCCTTTATCCAAGCTCCCGATAGACCCTACGAATACCACTAGTTCTGGACTCTACTATACCTACGTATCAGGAGGCTCCTATGCCTTATCCAGTGCCTTGGAATCACAGAAATACCTTGTATCCACCGCATCCCAAGACCAAGGCTATGATCCTGGGAGGTATGAGATTGGTTCTGACCTTTCCCTTATTGCAAAGTCTGAAGGATTAGTAGGATGGTGGCCCCTCGATGGGGATGCGAGTGACCGATCAGGGAACAACAACAGTGGGACGTGGTACGGGACGAGTACAACTCGCTATGCTTCAGGCAAAGTTGGCCAGGCAGGACAATTCAATGGGGTGAGTGATTACATCGATGTGGGGAATGCCGCAAGTGTGAACATTAACGGCCCCTTCACAGTCGGGGCATGGGTTAACTTTCCAGATTATACTCATGCTGGTGGATTTGTAAGTAAATGCAGTGGGTATGGGACGGCTATGTCCTACACGTTAAGATTAAGCAACGATGCTCATGTGTTTTTACAATCGTCGAACGGCACTGTTTTTAGCCCTTATAATACTTATAATGCAAGTGCCAATAACAACAACGCCTGGTTATACTTTGTGGGTGTTTTCGACGGTACCAAGAGTTATCTTTACCTAAATGGCAGTTTGGTGAATACCCAAACCGGTTTTCCGGTTCCTCAAATTATTTCTGGCGATCTTCTCATTGGGAGAGTGTACACTGGTGATACCACTTCCTGGTTCAGTGGTATGATCGATGATGCCCGCATCTATAATAGAGCCCTCTCAGCAGCTGAGATCCAAGCGATATATAACGCACAGAAATAAAGCTTAATTTCGAATTTTGAGTAAATTACTTAATTCATTAATTCTTGAATTCTCCGCCGATTGGCGGACGAAATTCATAATTCTGTAATTCAAAATTCTAGCTACTTGTTACTAGTTACTCATCTTCATTTGACTAGGACAATAGAAAACGATAGTATATATTCCAATGATTAACGAGGAAGTTCTAAAAAAAATCAAACCCGGCGCCCGCGTGCGGGTCTGGGAGCGGATCAAAGAAGGTGACAAGGAACGACAGTCGTCCTTCGAGGGATTGGTTATCGCGAGGAAGCATGGCAAGGAAGTCGGCGGTACTTTTACCGTGAGAGCTGTCCTGCACGAGGTGGGAGTAGAAAAGATATATCCCATAAATTCGCCGGCCATCGCCAAGATCGAAGTTCTGTCATCGCCGAAGAAAGTACACCGCTCCAAGCTCTACTACGTACGTAATCTCTCGAGCAAACAATTGAAGGAAAAGCTGAAGATATAAAAGAAGTTACCGGAAAACCCCGTCCGTTCGTGGACAGGCGGGGTCTTTGTTTTACCCTCATCGGTATACGCTCCCACCTTGAGGTATAATAATAACAATGGGGAGGGGGATAAAACCGCAGGGGAAAGTTAAAATTAAATGGTCTCCTGCATTTGCCTACGTGATCGGGGTTATTACAACCGATGGCAACCTTTCTATTGATAAAAGACATATCAATATAACATCAAAGGATGAGGAGATGGTTAAAACGGTTGCGAAGTGCATTGATATCAAAAACAAGATTGGTCGTAAAGCAAGAGGCGGCGAGAAAGAAAAGAAATATTTCGTACTCCAATTCGGCGATGTTTTATTTTATAACTTTCTCCTCTCGATCGGCCTCACGCCGCATAAATCAAAGACGCTCCGTTCTATCGCCGTGCCTGATAAATACTTCTTCGATTTCTTGCGCGGGCATTTTGACGGTGACGGAACTTTTTATTCCTACTGGGATCTGCGCTGGAAATCAAGTTTTATGTTCTATACGGAATTTATTTCGGCCAGCAAGGCTCATATTGAATGGTTGCGGGAGAGAATATGCAACATCCTGAAAATACACGGCCACATTACAAGAAGTGGGAATAACTCCGTGTATCAATTGAAATATGCCAAGGGGGAGTCATTGAAATTACTGGCTAAAATGTACTACAATAAGGACGTAATTTGTTTAAGGAGGAAGAAAGATAAGGTAGAGAAAGCCCTAAAAACAGATTCAAACGCGCGGGTGTCGTAACTGGTAGCCGAGCATCCTTGAGGTGGATGTGCCCGTAAGGGCGTGGAGGTTCGAGTCCTCTCCCGCGCACCAGAATGCCGTGTTAATATATAAACATGGCCTATGAAATAGAAACGAAGGTTCTGGACATTGACGCCGAGAAGGTAAAGGAAAGATTAGTCTCATTAGGCGCTCAGAAAACACAGGAAACGATTTTACGGGTAGACTGGTATCGACCGAGGGGAGTGAAAGAAGGGGAAGATTCATGGTTTTTGCGTATCCGATCCAACAGCGAGGGGAAACACGAGGTCACATGGAAAGCGAAATCAGATATACTGGGCACTACCAGAAAAAACAAAGAGATCAATTTTATGATTTCGGAACCGGAAAAGTTGGTCGATCTTTTTGAGGAACTTGGTCTTGAAAGGTACGCGCATCAAGATAAAGAGCGAACATCGTTTATCCTGAAGAATTGGCTATCTGAGATAGACCGCTACCCTAAAATGCCGACGTACCTCGAAATTGAAGGAGGGAGTGAAGAGCATGTGAAGGAAGCAATAACATTACTCGGCTTAGAAAAGGACCGGACGTGGGCTGAGGGTGAGCGGATTCTCATTCAAGACGTCTATGGACTGAACTGGTACGATATGAGGTTCTAATTTCCACTACTACAAATCGTTTGAACGTCATCCAGTTCTGTACACCAAAGTTATATAATTGACTTATATGTCCGAAGAAAAAAAGAGGGTGGGTGCAGGATTTGGCGTGATTCTGGAACGTGACGGGAAAATTCTCCTCGGGATGCGCCATCCTGATCCCGATAAAGCCGACTCGGCATTCCGGAGCGCCGGGGAGTGGTCATTGCCGGGAGGGAAACTTGAGTGGGGAGAAACTCTGGAGGAGGGCGCGATCCGCGAGGTCAAAGAAGAAACCGGAATCACCATCATCAATCCTCAGGTGATATCGGTGCACAATTGCAAAAATGAATATGCTCATTTCATGACGGTAGGACTTCTCACCCACAAGTGGGAAGGTGAAGCGAATGTTATGGAACCGGATGAGATAATAAAGTGGCAGTGGTTCGATCTTAATGATCTGCCATATCCTCGCTATTTTCCCAGCTTTGAAGTCATTGAAAATTACTTGAAAGGCAAGTTTTACATAAAACGGCTTTAGGGAAAACAGATGAAAACCGTCACTCTCCACAACAAAAAAGAATTTCTCCTCCGTCCAACCAAGCCCTTCCATTTCGATTCTACCTTTTACAAACCAGGCCATTTTACAAGCAGCGACACGAAATGGGAGCCGGGGAGAAGATGGCAGACCATGTTGTGGCAAGGAGAAAGGCTTGGCTTGATTTACGAGGACGCTGGAACCAAATCAAAGCCCAAGGTCAGAGTCAAAGTGTTTTCCAAAAAGAAATTATCTCGGGAATTTATCGAGGGGCTTAAAAAAGAAATAATCTGGAGATTCAATCTGGATTTAGATTTAACCGGTTTCTACAAGGATGTTGGCAAAGATCCTATCCTGAAACCTGCCATCAAGAGATTCTACGGTCTTCGTCCGATGTCCTATTCCTCGCTTTACGAATATCTGATCATTGATATTGTGCTCCAAAATACCGTTGTCCGGCGAAGTATCAGCATGCTCCAATCTCTTTTTGAAAACTATGGTGTCCTCCTTGAATATGATCATCAGAAATTCTGGGGCTACTGGGAACCGAAAGCCCTCGCGATGACGAAAGAGCAAGAACTGCGGGATCTGAAAGTGGGGTACCGGGCCAAGTCCTTTATCAGAGTTTCAAAGTCGTTCGCGAAGGGCGATATCGACGAGCTCGACTTGAGAAAAAAGAGCCCGGAAGGGCAGGAGAAAATCTTGCTCTCGCTCTACGGCATCGGGCCGGCGTCGGTGGGCTATCTCATGTTCGACTGCCTTCACCACTGGGACTACCTGAAAAACATCTCGCCGTGGGAGCAGAAAATCTATACCCACATCTTTTTCAATAAAGACCACGAAAAGCACCTCGTACCGATCGAAAAGATGCTCAAAAGATTCGAGAGATGGGGCAAGTGGAAGGGGCTCGCCGTGAACTATGTTTGGGAGGAGATATGGTGGAAGCGGAGGAACGAGCACATCCCGTGGCTCGAGAAAGAAATAAGGCTATAACCATGATGATCCCACAGGACGAGTACTATAAAAACATACCGAAGAAAAGAATGGGCGCCGGAGTTCTCATCGCCGACGGGAACGACAGATTTTTATTCGTAAAACTGGCCTACAAAAATAACTGGTCAATACCGGGTGGAGTAATCGAAACCAACGAATCACCGAGGACAGCCGCGATAAGAGAAACAAAAGAAGAAGTACATATTGATCTCCAAGAGTGCATTTTCCTATGCCTCGATTACAAATCGGGTACGAGCGAAAACGGGGAGAGTCTGCAATTTATATTCTCCGGTGGTATTTTGAATGATAAGACGAAGGCCGATATAAAAGTTGACGGGGAGGAGATAGTGGAATGCAAATTTATGAAACTGGAAAAGGCCCTACCACTCCTTAGCGAAGGATTGAGGAAACGGTTGCCGAAATGCTTCGAGTCACTGAAAAGCCATAAAGTGATTTATCTAGAGGACGGCGAAGCTGTTCAATAAAATCACCTCAATTTGAACTTCGTCGCACTCTGGAGAACCCTCGTCAAAAGATAGAGAAGAAAAACGGCGGTCGCGATGAAAAAGCTCACCGGGTATGGTTCGTAGAAGGAAACGAAGAGACCAAACCAGGTGACCATGAGTGCGATCACAACCGAGGTCATCATGCCCCGGAACGGCCGCTTCGTGAGCCGAGTCGCAATCGCCGCCGGCGTCACCATGAGCGCGAAGATCAAAAGAACGCCGACCACCTGGACGGCAATGGATGTCGCGACCGCGACGAGGAGCATGAAAACGACGCTGATGCCAGTTATGGAGAGTCCTTTTGCTTCCGCCACGTCCTCGTCGAGCGAAGAAAAGAGGAGTGGATGATATACTAGGGAAACGGCAAGGAGAATCACGAAGCCGGCGACGAGCGTGATCGCGACGTTCGCGGCGCTGATTCCCAGGATCTCACCAAACAAAAGGGAATATGCTTCCGTCGCGTAGCCGCTGTAGAGACTAATGAAGAGAACGCCGAGGCCGAGCATGAACACGAGCACCGTGCCGATCTCGACATCCCGGCTTGCGGCTTTTCGGCCGAGGAGAGCCATAATGACACCACCACCGCTCGTGAAAAGGAGAAGTCCAAAAACGGGATTGAGTCCCACGAGGACCGCGCCGGCCGCGCCGGCGAAGCCGATATGCGAGAGCGCGTGCGCCGCGAAGGATGATCTACGGAGAACCACGAAATAGCCGACGATGCCGGCTATGATCGCGACCACTGTGCCGGCCTCGAATGCATGGAGCATGAAATCATACCCCAGCATCACTTTGAGGTCCTGAATGATATTGAAACTGAAAGCGACGGGGTTCATAGTTCGTGAGTGTGATTGTGCCCGATTTCCTCGACCCCCAGAACCGCGACCCGGCCCTCGGGATTTTTCAAAACTTCGACAGGTGCTCCGTAAAGAGAAGTAAGAAAACTGGACGTCAAAATCTCATCGGGTTTCCCGATCGCCATCTTTTCATTGGCAACGTATATGATCTTGTCCAAGACGGTCAAAAGGGGATTGATATCATGAGCGATGAGGAGCGCGGTAATATTCCGGGACCTCGTGACATTACCGATAAGCTGTGTAAGTTCACCTTGTCGGCGTATGTCCAAACTCGCCATCGGTTCGTCGAGGAGAAGCAGATCGGGGTTGCCGACCAAAGCTTCGGCGAGGAAAACACGCTGCAACTCTCCACCCGAGAGGGATCCCAGCGGTTTATGCGATAACTCTTCTCCCCCCACGGCCTTCATGGCTTCGCGGGCTTTCTGGTATTCCCCCGGGGACGATGCGTGCGGACCCCACTTGTCGCCGCTCAAACCCAATCGGACCAGCTCTATCGCTTCGATATTCATTTCATTGTCGATAGGGTGTTTTTGGGGGATATAACCAATGCGGGGATTGCCACACTTCGGTTTCTCACCCAAAATGGTGAGACTTCCGGATACCGGGCGCTTCAAACCCAAAAGCAACCGGAAAAGGGTTGTTTTCCCGGAGCCGTTGGGACCCACAACCGCCACGAATTCTCCCTGGCCGATCGAAAAATTGGCATTCTTCCAGACCGTTTTTCCATCGTATGCAGCCACAAGATCCATGGCTGTTATGACATTTCCCAATACCTTAATCATTTTGAAGATAGGGCACCTTCAATCGATGTAACTTCGGCATTCATCCAATCCTCAAAGGAGAGGGTCGGCGGCTGTATCGTCTCAGTGATGCCAACGACAGGGATGCCTTTCGTGGCCGCAAGCTTCCTCACGTTATCTGTAAGCGGGGTAACCGTCTGTTCATTATAAACCAAAACACGCACGTTGCCGCTCGTGAGCTGGTTTTCAAATTTAACGATGCTCATGGGCGATGGATTATTGCCTTCGGCAATCGCCTGGATGAAATCAAGAGGGGAAACTAAGTTGAGTCCAGATGCAGCGGCAAGATACGAAAATATGTCTTCAGTTGCGGCGACTTCCGTCCCGCCGAACCGGTTTTTGATCTCGGCAATCTTATTCTGGTAGGTCGCGAGCGACGATGTCAATTTCGCATATTGCGCGGCGTAATAGGCAGCATTTGCGGGATCAAGCTTCAAAAGATCGGCTTCCATTCGTTTCACTGTTTCGTTCACATAATCCGGATCGTACCAGAAGTGCGGATTGTCGCCCGGCTTTTTACCCAAAAGATCAGCGACGTTCAAAATGAGACGTCGAGGGCTCGATTCGGCGCCGAGGAGTTTGTCCATCCAGCTGTCATAGCCGGCGCCGTTTTCTATGACATAGTCGGCCGTCGCGATGGCCCGGGCATTCGAAGCGTTGCTCTCATATTCGTGGGGGTCCGCATTTGGATTCGCCACAATACTCAAAACCTCGACATGCGAACCGCCGATCTCAGAAACCAAGCTGCCCCAGAAGTTTTCAGCCGCGACAACTTGGAGAACGCCGCTTTGACGAGCGGGTTCGGAAGAAACGGGATGCCTCACGGCAAGAACATAAGCGATAACGGCGATTATCACTACTCCAATCACCGGATAAAGTACTTTGAAAAGATTTTTCATGTCTGCTTCCATGCTACCCATCACTCAACCGAACGTCAAGTTATTTGCAAATAACTCAATCACATTATAATGTGATGCCATGTGGATACTTTTTGCGCTGGGCTCGCTCGTGTTTCAAGGATTCGAGACGGTCATCGACAAAATCGCCATCGTCAAAGATAAGAACATCGACTCCCTCGCGGCATCGTTTTGGAGAGTGCTTATGTTTCTTCTCTGGTTCGTAGTCTTGGGATTGACCGGCTTCTTGGGTGTACTGAGAATAATTCTGCCCTGGCCCGTTGTCGTCTTCGCTCTGCTTTGGATAGGCGGTGCTCTTTTCTACACATATCTTCTCAAAAACATCGAAGTGACCGGATCTTCGGCCTTGTCATACGCGTCGCCTTTCGTGTATCTCGTTATCGACACCTTCCTTTTCAAGGTGAACATGACCCCGTTCCAGATCCTCGGCATCATACTCTTGGCCGCTGGCGGGATGGCTTTCGTTCTCGAGCCTGGCAAATTGAAAATCCGTAGGGAATTTACCTCAAAAATCTGGGGTATATTCCTGTATAATTTGGTTCTGGGAGTCGCGGAGTATTACGGTTTCAAGTACTTTCTCAATCACGCGTCTATGAACGAGGTCAGCTTCTTCGCGAGCACCTGGCTCTTAGTAACCGCCGGTTTCATGATTATCATTTCGGTGCGAAAGAAATGGGGGATCACGATGGAAACAGCACAAAAGAATCGATTCCTTGGTAAAGTAACCATTAGCAAAGGTTTGGATGCCGCCTGCTCTTGGCTGTGGCTCCACGCCATTTCAATGACGGCTGTTTCGAGAGTGGATGCCGTGGGATCGCTCTATCCTCTCATACTCATCGGCGCGGTCTATCTCATACAGAACGTATTCGGTCTTAAAGCCGAAGAGGAATTTTCGAAGGGTTATCTGGCATTGAAACTGATCGGCATCGCCCTCCTCTCGGTGGGAGGATTCTTAGCAGGATAGATGCTATACTGAAACTATGCTTCATAACCACAAAATAAAAACCTGGTCCGGATTCGTGAGGAAGGTTGTATCTCCCGGAGGATAGAGCGGAGGTTTTTAGTAGTCGCAACGTTCCGCTCTTCCGGGCGTTTTTTGTTTTTCCCACAAACCGATGCAACAAACATTTCATCTGACCGAACGGTCACTCAAAAAACTCATCGTAGCACTTTCCCTATATCTTACGTCACTCTTCGCCGCCGATACCCTGGGACTCAAAGTGATGCCATTTCTCTTTGGATCACATTTGTCGGTAGGCGTATTTTCCTTCCCCGTAGTATTCCTCATGACCGACGTCGTGGGAGAAGTTTACGGAAAAAGAGTTGCGAGGCTTTTCGTCTTCGCCGGCATTGTCGCGACGGCCCTTTTCATCGCATATTCCCTTCTTTCTCTCGCCCTGCCGTGGTCGGCCGACGGCGTGTGGGTGAAAAGCGGATACAACGACGTTTTCGGAATCTCGACGCGCATCGCCGTCGCGTCTCTCGCAGCATTCGCGATCGGTGAATATCAAGATGTCTTTTCTTTTTTCTTCCTGCGCAAGAGATGGAACGCGAAATTTTTCTGGCTCCGGTCGTTTCTCTCCGGTCTCTGGTCGCAGTTCCTTGACACAGTCATCTTCATGACCATCGCCTTCCTGGGTGTCTACTCGACGCCGCTTCTCATAAGCCTCATAATCTCCTGGTGGCTCTACAAAGTCGCGATGGGAACTCTCTATACACCGCTCCTCTACGCGGGCGTAAGACTCCTCAGAGAAAATGATAATAACACCCGTTAAAACGCGCATATTCAGAGAAGGCGAGGATCTCATGTCTTTTATCGTGGATCACGTCAAAAAAGTTCCGGAACGATCAATAATAGTCGTGACGTCAAAAATCGTGGCGCTCTCGGAAAAAAGAACCGCGGTAAAAGAAAATCCGAAAACCAAAGAGAAGCTCATCCGTGAAGAAAGCGACTTGGCCATCCCGACGAAATACGTCTGGCTTACTCTCAAGAACGGCATGCTTATGGCTTCGGCCGGCATCGACGAATCGAACGCCGATGGGAAATTGATACTCCTCCCGCGGGACAGCTTTAAGTCCGCCCGGATTCTCCGGAAAGCTTTGCAACAAAAATACAGAGTGAAACGCCTCGGCATTTTAATCACCGACAGCAGAACAACGCCGCTCCGGGCCGGCGTTGGCGGCACGGCACTCGGCTACGCCGGTTTCGGTGGTATACGAGACTACCAGGGTAAACCAGATCTCTTCGGCCGGAAATTCAGGTTTTCGCGCACGAATCTGGCAGACGGCCTCGCCACGGCTGCAGTCCTTGAAATGGGAGAGGGAAAGGAACGGCAACCGCTCGCCGTCATAGAAAGGGCGCCGGTCGAATTCCACGAACGGACAAACCGCAAGGAACTTTCCATAGATGTCCGGGACGACATGTATGCCCCGTTTTTCAAAAACGGAGAAAGTCCAATTACGAAACTCGCTCTCAAACGAGGGTCGGTAAGACGAAAAAGTGGGTAAGACTTGGGCTAGCGCCCCGGAGCGCACACTTTTTCGGCTTGCCGAGCCTCGTCGTGGTATAATGACTGCATGAAACACTTAATACCCTTGATCACCGCCGAGGCCCACTGCGACGTGCCTTGCGGAATTTATGATCCAACGCCGGCGAAAATTGCCGCAAAAACCGTCGCGCGCATGGTCGATCAAATCGAGGATACGCACCCGCCGAAAGACTGGAATGATGCCGTTGCGGTTTCGCTCTACATCCAGAGCATTTCCCGCCGGGTCGCCGTGAAGGAAGAGCACGCGGGAATTTGCAAGAAAGAGCTCTATACCCTCTGGTCCGACTTCTTCAAACCGGAACACCTTGCGAAATATCCAAACCTTCACGACATGTTCTGGAAAGCGACCAAGCTCTGCTCGAAAGACAAACAGAACATCAGTAAAGAAGATGCCACAGCGCTTGTCTCGGCCGTCGACGAAATTGCCAAGGTCTTCTACGAAATAAAAGGCAATCCCGAACGGTACGATTCATATAAGGACGTGACGGACAAGTTGTACTAATGTTTTTGTTTCGCGTTAAAGTGGAAGGTGAAAGTCTCTGGCCGGAATTAATACCCGGCAGGATCTACTGGGCTTCCGCTCTCCTGAAACCCCGAGTGGGGGACTATGTCGTCTTCAGAAATCCCCGAAACCAGGATCGGAACGTAGTCAAAAGAGTTGAAAAAATAGACGGCGACGCCTTGAAAGTCGGGGGGACCATAGAAAGATCGGCAAACTACGAAATAACCTCTAAAAACGTAATAGGGAAGCTGATTTTTGGACCCTAAAAAGGTTTGTATAAACGAGGTTCTTGTGGTAAAATGAAGGTATTATAAAGAGGCCACGAGCTTATTTTTTGTTGACCAAATGGTAAAGATACAAATAAACAAAGGATCAAAAGAGCCCAAAAAAGAACCCAAGAAGAAACCGAAGGAGGAGCCAAGGAAAGAAGAAAAGCCGAAGGAAAAGGAGGTATCGTACAGTGCCAAGAACATCTACGTTCTGGAGGGCCTCGAACCGGTCAGAAAACGTCCGGGCATGTACATCGGCTCCACCGGAGTCGACGGTCTCCATCATTTGGTCTGGGAAGTGGTGGACAATTCCATCGACGAGGCGATGGGGGGATACGCCAAAAACATCACTATCGAACTCCTAAAAAACAACCGGGTTGCCGTAACCGATGATGGGCGTGGCATCCCCGTCGACATCCATTCTCAAACCAAGAAATCGGCCCTCGAAACTGTTATGACGACACTCCACGCCGGCGGAAAATTCGGCGGAGAATCATACAAAGTTTCCGGCGGTCTCCACGGCGTCGGCGTCTCAGTCGTAAACGCTCTCTCGACGTGGCTCCGCGTTGAGGTCTACCGCGACAATGCTGTTTATTTCCAGGAATACAAACGGGGGAAACCGGAATTCTCCATGAAGAAAAACGGCAAATCAGCCCACACGGGCACAAAAGTCATCTTCGATGCCGATCCGGAAATTTTCCAAAAGATAGAGTACGACCGGAAAAGAATCATCGACCACTTGCGGCAACAGGCATACCTCACGAAAGGCGTGAGGATAAACATAATCGACACGAGAGAAGATGAGCCGTTCAATTACAGTTTTTACTTCGACGGAGGATTGAAATCCTTTCTCGGTTATTTGGTCGACGGAGAAACGCCGATACAGGACGAATTCTTTTACGTGCATAAAACTTACCAGGATATAGAGATTGAAGTTGCCATCACTTACATAAACGACCAGGAAGCCAAGGAGTTGAGCTTCGCCAACAATATTTATACCTCGGACGGCGGAATGCACCTGACCGGCCTCCGCAGCGCCATGACAAGGAGCTTGAATGACTACGCGAGGAAAGAAGAATACGTGAAGGAGGCGGACGAGAATCTGACGGGCGACGATATCAGGGAAGGTATAGTCTCGATAATATCCATAAAAATACACGAACCCCAGTTCGAAGGACAAACCAAAGCCCGGCTTGGAAACCCGGAAGCCAGGACCGCCGTTGAGTACGTAGTGAACGAAGCGCTCAAGGAATTCCTGGAGAAGCATCCGCAGGATGCCAAGAAAATAATCGAGAAAAACCTGATAGCCGCCAAGGCCCGGAAAGCCGCCAAAGCCGCGAAGGACACGGTCCTCCGGAAAGGCGCACTGGAGGGATTGACTTTACCCGGCAAACTCGCCGATTGTTCTTCCCGCAAAGCCGAGGAGTCGGAGCTTTTCATAGTCGAAGGCGATTCGGCCGGTGGATGTTTCGACGGAAACACTAAGGTTGCTTTAACCGACGGACGAAATCTTAGTTTTAAAGAATTGATAAAGGAAGATAAACAAGGAAAGAAGAACTTCTGTTATACGATACAGAACGATGGCCATGTCGGCATCGCTCCGATATTGAATCCGAGAATCACCAAGAAAAATGCGAAAGTCATTAAAATCGTTCTGGATAGTAACGAGGAATTGACATGCACGCCAGATCATAAATTCATGCTGGCCGACGGCACTTTTAAAGCAGCTCAAGAATTAAAGAAGACTGATTCGCTCATGCCGCTTTACCGGCAATATTCAAAATTAGGGAAGAGAATCACGATCGAAGGATATGAGATGATTTTTGATCCATCGGAAAAACGATGGGTTTTCACTCATCTTCTTTCAGATCAATACAATCTGAAAAAAGATGTTTATAATCCGAGCGAAAGACCATATCGACACCACAAAGATTTTAATAAGCTGAATAATAATCCAGAAAACATTATCCGTATGTCAAAAGAAGAACATCTTGCCGTCCACAGGGAAATGGCGCATCTTACGCTTCAGCGACCCGATGTGCGGGAAAAACTAAAAGCATTGCACCGGAAACCTGAATTCAGGGAAAAGATTAGCCGAGCGATGATGAAAAAACACGAGGAGCTATCCGAGAGAGCCAGTAAGCAATGGGAATCGCCGGAATATCGTTCCTTCATGGCGAAAAAATTCATGGATTTCTATGAAAACAACGAAAATTACAGAATCAAAAACCGCGAATCACTTACGCAAGCCCAACGAAAATACTGGAGCAGCGAAGAAAACAGGAAATCGCAGGCTGAACGGGTAAAAATCTTCTTTGCGGAACATCCAGAAAGAATTCGGGAACTTTCATTGAGTGCCAGAAAACAGTGGAACAATGAAACGCTTCGGGAATGGAGAAAGGAAAAAACCAAAACACAGTGGACGAATGAATTCAGGGAAAAACGAAAAAGATCGTATGACGAAACGTATCTTGCAAAAGCAATGCGAGCATTGCGCAATTTCTACGAACGTACCGGCACAGTTTCCGTTGAGGAATACGATTCGTTGCGCCAAAAGACCAACGATAAATCTCTATTGCGATTCGACACTCTTGTTGATAGGTTTTTCAACGGCAAAAAGGAACGTCTCATTGATGCCGTAATCCACTACAACCATAAGATAATTCGCATAGAACCGTTATCAAGGAAAATCGATGTTTATGACCTGGAGGTTCCTGAAACTCATAACTTCGCGCTCGCGGGCGGCATATTCGTGCATAACAGCGCCAAGCAGGGACGCGACCGGAGATTCCAGGCGATCCTTCCGCTCCGCGGCAAGATCATGAACGTGGAGAAATCGAGAATCGACAAGATGCTCGTGAATAAAGAGATCCGGTCGCTCGTGATCGCCCTCGGAACCGCCATATCGGAAAACTTCGACATCTCGAAACTCCGCTACCACAAGATCGTCATCATGACCGATGCCGACGTCGATGGCGCACACATCCGAACGCTCCTCCTCACTCTCTTCTACCGATATTTCCCGAAGATCATGGAAGGCGGTTACATCTACATCGCCCAGCCGCCACTCTATCGCGTCCAAAAGGGAAAAGAATTCCAATACGCCTACAGTGACGACGAGCGCGACAAACTGATAAAGAAGATGGGCGGCGAAGGAGTGAATATCCAGCGATACAAGGGCTTGGGAGAAATGAACCCCGAGCAACTGTGGGAAACCACCATGAACCCGGCGAGCCGTCTCATGAAACGGATAAACATCGAGGATGCGATCGAAGCGAACCGGATGTTCGATATCCTGATGGGCGAGCTTGTGGAACCACGGAAGAATTTCATCCAGGCGAACGCCGTCTACGCGAAGAACATCGACATTTAAACACCTCTCAAAGTGACCCCCGGCTCTCGGAGAGAACCGGGGGTCTTTTGATTGACAGGAAAGGAAATGCTTGATACTATGGGAACGTTCCGTAGATAGCAGGCATCCGCCGAAGAGGCGGAAGTAAGACCTGCCGAGGAAGAAGCTTCGCTGAAGTCGGGTCGATTCTTCTTAACGTCTGCGGCAACGCAGATTTTTTGCTGTATGAAAACGAAAGCGCAAAAAAAGGAACAGATAGAAACGGGAACGAAAGAGCTTGAAAAAAGCGAAACCGTCGTCTTCACGGACTTTACCGGACTCACGGCCAATGACTTGAACGGTTTCAGGCGATTGGTGAGAGAGATCGGCGGCGTCATGATCGTCATGAAGAAGCGACTTCTCACGTTGGCTCTGAAAGAAAAGGGGATAGACTTCGATGCCAAAAAATTGAATGGGCAGGTCGGCGTCGTATTTTCGCCCAAGGATTCCGTCGAAACGGCCAACACCGTCTATAAGTTCGGCAAACCCTTCAAGACCAAAAAAATCTTCAATATTCTGGGAGGGTTCGATTTGAAAGACAAGAGATTCATGGAAAGCGCGGAAGTCGAGACGCTGGGGCAACTGCCTTCGCGGGAAGCGCTCCTCGGGCAACTGGCGTTCATGCTCACCGTCCCAATCAAGAAAGTCCTGTTCGTTTTGAACGAAAAAGCGAAACGAGGATGAGGTCGTACCATAAACCAAAAAACATGGAAAAATTCAACGATATCATAGAAAAAATAGAGGAGCTCTCGGTCGCGGAACTTTCCGAGCTCGTCAAAGCGCTCGAAGAGAAATTCGGCGTATCGGCGGCGGCAATGGCCGTTGCGGGACCGGGAAACGGCGGAAACGGAGCGGCAGCCGAGGAAAAGACATCCTGGGGCGTGATGCTCAAGACCACCGGTGATCAGAAAATCAATGTCATCAAGATCCTGCGAGAGGCGACCGGATTGGGGCTCAAAGAAGCCAAGGATATGGCCGACGCAGCTCCGAAACTGGTCAAGGAAGGATTAAAGAAAGAGGAAGCCGAGGAACTCAAGAAAAAACTCGAGGAAGTCGGCGCCGTTGCGGAATTGCAATAGAACAGACACAGAAACAGCGCCTTGAAAAAAGCGCTGTTTTGTTTTAATTTAAGGATACCGGACAGTTAGCTCAGCGGTAGAGCACTGCATTCACATTGCAGGGGTCACAGGTTCGAACCCTGTACTGTCCACTATATGTGGTTCAATAAACCAAAATTTGAAAGACCAGAACCGACGGTAATCGGGCCGGCTTCTGATGAGACAAAAGAGAGTGTAAAAAGACTTATTCTCGAAAGATTCGGGGAAAAGCATCTCGAACAACTATCGGAGGAAGACCGCGAAAAACTGGAATCCTCAGAGTTAAAAAAGGAGCCATACGAGAAATTGGTCATAGAGAGAGCCAATAAGATCACCAACGAACTTTTGCGGGATGCTGGCCAAAGTCCGTTTGAGATACCGGAAAGAAACATACACGATATACCAAATCGATTATTCGAAAAACTAGAAGATGACGGTGATACGAGGGCGGTAACTTACTCTGACCAGCAATCTATTTTCATAAATTCTGATAAGATCAGGAATCCAATCGATAGATCGGCAACAATACTACACGAAATGACCCATCTGAAAAGTTTTCTATCATTGGAAGTCCATGAAGACGACCTTTTCATCCATCGAGCCGGACTCAAGGTTGCTCCGACAAGAAAAAAGAGGGAGGATTTGGGATACTATAATTCCTTTACCGGTTTAAACGAGGCTGTAGTAACAGAAATGGAAAAAACATACCTAACCCAGTTGTTGGAATTCAATAAATTTATACGCAATGAGAAAGAATGGGAATCGTCAGAAGAAGCACTAAAGACAAAAGGAGATATAGCGAAGGAAAAAAACATGGATCCAGAAGAGATAATATGCCTGACTAAAATCGAGGGTGGTTATGAATATAAAATATTCCCTTATCCCGCCCAACGGAAAGTGCTACACCACACCGTGAATAAGATCTTCGAGGACAACCGCAAAAAATTTAAGTCTGAAAATGAAGTGATGAAACTCTTCTTTAACGCTCATTTCAACGGACAATTGATAGAAATAGGAAGATTGATAGAAAAATCTTTCGGCGAAGGATCATTCAGAATAGTAGGGATGATGGATGACGACAGCAAATCGGCTAACAGAGTAATGGACTATCTCAAGAAATATAAAAAGAAAAACCAAACTAACGCCGAGGAGTTAAAGGAGATAGGAAAGTAAACAATTTTCGGGCAACTCAATGAGAGAGAAAACAAGACTTATAGCGTGGGCGGGCATTATAGCCGGCATCATAATAATATTGCTCTTGGCCGGGGTGCTAATATTCGTCCCTCAAAACAATAAAACCAAGACTACGGCGCAAACGGGCACGGCTACAACATCGACCATACCGGATGTTAACATGATATATCCCACAGGCAGCGAGATGTGGACAATCGGGCAAACGTATACCATGAAGTGGAGCGGGGGAGCGCCGACCGTAAGTATCTTCCTTATTAACAAATGGGCGGAACAATTCGGAGCGTCCGTCAGCAGTTTTGATAGGATCTACAACATTCCAAACAGGGGAATATATGATTACACCGTCCCTGCACACATCAATACCACTCACAACGAATATCAAATCTGCATAGAAGATGGACCGAGATCCGCTTGCAGCGGCTATTTCTCAATCTCGAAATAGAACAATTCCAGAGTTATAATCAACTTATGCAAAAAAGAGTGATTATCGTCCACGGCTGGGACGGAACCCCCGAAAAAGCCTGGTTCCCGTGGCTCAAGAAAGAACTGGAAGCGAAGGGATTTGAGGTCATCGTTCCCCAACTTCCCGATACCGGAAGGCCAAGGATATACAATTGGGTCCCGAAACTCGCAGAAGTCGCCGGCACGCCGAACGAAAATACGTATTTCGTCGGCCACAGTATGGGTAACCAGACGATAGCGCGGTACCTCGAATCGCTGCCGGAAGGAATCAAAGTCGGTGGAGCGGTATTTGTCGCCGGATTTTTCAAGCATATCACGAACGCCGACAACAACCAGGATGAAACAGAAACAAGAAAACATTGGCTCGAAGCACCATTGGATTTGAACAAAGTGAGATCGCGTCTTTCAAAGAGCGTCGCCATATTCTCGGACGACGATCCGTACGTGCCGCTCGACAACCAAGACGATTTCAGGGATAGGCTGAATTCGAAGATCGTCATCGAACATGCGAAGGGACACTTCAGGAACAGCGACAAATGTCTCGAACTCCCGTCAGCTCTCGAAGCAGTAATGAGCTTGCAATGATCAAAGCGATTATCTTCGATCTCGACGGCACGGCAATCCCGATGCAGGAAAATGCCTTGCCGTCCAAACGACTCACATCGGATATCGCAAAAATAAACGATAGATTCATCGTCTCCGCGGCAACAGGGCGGTCAATACCAAAAGCAAGACCCATCTTGAAAAATCTGAATCTCAAAGACCCTTGCATCATATACGGCGGCGCTCAAATCATAAATCCTCAAAGCGAGGAGGTTCTCTGGGAAAAAAGAATGTCGGAGAAGCAAGTCCAAGGCATCATCAATGCCTGCAAACCGTATTCTTACGAAATACTATTCAGTGATGAATCCCTTGGGGAAGGGGCGCCGGCAAGTCATAAAACCGCCGCCGGTCCCGAGTTGATCGTTTACATTATGACTATGCAAAAGGAGGATAGCGAAGTTGTTGCATCGGAATTGAAAAAAATAGATGACCTGGCGGTCCATGGAGCCGGATCCTGGACCGAAGGCCGCATAGATCTTCACATAACACATCGCGAAGCGAACAAAAAACACGCCATCAAGGAATGGCTGGAAATCATAGGAGCAAAAAAAGAAGAGGTTGTCGGCGTGGGGGATAATGATAATGACTTACCGCTCCTCGAGATGGTAGGCTACAAGGTTGCCATGGGAAATGCCACCGACGAACTGAAATCGATCGCCGACTATGTCGCTCCTTCCATTGAAGAAGACGGTCTCGCTCAAGCGATCGAAAAATTATTTCCAATCCCCAATAAAATAACATAAATCCACTTGAGAGAGGATTTGGTTTTTTCCTGAGCGAGCCAAGCATTTCTCGCGAAGGCTAAGACTTGGGCGTCGCCCCGGAGACTGCCTGAGCGGGGAATGCTTGGCGAGCGCGAATCCAAACCGAAAGTGGGAAAAGGCTAAAAGTCAACCTGTTGATAACTTCCACTGCAAACCTCAGATAAAACCTATCAAATCCGCCCCAGGGGCGGTTTTTTAATGTTGGGAGTGGTGGTATAATGGTACATAAGAGTGGTGAGAAGTGGACAAGTCTGTGGATAAGGCATCAATCTGGGGATAACTAAGGTTTTTTACTATGATACTGGGAGAATTCAAACATAGCTTGGATATCAAAGGTCGCGTGGCTGTACCGGCCAAATTCAGGGAAAAAATAGAGACCGGAGCCATCATTACGAGAGGCCTGGACAAATGCTTGTTCATGTTTGGGGCAAAGGAATGGGAAACGCTCGTACAAAAATTGACGTCGCTGCCATTGGCTCAATCGAACTCTCGGGCGTTCGTGCGGTTGATGCTCGCCGGAGCATCGGACGTGACCTTCGACAATCAGGGAAGAATCTTGATCCCCGAATATCTGAGAAAATACGCCGGACTCAAAAAACAAGTCATTTTGACCGGCCTCTTTAATAGGATAGAAATCTGGGATTCGGAAAATTGGGAAACGTACAAGGCCAAGACCGAATCCTCGTCGGATGAGATAGCCGAAAAGTTAGGCGAGCTGGGGATATAACCATGTCCCACGTTCCGGTTCTTTTAAAAGAAGCAATAGAAATTCTAAATCCGCAAAAAGGAGAGTTCTTTATCGACGGAACCTTGGGAGTCGGCGGACATGCGGAAGAAATATTGAAACGGATATCTCCCGGCGGAACGCTTCTCGCACTCGACTGGGATCCGGAGATGGTCGATGAAACCAAGAAGAGATTCGAGGGATTGGACTTGGGATCCCGGAAAATATTCGCGGAAGGGAATTATGCCGATCTGCCGAAGATACTCCTGCGAAACCATTTGCCAAAAGCCGACGGGCTGATTCTGGACTTGGGTTTCTCCTCGTGGCACTTGGAACGGTCAGGGAGAGGATTCAGCTTCGGTGCCGACGAGCCGCTTATCATGAAATACAACCCCCAGAGCGAATGGCTCACCGCTTCTGAAGCGGTAAACGGGCTCGACGAAAAAAGTCTGGCCAACGTAATTTACGAATACGGAGAAGAAAGAAACTCAAGGCGGATCGCCAAAGCGATCGTCGCGGCGAGGAAGAAAAAGAAAATCAGAACAGCCAGGGAACTTGCCGGGATCGTGAATTCCGCCTTCGGCGGAAAGAGAGGAAGGATAAACAACGCGACGAGAACTTTCCAGGCCCTCCGCATATACGTGAACGAGGAGCTGACCAATCTCGCAAAAGTCCTCGGCGAGACGGGAGAAATCCTGAGGCCGGGCGGACGAATGGGCGTCATAACCTTCCATTCGCTGGAGGATAAAACAGTAAAGGACGCTTTTAAATTGCTTCATCGAGAGGGAAAAACAGAGTTTTTAAACAAAAAAGTCATTAAACCGGGACGAGAAGAAGTGACAAGAAATCCCAAGAGTCGCTCGGCGAAACTCCGGGCCGTAAAAATAAATAAAAATCCATGAGTATCATTAAGCCATCAATTTATGCACAGAACGCACGCTTCATAATGTTCCTGCTTTCCTTTATACTTATGGCAGGTATTTCGTACATCCTGATGTACAATTCGCTGGTTAACGCGAGATACCAAGTAACGAACTTGAAAAGCCAGATCACGGAAGCGGTGAATGTCAACAACAATCTCAAAAGCGAGGTGTTCAACATAACGTCCCCCCAATCGCTTAACTCGCTGGCCGTCAAATACAATCTGGTTCTCGATACCAAACCGGAATACTTGAGCGAAAAGCAATGGGTGTCAGATTCATCGTTTTAACATGCATATTCGGAATACTCTTCGGCCTTTTGGGGTTCAACTTATATAAACTGCAGATAGACAAAGGGGCTTATTATCTCGAAAAAGTTCAGGCGAGAAGTGAAAACCTGGCTGAGCTTCAGCTTCGGAGAGGAGAAATCCTCTTCACCGACAAATACGGCAATTCAATACCGGTGGCCATCAACAAGGATTACCCGGTCATCTATGCCGTTCCCAAAGAAATAAAGGATCCGAGCGAGGAGGCAAATACTTTGGCGCCCCTCATCGGTGCGAGTTCGACGGTTCTCGCCAAAATCCTCGACAATCCCGCGAGCCTTTTCCGAATGCTCGTTGAAAAAGCAAGCAGTACCGAGGTCAGCGCCGTCGAGGCCGCTAATCTGGAGGGCATCTATACCGACACGAAGCAGTACCGGTATTATCCCTTCGGAAGCTTGGCTGCTGAGGCCATAGGCTTCGTGGGGGTTAATCAGAGTACCACCGATCCCGTCGGTCTCTATGGCATCGAGCGGTATTACAATGCGACGCTCGATGCCGGCGAGAACGTGGAACTCACCATAGATCGGAATCTTCAGGCGCAGTCGGAGGATCTCATTCAAAACCTGGTTGCTGCGCAGAGCGCGGAGAGCGGAGCAGTGATCATCGAAGACCCGAGAACCGGCGCGATACTCACCATGGCTCAATACCCGGCATTCGATCCCAACGATTACTCGAGTTCTAGCATCGCGAACTTTCTGAATTCCAACGTCCAGGCGACGTATGAACCCGGCTCCGTTTTCAAGCCAGTCACTATGTCTGTCGGCATCGAAAATCACGACTTCACCCCTGATTCCACGTATGACGACAAGGGGTACGTGATTTTGAACGGCCACAAGATATTGAACTGGAATCTCAAGGCCTATGGACCGGGGACCACGATGACCATGGTCATCGAAAACTCGATAAACACCGGGTCGGTCTGGGCGGAACAGCATATCGGAAGAAAGACCTTTTACGAGGGGGTTAAGAAATTCGGCTTCGGCGATCTCACGGGGATTGACCTGCCGAACGAAGTAAGCGGAAGTTTGGCCAACCTGGAAAACAAAAATGCCGAAGATGTCGATTACGCAACGGCTGCTTTCGGGCAGGGCGTGTCGGTAACGCCGCTCCAGATGATAAATGCTTTTTCGGCAATCGCGAACGGCGGACTTTTCATGCGACCTTACGTCAATGCAAGCCTCAAACCGGAGGTTATGGGAAGAGTCATCAGCGAAGGTACGTCAAAGCAAGTGATCGGGATGATGCTCTCGGCCGTCAACGGCGCTAAGGTCGCAACCATACCACAATTCAACGTCGCCGGAAAAACCGGGACCGCGCAGATACCAGATCTCGTGCACGGCGGGTATCTATCGAATGAATACATTCATACTTTCATCGGTATGGTACCGGCTTCAAATCCCCAATACGTCATCCTGATCAAGCTCGTGAAACCGAAATCGGAACTGGCTGCCGTCTCCGTCGTGCCAGCCTTCAAGCAACTGGCAACGTTCGTCCTGAACTACGAAAATGTCCCGCCGGACAATTCTTTCTCTCCGAACAAATGAAGGACGCCATGCTTAAAATTCTGGCTTTTATCCTTAAAAAAGAAGCCAAACTCATAATCCTAAAATATAAGCCAACGATAGTCGGTGTAACCGGCAGCGTCGGAAAAACTTCAACTAAAACCGCGGTTGCCTCTGTTCTCAAGGGGGAGCGGAACGTAAGAACGGCTTCCAAAAATTTCAACAATGAATTCGGCCTTCCGGTCACCATTATCGGCGACTTTGACGACGTCGAAGGAGGTTCTTTTTGGATCAAAGTTCTCCTAAGGGGAGTTTCCCAGCTTATCATGAAAAAAACCGACTATCCGGAGATACTTGTTCTTGAATACGGCATAGACAGGCCCGGTGACATGGACTATCTTCTCGACGTCGCGAGGCCGGATGTCGGCATCATAACGGCCATCGGGGAAGTTCCCGTCCACGTCGAATTCTTCGAGGGGCCGCACGGCGTCGTCAAGGAAAAGAGCAAACTCATAGCCCGGTTGCCGTCGACTGGCTTCGCGATACTGAACTCCGACGACTCAAATTTTCCATTTCTCCGAGAGCAAACAAGAGGGCACGTCATAACCTACGGCTTCGGCGAAAATGCCGACGTGAGGATCACCAACTTTTCGACGCCGGTTGATGCGGAAAACGGTGAAAGCTCCGTCTCTTTCAAAATAAACTACGGAGGAAGTGTCGTGCCGGTCAAAATGCAAAACATTGTCGGCAAGTCCGCTGCCTATGCCGGCGCCGCGGCAGCCGCTTCCGGACTCATATTCGGGATGAATCTCTCGAAAATCGCCGAAACTCTGGACAAATATCAAAACCCCAGTGGCCGTGAAAGAGTCATAAAAGGAATGGAAAACACGACCATCATAGACGACTCGTACAATGCCTCGCCCAAGGCCATGGAAGAAGCGCTCGGGACGCTCAGAGTAATCAAGGCAAAAAGAAAGATAGCGGTCTTGGGGGACATGCTGGAACTCGGCAAGTATACCAAGGAAGCTCACGAGAAAATAGGAGACCTCGTGCCGAAATCAGCCGACGTGCTCGTAACCGTCGGATCGAGAGCGGAATTCATATCCGAGGAAGCGGTCAGAAAGGGAATGCCTCCGAAATCGGTTTTTCACTTCGACAACATCGGCGACGCGGTAAGAGAGCTGAAAAATTTCGTCAAGAAAGGCGATCTTATACTCGTGAAAGGATCCCAATCCGTCAGGATGGAAAAGATAACTAAAGAATTAATGGCTGAACCCCTGAAAGCTAAAGACCTTTTGGTTAGGCAATCGGATGTCTGGCTTGCGAAACCAGGGATGTACGAATAAACTAGGGACTAGGGTGCAGGGGATAGGGTATAGGGGAAAAGCGAGAGAATGGCCTCGTCGTCTAGTCCGGTCTAGGACACATGGTTCTCATCCATGTAACATGGGTTCGAATCCCGTCGAGGCTACTGATATAATGAAGTTATGTTCAGAAAGAAATCGGCACTCATACTCATAGGCATAAACATCCTCTTTCTCGCCGTAAGCTTGGCCCTCGCGATTTCGGGAGCGGGGAAATTGACATATCCTTCGATCATACATTTCGACAAATGGAATGGCGTGAACTTCCTGGGAGACGAGAGCGATTTCTGGGGAATTTTCCTCACCGGCGTTGCTTTCACGCTCATGAATGCATTCCTGGCTCTCAAACTGTTTTATAAGGAAAGGGTGACGGCTTATCTCTTTCTCGCGGCCAACATTCTCATATCCATACTCCTCTTGATATTCTCGGCAACCGTGATCGGAAACAATTAACATGACAACCATCTTGCTTATAGTTCTTATTATCTTGACGCTCGGCCTTCTGATAGCCATCTTTTCCCTGATGCGCAACTTGAAGAAGCCGAAAGAGAACGGCGAAGGACTGACGCTCCTCCAAAACCAAATGAACGAGATAACGAGGACTTTGGACAATAAACTTTCAGAATCAAACAGAGTTTTGCAAAGCCAGTTCGGCGAAAGCGCGAAAATCATCAGAGACGTGACTGAGCGTCTCACGAAGCTTGACGAGACCAATAAGCAGGTTATAAATTTCGCCGACCAGCTCCAATCTCTCCAGGATATCCTGAAAAATCCGAAACAACGGGGGATTTTAGGAGAATACTATTTGGAAACCCTTCTCAAGAACGTCCTGCCTCCGGGAAGCTACCAAATGCAATATCCGTTCAAGGACGGCACCATCGTCGACGCGGTCGTTTTTGTCAAAGACAAGATCATCTGCATCGACTCCAAATTTTCGCTCGAAAACTACAACCGCCTCATCGACGAAAAAGATCCTGCCGAACGGGAACGGCTGGAAAAATCGTTCAAAACCGACCTCAAAAACCGCATCGACGAGACAAGCAAGTACGTCAAGCCGGACGAAGGGACCATGGACTTTGCGTTCATGTTTATACCCCACGAAGCGATTTACTATGATCTCCTTATCGCGCAAGTCGGCGCCGTCAAGGTGAATACACGCGACCTCATCGAATACGCCTTCAAGGACAAGCACGTCATCATCGTTTCGCCGACGTCGTTCCTCGCATATCTCCAAACCGTTCTCCAAGGCTTGAAAGCGCTTCAGATAGAAGAGTCGGCGAAAGAAATACGCAAAAATGTGGAAACGTTGAGCCGGCACCTTCTTTCCTACGACGAATTCGTCAAAAGATTGGGAGGAAGTCTCGAAACAACCGTCAAAACATACAACAACGCCTATAAGGAACTCGGAAAAATAAACAAAGACATGCTGCGCATCACGGGAGAAGACGCAGGGATAGAACCTTTGGCCGTGGAACCCCCCGCGGAAGAATGACGATGGATCAAAAACTCCTCCTCGATCAGAAATGGAAGAAGCTCATGAAACTCGCGGGCTATTTCAGATTCGTGCCGTTCCTCGACTTTGCCGTCGCGACCGGCTCGATGGCCGTGGGGAACGTGAAAGAGAGCTCCGATTTCGACGCTTTAATCTCCGTGGAGAAGGGGAGAATATTCACCGTACGGTACATTATCAATTTCGTCTTCTCGCTCTTGGGGAAAAGGCGATTGGACGATCTGGAGGATTCAAGTCCGGACAAGCTCTGCTTCAATCATTTCGTGACCGAGGAAACCTGGAGGATAAAACCCATAAATTCCTTGAGTGTGACTATTTCCAGGAATTGGGTGCCGCTCTGGGGAAACAAGGAAAAAATTAAAAAATTCTTAAAAATCAATTCCACCACTGAAGAAAACTTGGAGGGAAATCTCCTTGATCTCCGCTTCAGCGAAAAGCCGAAAAGCGTGGCGGCGAAGATAGCCGAAAAGGCGCTCGGGGGGAGGGGAGGCGACTTCCTGGAAAATAAAGTCATCGGTGTCATATCCAGAAAACGTCTCGGAAAATACCTGGCGGGCAAACCGAGAGGCGAGCGCGTAATCGTGAGCGAGAAAGAAATGGAATTCCATTTCAATCCAAAATTCTGAACAAGACAACATGTTTGCGCTCATATCAAATCTGGTCATTGAGATAATCAAGTACTTAGGCTATCCCGGCATCTTCCTTTTGATGACCTTGGAGAGCGTGAATATTCCCATCCCCTCTGAAATCATCATGCCTTTTTCCGGATTCCTGGCCCTCCAAGGCAACTTGAATTTTTGGCTTGTCGCACTCATGGGAACCTTGGGAAATATGGCTGGTGCGTTCCTATCGTATTTCCTCGCCGAATGGATATTGGAGATCAGGGGGAAATACAAGATACTTCAGGTCATCCTTTCCCACCGGCACCTTGAAAAAACCGACGCGTGGTTCAAAAAATACGGCTCATACTCCATATTCTTCGGAAGGATCATTCCGATGGTCCGAACGTTCATATCCCTCCCGGCCGGCATCGCGAAGATGAATGCAATTAAGTTTACGTACCTCACGTTTCTCGGCTCTTTCCTCTGGTCGGCGTTTTTGACCTACATTGGATTTTTCCTCGGAAACAACTGGACGATAATCCAAGAATATTTCAAAGAACTGGATTACGTGATACTCGTCGTCATCGCCGCCGCCCTGCTCTACTGGCTTATCGCAAGGAGAAAGAGAAAACGAACTTAATTTGTACGAACGCCACCATATTCCGAAGAAGGCTTTTTTAGTGAGGAGGATTTATTCGAAAGAAAAACTCGCCGATGAGGGATATGGCGGCGGGAGAACCCCTTGCGTTTTTTCCCGAAGTATGCTATCATAAGTCGTGTGTGAGTGTTAGGCTTTCCCTGTTCTCAAGAGGCGACTCGCGAGGAAATCCAAGGAAAGCCCTCAATAGTTTCCAAGAGCCCCGCAAGGGGCTCTGGTTTTTTATGGAAATGGCGTTATTCTTAATATGCAGCGGAAAAACCGGAGTCGGACTTTCTCTGCGGCCACGGTTGAGCACTCACACAACAAAAAACTAAGGAGGTCACCACCGCGGCCGCAGAGGCGGCCCGACCGGATATTGGAACACCTCACGGCGTCCCGACATCCTAAGCGTTGACTAAAAAATGGAAATCCTCACCAAGCTTTTCAAAGACAACAATCTCAAAAGATACGAGCGCACCGCCGAGAAAATCAATTCGCTTGAACCGGAAATTGAACGCCTGAACGCGGAAGAACTCAAGGAAGAAATGCTGAAGCTGAAAGAAGAGTTGAGAAACGGGAAAAAACCGGATGACATCCTGCCGCGCTCTTTCGCCCTTACGAGGGAAGCGGCAAAAAGAACCCTGAAGCAGAGGCATTTCGACGTTCAGATGGTGGGCGGCATGGCTCTCCACGAGGGAAAAATCGCCGAAATGAGGACCGGCGAAGGCAAAACGCTTGCGGCGACGCTCCCCACGGCCCTCAACGCCGCGACGGGGAGGGGTGCCCACGTGATAACCGTGAACGATTACCTTGCCAAGAGAGACACGGTCTGGATGGGGCAGATATACTACGCGTTGGGCTTCACGATCGCGTGCTTAGTCCACGACGCGGCCTACGTCTACGACCCGTCGTTCGTGGGAGAAGAAAACCTGGACAAGGAACGGGACGCCATCGGCGGCTTCAAGGTCGTCGAAAAGTTTCTCCGGCCCGTCTCCCGAAAAGAAGCTTACGCTTCGGACATCACCTACGGCACCAACCACGAATTCGGCTTTGACTACCTGCGGGACAATCTGGCCGTCCGACTCGAAGACAAGGTACAAAGGGATTTTCATTACGCGATCATAGACGAAGTGGACAGCATCTTGATAGACGAGGCGAGAACGCCTCTGATCATCGCCGGCCCCGACCAAGAGTCGAGCGAATACTACCGGGTTTTCGCCCGCATTGTCTCAAACCTCGAGGAAGAAACCGATTACACCGTCGACGAGAAATTGAGGGCCGTGTCGATAACCGAACCCGGCATAGAAAAGACGGAAAAACTGGCCAACGTCCAAAACATCTACGCGCCGGAGAATCTGCGTCTTGTCCATTTTCTCCAGGAAAGCCTCAAAGCCAAAGCGCTCTTCAAGCGGGACAAGGATTACATCGTCAAAAACGGGGAAGTCGTGATCGTCGACGAATTCACCGGCCGGATGCTCATGGGGAGGAGGTATTCCGGGGGGCTCCACCAAGCCATAGAGGCCAAAGAAGGAGTGAATGTGCGGCAAGAAGACCGAACATACGCCCAGATCACCATCCAGAACTATTTCCGCCTTTATGAAAAAATAGCGGGCATGACCGGGACGGCCGAGACTTCCGCCGAAGAATTCAACAAAGTTTACAACCTGGACGTCGTGACGATCCCCACCAACAAAAAGATGATACGGGAAGATCTGCCTGATGCAATCTATAAAACAAAAAAAGCGAAATATGAAGCGATCGTCAGAGAGATAAAGGAACAAAAAGAAAAAGGCAGGCCGATTCTCGTCGGAACGACGTCAATAGCCAACAATGAGATCATTTCTTCTTATCTCGCGAAAGCCGGGATACCACACGAGGTCCTGAACGCCAAAAACCACGAACGCGAGGGAATGATCATTGCGCAGGCGGGGCGCGCGGGCGCCGTGACCGTCGCGACCAACATGGCCGGCCGCGGCGTCGACATCGTCCTCGGAGGCAATCCGCCCGACCCCGATGAAGCGGAAAGAATAAAAGCAGCCGGCGGGCTCCTCGTCGTCGGAACCGAACGGCACGAGGCGAGGAGGATTGACAACCAACTTCGCGGGCGCGCCGGGAGGCAGGGAGATCCCGGCTCGACGGAATTTTTCCTCTCCCTCGAAGACGATCTCATGCGCATCTTCGGAGGCGACCGGATCAAGCACCTCATGGAAACTCTGAACTTCCCGGAAGACGTTCCCATCCAATCCAAAACGGTCATGAGGGCGATCAACCAAGCTCAGGTCAAAGTCGAGGGAGCAAACTTCGACATCCGGAAGCATCTCCTAGATTTCGACGATGTATTGAACAAACAGAGAGCGGCAATTTACAACAAAAGGACCAAAATACTGGAAGCGGGGGACAAGAATGAAATATTGTCAATTGTGAGGGAAATGATCGGTAATTTTGTTTCCGAAAACGTGGCCGCTCTGAAAAACAAATTGGAATTGAATCCGGAGGAAAAAGAACAAACCGAAAAACAGATAAGCGAGTTGGAGAACAAAGCGTCAAAAATCCCGGAAAGCATCGACCAACTCAAATCCACGGTGATAGCCCAGCAAATCGTGAGGATGATGGATGCGCTCTGGATCGATCACTTGGAAAACCTCGAAGGATTGAGGGAGTCGGTGAACATCCGCGCTTACGGACAGCACGATCCGCTCATCGAGTACCGTCGGGAAGCCTACCTCCAGTTCCAAGAGTTCAACAAGGCTCTCGAATCATTGGTGTATGGCACGGTATTCCAGATTTTCGACATGGACCTCGGCAAAATGTTCGTGCCCCAAAACGCCGCGCCGCGCGAGACTCCGCCGCCGGAATTCAAGAACATCGGCAGGAATGACCCCTGCTGGTGCGGGAGCGGTTTGAAATACAAAAAATGCCACGGAAAATAAGCGAACTATACGATAAATACAAAATACCGACGTCACTCCGGACGCACATGATAAGAGTCGCCGGCGTCGCTTCGATCATCTGCCGGAACTTCAAAGGACCCATCGAAACGGACGAGATCATATCAGCGTGCCTTTTGCACGACATGGGAAACATCATCAAATTCAACTTGGACGCCCTTCCAGAACTTCTGGAACCAGAAGGGAAGGGTTACTGGTCCCTCATCCAGAAGGACTTTATAGCCCGGTACGGTAACGACGAACACAAGGCGACTCTCGCGATCGCGAAGGAAGCGGAGATCTCCGACCGGGTGTACAATTTGATAAAATCTTTCGGGTTCGGAAAAGCGTGCGAACGGGCCGAGGACGACGACTTCCCGAAGAAAATATGCAATTATTCCGACCAACGAGTCGGGCCGTTCGGCGTTTTATCACTCAAAGAAAGGATACGGGAAGGAAGCAACCGATTCATTGCGTCAGGCAGAAAGCCGCCCGAAGACGAAAGGTCGTTCGAAGAATCGGTATCCTGCTTGGGAAATCTCGAGAAACAGGTTTTTGACCGATGTTCCCTGAAACCCGAGGATATCACCGACTCATTGGTGGAAACCGAGACAAAAAACATCCAAGCATTCTGGATGTAAAAACAATGACAAGAATTCTGCCCCTGGTGGGGCAACTTGAATAAGCACAAAAAGCGGAGGTAAGATGAAAAACGTGGACACAGACAAAAAATATCCAAGGGTCGGCGCGGGAGCGATGATTTTGAAAGACGGGAAGGTGCTCCTCGGAAAAAGACACGACGACCCCGAAAAGGCATCGAGCGCTCTCCACGGGGAAGGTACGTGGACGATGCCCGGCGGGAAAATCGATTTTCAGGAAAAAATCGACGATGGCATCCTCCGCGAGGTGTTCGAAGAAACCGGTGTCAGGATAAAAAAAGAAGATTTGAAACTCTTAAGCGTCACGAACGACATCGTCAAAGACGCTCATTTCGTGACGATCGGGTTTCTCTGCGAGAAATTCGAAGGAGAACCCCGCGCGATGGAACCCGATGAAATCGTCGAATGGCGATGGTTTCCGATAAACGGCCTTCCCGCGCCGATGTACCCCACGAGCAAAAAAATGATCGAACATTACCTTGCAAAGAAGATTTACATAACATCATGAGCCCTCCGCGCATGAAAAAACTGCTCACCCTTTGCATAATATACGAACACCCCCGGATACTCCTTGGCATGAAAAAACGGGGGTTCGGCAAGGGGAGGTGGAATGGCTTCGGCGGGAAGGTGGAAAAGGGAGAAACAATAGAAGAAGCGGCAAAACGAGAACTAACCGAGGAAGTTGGCGTTATGCCCCATTCTCTCGAGAAGCGCGGCATCATCGAATTCGAATTCAAGGACAATCCCGAGATTCTAGAGATGCATATTTTCTGCGTAAACGGTTTCGCCGGGACGCCGAAAGAAAGCGACGAGATGAAACCCCAGTGGTTTGACGTAAGCGAGATTCCCTTCGATTCAATGTGGTCGGATGACAAATATTGGCTGCCATCGTTTCTGAACGACAAAAAATTCAAAGGTAAATTTTTCTTCGACGTCTCCGAAAATGTCATCGACAAAGAATTTGACGAAGTCGAGAATTTATGAAACCCAAGAGATTCAAACCCAAACGAGGACAAGTTGACTATCGCCACATCCACTGGGCGCCAGTCATAAACTGTGTATTGAAATGCGGCGACAAGATTCTCTTGGTCCACCGGAACAAGAACATGAACTTGTACCCCGGATACTGGAGCGGCATCTCGGGATTTCTCGACGACGACAAAAGCCTCGAAGAGAAAGTCGCCGAGGAAGTAAAGGAGGAATTGGGCATCGACAAGAAAAAGATAGTGAAAATAAAACTGGGAGAAATATTCGACCAGGAAGACCCCGCAAACAAAAAGACCTGGATTGTCCATCCCGTATTTGTGGAAATCAAGCCGGGTGAGATAAAATTGAATTGGGAAGCCGAAGGTTATCGATGGATCAAGCCAAGAGAAGCACAAAAACTGAAACTGATACCGAATTTCGACAAAGTTCTCGAAAAACTATCACAATGGCTGTGAAAAAAAGAAAATCAAAGAAAAAGAAGCTGGTCGTCGTCGCCGTGAGCGGTGGCTTCGACCCGCTCCACATCGGTCATACCCGACTTTTCCGCCACGCGCGAACGTTAGGCGACAAGCTAGTCGTTATTCTCAACAATGACCACTGGCTCCGTAAGAAGAGAGGATTTGTGTTCATGTCGGAGCATGAAAGAAAGGAAGTCATTGAGGCGCTCCGCGATGTTGATCGTGTTATCCTCACGAAACACCCAAGGAACCCGAAAGGTCCCGAAGATATGAGCGTTAGTCGCGAACTTCGGAAACTCATGCCGGACATCTTCGTAAACGGCGGAGACCGGAACGAAAAAGACGCAGCAAACCCCGCCTCATCGCTTTACCACGACGTCAATACCTGCAGGGCGCTCGGAATCAAAATGATATTCAATGTCGGCCACGGGGGCAAGATACAATCAAGCTCGTGGCTCCTCGCCGAATACGCGGATAACCTGCACCGCCAATCAAAGGCTGAACGGAGAAAAAAATGGAAGAAAAAGAAGTAAAGTTCCTCAACATTGACAAGGAGGAGTTGGAGAAAAAGCTTGAGGAAATCGGCGCTCGAAAAGCAGGGGATTATTTTTACAAGAGGATAGTTTTCGATTACCCCGATTTCCGCTTGAACAAAAGCGGTGCATGGATCCGTCTCCGCGACGAGGGGGACAGAATAACGTTGTCGTTCAAGCAGAGACTCGGCATAAAATCGGATAAGGGCGACGACGAGGGGATGAAAGAGATCGAGGTCGTCGTCGACGACTTCGACAAAACCGCTACGCTTCTTTCCGAGCTTGGATTCATCGAAAAGCACTATGCCGAGAACAAGAGAACCCGCTGGGAGAAGGACGGCGTGGAATTCGACATTGACACCTGGCCGGCTCTGGAACCCTACCTTGAAATAGAATCATCGACATGGGAAAAAGTGGAGGAAGCGATCAGTTGGTTGGGGTTGAATCCCGCGGACAAAAGAATATTCTCCGCGAACCAAATTTACAAAATGAAGGGTATTAACGTGATCGACTATGTCCACTTCGGCTTCGATAAACTTGTAAAAAGAGAGAAATGATTGGAGAAGCAAAAAATTTGAAAACCGGGAGATACAAACACTACAAAGGCGACATCGTTGAGGTCACCGGAATCTCACTTCACAGTGAAACATTGGAAGAATTCGTGACTTACAAACACATCACCGGCAAACGAGCAGGCGAACCGCACTTCTGGGTCCGCCCGCTCAAAATGTTCCTGGAAAGCGTAAAAATCAACGGAGAAACAATTCCGCGCTTCAAATACCTCGGCAAACTCATCAGCAAATAGCGCTGAGGAGGGTGGTCTAACGCATTAGACCACCCTCCCATAAATCCCGTTAGAAGCTCACAGGGGGTATTCAACTCCGTGTTCACTATGGAGACTAAGCATTCATCCCCGCGGCTTGCCGCGGGGTTTTCTGCTTCTAACGGGATAAAACTACCCATTTAAGAAATCCCACCGATGACTTCCATAACCGGGAAGTCTTCTTTTTTGGGGCGCTCTATCGGGATAATGTTGAGGATAATGCTGGACAGGAACGTTGCTTTTCTTCAGGCCGCGCTTGACGAAAACAACAGTCATTTTAGAGACGTCGGCTTTTTTGCTTGTTTCTCTCAAACTTTCCCCTTTCCTCAGGAAGTAAATGGTGGCCAATCTTTTTTCAAGAAGATTAATCTCGTTTTCCGTTAAAAATCTCCGAAGCAAATCAGCCGGTTCATCATACTCATTGATTTTCTTAACTTCACGCCGAAAAACATCCCAAATGTCTTCTTTCAGTTTTTGATCCAGATGTTTTTTACTGCTTCTCGGCATATACAAGGGTGGTCTAACACATTGTACCACCTTTGATAACCTCCCGAAAGCGACATATAATTTATGATACTTGAATGAAAAAATCACTGGTAATCGCTCTGCCATTAATCTTTATTTTGGGGATAAGTTATTACTTCTTTCTTGCCGCACCGCAAGCGAACGAGGCGCCTGAAAGATTCGTCGTTTCGCTGGGAGAGAGTAAATCCCAAGCGGTACGGGATTTGTCCAATCAAGGATTCGTGAAAAGTGAGATGGGGATCGGCCTGGCATTGCTTCTCGAGGGAAACTCGGCCATAAATCCCGGCGGATACAAGATTTCGAAGAGTACGAACGCTTTCCAAGTAGCCTCGGTCTTGAGCCAGCCGCCGTACATGGAATGGGTGGCAGTCCCGGAAGGATTAAGAAAGGAAGAGATCGCTGATCTTTTGGAGAATTCGCTCGGCTGGAATGATGACACCAAAAACCAGTTCCTGAATGCCTACCAAACGCTCGGCGGAAAGGACTACCAAGAGGGAGTCTACTTCCCGAGCACTTATCTTTTACCGATTGATGAAAACGGAGAGCAAATCGCCGAGCGTTTCATAACTCAGTTCAACGAAAGCTTCGCGCCGTTCGCCTCGGAAGCGGCTGCTCAAAACGTAAAATGGACCACGGCCCTCAAGATTGCTTCCATAATACAAAGGGAAGCGGCTGGAACAAGCGATATGGCGCTCATATCCGGAATAATCTGGAACCGCTTACTCAAGAATATGCCGCTCGACATAGACGCGACAGTCGAATACGCGAGAGGGAACGCCGGGAACGGCTACTGGGCGCCGCTTTCTGTTTCAGATCTCAAAATCGACTCGCCGTATAACACGTACCTCCACGCCGGACTTCCGCCGACGCCGATCGCAAATCCGGGGATCGCCGCCATAAGCGCGGCACTCCATCCCGCGACGACCCCCTGCCTCTACTACCTCCACGATCCAAGCAAGATCATTCACTGCGCCAACACGTACGCGGAGCAGGAATTGAACGTCCAAAAATACCTGAAGCAATGAACCGCGATCGAGAAATAATAAAACACATCTTTGGAAAAGGTACCCACGTCACAAGCATAAAGACGATCCGACATCACGGTTCGAGCAGGATAGCTGTCGCGCGAATAACCCACCCGACCGCGACGCTCGTTCTCAAATCCTACGCAGAAAGCAAGATCACTCATCGTGAATTCGGGAATCTCCTGAACGCGAATTCGATCCCCGGCGTAAAAACGCCAAAGTGTTTCGGATATCACCAAGATACCATCGTAGAAGAGTACCTAAGAGGAAAGATTTTCCAGAACATCATCAACGCGAATCCTCGTAAACACTTGGATGATTTGTTTGTTCGATCCATTGAGAATCTTGCGGAAATACACTCTTCGTTCTCGAAGATCAAAGACAAGAAAGCCGTGAGGAACATATTCGACAGAAAACGCGCCGAAGAGCGCATCGAGGAATCCTTGCGAATGATCCGGGAGGAAGGATTCGAATCCTACGAAAAACTGGTCGGTATTATCAACCCCTCGTGGCAAAAAGCGCTCGCCGCCGTGGATGTGGAAAAGTTAGTCAAGAATCTCGGTGTGACGTCGAGGAATTTTGTCTTGGGTCACGGCGACTATAAGCCGAACAACCTGATTTTCACAAAAGATGGGTTGATCTACACGCTGGATTGGCTCAATATGTCAAAATCGCAACCCTGGTACGATCTGGCATATCTCCTTGTAAGCGTCCCGTGGAAGCGGAAGGAAATCTTCGTCGATGCCTACCTGAAAAACATGAAGAAAAGGGGATTCCTGAAAAACGTAAGAGGCAAGGAGGCATACATTCTCTTCAAGAGCGGAGCCATTTTTCAAGAAATCATACGAGCAAGATCCAATTCCCACCGAATGGAATCAGTGAAAAACCGGCACAACATAAGCCAATTCAAAGCCGCCATGGACGGTCTTTGTGAAATTTTACTGGATTAAGCATGAAAAATCGTGCTAAAATAGGCGGAAGACCGGGTAATCCGGCATATCGAACTCAAGCAACATTCCGATACCGCCAGTATTTGAAAGTTAAAAAGATCAAAGCAAAAAATCATGAACGGTAAATTGTATGTCGTGGGAACCCCCATCGGCAATCTCAAGGATATAACGGAGAGAGGAATCGAGACGCTCCAAGGCGCCGATTTGATATTGGCGGAAGATACGCGCGTCACCGGGAGACTTTTAAACCATCTCGGCCTCAAAAAACCGGTGTGGCGGTACGACGAGTACGCGGACAACCGCCTCTACGAAAGAATCCTGGAATTTCTGGGATCGGGAAAGAATATAGCCGTCGTGACCGATGCCGGCACGCCGAGCATCGCCGATCCCGGCTCGAAACTCGTCGCATTCGTAAGAGAGAGGCTCCCGGACATAAAAATAGTGCCGATCCCGGGACCCTCGGCCATCATAGCGGCCCTCTCCGTTTCCGGCTTGAATGCCGACCGATTCACGTTCGCAGGATATCCCCCGCACAAAAAAGGCAGACAAACATTTTTCAAGGAAATCAAAGAGATGAAGACAAGACCTGTCGTGATATATGAGTCGCCGCACCGGTTGCAAAAAACGCTGGGCGATCTCAAAAAAATATGCGAGTGCGGCGATTCAATAACCATAGCCAAGGAGCTCACGAAAATCCACGAAGAAATTTGGAACGGCACTGCTGAAGAGGCACAAAGACATTTTGAAAAAAAGAGAGGTAAGGGAGAGTTCGTGATCATCATACCGTAATGGCTTACCGGGGGAAAAGAATATTGGATCTCGTCGTGGCAATTCCAACGTCAATCCTGACGGCTCTCTTGACTCCCTTCGTAGGGCTCGCAATAACGCTGGAAGACGGCTTCCCGATATTCATGAGACTAGACAGAATAAGCGAAGGGAAAGTGATAAAGGTCTGGAAATTCCGATCCATGGTCAAAGGCGCTCCCGATATGAAGAAGGAGCTGGAAAAACTCAACGAAAGAAAAGACGGACCTCTCTTCAAGATAAAAAACGATCCGAGATTGACGGAAACGGGCAAGATCTTGAGAAAATTCAGAATCGATGAGTTTCCCCAGGCGTGGAACGTCCTCTCGGGCGAGATTTCTCTCGTGGGGCCGCGGCCGCACGAACCGAAAGAAATAACGGCATACCCGCCCGAATTCAAGAAGCTCTCGACGGCAAAGGCAGGCCTCACGGGACTGTCACAGGTAAGCGGCGCCTCAAAGCTGCCGTTCCGGGAGGAGGTGTCGCTTGATCTCTATTACGTAGAAAACGAATCCTTCCCAATGGACCTCAAAATACTCTGGAAAACGATCGTGATTTTTCTCTCCGATCCGACCGGAGTCTAGTTACCAGTTACTTGTTACTGATTGCTGTTCCGCTGTAGAATTGAACTAATGAAAGTGGCGATTTTGCACGATTATTTGAACCAATTCGGGGGGGCGGAGAGGGTCGTAAAGGTATTCCTCGAAATGTTTCCCGACGCCGACCTTTATACGCTCCTCTACGACGAGAAGAAAACCAGCGGCCTTTTTTCCAAAAACATAAAGAAAACGAGTTTCCTGGACAACGCCTTCGTGAGAAAACATCACCGGATGTTTATCCCGCTTATGCCTTTGGCAAGCCGTCTTTTGACTTCCCGGGAAGAGTACGATCTCATCATTTCCTCTTCCGCCGGCTACGGAAAGGGGATCAACGTCCGCGGGCAATATCACATCGACTACTGCCACACGCCCTTGCGGTACGCGTGGGAGATAGATTACCTCAAAAACTTATCCATATCCCCCAAAAGACTCTCCAACGTAGTAGCGTATCCCATAGCGGAGTGGCTTCGGAATTGGGACAAGAAAGCCTCCTCCCGGGTGAATCTTTTCATAGCCAACTCGAACTTCATAGCCGAAAAGATAAGATCGTACTACGAGCGGGACGCCGTGGTCGTAAATCCGCCGGTAAATCTCAAAACCTTCTTTCCCGAAAACGTCCCGACTAAAAAGGACTACTATCTCATGGTCGGCAGGCTTCTTTACTACAAGGGATTCGACATAGGCATAACGGCCTTTAACCATCTCCGGAAATCGCTCAAAATCGTCGGCCGCGGTCCGGAACTCAAAAAGCTACAAAAAATGGTTCGATCTCCTTCCATCGAATTCGTAACCGGTGCGAGCGACAGCGATCTCCGAGCACTCTACTCGGGGGCAAGAGCTCTCATATTCCCGCAGATAGAAGACTTCGGCCTGGTCGCGGCGGAGGCCCAAGCCTGCGGCACGCCCGTCATCGCCTATGACAAAGGGGGAATCCGGGACATCGTCACAAACAAAAAAACCGGACTGTTTTTTGAAGAGCAAACTCCCGAGGCTATCCGGGAAGCGATCAGAGATTTTGAAAACATGCATTTTTCAAGACAACTCATAGCAAAATCAGCCGAAAGATTCTCGAGGGAAAATTTCATAAAAAACTTCCTCAGCGTTCTCAACGAGTATGGAATAAAGTTTTAGCTTCATGAGGATATTCGTGGACATCCGCCCCCTCTCCGCAAAAATCATTTCCGGCATCCCGGAATACACCAGATTTTTGGTGAAGGGCCTCACGGAAAATTATCCGAACGAAGAATATTTGTTCTTTGCGAACAAATTCGGCAAGCAAACGGATCCCTTCCTTCCGGACAAAAGCCCGTCGGGGAGAATCGTAGATTACGGGATACCCAACAAGATATGGGACGCAACCAATCGTTTCTTGAATCTGCCGAAGATAGACAAGCTTGTCAAGGCCGATGTGTACCTCAGTTCCCACATAGACATCTTATCGTTCAAGAACCCCCAAAAGCACGTCATGACCATCCACGATCTCTCCTTCGTTTTCTACAAAGAACTCTTCACCTGGGAAAAAAACTTCTGGCACTGGCGGCAGAACTACGAAAAGCAAATCAGGGAAGCGGGCCGGATCGTGGCCGTGTCGGAATTCACGCGACAAACTATCATGGACCACTTCCGCGTCGACGGAAGAAAGGTTATCCGCATCTACCCGGGCGTGAATCCATTCTACCAAAGGCTCGCACGGAACGACGAAAATCTCGCGAAGTTTCGGAAAGACAAAAACCTCGATCGTCCTTTCATTCTCCACGTGGGAACGCTCGAACCGCGCAAGAACGCCATCGGGGTTATCAGAGCCTTCAACCTCATCAAGGAGAAAAAGCAATTCAGCGAATTGAAATTGGTGCTCGTAGGCGCCCGAGGGTGGCTCTTCGAGAAGGTGCTCTCCGAAGCCGAACGCTCGCCCGTAAGAGAAGACATTTTGTTTTGGGGGAGAGCCACGGAACAAGAACTCCTCTCTCTTTACAACCTCGCATCCGCGTTCGTTTACCCGTCTTTCTTCGAGGGTTTCGCTTTTCCCTGCCTCGAAGCCCAAACTTGCGGCACGCCCGTCGTCGCTTCCGACCGGGGACCCCTGCCCGAAGTTCTCGGGAAAAGCGCCATCACCGTAAACCCGTGGAAAGTCCACGAGATTAAGATGGCAATGGAAACCGTTTTATCGCACAATAAGAAAAGGGAAGAGCTCTCGGAAGCCGGTCTCAAAAACGCGAAAAGATTCAGCTGGACCGAGACGGTCCGAAAAATCATGGAAACCCTTAAAGAAACGCTCTGATTTATGTCCAAAAAAACGGTTCCCAAAAACAACATAGACCCGATCATCGTTGACATCAAAAAACCCAATTTCAACTACGAGCATCTCCGCAAATTCGAGACGGTAAACCTGACCAAGATTCCCCAAAAAAACGGGAGCCCGATCGCGATCGTAAGGAAGGTGCTCTTGTGGACGTTCCTCGTCGGCATGGCGGGAATCTTGTCTCTCGCGGCGGTAACCTTTGCAAACATACGACAGATGAAATCGACTATCTCCCAGAGCGGATCTGAGATAGCCCAGAATTTCAATTCTTCCGTCGGCGCCCTCAAGAATTTAGAGCCGGCAGCGGCCGCGTCGTACCTGGAACAAAACTCGAAATCGCTCGCTAACATCAACGACCTGGTCCAAAAAAGTTTCGGGCAAACGCTCCTCGACACCGTGAGCAACGTCGTGCCGATATTCAAACAATCATTCGGGTTGATAGGCCAGGTGTCGGATCTGAATCTCAAATTCCTGGAACTCACGAATACGCTGAGTGACCTGCAGAAAAACGGCTTCGCATACTTCACGAGCAACGGACCGGCGCTCATCACTTCACTTCAAAAAATCCATACTACCGTCCAAGACCTCAACGCCGACGCCGAAAGCATAAAAAACGCGACGTCGTATCTCAAAAACATGTCTAGCTTTTTCAGCAATCTGGACCAGGGCGTGGGTAATCAGTATCTCAAATACAGTTCCGAACTCTACGGCTGGGATAACGTGCTCGTGAGTCTCACGGATTTCTTGAATTCGCCGACGCCGCGACACCTCATCGTAACGTTCCAGAATCCCTCCGAAATAAGGCCCGGCGGCGGGTTCATCGGGAGCTACGCGGACATTTCCATTCAAAACGGGCAGATGCAAAACATGGACGTCCGGGACATCTACGATCCGGACGGGCAGCTCACTCTCAAAATAGTGCCGCCGGAAGAGCTGCAGGCCACGACGCCGAACTGGGGTGCCAGGGACTCAAACTGGTTCTTTGATTTTCCGACGTCGGCCAAGACAACCCTTAACTTCTTGAACGCCTCGAAGATGTACTCGGAGAAGGGCATAACGTTCGACGCTCTCATAGCCATAAACGTGAACGTGGTGAACTCTCTTCTTGATGCGACGGGGCCGATAAATGTACCGGGATACGGGATCGTAAATTCCTCCAATCTCCTGGAAGAAGTCCAAAAAGAAACCGAAACCGGCGCAGATAAGGCAGCCGGCCAACCCAAAAAGATATTGCAGGTATTGGCCCCCCTTCTCGAGGAAAAGCTCAAGAACCTCACCCCGGAAGGAAGCAACACTCTCATAAACGCAATGGAGAGCCGTCTGAACGACAAGGATATCATGATGTATGCAACCGATCCGGTCATAGAAAGTTTTCTTGACTCCAACGACCTCGATGGATCGGTGTACCAGTTGCCCGAAGGTTTCTGGGGGAATTACCTCGCTGTCGTGAACGCCAACGTCGCCGGAGGGAAAAGCGACGCCTTCATCGACGAATCGGTGAACGCCAAAATAGACATGGACACGAACGGCAATACGTTTTCGGACGTGACCGTTACGAGAACCCATAACGGTAACACGCAACAGGATCCCTGGTGGAAGGCTAAGAACAATGATTTCCTTCAAGTATTCACGGAACCGAATTCCAGCCTCGTCGACGTCGCGGGAAACGACGTAAGACCGAAGTACAATACGCTCGACTATGCAAATTCCAATTACGCCATCAACCCCGATCTCGCCGCAATCGAGGACGGGGAGGTATTCCTTTCCAACTTCAACGCTTGGCAGAGGGAAGAATTCGGTAAAAACGTTTTCGGAACATGGCTCGTCACCAATGCCGGGGAAAGCAAGACGCTTACGATAAGATACCAATCCCATTACAACAGCGTGAAAGCGCTGCTTCCGGGACAAACTTACACCTTCGTTTTCGAAAGGCAGTCCGGCGTTCAAAACTCGCTTGATTTGACCATAAACGCACCCTTCAAATATTATTGGGTGGAATCCAACTCGCCGGTATTCACGTATCACACCGACGATCCGGACAAAAGAATAACCATAACCCTGACGCTGGGGTATGAGAATACAAACCAATAATGAACCAAAAAGACATAAGAAATTTTTGCATTATCGCCCAAATCGACGTCGCGACTCGCTATACAGCAAGTCGCTCCCACGAATTATAACTTTAATCAAATATGGATATAAAAAATATCAGGAATTTTTGCATTATCGCGCACATTGACCACGGGAAAAGCACGCTCGCCGATCGTTTCTTGGAAATTACCGGAACGGTGGACGCACGACACATGCACGCCCAGTACCTCGACCAGCTTGAGCTTGAAAGGGAAAGAGGAATAACCATAAAAATGGCCCCCGTTCGCATGTCTTATACCCTAAACGCTACTCCCTATACCCTCAACCTGATTGACACGCCGGGTCACTCCGACTTTTCATACGAGGTTTCCCGCGCTCTCCAAGCCGTCGAGGGGGGCATCCTTCTCGTTGACGCGACGCAAGGTATCCAAGCCCAGACGTTATCGAACTTCCGATCGGCCAAAAACGCCGGCCTCACCTTGATCGGCGCCATAAACAAAATCGACGTTTTCAAGGATAAAAACGATCCTATCCTCGTCGAATTGAAAAAAGAAACAGCAAATCTCATCGGAACCGACGAAAAAGAAATATTCATGGTGTCGGCGAAAACCGGCGAAGGCGTCAAAGAGCTTCTCGACGCAGTTATCTCCCATATACCATCACCTAAAGGCACACGCCATTTGTTTGAGAGAAGTGTCTCGGAGGCCGAGCGGGCACGGTTGCCCGGAGGGCAGAGCGAGGCCGAGAGTCAAGCGGGTGAGCGAGACGCTGGCGAGCGAAACCCCGTCTTCTCGAAAACAAATGACGTGGGACGCGCTCTCATTTTCGATTCCTTCTACGACGACCACAAGGGTATCGTGACTTCCGTTCGAGTATTCGATGGAAAATTCCAGAGAGAAGACGCAGTCGTCCTGGCAGTCAATAACACCGACTTCAAGATAAAAGAAGTTGGATATTTCACGCCCCAGATCAAACCGGGAGAAAGTATCGGAGCCGGCGAGATCGGGTATATCGCGACGGGCATCAAAGACACGAGCAAAGTGAAAATCGGCGATACTATCATTAATTCGAAATTTGAAATTCGAAATTTGAAATTACTGGCATTGCCAGGATATAGGGAGCCGAATCCCGTGGTCTTCGTTTCCTTCTACCCCGAAGACGCGAACGACCACGACAGCCTCAAAAAGGGATTAGAGAGACTCCACCTGAACGACTCGTCCCTGAAAATCGAGCTGGACCAAAACGAAATACTGGGGCGCGGTTTCAAAGTCGGATTTCTCGGGAAACTCCACTTCGAGATAACGGCAGAGCGTCTGGAACGGGAATTCAACGTGAGAGTCGTAAGCACGTTCCCTTCGGTCATCTACAAAATCAAATCAAAGGGACATATGAGTTTCATAACCAAACCCGAAGATCTGCCGGAAGGAGTGGAGGAAATATGGGAACCAACGGTTAACATCAATATTCTTACTCCTCCCGACTACTTGCGAAACATCTTGCCGTTCCAGAGAACCTTTCGCATGGAGGGTCTCACGACGAAAACGGTCGGCACGGCGATCGAAATCGACGCCGTAATGCCGCTTTCGGAATTGATAAGCGACTTCGACGATCAGCTGAAATCGGCGACGTCGGGCTACGCTTCATTCAGTTACGAGTTTAAAGATTACGAGAAGGCAGACATCGTGAAAGTCGACAGTTTCGTCGCGGGAGAGATCGTGCCCGGTCTCTCCCGGTTCTTCCCGCGGGAGACAGTCGAGCGGGAGGCGCGGAAGATGGTCGAGAAACTGAAAATCACCCTTCCCAAGCAGCAATTTGCCCAAGCGATACAAGCAAAAATAAGCGGTAAGGTTATAGCGAGGGAAGACGTCCCCGCTTTGCGGAAAGAGCTCGGCAACTTCGGGAAAAACGGCGGCGACCGGACGAGAAAAATGAAACTCTGGGCTAAGCAGAAAAGGGGAAAGGAAAAACTGAAGGAGATGGGGAGGGTCAGAATCGCACCGGAGATTTTCAAGGAACTCATCAAGAAATAGGCCAAGGCGAGAGTTACCTTTTGAGAAGCAAAAATGCCCTTGAACGATTTGCCCGAGGTTGTTTCAAAATCCCTGAGCTCTGAGAAAGGAATGAGCAAAATATCGCTGTTTGAGTCCCTTCAGGTCGAGTTCGATATTTTGCGGCTTGATTCCAACGAAGAGTGAGGAGGATTTTGATAACCGAGGGTTTTAGTGAGAGGGCACTTTTACTTCTCAAATAAAAAAGATAGAATAGGGGGTAATGAAGTACTGGAAGGGAATCGTCTTTTTGGTAGTCTTCGGCGTCGTCGGCTGGGGGCTCGTAAGTTTGTATAGTTCCAGAAACGAAGCGGTCCAGAAAGCGGCGACGCTGAAGGGTAATCTCGATAAGGTTCAATCGGAGAACCAAGCTTTGGCATCGCAGCTCGAATACTTCCAAAAACCGGAAAATCTTCTCAAGGAACTGAAGGAGCAGACAACCTATAAAAACCCCGGGGAAAAAGTTATAATAGTCGTGCCCGGCGTAACAAGCACAACGAGCACGACATCCGCCAAAAGCCCATAAGGGCATTTAGGCGGACCCGCCACAATGCGAAGCTTTGGGCGGGACAAGCGCACCAAAATGTTCTATACCTATATCCTTCTGTGTTCAAGTAGTAAGACACCGAGAAAAATATTCTACGTCGGATCATCCGATGACCTGAAAAGAAGATTCGACGAGCATAGAAGAGGTAAGGTGAAAACTACGAAAATATTTGATAAGATATTTTTGGTGTATTACGAAGCTTGCAGGAATAAGACCGATGCCAGAAAAAGAGAGTTGCAGCTAAAAACCGGGTTCGGCAGAGGATACATCAACAAAAGGATAGCGACAGATCTAAGTAGGGCGGGATTCGTATAGTGGCAGTACGCTTGCTTCCCAAGCCCCGTACAATAACAACGATCAAAGTTACTTGCGAGCATGGTTTAGTGGCAGAATGCGACCTTCCCAAGGTTGAGACGGGGGTTCGATTCCCCCTACTCGCACAAATTATCACAAGCAATCGTTGTTATTGTAACAGGGCAAGCAAGACGCACCGGTTCGATCCCGGTATCCCGCATCAAAGTTGACTAATTAGTACGATCATGAACGATCTAGATTTACTGAAGCGAGATTTACTATTGGAAACACAAAGGTGTATAGATCTTTTTAATTCCCAAGTTTTCACTAACCATCAAATTTTCACCCAATCCGCTTTTATCGAAATTTTGATCCGTTTAAATGACATCCTCCAAGTGTTAAGCGAAAAGAGTAGCAGGATAATCTGGCGAGACGATGTCCAAATTAACGACCGCATCAAGGATATCACAGACTTGGTAAATAATTTACGTAACGCTGCTTGTCACATTGATAGTCCAGAAAACTACATAAGCAATTCTAAGGTGAAGTTTGTTTTCAATACTTTTACTGGAAAATGCCCAAACGCATTTGAGATTGGAGAGAATATTTCGTTAGGCAACGAATACGAAGATGATGCAGCTTTTTATTATGGAGATAAAAGGATTTATCTAAGCAGACATATTAAACGACTCTTAGAGGAATTACCCGACAAAATTAAAAATCTAGGATAAGTTTCCTTCTTCCACCGTTCCTTATTTTATCAACTTGCTCTTGAAAAAAGTTCTAACGTCATTCACTAGGGTTGTTGACTATATAGTCCACCTCTGAAAAGAGGTGATATTTCTTATTCAAAACTAGTATTAGGCTAGTAATCCCTGTCTAAATTGCTTCTCCCGTCAACTTTACCCTCCTTATGGACATGCCTCATGGTCCGTACCATGATCGTATGGACTATCAAAGATATAGGAGCATACCCAACAAGCTCAGAGATTACCGTAAAGCCAGGAATCTAACTCAGGAACAGGTAGCCTCAGCCCTCAACCTCAAGAACAAAACCCTCATAGCGAGATGGGAGAGACAAAGGTCTATACCAAATCTCATTACTGCCTTCCGGCTTTCTGCTCTGTATCAGGTTTCGGTGGATGAACTGTTCCATGAAACAGCAGACAAAGTCAGGGAGGAGATAAAAAGGGGATAAGCGCCTCCAACCTTTCAGATCATGCCGTAGCCGATTGGCCTGACCCCCATATATTAGACACAAAGGTCGAAGTCAATATACCCTTGTGTCATGAAGAAAACATATCGCACCGCTCCCGAGGTGAAGGAGCAGATATTGAAGAGAATCAAGGAGGAAGGGATCCCGGTCGTCCAGGCCGCCAAGGAACACGGTCTGAATCCCGCCACCATATACAACTGGCTGGGAAGGGGCGTGAAAGGCACCCCCACGATCGGTGAACTCGTCCGCCTCAAGCGCCAGAACGAAGAGCTCCTCGCCCTCGTGGGCGAGCTCACCCTGGCCTCCTCACGCACTCAAAAAAAGCGTTGATCAAAAAGCAGAAGAAGACGAAGTGGGAACTTGCCCGTGAACTCGGCCTCTCCCGCGCCTCCCTCTACTATGTCTCGAAACAATCGCCCAAGGATTGGTCGCTCAAGGAAAGGATCATATCAGTCTTGAGAGACCATCCTTCATACGGCTTCAGAAGAGTGGCTTTGGAGCTCAAGATCAACAAAAAAAGAGCCCAACGGGTGATGAGGCTCTTCGGGATGAAGGCATATCGGAGAAGGGGCAGAAGGCCAAGGAAAACGGGCTTCTCGAGTATCCTGTATCCCAATCTCCTTCAGAAGAACTTCCCCAAAGGATTGAACGATATCTGGGTGGCGGACTTCACGTACATCCCGTACCAAGGGAAGTTCCTGTATCTCGCCACCGTGATGGATTTGTTTGCGAGGGAGATCGTGGGCTGGGCCGTGATGAATACCCACTCGGTGCCTCTGGTCCTCCAGGCACTCTTCTCCGCGGCGGAACATCATCCGAGACCCAACATCTTCCACTCGGACAACGGAAGGGAGTATGGCTCAAGGATCTTCACCGGAGCTCTTTTGAACCTCGGCGTCAGGATATCGAGATCGAGGAAGTCATCGCCATGGGAGAACGGCTACCAGGAGTCCTTCTACTCCCAGTTCAAGGTGGATCTGGGCGATCCGGAGAGGTTCAAATCGCTGGGAGAGCTGGTCTACGAGATCCATCGCCTGGTCTGGGACTACAACCACCGGAGAATCCACTCCGCCCTCAGGATGCCGCCTGCACTGTTCTCGAATCGCTACCAGAAACTTGTCGAAAAAGTGTCTTAACTTTGGGGGTCTTTACAATGGGGCGATGAAGCGATTTCGATCAATGTTGGTTTTGACGAAAACGGAAAACCGATATTCCTCTCCGAAGAGATAGGAGGAGGCGCATTGAGAGTGATAGACAAGAACCTCGATGGTGCACCCGAAAGAATAATAATTAATAGTGACGAGGCGTCTCTAAACCGCTCTTTCGAAAACAGCAGTCTTACCCTCAACCCGATGGAGGAGATAGTCGAACAAAATGAACTCACGCCTAATGAAGCGAGGGAAAACATCAAGGTATTCGACATAATGAGGGGGCAAGACCTCGAAACTCTCCTAAAAGGCAAAGATATTACAGCTCTACTGAGGGGCTTCGATCTAAGAACCGGGATCAAAAAAGAAATCGCCGAAGATCCTAATGATGGAAAATCGGTTGATTTGGTGGGGGGTTTTACTTCCTATTACCAAAGAATCTTGACTGCAGGCTTAAGCACTCTGGAAAAAGAGGCAGAAGCAGATAAATAATCCCGATTTGCACCCGAATTAATAAAAGGGTACGCTAAACGCGTAATGTTCCAGTTGATTTCTAAAAATAAACCTGCCGGTGATCAGCCGCAGGCGATTGAAAAACTGGTTTCCGGTCTCAAGAAGGGATACGAGAACCAGACGCTTTTGGGGGTTACGGGATCCGGGAAAACCTTTTCGATTGCCTGCGTAATCCAGGAAATTCAAAAGCCAACGCTCGTCATAGCGCATAACAAAACCCTGGCCGCCCAGCTCACGAACGAACTCCGGGAACTTTTCCCGCATAATTCCGTGAATTATTTCGTTTCCTATTACGATTACTACCAGCCGGAAGCGTATATCCCGACAACTGACACATACATTGGTAAGGAAGCGATGATCAACGACGAAATCGATAAGCTGCGCCACGCCGCGACGGCGGCGCTTTTGACCCGGAAGGATGTGATCGTGGTAGCTTCAGTCTCCTGCATCTACGGTCTCGGGACACCCGAAGTCTATGCCGAAAACATCATGAAACTCGAGCCGGGAACGAGGATCAATCGTCACGAACTCATCAAAAAACTCGTGGAATTGCAGTTCTCGAGAACTACCGCAGATCTCAAACGAGGCACGTTCCGCGTGAGAGGCGACAACTGGGAGATCATGCCGCCGGGCATCGAGAATATCTACAACCTCGAACTCAAAAATGGGATCATTGAGAAAATCTACGAAGTGAATCCCGTAGAGGGTTTCAAGCCGGGATCGACGCCGACTGTCCCGAAGGTCTACATCGCGCCGGCAAAACATTTTATCACTCCGCCCGAGGACCGCGACCGGGCGCTCAAAGCCATCGAGATTGAACTCAAGGAGCAACTCAAAAGATTCGAGAAAGAAAATAAACCGCTCGAGGCCGAGCGGCTTGAAAGAAGAACCAAAGCCGACATGGCGATGATCCGGGAAGTCGGTTACTGCAACGGCATAGAAAACTATTCGCGGCACCTCTCGGGAAGAAAAGCTGGGGAGCCGCCAGACACCCTCCTCGATTATTTCCCTTCCGATTTCCTCACCGTCATCGACGAATCGCACGTGACGATCCCGCAACTCGAGGGGATGTACCACGGCGATGCCTCACGCAAGCGAACGCTTATCGAATACGGTTTCCGCTTGCCGTCGGCCGCTGACAACCGACCCTTGCGATTTGAGGAATTCAAAAAAAAGATTCACCAATCCATTTTCATGTCCGCGACGCCGGGACTCTACGAAATCAAAATGTCCGCCGAAAGCGCCAGACATTTTGCGCGGACTAACGCGGACAAAACGCAGACCGGCGCGGAAAAAGGTGTCCGCGACCTTCAGCGTAAGATCGGCGACTATCTGCGACTACCCGGGGTAGTAGAGCAGATCATTCGGCCGACCGGCCTTGTGGATCCTAAAATCACCATCCGGCCGGTCAGGGGACAGATCCAGGACCTGATACCGAGGATAGAAGACAGAGTCGCCAAAAAGGAACGGGTCTTGGTTACGACATTGACCAAGCGGATGGCCGAGGATTTGAGTGCATACCTCGAAGAAAGGAAGACCAAAGTGACATACCTCCACAGCGACGTCGAAACACTGGACAGGATACGAATTCTCACAAAGCTCAGAAAAGGTGACATCGACGTCCTTGTGGGCGTGAATCTACTTCGCGAAGGATTGGACCTGCCGGAAGTGTCACTCGTGGCTATTTTGGATGCCGACAAGGAAGGATTTTTAAGAAGCGAGACGTCACTCATCCAAACGATTGGGCGCGCCGCAAGGAACGCCGAGGGTGAGGTTCTCATATACGCCGATAATATCACGGGCTCGATAGAGCGGGCGGTGAAAGAAACCGACCGCAGGAGAAAACTCCAGATCACCTACAACAAAAAACACAACATTACGCCGAAGACAATCGTGAAGGAGATAAAGGATATTCTGCCGACGGAGGAGATCCTCGACCTCGAAACAAAGCCGCTCCCGAAGTCTAAGACGACACTCGAAAAGCTCATCAAACAGAAAGAACGGGAAATGAAAGAAGCGGCGGAACGTCTCGATTTTGAATTAGCCGTGATCCTCCGGGACGAGATCAGGGTACTCAGCAAGAAAATAAAAAAATAACCAATCGGCGTCCCAGCGAATTCCTCCTTTCAGAACCGCGGTTCTCTTGCTCCAGCGGCAAGAGCCCGCTGCTTCTCAGCGAAAAATCCGCCTCTGCCGGCTGGCAGAGCGGCGGAACCAAGCTTTTTCGCTTCCGTAAGCTTCTTCAAGAAGGAATTCGCTGGAACTAAGCATCAAAACTGCAAAACAAATCGTATATAATTAGTGTATGAAAATAAACATTGAGAGCACGGGACTAGATTTGACGCCGTCGATAAAAACCTATATAGAGAGCAAACTGATACCCTTGGGGAGGATCATCAAGCGATTCGAAACGAAAGGGGAAATAACCGCATTCGTCGAGGTGGGACGTTTCACCAAGCATCATAAGCACGGCGACGTTTTCCGAGCTTCCGTAGACATAGACCTGCCGGGGAAAAAACTCTTTGCCGGGAACGAGAATATCGATCTCCGGACTGCCGTTGATGAGATTAAGAACAAGATCAAAGATGATCTCCAGAAATTCAAAGAAAAAACAGTGGACCAGAGCAAAAGAAAATAGTCTTGGCTTTGACTCCCGCCAAGTTTAGTACTAAACTGGCTGCATACCCTCTCAGGAAGCGAACCGAGGGGTAAATTGCGCTATGACCAACCCCGCACCAAAACGAGCGCTGCGTTTGTGCGGCTGCCGTCGAAGCGATACAAAGGCACTCATTTGGTGACGGGGCAGGTAAAATCATATGAAGGATAAAATCATTATTAAAGGGGCTCGTGAACATAATTTAAAAAACATAAACCTGGAAATTCCCAGGGACAAAATGATCGTCATGACGGGGCTTTCGGGATCCGGGAAATCGTCCCTGGCGTTCGACACGATCTTCGCCGAGGGACAGCGTCGGTACGTCGAATCACTCTCCGCCTACGCCCGGCAGTTCCTGGGCCGCCTCGACAAGCCGGACGTCGACGAAATCGAAGGGCTTTCGCCCGCCATCTCAATCGATCAGAAACATCACTCGGCGAACCCGCGTTCCACCGTCGCGACCATCACGGAAATCTACGACTATCTCCGCGTCCTTTTCGCGCGCGTCGGCGTCCCACACTGCCCAATCTGCGGACGCGAAATCAAGAAAATGACACAGGAAGAAATCGTCGACATTGCTGTCCAGATATATAAGGAAACCAAGGACAAGCGTAATATGGTAATCTTGGCGCCTGTCGTAAGAGGCCGAAAAGGGGAATATTACCAAATGCTTTACGATTTCCTGAACGCCGGATTTTCTGAAGTCCGGATCGACGGAAAGCTTATGAGTCTCAGGGAACGGATTGACCTCAGCCGCTACAAGCAGCACTCGATCGATCTCGTTGTTGACCGGATACCGGCCGCCCTTGACTTCAGGAGCAAGGAAAACCGCCTCCGTCTTGCCGAAAGTGTCGAAAACGGCCTCAAATACGGCAACGACGTCGTGACCATCATCACGGACAAAGAGGTGTCCCTCTCCGCGAAATACACGTGCCCGAACGACGGATTCTCCTTCCCGGAAATAGAGCCGCGGCTTTTCTCGTTCAACAGTCCTTTCGGAGCCTGCGACACGTGCCACGGCCTCGGCGTCGAAAATCCCTGGTCGGAGAAAATATGCCCGACATGCCTCGGGAAGCGGCTCAAAGAGGAAAGTTTGAACGTCTTGATAGACGAAAAAAATATCGCCGAAGTGACCGCTTTTTCAATCGACGACTCATTCAACTTCTTCACGAAACTAGAAGTGAAGCTCAAAAAAAACGAGAGTTCGCTCGCCATCGCCGAAGTGCCGATGAAGGAAATCAAAAATCGCCTGAAGTTCATGATCGACGTAGGGCTTGAGTATCTCACGCTCGACCGGAAGGCCGGCACCTTGTCCGGCGGCGAATCCCAACGAATCCGGCTCGCTTCCCAGATCGGATCGCGCCTCGTGGGAGCGCTTTATATCCTCGACGAGCCGACCATTGGGCTCCACCAGAAGGACAACGCGAAACTTATTCAAACCCTCAAAAGCCTCCGCGATCTCGGAAACACCATCATCGTCGTCGAGCACGACGAAGAAACCATACGCGAATCGGACTACCTCGTGGACATCGGCCCCGGTGCCGGCATCCACGGCGGGAAGATCGTCGCCCAGGGACCCATCCCCGAAGTATTGAAAGATAAAGGACAAACTTCTCTGACCCTGGATTATCTAAGAGGTAAGGAATTCATCGGGGTCCCCAAAACAAGGAGAGCGGTCCCGAGGACTCACGAATATCTGAGAATTCAGGGCGCCACGGAAAACAATTTGAGAAACCTTGATATCGAGATCCCGCTTCGGAGATTTTCCCTCGTAACCGGCGTTTCCGGCTCAGGCAAATCGACACTCGTCTACGACGTGCTCTTCAAGAATTTGTCCAACAGGTTCAACGGATCGCATTTCAAGGCGGGGCAGTGCAAGGGAATAACGGGAACGGAATACATCAATCGCGTCATCAATATTGACCAATCGCCGATCGGGCGCACGCCGCGTTCCAATCCGGCCACGTATGTCGGCGCTTGGGGACCGATCCGTGACCTCTTCGCTTCGACGCCCGACGCGCGGGTCCGAGGGTACAAACCGGGGCGGTTCAGCTTCAACGTCCGAGGCGGCCGGTGTGAGAATTGCGAAGGCCACGGCGTGATCGCGATCGAGATGCACTTCCTCCCGACCGTTTATGTGACCTGCGATGTCTGCAAGGGCAAGCGTTTCGACCGGGAAACACTGGAGGTCGAATACAAAGAGAAAAATATTTTCGACGTCCTCGAGATGACAATCGAAGAGGCAACGAAATTCTTTAATGACATTCCCTGGGTCTACGACAAATTGAAGATATTGAACGAAGTCGGCCTCGGCTATCTCAAGCTCGGCCAGTCAGCGACTACCTTGTCCGGCGGCGAAGCGCAACGAATCAAGCTCGGCGCTGAACTCGGCAAACGGGACACGAGGCGCACGCTCTATCTTCTGGATGAGCCGACGACCGGTCTTCACTTCGCCGACGTGAAAAAACTCATTGAAGTACTCCAGAAACTCGTTGAGCGAGGAAACACTGTCGTCGTCATCGAACATAACTTGGATGTCATAAAAACGGCCGATTGGATCATCGACCTCGGACCCGAAGGAGGGGAAAAAGGTGGCCGTCTCGTCGCCGCGGGCACCCCCGAGGCAATAACCAGGAAAGTCGGCAGTTTCACTGGAGAGTACCTGAAAAAAGTTTTAAAATAGATAGGTATGGTAAAACCTAAAACGATAGGTTTGGCGCTGGGGGGTGGGGGAGCCAAGGGACTAGCTCATATCGGCGTCTTGAAGACACTCCTCAGGGCCGGATTCAAAATCGATTACCTCGCAGGCACAAGCATGGGATCCCTTATCGGCGGGCTCTACGCCGCGACGGAGGATATCAACTTCATAGAAAATCTGTTCCTTGAAATAGCAGAAAAATATGCATTCCACCGGAAGCATTTGCGAAAGAAGGGTGGCATGTTTTTTAAGGACGAGAAGATCGTAGAGGAACTCCTCTCCGAGAAAATAGACGGCCTTGATATCAAAAACACGAAAATCCCATTTAAGGCCATTGCGACTGACGTCAAGAAAGGTGATGAAGTGGTGATGGAAAGAGGGAGCCTTGTTGAAGCCATCAAAGCGAGTTCCGCCATGCCGGTTGCCTTCAATCCCGTCGAGATAGACGGAAGACTTCTCATGGACGGCGGATTCGTAAATCCGATTCCCGTGGACGTCGTGAAGGAAATGGGAGCCGAATTCGTAATCGGCGTCGACGTCTCAAGCAAGTGGCCAAACATAGAGGAAGAAAGTTTCTCGATCCACGGAATCAAATCGATCATCATCGACGCATTCTCAGCTCTGGAATATCAGGTAGCCAAGGAGAGAATCAAGAGCGCCGATTTCATGCTCCACCCTGCAATCCTGAGCTACCACTGGGATGATTTCCGACTGGCGGAAGAAATAATAGAAAAAGGAGTGAATGAAACGGCGAACAATATCGGCGAAATAAGAGCGGCAACCCATTATCCCAAGCCGGTGAAAAAACCTCTCCAAAGTTTTATCGATTTCATCTCAGGAAACGACTACTGAGGCGCAAGCAGCTGATACGTTCTTCAGACACGCGTCGGTCCGCCCCAGCCGGCGGACCACGCTCGACCTCGTCCTCACTCTTCTGCCTTACTGGCAGAAACCATGCCCGCTCGGACTCCGCACGGTCTTCAAAACATATCAGCTGCTTGCTTTTTTATTTTTAAAGGGAAAAATTATAGATGATGAAATTGTACGAAAAGCTGCCCGATACTCCCGGTGTCTACACCATGGAAGACGCCAGCGGCCGGATTCTTTACATCGGCAAAGCCGTCAATTTGAAGCGGCGAGTTTCGAGCTACTTCCTGAAGCCGCACGATGCGCGGATTGAAAGTCTCGTGAAAGAGATTAAGAAAATTGATTTTAAGAAAACCGACACCGCGATTGAAGCACTCATCCTGGAGTCAGAACTGATAAAAAAGCACCAGCCGCCGTTCAATGTCAAGGAAAAGGACGACAAGAGTTTTCTCTATGTCGGGATAACCACGGAGAAATTTCCTCGCGTCCTCTTAATCCGCGGCAAAGACATCGGCCAAACAAAAGAGTTCAGGGTCGTCCACGGGCCATTCACGTCCGCTTCGAGCATTCGCGAAGCCCTCCGGATCATAAGAAAAATCTTCCCGTACGCGACGCATCCAGAACCCAAGAGATCACAAGTGAGGGCTTGCTTCGACTACCAAATCGGCCTTTGCCCGGGAACGTGCATCGGCGCGATCTCGCAGAAGGATTATATGAAAAACATCAGGAACATCGAACTTTTCTTCAGTGGAAAAAAAGAAAGGATCATCAAAAATTTGGAGCGCGAGATGAAAACGGCGAGTAAGATGTTGAATTTCGAGCGAGCGGGGGAATTGAAGCGCCAACTTTTCGCTCTCCAACACATTCAGGACGTTGCAGTCATCAAGGGAGACGAGATATCCGATACTCGAAATTCGAAATTAGAAGTTAGAAATTCCACGAAGCGGATAGAGGGTTATGATATATCGAATATCTCGGGTACTTCGGCCGTAGGCTCGATGGTCGTTTTCACCGACGGGAAACCAGACAAAAAAGAATACCGCAAATTCAAGATACGAACCGTTCTCCAACCGAACGATTTCGGGATGCTCCGGGAAGTCCTAGAAAGACGCCTGAAAAGAATTCCGCCGGCTGGCGGATGGCCGTTGCCCGACCTGTTTCTGATAGACGGCGGCAAAGGGCAAGTCAGCGCCGTGAAGAGCGTCATCCGAAAGGCGGGATTAAAAACGCCCGTCGTCGGGATCGCGAAGGGCCCGGAACGGAAGCGGAACGACATCGTGGGAAAGATTCCCGACTTCACAGATCTCCAAACACTCGTAAAAGTACGAGACGAAGCTCATCGCTTCGCCATCACCTACCACAAGAAAGTGAGGGAATATAATTTCCTGAAATAGGTTTATCCCCGCCGGTACTCCGCGAGGGATTTTTCAACTCTTTCTTTGACTTTCCCGATCGTCTCTGCCGAAACTTTCTCGCTCGGCACCAACTGAGTGTCCAGCTCCGTTTCGATGCTCACCATCAACCGCTCCACATATTCACTGCCAAACCCCCGCACGCGTTCCAGCGCATCCACCACCATTTTATTCAATTCCTTCCCGACCACATCAGGATCAACTCCTGCCTCCAAAGCTCCACGGTAGTTCTTCATAAAAGCCTCAATGAGATCCTGTGAAATCTCATCGGGAGAAACCGCTGGTTCTTCAAGGCTCTCGCTAAAATTACCCTCCCTGCTCATAACATTTTTATTGTATCACTATTTCAAAGCAAGAGCAACCTAGAGCACTGGTTTATACTCCTTCTTCCTAAAAAAGTAACCCTCAAGGGAATATCCGTCGTACCCGTAGAAGATGTAGGCGATGGGGATTCCAATGAGGATAAGATGGGGCCACACGATCTCTCCGAAAAAAATCAAGGAAAGCGTGAGCCAAAAAAGGAAAAAAAGCGACGTGAAACGAATCTCGAATCCCAGGATGAAAAAGAGACCGATGAGGAGTTCGATAATGGCTGCACCGAGGACGAGAAAGTGCGGTTCGAAACCGAGAATCTTATCGAGGTGGTACTCTTGAACAGTAAAAAGCGCCAGATTGTTGTGGATGATCTTGGCGTACGCGGAGGCGTAGATAAGCGCGACGCCGAAAAGAACGCGCAGAATCGCGAAACTACGGGGGACCAGGTACTGCTTGATTTTAGAAAACCAAGTTACAGTCGTTGGTTTTGTGTTCTTCACTTTTCCATGCTGAGCGGTGAAATGAGCATCAAGGCTCAAGCCGTGAGCGCCAAGGACGAGGAGAACGATGATCTCACCAAGATAATTCACATACGTGAGCATATAAACGCCATGGAACCAAATGGTAAAACCGAAGATTACGAGGGCGACGAAAGCAGCCGGTCGAACCCAAAGACCGATGATAGCTAAAATTCCGAGAATGGCGAATATAACCGTTACGACGCTAGAAAACTGTCCGAAGGTGGATGACAACGGCAGTTCGGGTCCGAAGGTTGCTTGGTAATAAGCGCAAGCGAGGAAAGAAATGCCGATGGCCAGTCGAGCAATGAATGGCGCATATTTCTTTATCTTCATAAAAATCGGACTGAGCCGGCGCTCGAGAAAGCGCAGGGTTGAAATGAAGAAAACGCAGAAGATAGTGAAAATCGCGATGAAAGCCCAAAAGACGAATTGATGCAAGTTCTGAATAGCGACATCAAGGAGACTAAACGAGGGCGCGTCGACAGCCCGCACAATTGATGAGGAGGAGAGGACATACACCTCGTGCGCGGAAGCAGCGGGCGCCAAAAACAAAAAGAGCATCGTCATGAACGCTGCCCCCCCGAAGCAAATAAACAATCGTCTTTTCCTTCCCATCTCTTTCCATTATAAACCATAAAATTTTTGACAACAGGGGAAAACTCTGGTTCAATAAGGCGTCATGGTAACCGAACGGAAAGATATCAGAAATATCGCAATAATAGCGCATGTCGATCACGGCAAGACTACGCTGGTTGACGCGCTTTTGAAGCAGTCCGAAGGGTTCAAAATGAAAGGGGATGCACCCCAGGACCTCATCATGGATTCGAACGAGCTGGAACGGGAGCGGGGAATCACCATATTTTCCAAGAACGCCGCGGTGCACTATAAAGGCGTGAAAATCAACATCGTGGACACGCCGGGCCACGCCGACTTCGGCGGGGAAGTGGAGCGCATTATGCGCATGGTGGACGGCGTTTTGCTTCTCATCGACGCCAAGGAAGGCCCGATGCCCCAGACGAAATTCGTGCTCCGGAAAGCGATCCAAGCGGGACACAAGGTAATTCTCATCGTGAACAAAATCGACAAGCCGGACGCACGCCCCGAGTGGGTTTTGAACGCCACGTACGATCTATTCATAGAACTCGGCGCGACGGAAGAACAGATAGAATTCCCGGTAATTTACGCTTCGGCGATCAAGGGCAAAGCCGGATTAAAGCCTGATCTCGACGGGATGAAGGACGTGGAGCCCGTTTTCGACGCCATCCTTTCGTATATTCCGGCCCCCGCGATCGACGATTCGAAACCTCTCCAGATGCTCACCGTGAACCTCGTCTACGACAATTACAAAGGTAAGGTCGCCGTGGGACGCTTGTACTCCGGAACCTTGAAAAAGGGGACGACCGTGGCCCACATCACGCGGAACGGAGAAATCAAGAAAGAACAGCTGAGCGCTGTCATGCTCTTCGACGGCCTCGCCCGCGTGGACGTGGATACAGCCGAGGCGGGCGACATCGTGGCCGTTGCGGGAATTCCCGACATTTCGATCGGCGAGACCATCGCCGATTCAGAAAACCCCGTCGCACTCCCCATAATCAAGATCGACGAACCGACGATAAAAATGACGTTCAGCGTGAACACTTCGCCATTCGCCGGCCAAGACGGAACCTACACGACTTCGAGAAACATAAAAGAACGGCTGGAGCACGAGCTCGAGACCGACGTCGCGCTTTCCGTGACCCCGACTGACTCCTTCGACCGCTGGGTGGTTGCCGGGAGGGGGGAACTCCATCTTGCCATCCTCATCGAGAAAATGCGGCGGGAAGGATTCGAAATGGAAGTTTCGAAACCGCAGGTTATTTTTAAGGAAGATCCATCAGGCGGCGGAGGAAAAAAACTCGAGCCGATCGAACTCGTCTCGATAGAGATTCCAGAGGCTTATTCCGGCACGATCATAGAGATGATGGGCAAACGTCTAGGAATCATGAAGGATATGAGAGTTGACAATGGAACGGCCTTCATGGATTTCGCGATCCCCACGAGAGGTCTCATCGGCATACGAAACAGGTTCCTAACTTCAACCAAAGGAACGGGAATCATGAACAGCATCTTCCTGGGATATGAGCCGTATAAAGGTGACCTGAACAGCGAGGAACACGGCTCGATCGTGAATACCGAAATCGGAACGACCAACAACTACGGCCTCGTGGCCGCCCAGGGGAGAGGAAAGCTCTTCGTCGAAGCCGGCATCCAGGCCTACGAAGGGATGGTAGTAGGCATGAACGCCAAGGCGGGCGACGTCCTCGTGAACGCCTGCCGGACGAGAGAACTCACCAACTTCAGGGCCAAGAATGAGGGTCTTCAGGACCAGCTCGAAGTGCCTCTGAAACTAACACTTGAGGATGCTTTGAACTACATCGGCGATGACGAATTGGTTGAAATAACGCCGAAAAACATACGGATCCGGAAGATGTTTTTGACCGAAAACGAGAGAAGGAAGGCAAGAAGAGAGGAAAAAGACCGGCAGTGATATAATCAGGTAAGTAGCATAGAAAGGAGGGAAAAGATATGAAAATATCTTTTCGCATGAATCGCAGCAGGTTGGAACAGATCTTAGAAATAAACGAGGCGGCAACATCGATAGAAGACCTGATAATAAAGGTCAACAGCCGCGTGGCTAGTAATTTCTATCGCAATGACCTCCTCTTGTTCGACTTCGACAACACGGGAGTAAAAACGGAAGGGGAAGAGATAAAGATAACCTTCGTAGTTACCACTTTTTCCAAAGCCGTTTTCCACTTCATCGCCGGAAAGATCAGAGAATTGTTTCCAGCCTAAAAGAGGGCTTGTTCTAAACCAATAAGCCCTCTAAAATATAGTGAATGTCCATTTATTACACAGCCCAGAGAAAAACGAGAATATTCGATCCGGCGGCGAAAGAACCGTTCCTGATATCGCGGAGCGGGATAGAACTCTTCATGGAATGCCCCCGCTGCTTTTACCTGGATAAGAGAAAAGGCGTCGCGCGGCCGAACGGGTTTCCGTTCAGCCTGAACAACGCTGTCGACGCACTGTTGAAAAAAGAATTCGACGTCCACCGGACCGCCGGATCTAAGCATCCTCTTGTGAAGGCATACGGCATCGATGCCATCCCGTACGCCGACGAAAGGCTAGAAGAATGGCGCGACTCGCGAACGCGAGGCGTAAAATTCGTCCATGAGCCGACCAATCTCGCCATCCACGGCGGGATCGACGACGTCTGGGTGAACCCGAAAGGGGAGCTTCACGTCGTCGACTACAAAGCGACATCAAAGAGCGGGGAAGTGAGTTTAGATGCAGATTGGCAGATATCGTACAAGCGCCAGGTGGAAGTGTATCAGTGGCTTTTCCGACGGAACGGATTTAAGGTGTCCGATACTGCGTACTTCGTGTATTGCAACGGCAATGCCGACAAGGAGGCTTTCGACGGCAAGTTGGAATTCGACGTGAAAATTATCCCGTATGACGGGAATGATGAATGGATTGAGAAGGCTTTGAGCGACATAAAAAAATGCTTGATGGCCGATAATATTCCCGACCCAGACCCGGATTGCGATTACTGCAAATACCGATTCGCCATGCATAAAGTGGAAAAATAAAATGAGACCTCGACCCAATCTACCTCGACGAATTGACAAGAGAGAAAGTTCTATTACAATATACTATTCAAGCACCTTGATTTTTTAATTTTTAGGAGACTGCCCAGACACGACGACATAACTCTCTTTTCCCCACACCCGAGAAGAGAACCTCCGTCTGCGGCAGTCTCAAATTTCTGGAGAAGGCTCCAGAACAGAATGGTTGAATCTAGATCAAAATTGACCGACCATCCTGGAGCCCCACTCCCTTTCTTATAAAACAACTCTCACCCTTGTGGGAGTTTCGTTTTTTATTGTAGAATGACGAGGTATTTTGCCGGGTCGTCTAGTGGTAGGACGTTTGGCTCTGAACCAGAAAACTGGGGTTCGAATCCCTGCCCGGCAGCTAATACCACGACACTCGCTACTCTAATGTAGCGGGTGTTTTGGTATCTAAATTGTCGGCAGGGATTCGAACGGGAGTGGGGTAGGGAAAACATCTGGTCTCCCTTGGCGGAAATATTAAAACCGAGGGGTTTAAAAACAGCGATTTGCTGTATAGCGAATCGCCGTTGTTCGACTCCCTGCCCGGCAGCTGAGGTGTTTTTAGTGTGCAGACCGTTTTCTGCATGTGCTAAACTTAATCTATGAATCCCAAAAAAGATGCATACGGTCAGGAGATACTGACATATCTCAATAAAAAGCCTTCGTATGAGATCGTTGAAAGGGAAGACGGTTTTGTCGGACTATCCGGCGGGGTAAAGAACTATTTCGCCGATTTCAAGCATTGGCCCGAGTGGCAGAAGCAGGGTATCAAGTTCGCCAAGGGGAGAGTATTGGATATCGGAACCGGTGCCGGGAGAGTCGCTCTGTACCTCCAGAAAAAAGGCCACAAAGTGACGGCAATAGACAATTCACCACTTGCGATCCAAGTATGTAAGAGAAGGGGAGTGAGAGATGCGAGGGTTCTTCCTATCGAGAAGGTTGGCGCATTCAAACCAAGTACATTTGACACCGTCGTCATGTATGGAAACAATTTCGGTTTGTTCTGCAATTTCAAAAAAGCAAAAACTCTTCTCAGGGAACTCCATAAGATCACGGCACCCGCTGCCCTGATTATTGCGGAAAGCAACGATCCGTACGAAACCAACAATCCGGTTCACCTCGCGTACCACAGACTTAATCGAAAGCGTGGCCGGATGACGGGACAAACAAAGCTTAGGATACGGTTCAGAAACTACATCGGGGATTGGTTTGACTATCTCCTCGTATCCAGACAGGAAATGAAAGATATCCTCAGGGGCACTGGCTGGAAAGTGAAGAAATTCATCGGTTCCGGCGCACATATGTACATAGCAGTCATTGGAAAGGATAAGAATTAAGATGATCACCTACGACGATTTTGAAAAAGTAGATATGCGCCTTGGAAAGATAGTGGAAGTCGAGGATCTTAAGAAAGCCAGGAATCCGTCTTTCAAGTTGAAAATAGATTTCGGTCCGGAGATTGGCGTCAAGACCTCAAGCGTCCAGGCTGTCGGCGCGCACATCAAAGAAGAACTCCTGGGGATGTTGGTCATCTGTGTCATCAATTTCTCGCCGAAAAGGGTTGCTGACTTCGATTCGGAAGTTCTGACGCTTGGATTCAGGAACAGTGAGGGAACCGGCTGGGTACTTATAACCCCATCAAAAAAATCAGTCAAAATTGGCGACAGGTTAAAATAGCCGCGCGGCTAGAAAATTTACCATGGTAGACCCAAACAGTGCCTATGAAAAGTTAATAAATCTGCTGGATAGCAACCACGTTGAATACAAGCTGTTCTCCCACAAGGAAGCATTGACCTGGGAAGAACTGGCTGAGGTGCAAAAGGAAACCGGCTTCTTCGGAACGGAGATGAAATGCATGGTCCTGAAAGCTGGTGATGATTTTATCGTCTATATAACCCTCCAAGGGAAGCGATTAAATTTCGATGCGATCAAGGAAAAACTCGACGTAACCAAGGTTCGGTTATCCACCCCGGAAGAATTGAACGAACATTTTGGTGCGAAGCCAGGCTGCGCCTATCCCTTTGGTTTCGACAATCAATACGACATCTACATTGATCCCGAAATCTATAAACAGGAATGGATGCTCTTTAGTCCTGTTTTCCCGAATAAGACTGCGCAGGTCAGGGGATCGGATTTGAAGAAAGTGTTTGATTCTCTTGAAAATAAAGTGGAAGAGGTTACGGGATTTAATCAATGAAAATAATTTCCTGGAACGTTAACGGGTTGAGGTCAGTGTATCAGAAGGGATTTTCCGCTTGGCTTGGAAAAAGTAACGCTGACATTGTTTGCCTTCAGGAAATAAAAGCGCAGGAAGGGCAAATCCCTACGGATTTACTTTCATTTAAGAACTATCATCTCTACATCAATCAAGCCCAGAAGAAAGGCTATAGCGGAGTTGCGGTATTTACGAGGGGGAAGCCCTTGAAGGTAAGTTATAAGTTAGGTCTGCGTCGTTTTGATAGTGAGGGGAGAATGATACAGCTCGAGTACAAAAACTTTATCTTAGTTGCGCTTTATATGCCCCACGGGGGAAGGTTTAAGGAAAATCTCCCCTACAAATTGGAGGCCTATAAAAATCTGTTTAATTGCCTCCGTAAACTGAAAAACAAGAACATCATTCTGGCGGGAGATTTTAACGTGGCTCATGAGGAAACTGACCTTGCGAGGCCGGATTCGAATAGAAACAACATCATGTTTACGCCAGGGGAAAGGAAGAAAATAGACATGTTGATGGAGAGCGGCTTCACGGATACCTTCAGAAAGTTCCACGGGGGAGGTGGCCACTACACTTGGTGGCCATATATGGCGAATGCTCGTGAGAGAAACCTTGGATGGAGGATTGATTACATATTTACCTCCAGTCCGATCTCGAGAAGAGTTAAAGACGCCTTTATCTTAGATAAAGTACATGGCTCAGACCATTGCCCTGTAGGGATAGATTTGTTGTAGTTGTGTTAAACTGAAAACATATGAAATGCCCCAGGTGCAAAAGGGAAATGATAAAAAGGGTGAAAGATGTGAGTTATAACTTGAGAACTGGCAAACAGTACAGCAGGACTGTGTATTTGTGCGAGAAGGATGATGTGTGGTGGGCCAGGGTGGAAATTCCGAATGGAAAGATGACCAAGAAAGCCACGGGGGAGAAAGGAATCATAAAACACATAGAATTTTGGGTTTTTGATTTGAAGCGATCAATGAGATTCTATAAGGGTATTTTCAAACTTATTCACTGGGATCATGTCGAGAAAAACGCTTTCAGTAACGGCCAAACAAAGATCTACTTTATTGAGCAGAAGGTAGAACCCCAGAGAACGGTCGGCCCCAGGCATATATGTTTCTTGGCTGATTCGTGTGAAACCGTCGATGAGATTGCCCGGTTTTTGATCAAGAACAAAAGCGATATTATTCGGGGCCCCCTTGAGTACCAATACAGAAATCGGATCTCCTACACTATAGATTTCAGGGACCCTGACGGATATGTTATAGAGGTAGCGACCAAGTCGGTCATCCGGCATTAAACCTTGAGATGAAACGGGAGGACTACATAAAAGCAATTCAAACCTTTGAACCGGTCTTTTTCGATGCTGGTAAGTTAGCGGTGGAATTGCAAAAAGGTATTGTGCCAAAAACGAAGCTCGGTACGGGGGTGCACGACATAGATGTGGTGACGGATGCGGACACCGCGGTCCAGGAAATGGTTCTATCAGCTGCGAGCAAGACCATATTGTCAGAGTGCCGCCTCGTGGCCGAAGAAGATACGGAATCAGTCGGCAAATTCAATCCAAACGGAGAATTTTTGTTCGCCATTGACCCAATCGACGGAACACATCGGTACGCTGAAGGTGGCCAGATTTTTAGTCTTATAGTTAGCCTTCAAGCCCCGGGTTTACCCATCTACACCTTTGCGCATTATCCCGCCATCAGATGGACTCATTGGTTCATTGGCAACACGCATCGCGAAGAAGGACAGAAACCCGGAATATCAATTAAAAGAACAGATAAGGCGATCACGTATTCGTATGGTGATCCAAAGAGTAGAGTATCTGATTTAGAAATCCAGAAGATGAAAACCAGGGGTTATGACTTTGTAGACAAGGAATCACTAACTTCCGATTGCGGTGCGACGACTACCCTCCTCGCCGGAGTGGTTGAGGGATACTATTGCGAAGATCCTCTTGCCGTCGATGGATTAGTTGGCATGCATTATGGCCTGGCACATAATTGTGAAATTCACAGTACCTTGCAGAAAGAATGGCCGAAACCTGGGTTTGGCGGCATTAGATACTCTGGCTATTATTTTGTTATTCGAGAGGGGAAGAATTAAGACAAATAGGGTGGGTGTTAATGCTAGTTTATGCCCTTAAGCAATTCCCGACACCTTCCAGCGCGCCGAGCTGAAGTATTTTTTATCGCGCCGCGCAGACCGAAAGGTCTGTTTTGGCAACCTAATTCCAAGCTATTGGGATATTACGATGCTGTTGACATCAGTGCTGTTTCGGTATATAAATCACAACAGAAACTTCACTTAACTAACCTCTCAAAGGAAGGAGACAATATGAGAGACTTTATTGACTGTGAAAAGAAACTGGGCGTGGAGTTTAAGAACAAAGAACTCCTCAAGAATGCTTTTACTCACCGTTCGTATGTCAACGAGGTTAAGGGATTAAATACGAGGCACAATGAGCGCCTGGAGTTTCTCGGGGATGCAGTCCTTGAACTTATAGTAAGGGAATACCTTTACACGGCATTTCCCGAAAAACCCGAGGGTGAGCTTGCCGCCATCCGTAATACGCTTGTGGGTATGGAAATACTCTCCGGTGTTACCCGTCGTTTGGAGGTAAGTGAGTTCCTGCTCACTTCAAATGGTGCCATAAAAGAGGGGGAACGCGCCTTGAGGACCATACTCGGCAGGCTCTATGAGGCCATCGTCGGTGCAATATACCTTGATCAGGGATATGAGACAGCGCAAAACCTCGTCTATGAGACTCTCCTGCCCGAACTCAAGACAGCCATTAACTTCCGCGACGCCAAGTCCTTTTTCCAAGAAGTAGCCCAGGCGTTGATGAAAATCACGCCGCACTATGAGCTCCTTAAGGAAGAAGGGCTCGACAATAAGAAATGCTTTGTCGTCGCAGCCTGCTTAGGTGAAGAGCAAGTCGCGACCGGTGTAGGCACCTCCAAGAAGGAAGCAGAAACCAGAGCAGCGGAAGCCGCCCTGAAAGTAAAGGGTTGGCTTAACAAAATACCAGTCGTCTAACGACGGTAACTTTATTCAAGCCCCCGTTCGTGTCATCGATTTGACCGGCGGGGCGCTTTATTTTCATGAAGGGAATACTTTGATAAGGGTATCCCTAGTCAATTGGCGCAAAGGTTAACGACTTTTTGAGGTAGTTCCTGGGGTTTTGAAACAATTCCGGTGAGGAAAATCTGACGGAAAATTCCCTCACGTAGTCAGGCATCTTCTCCGCGGTCACGTGATGGTACATTCTCCTCACGAATGTCCTGAAGTTCCCGAACATCCCCTCGATCTCGGAGGTCTTCCCGAACTCCCATTTAGCATGGATGTCCCGTTCGTGTCTCACTGGCCACCATCTCTCGATGCCCCGGTATATGGCTGCCCCATCGGTATGGAGCCTCGCCCTCGGCTTCACGTACTCCATGAGGAACCGAACCGCTTCTGCTCGGTCAACCGACTTCTCGGGCAAAACCACGTACGCGACCTTTCTCGAGCGCTCCTCTTTCCCCATGATGAGTGACCAGCCCTTGCCGTATGCCTCATCGAGCTGCACGATCCGTGAGAGAATATCATGGTTTTGAGGCAGGTGTTCCCGGAAGCGGTCGTACCAGCGACGGATGGCCATCTCGGAAAGCCCCGAGAGGTTCATGGCTTGAACAACGGGTATCTTTTCGCACCACGCCCAGAGGACGAGCCACCACGTCTCAAGCGGGAGCTTCAGATCGCTTAACCAGGTGTATGAGAGGAGGGTGAACCTTCTCCGACATCGGGGGCACCAGTACCGATCCTTCTCCTTCCAGACATCCCGGTACCGACAGCGGGGACAGTACACATTCTTGCCAAAGAGCGTTCTCCGGAGAAACTTCCTGATCTGGGCTTCCGACGGTATTTGATTCAATTGGTACATATCCTTCATGGTATGCGATATGCGCCAACATGATTAGAGTACCCCTTTGATAAAACCTTGACATATTCACCGAAAGGTGGTATTTTATTTACACGCATATTTACTTTTTAATATTAGCTGAAAACTTAACCGAAAGGAGGGATAAGCAGACATGAGATTGGAATGGAGTGAAATGCTTGTGATTGCGGCTATTAGAGAGCTTCATAGGACTGGAGTAAGGATAAATTCCAATTACATCCAGGAACACTACAGGAGTTTGTACAATGCTGCAGTGTGGCGTTTCGGTAGTTGGGGCGACGCAGTTGAGGCGAGCGGATACAGTTATGCAAAGATTCTCGCACTCAAGCTACTTCGCCATCCGAAATGGAGTAAACAAATTGTAATCTCGAGAATAAGGGAACTCCATGAATCCGGTGAAAAGCTGAACTCGAATTATATCCAGACACACCACCAATCTCTCTACGGAGCTGCTATTAGATACTTCGGGAGTTGGGGGAAGGCCGTTAAAGCCGCTGGGTACGATTATGGTTCGGTCCGGGTTCGGAAACCTTTTCGTTCTTGGACGAAGGACAAAATTGTGAGTGCCATTAAGACCAGGTACCGGAAAGGATTGCCAATCAACACAATGGCAATCTACTCACAGGATCGCGGTCTTTATAGCGCGGTCAGACGTCATTTTGGGAAAGACGGTATGAAGAAAGCTCAAAAAAAAGCCGGCTTCAATCCGCGAGATTTAGATCCCAAGAGAATATGGACTTCTAAGAAGGTGTTGCGGGAAATAAGGAGATTGAAAAAACTTCATGTCCCGCTCTACCACTTTTATCTTCTGAATCACGGTTACCAAAGCTTGACCTACGCCGGAGTAAGGCTCTTCGGCAGCTGGAGAAAGACAATCAAAGCCGCCAGACTTGATTACGATCGTATTAAAGCGGTCAGGAATCATTTCTGGAATAAGGGGCGAGTGATTGTAGAGATCAGACGTCTTGCCAGAAAAGGTGAGCGCCTGAGTTCGAAACACATCCACCTTACTGTGATGGATAGGTTTCTTTAGACAGTCACTCGACAAGTTTTCTCGTCGTTTTTTCATTCTCTCACACTGCTATCTTCTCTGCAAACACCGAAGGCGGCATCCTGAGAGCGGAGTGGATTCTTGTATGGTTGTACTCCCAAAGCGTTCGGTAGATCTCCGCCACAAGTTCCCCTAAGGATCTGAACCGATTAGGATCGCCAAGATCCATTTTGAATTTTCCGTAGAAAGATTCTTGGTATCCGTTCTCCCACGGCGATCCGGGGCGTGAGCGGGAGATGGTGATGCCGTAGCGCTCAAGCATAGCGATGAACGCCTTCGCTTCGTATTCCCTCCCGTTGTCAGAATGGAAGATCACGGGTCGCGGGCAATGGAAGAGCGCGTTCGCCAGAGTTTGGATGGTGAGCGTCGATCCCTTCCGGGTCGCCACATGAACGCCCATCAGTTGCCTCGTAAACAGGTTAAGGATCGTTGATACGTACAGCTTCTTCCCGTGAAAGACAAGCTCCGTGAAATCCGTCGCCCAGACATGGTTCGCATATGATGGCATAATGCCGAGGAGGAGGTTCGGGAAGTGCCGTTCCGCCTTGGATTTCCTGTATTTTCTCCCATGCCTGCGGTAGGGCTTGATGCCGTAAATCCGCATGACCCGTTGCGCTCTCGGTCTGCCGATGCCGAGCGCAATCGCCAGTCGGCGTGAGCCGTATGAGGGATGCTCGTGAAGCACCTCCTCCGTCCGGACCTTTAATGCCCAATCCTTCTTGTCCTGCGTTGCGACGTAATAGAGCGATGAGCGCGAGACACCCATGGCGCGAGCCAGGGCGGATACGTTCCTTTCCCTGCTCAATTCTTTTTTTGGGTCTGGGACAGCTTGATCGTGAGTTCACCGATCACTTCGAAGAGTTCCTGATTCTGTTTCTTTAGGCGATTGATTTCTCCCCAGGAGGGAGCGCTCGTGGCACCGGCGCCGAGCCATCCATACACGGTTGTCTCGTGGACGCCTGCATCTTTTGCCGCTTCTGCGACGGAGACGCCTTCTTCCTTCACGCGGCGGACAATCTCCGCTTTTACCTCTTTCGCTACCCGATATCCTTTTTTGTTAGCCATGACACAATGGTAATTTGTTCCGACCTTTGTGTCTAAATTTTCCTATCCGGAACAGTCGCCGAAGACCCAAACTATCTTCAGCTCTATCTGAGAAAGGTCTCAAAAGATCAAATTGGAATCGGTCTCACCTACCAGATACCGGAGGGCAAGGATGTCAAAACAGCTCAGGGGGAGTATTTTGACAAAGTCTCCGACTATCTTAAGCGGAACTTCGGGAACGATCTTGTGGGCTGGGATATGGCGGCCACCGTTCAACTCGTCAAATAAACAATAACAGTCGAAAAAGGACTGGAACTAGAAAACCTGCCGATATGGCGGGTTTTCTACTTTTATACAACCCCCACCTTTCAGAACTATAAATGTAATAAGTGCGGCGAGCTTTCTAACATCTAACTAGAAGCCTTATAATTTCACTGGTATTACTCATTAAAAAGAGTTATCTTTTTGTTATGGCGGAAAATAATGCTGCCTTTATTGACAGTAATAATCTTTATCAGGCGATCAAGAAGCTAGGCTGGAAACTAGATTATTTGAAATTTAAGACATATCTCTTAGAGAAATACAAAGTTAGAAATGCTTATCTATGTATTGGATACCTACCTCAGAATCAGGCAATGTATACCAACCTACAACAGAGGGGTTATATTCTCGTTTTTAAACCAGTTTTAACACTCAAAGATGGCACCACGAAGGGTAACTGTGACGCCGATCTAGTTCTAAGGGCTATGATTGAATATCCTAATTATGATAAAGCGGTGATCGTGGCCGGAGACGGAGATTATTATTCCTTAATCGATTACTTGAAATCTAAAGATAAACTGGAGCAAGTTCTGATTCCAAATGAGTTCAGGTATTCAGCACTATTAAAAAAGGTCAATGACGAACACTTAAAATACACTTCTTTCATAAGTAGGTTGAGAAATAAGTTGGAATATTTTAGCACTGAAGCCTCATAAAAATGAAAAGGGCCCCAGAAGGATTGAACCCCAAGGGAGCCTTTTCGTGGTGATACAATATAAATATACACCCCCTCCTATTGGGAAGTCAAAAGCCGAACGAACGGCTGCCTGTGGATAACCGATAACCCAGCGATTTCTCCTTTATTAACAGCATTCCAACATTGTCCCACTCGGAGAGCTGGATGCTATAGCGCAGCATATCAACGTATGTAAGCATGGCATAGGAAAAAGAGTAAATCCCGCATAGACCGAAATCTAGCGGGATTTATCGGCAATGTAGATATACTCATTCTGTTTCTTTGAAGCCTATCATAACCAGCCCCTTGTGCTCGGTCATAAATCTATTGTCCGGCTGAATCTTTAAAAGTTCTGTTCTCAGCTCATTTTCAAAATCTTTCAGGCGATCCACGAAAAGACTCTTTGCCGCATAAGAGGTGGTAAATTGTTCGGCGATCACCTCATCAACCGTCTTCACGACCGAGGGAAAGAAATAATTGAATTTTTCTATTCGCTTGAAGCCAGCTTCCCGAAGATAAACGTCGAAAGATTTCTCGGGAGCTTTGAATTTTCCCTCTGTCGTTCTCCGCTCGGGCCCAAGATATTTTTTAATAACCTCAACGATCTTCCGTTCCCAAGCGGTGGGTGCATTGGTCCAAATGCTCTTGCCGCTCAAGATCACTACGGCTCCATCCTCCGTCAAAAGCTTGTGGCTCAAAGAAAGCACCTTCTCTACATCCAGCCAGTGGAGAGCTTGAGCAAAAACCACACACTTGAACCGACCCAGTTTATCATCCAAATCTTCTGCCCTACTCACGATCCACGTAACATTGCTGACTCCTAAATCTCCAGCTCGCTTTTTAGCCTCCTTGATCATATCCCCACTCGCATCTACGGCAACAATCTCATTAAAATATTTGACGAAAGGAAAAGTGGATCTACCGTCACCACACCCTATATCCAGCAAGCGCTCATTCCCGGCCAGATGGAGTTTCTCCGCAATGGTTCGGATGGTCTCTTCGGGGTACTCTCTACGATACTTAGTATAGGTTTTTGCCACTCCGGGAAATAAGTCCATGGTTAAACTATAATCCAAATGCTCTTTACCGTCGACGAGTTCAAGAAGACATATGAAGAGGATAGGATGGAGATATCCGAGTTGGAATTGCCGCACCCAGCAATTATGTCCTCCTTGTTTTCTGGTTCTCTTTATCAGAAAATGATCTTACGAGTTCACTGAACGGTAAAAGTTGAGTAAGTCCACACGTTCGAACAACGTTCAAGCTCCGTAGCAAATCAAATTCAACATCAATAATTTAATAAAGAAAAATCAATATCAGATCTTTTTGTTTGCTTGCCCCGCAAACCTGCCTTTTAGTTTCGCAATACATCCATGGCTCGTGGTCAATCGCAAGGGAGTGATCTCGCGGTGGGAGGTCTCTGCCACAAAATGGCAACGCATCATGTGTTGGGGTCACCTAAACAAGGATTTGTTTCCGCCATTTCAGGGAATAGGAATATTTCCGTTTCTACGAACGTTTCACTGGAAAGGTAAACTGCTGCGTTGTATAGAAGGAGATGAAAAATCGCTAGCGGCGCAGATGGTTGAGTTCATTGAGCAATCCGATAAAATTTATCCGTACAGCCAGACGTACTCTCTCATTGGACCAAACAGCAACACCTATGTGCAGTGGATTCTCAATCACTTTCCACAATCGAACATGCGTTTGCCGTGGAATGCGCTTGGAAAGAATAAAATGCCTAAAAATTAGGCAATTTCTTTCCCTTCTATTATCGTTCGAAAATCGTCCAAGCCAGCCACAGTCAGCGCAGTACCGAGGGAAACCAAAGAGGATCGAGTCCCTCCGATCAAAATACTATTCCTAACTTTCTAAGTTTACCCTCTAAATCTTCCTGTCCTCGAAAGAGTATCGTCATCATCCCAACCTCTCGGGCTACTGCCACATTTCTCTCTGTATCATCAACAAATAGACATTCCTCTGGCTTCGCACCTAATCCTCTAAGAGTCAGCTCATAGATCCTCTCATCGGGCTTAGCGAGTCCTGAATAAGCAGAACTCACCATCACGCGGAAGTAATCGTCGAGTTTGTACTTTCCGCGTTTGAAATCGAACCATTCCTTACTAGTGTTTGTGAGAGCCGCCAGCTCATAATGCGGCTTCAACTTGGAGAGTAAATCCAACATACTCTCAATCGGCTTCTGGCACTTTCTCCAGAGTTCTTTTGCGCGTTCAATGTCGATAACCCGAGTACCGGCTGTTTTGAGGAATATTGTCCAGAATTCATCCTCGGTTATCTGACCGATACGGAACTGAGGCCATGCAGCATTCCATCCTCTTTTCATGTCGTCAGGGGAGATGCTAAAGCTAGCAGTGTATACATCATATTGTTCAGAATCACCATGATACCAAACGTCGTCATCTGTTAGAATCACATTTCCGAGATCAAAAATTATTATTTTTGGAGGCATAACTACGTTTCAACTTTAAGGGCCAGGGTCTAATTTATTATACACGGGGACCGGTTGATCCTGAAAAGAGATAGTGAGTAGTAGAGTGGGGTAGAGGATTACACGTTAGCGTATTCTTTCAAATCGGGGATGTGAATATACTCATTTTGCCGTTGTATAATAGTTCTAACGCTGTTTACAACGTGCAGCTAAAAAATACTCATCTGAAAACATAAAGCCCCACAACGAAGTGGGGCAATGTGATTCCGAATCGATTACAATCTCTTGAACAACGCCAGTTTTTCGCCCTGGAACGTATCGAAACCCAGACCCTTAAAGAGATGGGGACGACCGGTGATCGCAAAAATCTCCTTGATGTTTCTATTCTTCGCAAGGGCAAGACATTTGCGTACCAACTGAGTTCCTATCCCGGACCCATGGTATTCTTTGTTCACCGCCAAGCTTCTAACTTCAGCAATTCTCTTGGAATAGATATCAAGGGCGCAGCAACCGATAATCTTGCCGTCTTCAACCGCAACAAAGAAACGGTTTATGGACGGAATCTCGTGTTCCGGATAGGAAAATTTAGACACAAAGGTCGGAACAAATTACCATTGTGTCATGGCTAACAAAAAAGGATATCGGGTAGCGAAAGAGGTAAAAGCGGAGATTGTCCGCCGCGTGAAGGAAGAAGGCGTCTCCGTCGCAGAAGCGGCAAAAGATGCAGGCGTCCACGAGACAACCGTGTATGGATGGCTCGGCGCCGGTGCCACGAGCGCTCCCTCCTGGGGAGAAATCAATCGCCTAAAGAAACAGAATCAGGAACTCTTCGAAGTGATCGGTGAACTCACGATCAAGCTGTCCCAGACCCAAAAAAAGAATTGAGCAGGGAAAGGAACGTATCCGCCCTGGCTCGCGCCATGGGTGTCTCGCGCTCATCGCTCTATTACGTCGCAACGCAGGACAAGAAGGATTGGGCATTAAAGGTCCGGACGGAGGAGGTGCTTCACGAGCATCCCTCATACGGCTCACGCCGACTGGCGATTGCGCTCGGCATCGGCAGACCGAGAGCGCAACGGGTCATGCGGATTTACGGCATCAAGCCCTACCGCAGGCATGGGAGAAAATACAGGAAATCCAAGGCGGAACGGCACTTCCCGAACCTCCTCCTCGGCATTATGCCATCATATGCGAACCATGTCTGGGCGACGGATTTCACGGAGCTTGTCTTTCACGGGAAGAAGCTGTACGTATCAACGATCCTTAACCTGTTTACGAGGCAACTGATGGGCGTTCATGTGGCGACCCGGAAGGGATCGACGCTCACCATCCAAACTCTGGCGAACGCGCTCTTCCATTGCCCGCGACCCGTGATCTTCCATTCTGACAACGGGAGGGAATACGAAGCGAAGGCGTTCATCGCTATGCTTGAGCGCTACGGCATCACCATCTCCCGCTCACGCCCCGGATCGCCGTGGGAGAACGGATACCAAGAATCTTTCTACGGAAAATTCAAAATGGATCTTGGCGATCCTAATCGGTTCAGATCCTTAGGGGAACTTGTGGCGGAGATCTACCGAACGCTTTGGGAGTACAACCATACAAGAATCCACTCCGCTCTCAGGATGCCGCCTTCGGTGTTTGCAGAGAAGATAGCAGTGTGAGAGAATGAAAAAACGACGAGAAAACTTGTCGAGTGACTGTCTAAAGAAACCTATCCATCACAATCAGAGAGTCTCGTGGAATCTCTTCCCTGAGCCAGGAGCTGGGAGGGGTTCAAGACCAGGACGACGGCGGTCGCTAAGACGGCAAGGATCGCGATCACGACAAGGAGCTCGATCAATGTAAAAGATTCTCTGCTTCGGGAGTGGAAATTCATCTATTCAATTATAACATTTCAGTTGATGGTCTGGGGATTCTTGCCTTCTACCTGTATCTCCTTTAGCTTTAATTTCCCACCGATAATCTCCGACTCAAGCAGTTTGGTTCGTTTTCCGCCGATAATAGACCATGTTCCCGGCTCCGGATTCAAACCGCGGATTTTTCTGTCTATCGCGACAGCAACGTCGCCGCCACCTTTTTGCGCTTCTTCCAAATCGCTCTCGGAGACAAAAGCATCTTCGGAAGTAAACTTCTTGGTGTACGTCGCTTTTGACTCATCCTGCGCCGTCGGCTCTATCTCACCGCTCAAAAATCTCGGAATCGTCTCAATAAGCAAGTCCGCCGAAAGTTTCGCCAGCTTGTCGTGCAAAGTACTATATGTCTCTCTACTTTCTACTTGATACTTTCTACTCGCTACTATCGCCCCGTGATCCACTTTTTCATCCATGAGAATCAGCGTCGTGCCGGTTTCCTCGTCGCCGTTCAAAATAGCCGCCTGGATCGGAGTTGCACCGCGGTATTTGGGGAGAAGGGAAGGATGAACGACGATGATACCCTTGGGAAATAGTTCAATGACTCCTTTTGGGATTATTTTCCCGTAGGAGGCGAGGACGGCAAAACTGGGACGGTCAGTATCAGGTAGCGAGTATAAAGTATTAAGTATGTCCTCGACTTTTTCCGGCTGAAGGATTTTGATACTACTCTTTATACTTTCTACTTGATTCTCTATACATAATTTGACGGGCGAGGAGGTCATGATTTGCTTTCGCCCGATCGGCCGATCGGGATTCGTGATAACGAGCGAGGGCGACATGCCGGCATCAATCAACCGCTCCAATATCACGGCGGAGAATTCAGGTGTCCCAAAGAATACATAGTTCATAGATCGGGGATATGTTTATTCATTCCAACTACTCGCTACTGATTACCGGTACTTCAACCTTGTGCAGTGCCTTCGCCTTGTCGATGAAAACCTTGCCGTCCAAGTGGTCAACCTCGTGTTGGAACACTCTCGCGAGGAGCCCCCATGCTTTTATCCTTATCTTCTTGCCATCGGCATTCTGGCCGTCGAGAACCACTCGGTAGTGGCGCTCAACCGGACCGAAGGTCTGGGGCACGCTGAGACACCCTTCTTCCATTTCCTCGACTTCTTTGGAAAGTTTCGATAAGACGGGATTGAACACGGCGTAAAATTTCATATGGCCCTGATCGTCCGGAACCTGCGCGACAAACATGCAATAGGGGAGACCCACCTGATTTGCTGAAAGTCCTATGCCGTCAGCTTCCCTCATGATCTGCCTCATTTCCCTGACGAGATTTTTTACTTCCGTTTTGGCATGACCTGAAAAATCGAAAGGCTGGGTTCCAGAACGCAAAAACTTCTCGTCGTTCTTGTCGGCAACCTCCAAAATCCTGTGCTTGTTATTTGTCTCCATCTTTTTTATTCCCATCGAAAAGAACTCTCATGAAATAAGCTCCCTTGTTTTTCACGTTCTTATTCCCGGCAACCCGCTTTGCGAGGCTCAAAAGTTCTCCCTTATCCCGCTCTTTGGCCAGCTTGATGTACAATGCCTTATGCTTCAAATCGCTTAAAATGTCAGCCAGCATGAGGCCCGTATCCTGGAATTCTTTGTACACATGGCCTTTTTTTCCTCTTTCCTTGAGCTTCTCAAGGTAATTATCATCGAGAGCCATTGAAGAAATTATATGCTACAATTCGGTTTGATGACAAACGCGCGGCGGCTTTTCGTGAGTGTGAAGATTCCGGAAGAAATAAAGCGGGAAACGGCACATATTTTGAACTCGGTGAAATTGCCCCAAAAATTCGCCGCAAGATTCCTACCGGAGAAAGGCTGACACCTGACGCTCCTCTTCCTGGGATCCGTCGCGGAGGCAGATGTTCCGCTCGTGACCGAGGCTGTCGAAAAAGCCGGACGGACGACGGGAGGAAAGGGCATAGGGATAAATTTCGAAGAGATCACTTTCGGACCGGAGGGGAAATTCAAGAGAATGATTTGGCTCACAACCAGCAAGGAAACAAGCGTCCTCCTCGGCAGAATGAAAAACGAACTGAAAAAGAATCTCGGCGAAAAAGGAATCGGATGCGAGGAAAAGGAAAGAGAATTCGACGGACACGTGACACTCGCGAGATTCCTGCCGGCCGCGCCGACCGAGCTGCCGGACGTGCGGCAAAGCGTTCTCTTCCGGTTCCGGGCCGGTAAGATGTATCTCACGGAATCGCACCTCAGCCGCTCCGGCGCCGAATACGAAGACCTCATGGAGGTTGATTTATAAGGGAATTAAATTAGAATGTAAAAGGATGAAAAACAAACCGCGCATTTTGAGAACAGCCCTCATCACCATCTCGATCGCCGTCTTCGGGGCCGTTTTGTTTTACGCAGGCTTGAGACTTGGAACTTCAGGATACTCTGGACCGGAGTACTCATATTCGATACCGCCGAATGGCACAAGTACACTCCTCGGCGGCGATTTCTCGCTCTTCTGGGATGCGGTGCAACTCGTGAAAGAAAAATATTACGATCCATCAGCTATCAACAACAACGAAATGCTCTACGGGGCTATCAACGGGGCTGTGGGATCGCTCGGCGATCCCTATTCGGTATTCTTTTCCCCAAGCGACTCAACGAAATTTGACCAGGACCTCTCCGGCAGCTTCGGAGGCATCGGAGCTGAGATAGGAACCAAAAACGGCCAAATAGTCGTTGTCGCCCCCCTCAAAGATACACCGGCTGACGAAGCCGGGCTCCGTGCCGGGGATGAGATACTGAAAGTGGACGGCACTTCAACGATGAACATGACGCCGGACGATGCCGTGAAGATCATACGGGGGAACATCGGGACAACCGTCAAGCTTCTCGTCATGAGGGATGGATGGAAAGAAGCGAAGGAATTCACCCTGACGAGAGTCTTGATCAGCGTCCCGACGCTCGACTGGAAAATGATCGACGGCGACATCGCCTACGTACAACTCTATAATTTCAATTCCAACGCCGCGTCCAAGTTCTACGACGCGGCTCTCGGAGCCCTCACGGGGCGCGCGAAAGGAATGATACTGGACTTGAGAGACAACCCGGGAGGGTTTCTGGATGCGGCTCAAAACATAGCCGGCTGGTTCCTGAACCGCGGAGACACAATCGTCACGGAAAAATTCAGGGGGAACGCTGAGCAATCTCTCATCGCGAACGGCAATGAAGCCCTTGCCAAAATGCCGACTGTGCTCATCGTGAACGGCGGATCGGCATCGGCTTCTGAAATTTTGGCTGGCGCCCTCCGGGACGACCGGGGAGCGAAGCTCGTGGGCGTTCAAACCTTCGGCAAGGGGAGCGTGCAGGAGATAGAAGACCTGCCGGGAGGTTCCTCCATGAAGATTTCAATAGCCGAATGGCTGACGCCCGAGGGGACGACGATCAATAAGATCGGCCTGAAACCCGACTACATCGTCCCCCTGACTGATGAAAACATCCAAAATAAGCAAGATCCGCAACTCGACAAGGCGATCGAAGTATTGAAAGCGGAAATGGGACAATGAAGGTGATCCTCCTTAAAGACGTTATGGGTCTCGGGAAGAAAATGGAAGTGAAAAACGTTTCCGACGGGTACGCGAGAAATTTCTTGCTTCAAAAAAAGTTGGCGATACCAGCAACGCCGGACGAACTCAAGAGGCTCGAGAAACAGATGAGCGACGTAAACGCCAAGCGCGAGAAACTCGTCGCCGATTTGAAGGTGAAAGCTGATCAAATAGAAAAGCTGGTTTTTCCCTTTAGGCTGAAAACGGGGGAGAAGGGAGAAGTATTCGGGGCCATTCACGATAAAGACATAGAAGGGAAGCTCGCCGAGGCCGGGTTCGGCCATGCAACGGTGGAATTAGAAAAGCCGATAAAGATCATCGGCGAAACGTCCGTAACGGTAGACTTGGGAGAGAAAATAAAGGCTCAGGTGAAGATTATCGTCAAGCCGGAATAATATTCACCACTTTGACGGTTTTCTTCGATCCGTCGAAGCTGGTTTTCCTTTTACTCGCGAATTTCACCTTGCCGCTTTTGACTGAATAAAGGGTATCGTCTCTGCCTCTTTTGACATTGGTGCCGGGGTAATATTTCGTGCCGCGTTGTCTTACCAGTATGTCTCCAATTTTTGCCGTCTCGCCGTCAAAAAGCTTGACGCCCAAGCGCTTCGATTCCGATTCTCTTCCCAGTTTTGTGGATCCTTTTGCTTTGGTATGTGCCATAGATCGTTAAAGTTGTAAAATTAATAATAATCGAAAAGAGGGGATTATGTCAACGATTTATCACAGAATCAAGAATTGGCTCGTGGAGCAGAAGGGGTGGATCACGCTCTGGGCGATAGCCGTTGTTCTTGTTCTGCTAAGCTTCGGTCTCGGCTATCTTCTCGGCAAGAGTGATAACCCGGCGCCGATCATCATCGAGAAACATTCAAATTGATTTTTTGATGTCTCTTATAAGCTCCGGGAGCCTTCCCTGGAGGAAGTGTCCTCGGGCGGCAAATGTCCTCCTAGTCACCATCTTCAACGCCTTCTCGTATTTTTCCGAATCGACAAAAGGAACCAACGGATCGTCCTTGCTGTGGTAGATGAAAATCTTTCCTGCCTGCCCCGAGAATCTGTTCAAGCTTTTCGGCAGCTTGAAATCGGCCAGTGAATAAGAACTGTCGCGATTTTTATCGTCGTAGGGAACCGCTACGAGAAAAGTGGCCTTTATCTTTTTAGGGAACTCATTTTCGGATAAATATTTAGCCAGGAATATACCTCCCAGCGAATGGCCGACCAAGATCGCATTCGTCCTCAGGTGGGGAACAAATTTATCGAACCATATTTTCCATTCCCGGTATTTAGCGTTCAAGCTGTTTGGCATCCGGGGCGCGATCACTTCGAACCTCTTGCCGAGTGCTTTGCCCAAGTTTTCCTTCCAATTCTTTTTCCGATGCCGGTATTCTTCGAAATCTATTTTCCATTTCTTGAGAAATGAAATGTATCCCTCGTACGTATCAAACGTACCTCCGCCGTGAATGACGACAACCTGCCTTTTCATGCATTTATACTACGCTTTCCGCGCTGTAGCGGGCAATGAGACCAGTCTTGATAGCTTTCCGATAGATACTCAAGAACAGGAGATACGCGAGGATGATGTAAACGGCGGACAACGCCAAGCCGCCGATAAGTGTCGGTACCGAGAGCGGCCCACCCTCAATGAGCGCTCGGACGCCCGCGAAAACGTATGACGGTGGGAGAAGCCAGCCCACATGCTGCATCCAGAGCGGAAGAACGCTCAACGGATAGAAAACGCCGACGAAAGGGGAAAGAAGTGCCGGGATAGGCCAAATGAACCACTCTGCTGACGGCCCCCACCGGAGGACGATGGAGATTCCCACGAGACCGAGGGCGATCCCAAAGAGGAAGAGGATTAGAACGAAAAGAGCGAGGAATGCGCCGTAAACGGCCATGGAAAATCCGAACGCTAAGCTCGCCAAAAAGAGCATCACGACAAGCGCGAGAATACTTCGGCCGATACTCACAAAAACCAAGCCGCTCACGTATTCGGACACCCGGAGCGGAGAAGCAAAGATATTCAAGAAATTCCGCGACCAGACGTCCTCAAAGAAGAGCATCGTTACACCTTGCATTGCTTGCGTCGAAAAATCCCAGAGGAGTACCGCCCCGATGAAAACTGCCATGAAGCTGAAACCGCTGCCCGTCATGCCCGCCAAGTACTTGCTGATGAAACCCCAAAGCGTGATGTCGACGACGATCCAGATGAAAATCTGAATGAACCGCGTGCCGGTGCCACGGATGAGGTAAACCTGGCGGAGAACGACGGCGTAAATTCTTTTCCAGTTCATGTGATTATACCGATTCCAATATCAACGGCTCTCTCGCGACCGCGATGAAAAGCTCCTCGAGGTTTTTCTTGCCGTACTGGCGGGGAAGCTTTTTCGGGTCTCCTTCCATGAGGATTTCACCGTGGGAAAGAAAGAGCACCCGATCGCAAACATCCGTCACCTCGTACATGTTGTGAGATGTCCAAAGGACACCCGCCGTATTCTTGGAAACGTAAGTTCGTATCTTCTCGCGGATGATTTCGGCCGTCGAAGGATCAAGGGAAGAAGTTGGTTCATCGAGAAGGAGAAGACTCGGATCGTTCAGCATCGTCTTCGCCAAATTTACCCTCGTCTGTTCGCCCGACGAAAGGACGCCGTATTTAACGTCTCTGAACTGATCAAGATCAAAATCACCCATGACATCCTTTATCTTTTCTTTCAAATCACGCACGCCGTAGATGAGACCGAATATCTTGAGATTCTGATACACCGTGAGGTTGCCCGGCAGCTGCGCGTAGACCGCGGCGAAGTTGGTTAAGGAAAGTGCTTCACTCCGGTCACTCGCAATGTCGCGTCCGCCGATCGTAACCGACCCCTTGGTGGGTTTCAAAACGCCGAGAATCATATCGATTGTCGTCGTTTTTCCAGCACCGTTCGGCCCCAAAAGCCCCACGATCTCCTTCGAGTGCACGACGAACGAAACACCCCTTACGGCTTCGGTCTTGCCGTAATTTTTACTCAGATTTTCTACCTCCAATATGGAACTTGCCATCTCAATGTTTCCATATTATCAGAACCGGCTTCATTTCCAAAGGGTAAAAAATAATCCGAAGGGTTACCCGCTCGACTTGACTCGGAACCCATATAAGTATTTTAATCAAGGAAGAATCTTTCGGCAGAGTCTCGTAACTCGTAAAATGGATGTATTAACCAATAAAAAGAGGTGAACAATGACACCGTCGTCGCAGGTTCTGGAAGAAACCGCCGTTGTTTCGCGGTGGTACTGGAAAACGGATTTTTCTGTATGCGAGAGGCCGCCCTCGTTTCAAATCGAACGGTCAGGCATTATGGAAGTCATTTCCGTAGCCTCCATGCGTGGATCAGAATTCAAGAAAGGGAGAATTCTCGTCACGGTCGGGCGCGATAAAATGGACGAAACGGAGGAGCACTTCGAAGAGGCATGCCTGATCGTTCTCACTTCCAACAACAAGATTCTCTCCGGCGTACACTTGGATTCTGGAGGTAACTTGGAATTCGAGTTTAACAGGGAAAGAGTGCGTGATGAGGATGCCGCAAAAGAGGTGTTCGTCTTCTCGAGATCAATGACTACTGGGGGTCGGGGAGAAACATCGACCCCAACTGAATTTTTGGACCACGGCTTTTGATACACAAAAGTCGTGGTCCTAAACATTTTTAGAGCCTACGTATGGAAGCTATCCCCAGAATCTATGGCTTCCCGCTCTCCCTAAGGAGAGCGGGAAGCCGAATTAAAGCCGCTTGGCCAGTTTGATATAATAAAAGAGTCGAAAAAAAACCTAACTAATTCTATGTCCAAATCTTCAAAGTTCATTATATGGGTCATCATCGCCGTCGTGGTCGTCGGCGGCGTGATCTGGCTCGCGGGTCGATCCAGCAATCCGACTCAGCCGACGACGGCGACGAACGGGGGAACAAGCGCGCCGACAACCGGCAACACTCCGAACGCTCCGGAAAACGTTTCCGGCAACTCAAGCAGTCAGACACCGCCGACTGATACCTCAGATGCCGCTCTGAACCAGGATCTCTCAAACCTGGATAGCCAGCTGAACGGTCTCAACGCTGACGCATCCAGCGTCGACCAAAGCTTGAACGACCAGCCAGTCCCGCAAGGTCAATAAAAGTCGATTAATCTAACTCAAATGAAAAATCAAAAAGTAATCTCATTAGTGATCGTCCTTACCGCCCTCACGGCGTTCGGAAGCGCCTTGCTGGCTTTCGCCCAAACGACCACATCGGCAACCATGACTACAACGACCACCGGCGGCCGCAATCTCACACAAAGGCTCCAAAACATCGTGACCCGCGCCGACCAGGAAATCAATCGGCGGATCACGGCACTCGACAACCTAGCCTCGAAAATCAGCTCGATGACCAAGATATCCGACACGGAGAAAAGCAATCTCGCTTCATCTACCGAAGCACAGATAAGCGAGATGAACGTCTTAAAAGCAAAAGTCAGCACCGATTCCGATTTAACTTCTCTTAAATCCGATGTTCAGTCAATCGCCAAATCCTACCGCATCTACATGCTAATCATTCCGCAGGGGACCATAACGGCCGCGGCCGACCGCGTCATGGATGTGGCGAGTTCTGTACAGGCGATTGCCGTAAAACTTCAATCGAGGATTTCCGAAGATCAATCCGCCGGCAAGGACGTAACGGCAATCCAACCGGCGCTTTCCGACCTGAACGCAAAGGTGAACGATGCCGAAACGCAGGCGCAAGCCGCTACATCCGAGGTAACCGGCCTCACGCCTGATAACGGCAATACGACCCAAATGCAAGCGAACACCGCGGCGCTCAAAGACGCGCGCACAAAAATCCAAACCGCGATGAAGGATTTGCAAACCGCCCGCAAAGATGCCGGTACCATCGTGCAAGGACTGAAAGCGCTCGAAGGGAACGTTTCCCCGACAACGCCTCAAACGACGACACCCCAAAGTTAGAAGCCGAATTATTCTCTAACAAAAACACCCGCCAGAAGCGGATGTTTTTTCAGGGATTGAGTTAGGCGCGCCGCACGTTCGTGGCAGCCGGGCCCTTGTCGGTATTGACGATCTCGAAGGCAACGGCATCGCCGACCTTCAAATCATCAAATGTGACTCCCTGCAACTCCTTGGAGTGAAAGAAGAGATCCTTCGCCTCGCCTTCGCGAGAGATGAAACCGAATCCTCGATCCATGAGTTTTGCAATTTTTCCGTCCATTTATTTGCTTACTTTATTCAGAAACTCGACGAGATTTCCTAATCGCATTGTCGTGATGGTATCAGATAAAAAGTATTTTGTCAAACAGCAATTGACTAATCGCTAAATATAACTTATAATATAAGCCTAAAGCAGCACTGGGTTTTTTATTCCATTCCAGAAAGAAATAAAAAAATCCATTTGAAAACAGAAAAAAGGAGGTCTAAATGCTACAAGGATGGCCGACGAAGGGGACAATGCGGAAATGGTCGGAAGAGAGGATAAAGGAGCTTATTGCTCAGTTCACTCCCACCGACCTTAGAAATTTGGGATCCATGCTCGCAAGGGATCTGAAGAAAAATCCTGAACAAATTCTTCTTTCCATTTTCGAGAGTTTGGGTCATGAGAAAAAGAATACCCAACTCCTGATATGGATCAGCCTACCTAATAGGCAAGCTATGCCGTCAATTTTCTAATGGTAAGTTTGTAGCGGTTGTCCCACGGCACGCGAAATCTGCCGCAACGCTTTTGGTTTGCGCCGCCGATGAAATCCACGTTGGTAATCTTAGTGAACTTGGACCGATAGATCCTCAAATTAATGAATGTAAAGACCTGTAAAGACCCCCAAAGTTAAGACACTTTTTCGACAAGTTTCTGGTAGCGATTCGAGAACAGTGCAGGCGGCATCCTGAGGGCGGAGTGGATTCTCCGGTGGTTGTAGTCCCAGACCAGGCGATGGATCTCGTAGACCAGCTCTCCCAGCGATTTGAACCTCTCCGGATCGCCCAGATCCACCTTGAACTGGGAGTAGAAGGACTCCTGGTAGCCGTTCTCCCATGGCGATGACTTCCTCGATCTCGATATCCTGACGCCGAGGTTCAAAAGAGCTCCGGTGAAGATCCTTGAGCCATACTCCCTTCCGTTGTCCGAGTGGAAGATGTTGGGTCTCGGATGATGTTCCGCCGCGGAGAAGAGTGCCTGGAGGACCAGAGGCACCGAGTGGGTATTCATCACGGCCCAGCCCACGATCTCCCTCGCAAACAAATCCATCACGGTGGCGAGATACAGGAACTTCCCTTGGTACGGGATGTACGTGAAGTCCGCCACCCAGATATCGTTCAATCCTTTGGGGAAGTTCTTCTGAAGGAGATTGGGATACAGGATACTCGAGAAGCCCGTTTTCCTTGGCCTTCTGCCCCTTCTCCGATATGCCTTCATCCCGAAGAGCCTCATCACCCGTTGGGCTCTTTTTTTGTTGATCTTGAGCTCCAAAGCCACTCTTCTGAAGCCGTATGAAGGATGGTCTCTCAAGACTGATATGATCCTTTCCTTGAGCGACCAATCCTTGGGCGATTGTTTCGAGACATAGTAGAGGGAGGCGCGGGAGAGGCCGAGTTCACGGGCAAGTTCCCACTTCGTCTTCTTCTGCTTTTTGATCAACGCTTTTTTTGAGTGCGTGAGGAGGCCAGGGTGAGCTCGCCCACGAGGGCGAGGAGCTCTTCGTTCTGGCGCTTGAGGCGGACGAGTTCACCGATCGTGGGGGTGCCTTTCACGCCCCTTCCCAGCCAGTTGTATATGGTGGCGGGATTCAGACCGTGTTCCTTGGCGGCCTGGACGACCGGGATCCCTTCCTCCTTGATTCTCTTCAATATCTGCTCCTTCACCTCGGGAGCAGTGCGATATGTTTTCTTCATGACACAAGGGTATATTGACTTCGACCTTTGTGTCTAATATATGGGGGTCAGGCCATTCATGACAAATTCATTATATCATAGCTATCTCCCTGTCAACAGTTCTTCTTCCCGTAACTTGTCCAGGAAAAAAGTTCGAACATCGTCCACTACTGCGTTGTGCATAATTTTATCGGAGAATTATTGTATAATTACAGTTATGAATGCTTACGAGCGTCTTAAAATGCCAATCGTATTTTGCACGGCGGTTGTTGTCTTTATTCTGCTCTTATTCGTAATCCCCCCGAAGTTTATATCTCCCGATTTAGGAAACACCGTTTTAACAATTTCCACATTTCTTTTTGGAATTATCGCTGGATTCTTTATCGTCGTTACCACAACTGATTACAACACACTTAAAAATCTTGCAGCCTCAGAAACGGGTGGGCTTATTGCCCTCCATCAGGATGTTCTTATGTACGATAAAAGTTCTGCCACCCGCTTAGAGGAGTTGATTGATGGATATATCCGGAACGCCTTTGACACGGAACTCATTAACTCTGCGCAGCACGTCACTCCCGATTTCGATCAAATTAAAAAATTGGCTCGAGAACTTCCTATAAAACAGGAACTCTCTTCGATCCTGCAAGAGATCCGAATCACGATGGATGACCTTATTAAGGTCCATCAGGATGAGATTGTATTAGAAACCCGAACCGTGTCTGCATTCCAATGGTTCGTCTTAATCATTCTTTCGGCCCTCCCCATTGTAACTATGTACGGCTTGAGAACAGGAGGGTTATTTTTTGATATCGTAACCGTCGCTTTTTCGAGTATGGTGGTATTGATCTTATTAATCATTCGGGCCATCGATCTCTATGTCTGGAATGAAGAAACGTTTAGTTTCGATATTTATGAAGAAGTGTTGAAATCTATTGGTAAACTTCCCTATTACCCCAAGGAGTCAATCGAAAAGAGAAGAGTCCATCCTCGAGAAAATGAATATCGTGTTGGTGTATTAGATCCAATTTCACAAAACATGAGGCGGAAGATTGAGATAGTTAAAAAATAAGCTGTTTTCAATAATCTATTAACAAAATCGTTCGAACTTCGTCCACTGCTGCGCATGCCAAGAGTGTTATAATAAAAGATATGAAGAAATATCCTCTTTGGATTTATGTCGTGGGTGTCGTCGTTGTACTCGCAATCGTTAACTACATTGTGTGGCTCAGGGGCGGCACAGGCGAGTTTGAAGCGGTAAAGATACTTTCATTGGGATTCTTGCTGGGGATGCTCGCGATGTATATCGCCGTGCATATTTACCGGTACAAATAGGGGGCTTCTTTCGTTACAGAAGCCCATCGGTGTGATTCGCGATCGTGCCGGCGCCCATCATGACGACGACGAACTTCGGCGTTGCACCCTTCGCGCCTCTCGCGGAGAAAGGATGCATAATATCATGAAGAACCTTTGGGAGCTTTTGGTAGTCGCGGCAAAACGTGACGTTCAGGTTCTTATTCAAACGTTCCACTCTCTTCGCCAAACTCTCAGATGTGTACGCTTTACTTATCTTATCCCGTCCGGCCACTTTATACGTCGGCATGAGGATGAGGTAATCGGCTTTGTCGAACGCGGTCGTGAATTCCCTGAAAAGATTCTGCAAGCGCTTCGCCTGATGTGGCTCGAAAACGCAGATTATTTTATGGTTGGGGAACTTCTCGCGGAAGGCGGAAAGCGTCGCATCGATCTCCGTCGGATGGTGAGCGTAGTCGTCGTAGACGGGGACCTTGGTTTTCTTACGCCATTTGACCGAGCCGATTTTCATTTTTCTCACGTTCAAGTCGCCGCGGTACTCAAACCGGCGCCAGGCGCCCTCGTAACCGTGGAGGGCTGCAAGGGCGAGATCTTCGCCTATGCCGAGTTCCCTCGCGAGGACGAGAACGGCAAGGGCATTCATCAAATTGTGTTCGCCGGGAATCAAGAGAGTTTTTTTGAGCTTGGATTTTAGATCCGGACGATCGGCGAGCGAATACCAAACAACATTCACGGATTTTTCCCTCGCCGCCCTTTCGATTTCTTTTTTGAGCTTCAAAAGATTCCCGTTGTCCTTGTTCACAAAGAGCGTCCCGCCGAGTTTCATGTTACCTATGAACTTCAGGAAAGACTTTTCAACATTCTCGAAACTTTTATAGAAATCCAAGTGTTCCTTGTCGATATTCGTGATGATGGTGAAAGTAGGGGAGTAGTTCAGGAAGGCGGCTTTCCATTCGTCGGCTTCGAGGACGAGATAATCCTTCCGCCCCAGGCGGAAGTTCGTGTCGCCGAACTCCTTGAGCTTGGTGCCGACAATAACCGTCGGATCAAATCCGGCTTTCATTAAAACCAAAGACAAGAGGGAAGTGGTTGTGCTCTTCCCGTGGGCCCCGGCGACGGCGAAGGTCTCGTATCCTCGGGTAAGCTCTCCCACAGCCTCCGGGTAGGAGTAAACGGGGAGGCCTCGCTTCCGGGCCTCCAGAAGCTCCGGATTCCCGCCCGGGATGGCATTATTATATACAACCAGGCCTATTTTCCTCTCCAGATTGCCCTTTTTATGGCCTATTTTGACCTTTATGCCATCTTTCTTGAGTTCCTGGGTTATTTTACTCTCAGCCATATCGGAGCCAAAAACAGCCCAATTCTGGGCCTTGAACCACCTGGCGAGGGAGCTCATACCGATGCCCCCGATACCTATGAAATAGACGCTTTTTTCATTGATGTGGTCGAACATGGAACTAGGGATTAGGGATGCGAGATATAGAAGGACTAACAAGCTATAGGATACTCCGGAAAAGGCAGAAATTCCAGAGGGTTGTCATAATAAGAGGCGACAGAGTGATCCTGCCGCCTTTTCTCCAGCTTACCACCTGTCGCACAATGACTCTTTTACGCTAGATGTACCCAATGTGAAATATAACATAATACTAATGGATCAGAGCATGCCCTTCTCGCGATTTCCGAAGACAACCGCGAAAAAGATTCTCCACTACGAATTTTTCCGATCCGATTACAAGTGAGAAAGACCCACCTGAAGAAGTTTTATGATAATCTCCCAAATCCAGATGATGAGATTGACTACGGCTTTGATGATGTCCGAAAGACTCACACCGGTATTTGCCGCGAACCAATTGTTCAGACTTTGCCACAAATTGCCCAGTTGATTCAGAATGTCGCCCCCGTTAATGTTAACGGAGCTTGGTGGGCCGCCCGCCGTGTTGAGCGAGCCCCCAGGCGTATTATTTATGTTTATCTTACTTAACGTATTCAAAAGATCGTTGACCGGCTGGGGTAGATTCTGCTGCGAAACATTCGGCACGGACGACTGAGCTCCCGCCGCGAACGGCACCAAGGTTAAGAGCACCGCCGCAATCGCTAATTTTTTATTCATGTAGTGTAAATCCCGTATCCGGCAAATAACCCATTGGATCTACCGTGACTCCCACCGGTACCAGGCCATTTGCCGGGGGTATTGATTTAAGCTCAAGCTCGGGTGTGTAATAGACTCCAAGATGAAGATGAGGTCCGAAAGCGTAGCCAGTATTCCCGGAATAGCCTATGAGCTCTCCCCTCTTTATTATATCACCCACCTTTACAACTTGGCGAGAAAGATGTGCATAAAGTGTCGTGAGGTTATTTTCGTGGTTTATCAATATGTATTTACCGTACTGGTACCGCCTCCACCGGGACGTCCCCTTGTCGTTGTTATCAGCCCTTAGCACCACCCCATCGGCAGCCGCATACACTGGCGTGCCGATACTGACGCCGAAATCGACGCCGGTGTGGAAATCGGTTTTGTAAGCTCTCTCGGCAAACTTGGTATATCCATACCCCTGCGTAATGATCACATTTTCAACTGGGAAGGACAAAGTGCTGTGTATTTCCGAAGGTAAGAGCTTGGGATTGAATGAAGCCCGTAACTTGCTTTCTATCCCTTCTATGACTTGCGATATCTCGAGTTGCTGTTCATCGAGCTGATCCATCTGGCTTTGATAAACCTGTTCCTGATTCTTCGTCTCGGTGAGGACGGCGTTTTTCTCCTGCTTCTGATCCTGCAAGATGTTTTGGGTATTGGCCAAGTTGATTTCTTCCGCCTGCTTTTGCTGTTTTTGCTGGCTTGCCTCGGTTACTTTCTGTCCCAACGAATCCTGGAGATCGGCGAGCTCGGACAAACTGTCGACGAGCGATTTGTTCAAAAGATACGCCGAGTTGGTTTTGCTGACCGAATCCGACAGGGTGTCACTGCCAAGAATCGTAAAGAGCGGGCTTTCATTGTCCGCTTGTTCCACCTCGACCATCAGCTTCGCGATGACTTGCTTCCGCTGGGTTATTTCATCCTGTATACTCGCGATACTTTCATTCGACGATTGTATCTCGAGGCCGAGTTCTTGCGACGTGAGTTGATTCGCCTGTATCTGGAGGTTCAGTTGGGAAATCTGATAATTCAGACTCTGGACTTCCTGACTCAGTGAACTTTTAGACTGGCCTATCGCGTCGAGTTTGTCCTGCAGGGCCTGCTTTTGAGCTTCTATCTGCTTCATCTCCTGGCTTTTCTGCTCTATCATCTGCTGTAATGTCGTGACGTCGGTCGTCGTCGCGGACGACGTGGCGCTCGACGCCGCGGCGCTTTGGGAAACGGTTTGAGCTTTGACCCGCCCCGCGAGTGCCGGCAAAAAAGCGATCAGCAAGAATGTCAAGAGGATCCCGCTGGGACAAAAAAATGTAAGGCTACTCTTATTCATTTCTCGGATTTTTCGAGAGAATCCAATTTCTCCAGAGCCTTCTCTATCCTCGACAAGGATTCCTCCTTGCCCAGAATATAGAGTATCTCAACCGGGCCGGGCGAAGCGTCTTTGCCGGACAAAGCAACCCGGAGCGGCCACAGCACCTCTCCCCTGCCTCGCTGATCGGCGACGGACATGACGTATTTCTCGACGGCCTCCTTCGACCACAATTCGTGGTTGGGAATGCCTTTCACAACGCTCGCGACGAAACTCAAGTTGTCGGCTATCGCGGCACTCGGCGCTCCCTTCCAGATCAAAAGCGGAGCCGGATATTCCGGAAGCTCGAAGAAAAATCCGGCGAGACTTTTCAGATCGGACAAACGCCTCAACCGCTCCTTTTCGATACCGATCACCTTGACAAGCTTCTCCTTGTCGCGAAGCCAGGCTACAGGAACGAAGTCCACTGTCCTTTCCAGCAAAACTTCAGAAGGCAGATTTCTCAAATAATAGGAATTCAGCCATTCCAGCTTTTCCGGATTGAACACAGCGCCGCCTTTCTGGACTTTCTTGAAACTGAAATCGGCGACCATTTCCTCTCGCGAAACAACTTCCTTGTCGACCGTGGGATGCCATCCCAAAAGAACCATGAAATTCAAAAAAGCCTCCGGGAGATACTCCTGATCCTTGAAATCCTTGAGGGAAGCATCCATATACCGCTTCGAGAGTTTCTTCCGATCGGGTCCTAAGATGAGCGGCAGGTGGGCGTAAATCGGCGTTTCGAATCCCAGTGCTTCCTGCATGGCGACCTGCTTCGGGGTGTTCGAGATATGATCTTCACCTCGGATGACGTGGGTGATTTTCATATCGTGATCGTCGACCATGTTGGCGAAATTGAAGAGCGGTTCTTCCAGGCCCTTGGCTATGATGACGTCGCCCAAAAGATCCAGATCGAACGTCACCTTGCCCCGTATGAGATCAGTGAAGGAAACCGTGTGCGATGGCATCCTGAATCGTACGACGTGCTTCTCGGTTTTCGCTCTTTTCTCGGCGACGCCCTTCGGGATCGACCGGCATTTGCCGCTGTACTTGGGCTGGAGACCTTGGCTCAACTGCGCTTGCCGTTCCGACTCCAATTCTTCGGGAGTGCAGAAACAAAAGTACGCCTTATTCTCGTCAATAAGGCGCTCAAGATATTTTTTATAGAGGGGGAGGCGTTCGCTTTGCCTTTCTATTTTCTCATCCCACTGAAGACCAAGCCATTGTAACCCGTCCACGATGCTTTCCTCGTACTCTTTCCGGGAACGCTCTTTGTCGGTATCCTCAACGCGGAGAAGAAATTTTCCGCCCTCGTGCCTTGCAAAAAGCCAATTAAAAAGCGCCGTCCGGGCATTTCCCAGGCTGAAGTATCCCGTTGGCGATGGGGCAAATCTGACCCTAACCGGCATACCTAAATTGTATCCCGGGCAAGCCCTTTTGTCACTTTGATGCCCTATTCTCCCTCGATCACTTTTTCCCCGAACATAAGAGTAGAATATCCTTGGCTATCAAGTCCGCCGCATCCGGCTTTGCGAAAACCTTGGCGGCGGCGGACATTTTCTCGTACGTCCCGGCATCGCCCAAGATATCCTTGAGTTTCACGAGCACCACGTTCAGTTTCAAATTGTCTTCTTCCACGACGACGGCTGCTCCCGTCGCGGCATACGCGTACGCGTTGATCTTCTGGTGGTTGCCGGCGGCTTCCGGCAACGGGACTAAAATCGAAGGCTTCCCAAAAAAGGCGGCTTCGAATATTGATGCCGATCCTGATCTTGAAAGAACCACGTCCGCCGCCGAATAAGCGGTTCGGAGCCCCTCCGTATCAAAAAATCCAACGAGTTTATACCTCGAGGAATAGAGCGAGCTCATTTCCCGCGAGAGAGACTCGGTGAGAAGTTTCGCTTCCTCGAAATTCGCTGGGCCGACCTGGTGGTAAATCTGATAATCCTTGAGGAGCGCTTCGAAGTTGTCAAAGATGAACTGATTGATCCGCGTCGCGCCCTGGGAACCGCCCATGACGACGATGAGCGGAAGACTTTTGTCAAACCCGAGCTTTCCCTTCGCGTCGTCCTTCTGAAGCGGCATCCCGGTCCAGGTTTCCCGCACGACCGGATTCCCGACGAGGTTCACTCGTTCCCGTTTCTTGAAATAAGCGCGGCATTCCTCGAAGGAGATCTCTATCTTCTTCGCGAACTTCCCCGACACGCGCCCGGTAAGCCCCGGCACCGTATCCGACTCATGAATCACGACCGGAATCAGATAAAACCGCGCGGCGAGAACGATAGGCAGGGCCCCCGGCCCGCCCTTCGAAAAAACGACGTCGGGCATGAGGAAATACAATTTACAAAGCGCCTGGACGAGACTCAAAAAAAACTTCGGGATGTCCACGAAGTTGGACAGGGAAAAGTACCGGCGGAGCTTGCTCGAGATGATCGGTGAAAACCGGATGTTCCTTTCCGCGAATTCCTCCTCGTACCGGTCTTTTGGCCCCACGTAGACGAGTTCCACTTCTAGATCGCCGCTCAATCTCGCGAGCGCATCGGCGACGGCAAGGAGAGGATACACGTGTCCCCCGCTCCCTCCCCCCGTCAAAACGATTCGTTTCATCTTTCTTATTCTACAACCAAAAAGCGGCCGTGAGAATCATTCCAGCTCTCCCAGGAAAACCTTTTCAAGAATGCCACTCCCCGTAAGAGAATCAGGGCTACCCTCTTTAATTACCTTCCCTTTATCCATCACGTAAGCTCTGTCGACTAACTTCAGCAACGATTTGATATTATGTTCTACGATGATGATCGCCGTCTTGTGCCGTTCGTTGATTTCTTTTATCCTCTCGAAAACCTCAACAACCACTTTCGGTGCCAATCCAAGTGACGGCTCGTCCAGAAGCAGAACCTTGGGATTAGTCACCAGCCCCCGCGCCAAAGCCAACATTTGCTGTTCACCGCCAGAGAGCATTCCTGATCTCGTCTTCCGCTTCCTCTTCAAAATCGGGAAGGTGTCCATTACTTCCTCCATCCGGCGCTTCAGCTCCGCCTTGTCACCGACGCTAAATCCGCCAATCTCTAAATTTTCCTCAACCGTGAGATTCGTAAAGACACGCCTTCCTTGGGGAACCAACGCTACACCATAGAGCACCAGCTTATACGGCACTGGCACAATCGGCTGCTCGTGGAATAGCACCTGACCTGACGAGATCGGCGCTAAACCAAAGATTGCCTTTAAAACAGTTGACTTTCCTGCGCCATTCGGACCCATGAGGGCTACCATCTCCCCCTCATCGATGGCGATCGAGACTCCATCCAGCGCTTTCACCCCACCGTAATGAACCTGAACATCCCTCAGTTGAAGAAGAGTTTCTTCTTTCATTCTCCGAGATACGCTTCTATAACTTCTCGACGTTTCAACACTTCATCCGGTTTTCCTTCAGCCAAAAGCTTCCCGCTGTCCATGACGATGATGTAATCTGACAACTCGCGCACTAATTCCATGTTATGTTCAACGAGAACCACGGTCTTACTCTCAGTATGTAATTCCCTCAATATCGACATCACAACCTTAACCATCTCGGGGAAAAGCCCCGCAAACGGCTCGTCAAAAAGAAATATATCTGCATGCATTGCCAGCGCACGGGCAATTTCCAAGAGTTTTCTCTGGCCATAGGAACAATTCACAGCGAGTTCGTGCCGCTTTTCCCACAGCCGAACTTTTTTTAAAAGTTCCTCCGCCTGCGACAAATGAAACTTCGTGTGCTTAGTCATAAGCGCTGGGAACACCGCTCGCTCCGTCAAGACGACAAGGATATTATCCAATACCGTCATCTGATTGAAAAGCCGCACCTCTTGAAACGTCCGGGTGATCCCCAATGATGGAAGCTCGCGCGACGGAAGCCTTTGAAATGTTTCGCCCCCGATTACGACAGCACCGCCGTCCACTGGCCATATACCCGTCAAAACGTTGATAAGCGTCGATTTACCGCTCCCGTTAGGGCCTATGACACTCGTCACGCTCCCCTTCTCAAATGAGAGAGAAAGATTATCCACCGCGTGAACCCCCTTAAAGTATTTTTCCAAATTTTTTGTTTCAAAAGCTTTCATGGTATCAATCGTTAATCGCTCTGTTCCACTTAAACTCCCCCAACAGCCCTTGCGGTCTGTACAGCATGAAAACGATTAAAAAGATGCCGTACAAAAGCTGACGCATCTCGGCAGCGATGTCTTCCGAAAAACCGACAAACCGAAGTGCCTCCGGCAAAAAGGTGAGGACGAATGCTCCCAAGAGCGATCCGTTCAAATTCGCCGCACCACCCAAGATCACAATGGAAAAAATGAAAACTGATTCCATGACATCGAATGAAGATGGTGCGATGAAAGTGAGGTATGACGCGAAAAGCGATCCCGCAATCGAGGCAAAAAGAGCCGCGATGGTGAAAACCGCGAGTTTGTAATGTAAGGTATTGTAACCAAAAACCGATATGGCTTTTTCATCCTCGCGTATGGCCTTCAAGGTTCTGCCGAAAGACGAGGAAACTATGAACCGACAGGCAAAATACGAAACGACAAGAATGAGAAGGCACAAAATGAGGAAGTTATTGGTGGCAGAAAAATCAAGTCCGAAGATGGCGGGGCGCGGAATACCTGGGATACCCAAAGGACCGCGCGTCAGCGACTGCCAGTTCGTGAAAACGGCAGTCAAAATGAGATTCATGCCTATCGTCCCCAGAACATAATAATCCCAGTTCAGGTTCCGCAAAACTCTTCCTACCAGATATGACACTATTCCTGCAATCACCATTCCGGTGAGGACGGAAACGAAAAAGTTTGCGTGATAATCGACCGTTAAAATCGCCGTCGCGTACGCTCCAATGCCGAAAAATGCAGCGTGCACGACAGACACGAGTCCTGTATAGCCGACCACCAAATTTAAACTCATCGCCAGTATGGCATAAATACAGAACAAGATAAGGATATTGATCAGGTACGGCATTTATTTTTTCGATACGCCTTGTAGAATCCCTTGCGGACGGAAGATGAGAAACAAAACAAGGAGCCCAAATGCTATAGCCGGTTTCCATATGGCATTTATCTTCCAAACACCGAAGTTTTCGGTGAACGCGAGAAGGAATGCTCCCAGAACTCCGCCGTAAACGTTGCCGATACCGCCGACGATCGAAGCCGTCGCTGCCTCAAGAAGGAAGAAGAATCCCATCGTCGGGAAAATGCCTACGTCGAACCCAACAAGAATACCTGCGAGTCCCGCGATAGCACCGCTCACGAAAAACACAATGGAGATAACACGGTTGCTGTTAACGCCCATAATTCGGGAAACCTCCTCGTCATCGCTCACCGCCCGTACAAGTTTGCCGAATTTGCTTCGCTTAAGGATAACCGCCAAACACACAAAAGCCAAAAGAGCCACGATGAGGGTGATCGCTTCCACCAAGGTGATGGAAGCGCCAAGAACCGTATAAACCGGCGGAAGAAAGTCTTGACTTACCAAACTCTGATACTGCGAGGTGAAAAATATGGCGATTGCCGACTCCAAGAGAAGCATGAGTCCGATCGATGCTATGACATGCACGGTGCTCGCCGCTCCTTGCCGGCGAAGTTTCTTGAATATAAGAACATCAGAGAGATACGACACGACCCCGGCACCAACGATTGCCAAGAGAATCCCGAGCCACAAGGGGAGGGCGTACTGCCGGCAAAATAAAAACACGAGATACGCGCCGACGGCCGCAGTGGCGCCGTAGGCCACATTTAAGAATTTCGTAATGCCGTAGAGAAGATTAAACCCGAGAGTGAGAATAACGTATACTGCCCCGGCAATCACAACGTTCATCACCAACTGATTCAAAAAACCCATATATTTATATTCTATCGAACTTCGAAACGCGAAACAAAGGCACCTTCCGGCGTAAAACCAGAGAGCTCACAAGAACTAAAGCTCCTCCATAATCCTTACCGACTCAACTCTTCGAGTTTCCCGTTCATGAACTCCTTTACGATGAACTTCGCCGTCACATCGTCGCCATTCTGGTCTAACGTATAAGTATCCGCAATCCCCTTATAGGTGAAGTTATTTTTCAATGCCGCGTTTATTTTCTCACTATCCATTCCGACATTCTGTATGATCGTCGCTAATGCTTTGAGCACATCATAGGCACGCGGCGCATAAATCATGAGCTGCTGCCCATTCGTTCTTTTTGCCATTTCATCGACGAATGCCTTGGGCAACTGTTCATTTGCGGCAACCGTGTAGAGAGCGCCGTCGGCAGCAGAGCCTGCCTCAGCCGGTATCTTGGGATCATCCCACGCATCGCCGCCCATGACTTGACTTTTAACTCCTATCTGCTTTATCTGCTCTAATCCCACTATGCTGCTGTCCGTATACGACGGGAAGTATATGACATCCGGATTCGCAGCTTTTATCTTCGTGATTTGAGTTCGAAGATCCTGTGCACCTTGCTGAAACCCCTCTTCGTCCACTACCTTCACGCCCAATTCTCCCAGCCGCTGTTTCACCACATCATGAAGTCCGACACACCAATCACTCAAACAATACAGAACTGCTACTCGCTTGGCCTTGAGAGTGTTAGCAATATATTCAGCCGCGAACTTCCCCTGGAAATTGTCAGAAGCGATGAAACGATATTTGTAATCACCGGCTGTCGTGATCTTCGGATTCGTCGAGCCGTAACTTATAATAGGAACGTGCGCTGCTTGAGCAATAGGAATCGTGGCTAACGTCTCTGAAGAACATAGCCCCCCGATAACGGCGACTACCTTGTCGACATTCATCAATTTATTAGCGGCATCAGCAGCGGCGGTTGGATCGCATTTACTATCCTCGGCAACGACCTCGACTTGCCGACCGCCTATACCTCCCGCACTGTTTATTTCGTCTCTTGCAATCTGAACCGCTGCAAGTGAATTTTCACCCGGAGATGCTTCGTCCCCTGTCAGAGGTCCCAGGAAACCGACCTTAATGATGTTGCCCTGCCCTCCCTTATTGCTCACGCCATAGATTACGATCACCGCCACGACGACGACCGCGACGACGATCCACGCGATTATCCCCTTCTTCTTTGTTTGATCCATGATTTGAAATAATGGATTTGACGACTTTTACAAATTATATCACAACAACCCGCGGCGGCAATCGCCCCTCAATTTTGACCGGAATTCTTTCCCAAAAGCAATTCGACGATATGGGACATCGTGGGGGTGTACTTGCCGGGATTTTTTCTCACGTCTTCCCTCAATTTTTCTCCAAGGACCCAGGCAATTTCCTCCACTTCGTCTTCCTGAATCTTGAAGTCGCTTAAGGGATGATCTAGCTTCAACGTGAACCACTGCCCGAAGAAATTATAACTAGAATGTGCTCTTTCCTTCGGGCCGATATCGAATTTGACGCCTTCTATCCCTAATTCCTCCTTCGCCTCCTTGTAGATGTTGTCTTCGTACGTCTCTCCTTCATCGACCGTTCCCGCAACAGCTGGTCCCCACTTACCCGGATCGTGCTTCTTGGTGAATTTTCTCTGGGCGATCAGTACCTCGCCCTTGGAATTGGTTACCCAAAGCGCTGACACGCGATAGATGTCCTTTTTCGGATCTATTTCATCAAAGTCTTTATAACCGATGATTTCATCGTTTTCGTTTACGACCGGAATTTTTGGCTTTTTCATGTTGGTTTTCCTTATTGTAATACAAAAATAGACAAGGTAAACCCGATTCTCATGAGCGAACTTCTAGTGCTCTCTACCTCCTCGAAATGTTCACGATGATGCCGGACATGGTCAAGAACACCGCGAGCGCGGTCCCGCCGTAGCTCGTGAAGGGCAGAGGAACTCCCGTGAAGGGCAGGAGACCCGAAACGGCAGCCATGTGAACAAATGCCTGGAGCCCTATGACGGAAACAAAGCCGACGACGGTGAGTTCAGCGAAGAGGTCCGAGGCTCGCTTCGCGATTTTGACACCCCGCCAGACGAACATCAAGAAAGCCATGATGAGAAGCGCGACGCCGACGAAGCCGAGTTCTTCGGCTATCACGGCGAAGATTGAATCCCCCATCGGCTCGGGGAGATAGTGCAGTTTCGTCGTCGAGCGGCCGTAGCCTACTCCCCAGAGCCCGCCGGAGCCGATTGCAAGAAGCGATTGGTTGATTTGGTACGTCTTGCCGAGCGTGTCCGACTCGGGATGGAGGAAACTAAAAACCCTCTCGAACCGATAGGGCGTCACAGCGACGAGGAGCGCAAGACCGAGAAGCCCCACGATGATGATGAAAGCGAGAGATTTCAACTTGGCTCCGGCGATGAGATACATGATAAGCGCCGCACTCGTGATGAGAATGACCGTCGTCGTCGCAGGCTGGAGAACGATGGGAACGATGACCAACATGAGAATCACGAGAAACGGCAGCGTGCCTTCCCGGAAGCTCTCCCGCCTCGCCGACGTTTTCGAAAGCCACGAGGCCATGTAAAGGATAAGCGCGATCTTCACAAACTCCGACGGCTGGAAACCGAAACTTCCGAGGTGGAGCCACCGGTCGGCTCCGTAGGCTTGGAAACCGAGAGGCGTGAAAACCAGAAGCAGGAACAGGATGCCGACGATGAGAAGATACAAACTCACCTTCTGCCAGATCTTGTAATCGAGGAAAAAACCAAGGAGAAAACCTACGAGGCCCGGCAAAAGTCCGAAGAGTATCTGATGGGTGAGGTAATAGAAACTGTCGCCGTACTGGGCTTTTGCCACGTCCGACGAAGCGGAGGTCAACATCACGAGCCCGAAAACCACGAGCACCGTCAAGAGAAATATAAAGACATAATCGGGGCTGGATCGTTTGGAGAGATTTTTACTCATCTTGCAGACTGACTTCCCAGAATCCGGCCGGAGAATTGCGGTTCCACTCTGCCTTCCTTCATGACCATCTTGCCGTTCACAAAAACATAAAAAGGTTTCTCGTCCTTGAAAACGACGACATCGGCGAAATACCCTTCCTTGATGAGTCCCCTCCGCTGGAGCCCGTATTTCCGAGCGGGCAAACTGGTAATCTTCTCGACCATCTTGCCCGACGAGATGATATCCCCGAAAACGGCGGGATTTTCTTTTTCGGCATCGTGGTAACTCAAGCTCAAGATTGAACTCCTGCTCTCCATGAGCTTGCTGAGCGTTTCCGTATCCACGCGATCGGAAAAAAGCGTCGCACGCATTTTCGTCAAAACAGCAAGATCAAGAAGTGCTTCTTCGGACGTTACGTTCCTCGTCGAGGCGAAATCCCTCATGTTCCTGCCCTCGAGGAACTTGAGCGGGCTCGGAGCCTCGGCGATCGTGAGGTTCTCGAACGCGATGCCCGCGAGATCGGCGAGCAACCGTTCCCTCAAGTGCTTGCTTTCCGCGGCCGCCGTGAGGTCCTTCAGGTTTTTTCCCTTGATCCACGCGGGGAGGAGATCGTAAATAGGCAACTTCACGAGCGGGCCCGGGAAAACGTCGAAACGCACGCTTTTCTCGGCTGAATTCTTCTCTATTTCCGAAACCGCCTTCACATATTGATCTTCAAAACCCCTGAGCGGCTGAAAATGATTGATCTCAATGTTCAGGTCGTGAGCTTTGGAAAGGGAAAGTATCTCTTCGGTGGACTCGACCGCTCTCCGTTCGTCCCTCAAGTGAAAGGCGAAAACGTTCTTGAAAACGCCGGCGGCATTCATCACTCTGAATATTTCGTCGGACGAAACGCCGTTCAAATACGGCTCCGACAAATCGAACGCGACGCCGAGCGCTCCCTCCCCGAGGGCGGACGCGATGATTCTCCCCAGGCTTTCTATCTCACCGTCGGTTAAATCCCTCCCCTCGTTTCCTACAAACGCGCTCCGGACCGTCGCGTACCCCACGAGGGTCCCGAAGTTGATTCCCACTCCCCTCCTCTTCAAAACGGAAAAGAAATCTTTTACGGATTGCCAGTCGGCGTTGAACTTTGAAGAATATATCGACTTCAAAAAAGAAACGGACTGGGAAAAAATGGGCGCTAAGGATACGCCGTTGCTCCCTCCGATCGCGCTCGTCACGCCTTTTTTGACAAGGTTCATGGAGTAGACGTCGTCCAGGATACCCCCTTCCCGTTCCGCTTCGAAATTGATTTCGACAAAGCCCGGAGTCACCACCATGCCCCTCGCGTCGACGACATTTAGCGAGTTCTTCTTGGTCGCCTTCAAAAGACCGGTTATTCTCTCTTCCTTGACGAGAATGTCCGTCTCCACTAGATCGGAGCCGTCTCCCTTGTACACCAGCCCGTTTTTTATGACAAATTCGTCCATCCCGTTAGAAATAGGACGCAGGCGCATTAAATTGCTTCTGCATCATTGCTTATCAATTTTGACCCTTTACACATAATACATTTATTATTTTAAGCTATGCGTCCGCGATTTCTAACGGGACAGGTTTCGTACTTTCGCATGTTTTCGTAATTTCGTAAGTCCTATGCGAAGTGTGCCAAGAAAAACAAAACGAGGCCGATTGTGGTCGTAATGGCACTCACGATCCAGAATCGCATCGTGATCTGGCTTTCCGGCCACCCGAGTCCCTGGAAATGGTGATGGATGGGCGTCGAGAGGAAAATTTTTTTCTTTCTCACTTTCTTGCTTACCACTTGGATGATCACCGATCCGGATTCGACGAGGAGAACGAAACTGAAAAACGGCAAGAAGAGCGAGGTGTCAGTCATGAGGGCGATGACGCCCAAGGTGATTCCCAAAGACATCGAGCCGGTATCGCCCATGAAGAATTTCGCGGGATGGATGTTAAACCACAAAAACGCGAGGAGCGCTCCTATGATTGCCGCGATCATGGCCGACAGATCATACTCGTGCAGGATGAACGCGACGACGTCGAGAGCCGCGAAAGAAAAAAGAAAAACGCCCCCGAGGAGGCCGTCCAAACCGTCGGTTTCGTTCGCCGAGAAAGCCGTCGCGACGATGATAAAAATGAAGAAAGGGAGGTACCAAAAACCGATATCAAGGGATCCGATGAAGGGGAAGTAAACCGTGTGCCACCCGAGACGGAAGTAGAACCATGAGGCACCCACGACCGCGACCAAGGTATAGAGCATGATCTTATACTTCATCTTGAGCCCGCCGCCGTGCGGCCCGATGCCCTTGATCCCCATGAGATCGTCGAAAAGGCCCACGATTGCCGCGAAGATAAGGGCGAAGAGCGGCAGATAGGTTTCAGAGCGGTTCACAAAATTGATGTAATTGGCGAAGCCGTCGAAGATCTTCCCGAGAATCAGGAAAACGAGCGCGAGCGCGAGAACGGTCGCCCAGATGATGATTCCCCCCATGGTCGGCGTTGACGATTTGTCCTTGTGATACTGATAAAAAACGGGGGCGCTTTTTTCGTCCCGGATGTTCGCCTTCCGCAGGTTGAACTTTTCCAAAAAGGAAAAAACGAACGGCGTCACGATAAGCGCCGCCACGAAAGAAAGGGCGAAAACTATGAGAACCCTGGTGGCGGAAAATACGATCATTATTCCTTCATTTTACCCCCACATCTCACGAGTATCAAACAATTTAGCAAAGAGGATCGGTAAGGCGAAAAAGTGGGTAAGACTTGGCCTAGCGGCCCGGAGCGCACACTTTTTCGGCTTGCCGAGCCTCCAAGTTCAAAACGCATATGCCTTCGTGACCCACGTGAGCAAGTTGTCGAGGTCGTCGAACCGCGAGTCGCTCCCCAGGATTACGACCACCACCCTTCTCCCTTGAAATTCCAGAATCGTCGCGAAATTCTGCTTGGCCAAGGGGGTAGTGCCGGTCTTTCCGCCCAGGAAATCCGCCCGGGAAGCTACGGGGTCGATATTCGAAACGACGTTGATTCGCGAAGAATTCAAGGGTTGGATGTTCAAGGTCGTGAGCCTCGTCCAGGTAAAAATCTGCGGGTCGTTTTCCAAGATGTAGCGCATAAGGAGGTAAATGTCATGCGGCGTTCCTTCATTCGAATCGTCGAGGCCGGACGAATCGTAGATCACCATCTGGGTCATGCCGATCTGCTTCATTTTCTCCCTCGCTGCTTCCAAAAACTTGTCCTCACCCATGTATTCCTCGAACGCGGCGGCCGCCCGATTTGAAGATTCCATAAGCATGGTTTTCAGCAAATCTTCCGAGTTGTAAATCTCGCCCGCCTTGAGATCGCCGGCTTCCCCGTCAATGGCCATGGTCGACGTCGTGATGGGTATTTTCGCGCTGAGTCCCACGTCCTCGACCGCGACGACGGCCGCAATGAGCTTCGTCAAGGACGCCAGATGCCACATCTTATAGGTATTAAACCGGTAAAACGAGAAATTGTCGTCGAGCGATTCCATGAGAACGCCCTCGGCCGAGAGGTCCGGATCCAGGACGTCCCAGTTTCTCACGGGTATTTTCTTGACCGAAGAATCATAAACGGAAGTCGAAGAAGAGCTTTGGCTCGTCGTCGCGGTTGACGAGCTCGCTCCGCCGCCACTCCCCAAGCTGAACGCCGGGAGGACGAATTTGATGAAGGCGATTCCGGCAACGACGATCGCCGCGAAAATTACGAACTTTTTCGTCATAATGTTTCTTCTTCCGATTCCATCCTCATTTCCTCAGTGGCAGCTTTCGTTTCCTCCGCGGCTTCCGATTTTTCGAAGCTCTGAAGGATGTTTTTGTATTTGCGGTACTCGGGCAAATCTTCCACGCTCGCGACGCCGAGATGTTTCAGGAAATTGAAACTCACGCTGTACTCGTAAATGTTCCTCTTCCCTTCCTGGAGCGATCGCATGATGAGGCCTCGGATGAGGAGACTCCTCAGAATGAACGTCGAATTCACCCCCCGAATGTAGTCGATGACTGATCTCGTGACCGGCTCAAGGTATGCGATGATGGCTGCGGTCTCAAGGGCCGCCGGCGTGAGTTCCTCCCTGAATTCTTCCTCCACGAGTTTTTTCGAAACCCAAGCGAGCGACGGCTTCGTCGCGAGCTGTATCTTCCCGTCGTTTCTCATGAGCGTGAGTCCCCCGTCCGCGTTGGCATCGAGTTTCTCCGCGAGTTTTTCCGCGAGGGCGGTGCATTCCTCTTCTTTCATGCTGAGGAGCTTCGCGGCCTTCCCAACCTCAATCGGCTCCCCATAATAGAAAAGGAGCGCCTCAAGTCCCGCCATTTTTTCACCTTCATTCATATACTTTTATCACTTAAAGATACGACAATAGTGTTTTGAGAGAACTCTCGCAGGCCCGGAGCGCACACTTTTTTGCCTCACCAAATCTCCCGCTTCACAGCTTCGCTACCATTATATCTGAAAACCTCCCTTCTTGTTCAACCCTCACGAGCTGCTCCTTGATGAGGTGAAGGATGGCGAGAAAAAGCACGACCACTTCCTTCTTCCCACCGCCGCCGTGCAAATCGTTGAACCTCACCGGACTCTCCGCGAGGTGACTGAAGACTTCCTCTATCTTTTTCTTCAGGTTGATCATCTCGTTCCTGATTTTCACGACCGGCTTCAGGAACTTCTCCATCTCGGCGATGATCCTTTTCAAGGCCGTCTCGAAATCAGAGGCTTTGCACGATTTGGGAGGATAGAAGGACTGCGCCATCCCCTTTAAAAATTCCCGGGTCATCATAACCTCATTCGCTCGCCACATTTCCTTAATGTACACCTTGGCTTGCTTGAACTCCTGATAAACCTTGAGCCTTTTCTCCAAACCCTGAATGTCCTCCTCCTCTTCCTCGGACAAGACGAGGGACGGAAGCACGAACTTGGACTTTATGAGGAGCAACTTCGAGGCGACCGAGAGAAAATCGGCGATCACGAAATTGCCGGCTCCCGCTTCCTCGAGCTTGCCGAGATAATCGAAAAAACCTCCCGTGACTTCCGCGAGGCTTACGGTCGTAACCTCCAATTTCTTCTCTTCGATGAGCTCGAGGAGCTTTTCCAGGGGCCCTTTATAGTATTCAAACGACAGTTCGTACATGGACGGTAATATGATATAATAAATGTATGAAACTGGACAGCGGCATAAAGAAGCTCTCACCCGTCTTCATCTTGCGCCTCGGCATCGGCTTCGCGTTCGTCTACGCGGGCGTGAACGCGCTCCTCTACCCCGTCATGTGGATGGACTTCATCCCCCACTGGGTCGGCGTGATCGTGCCGCCCGCGACGTTCCTCTTGGTTTATTCCATCTGCGAACTCATCCTCGGATTCGCCATCTTCTTCGGGAGATTCCTCGCGACCGCCTCGATGCTCGCGTTCTGGAACCTCATGTTCATCCTCATCTTCTACGGCGTGAGCGACGTCACGTTCCGAGACTTCGGCCTCGCGCTCGCCTCCCTGGCACTTTTCTTCATCACGCTCAAGGAGAAAGAACAAAAATCCTAGATGCTGAAAGCGGTTGTTTTCGATTACGACGGGGTGATCGTGGATTCTTTTCCCACGGTTTTTAATGTTTACAAAATAATGTGCTCCGAGTTAGACATCGAATGCCCCAAGACGATCAACAAATTCAGGCAAGTATACGGCTACACCAAGAAAACCGCTTACGAGAACTTGGGAATTTCCCCGGAAGATTACGAAAAAGCCGATTCCATATTTAAAAAGGAGGTAGTAAAACAAAAACCGAAACTCTTTCCGGGTATCCGCTCGGTCTTGGAAAAACTGAGTAAAGATTATCTCCTGATTCTCGCGACGTCGAACTTCGAGTCGGAGGCAATCCAAAAGTTAAAGAGGTTCAGATTGGAGAAATATTTCCCCTACGTCATCGGCAATAAATCAAGTGGTATATTCAGAAAAAGAGAAACCACGTTGGAATTGCTGAAGAAACTCAAAATCCGCAAAAGCGAAACGGTGTTCCTTGGAGACCGGGACGTCGATTACGACGTCGCGAAGAGACTCGGCATCAGTAATATTTTGATGGTCGAGTACGGTTGGGGTTACAGTAACAAGAAAGAAGTTCTCAAGGGACAAAAACATCTGATAAGGAAACCGGTAGATATCCTGAAAGCGATTAAGCGAGTGGAGAAAAAGAACAGACCCTACGCCGTGGTTCCCTACGATCCCGGCTGGGTAGTCAAATTCGAGAACGAGAAGAAGATTCTCGCCGACATCTTTAAGAACAAAGCACTCGGTATAGAGCATATCGGATCCACATCCGTGCCGGGTGCATGGGCGAAACCCCAGATCGACATTCTCGTGACCGTCAAGAACCTCGACGTCGTGAATGACGTGATCACGAAAAAGATGGAAAAGAAAGGATACACCTACGAACCCAATTTCTTCACAACGCACGAAGAAAAATATTTTGCGCGCGACGCCGCGTCAGGCGAGCGCACGGTAAGCGTTCATATTCTCCCCGAAGGCGACCCGCAGGCGATCGACCACGTCAACTTCCGCGATTACCTGCGGATCCATCCCGAAGAGCGAAACCTCTATTCAAAAACAAAAAGAAAAGCCTATGAAAGCGGAGCGAACCGCATCGAATATCCCGAAAGAAAAAAAGAAGTCCTCGTGGAACTCCTCAAAAAATCGAAAGAGTGGGCAAAACGAAATAAATCAGCGCGCTGACCGCATGCATCGCAGAGCCGCCGTGTATTTCTTTTTCAAGCGTTCCTGCACGTCTTTCTTCAAGCGCTTCAACCTCCGGGGGTCGAGATTATCCGCCAGGTCCGCCATTTTAATCCTCCTCGCAAGTTTGTCCTTTTTGACGCGATCAATGTACGCAAGATAATCTTCGTTCTCTTTGCGCGTGAGCGTCTGGAGCGTCCGTATCAACCGAGTGCTTACGCCGAGCCTCCGAAGATCTTCAACTGTCGCATCCGTATCCTCGAGAATGTCGTGGAGCACCGCGACGATTTGTTCGTCTTTCGTCTTCATCCGCGCCATGACGCGCAAGGGATGGAAAATATATGACTCTCCCTCCTTGTCGACCTGGCCACGGTGTTTAGTGGCCGCAAAAATGATGATTTTCTCAAGTGATACTTTTCCCATCGAACTTTCATTGAAAACCATAACTTGGTAAAGGCAAGCTAAACACTCCTCGCGAAGGCTAAGACTTGCCCCTGTACTCACAACTTTATTGTAGCACGGGGCTTGGGTATTCCGCCGGTGACATCGTGCTCACGCCAAGAGTATCAACCCGCAGATGATGCCCACAGCCACGAACACTTTGAGGAATCGGCCACTTTCCTTGAAGTAAAGGCCCCCCGACATTGTTGCAAAAAGTACCGCCCCGCCCCGCAATGTACTGATTATCACCGAGGGGACGGCGAAAGCGTAAGCAAATCCCCCAGCCGCTGATCCAATCCCGTTCGCGATAGCTTGGGTCAGAAAAACCGGCTTGAGGAAAAATCGAAAGGGATTCCCCCCGTTCTCCTTAATAGACATGAGGAGGAGAAAATAAGTAGAAATCCGGAAACGATGAGCTGCTCCGCGGCAACAGAGTTAAAGTGGTCAATGTCGTACTTATATACCGTCAGCGTAACCACGGGTAAAACTGTGCTCAGGAGAAGCAGGATAATACCCTCCTTGCTGAACTTCTTCGATATGCTGACGAAAAACATAATCGCCGATATGATTCCCATCCCCGCGATCTCGGACAGACTGACGGAATATCCCATCGCGAGATCGGCGATGAGGAGGAGAGGAATGGTCAACGTCCGGACGAAACCGAACGTACTGCGGTCGGATTTCGCCAATGTCTTGATAGTGATGTAACTCAATACTATTTCCACCACTATTCTCGGAAGGAGCGTCGGAAGCGATCCGAAAGAAAAATGAAAGGATCCGCTCACGGCGGCGCCGACGGCGTAGAAAACAATTCCAAACGGCAGCGTCAGGAGACCGGTAGTGAAAATGCCCACCCGGCGAGCGCCTATTTCGGCTTTCCCGATGGAGTTAGACACCTCACAGAAAAAACTGCTGGAAACGGCTAAAAGGAACCCAAGCATAGTTGCATAAAACTATCCGTGCCTTACTTCAATCACGTCCCCGTCCTGCACCACATAGTCCTTTCCCTCGAGCCTCAGCCAGCCTTTCTGCTTCGCCTGATGCCAGCCCCCTGCCTCTAAAAGCTTTTCCCAGCTTACCACTTCCGCCCGGATGAAATTCTTCTCGAAATCCGTGTGGATCACGCCCGCCGCTTGCGGTGCCTTCGTCCCCCGCTCGATCGTCCACGCCCGTGTTTCATCCTCGCCGGTCGTGAAGAAACTGACGAGATTCAGCGTGAAATATGCCGCCTTCACGAGGTTCGGCAATGATTCCTCGTCGCTCAAGTCTGCGATCAGAAATTCGAATTTCATGCCGCGGATCTTTTCCTTGACTTCCTCTTTCACGTCTTCCGGCTTTCCGTTCAAAAGGAATATCTGCTGCTTGGCTGTCAAAAGCTGGAGTTCTTTCATGATCGGCTCATCCGAGAGCGTAATGAGAAGCTCTCCCCTCCCGAGCATTTCCTTTGCTTTCTTCAGGATTTCCAGACTTGTTTTTGCTTGCTTATCCCCTCCGCGCGCGTCAGCCTCGAGTTTCGTCATCCTTTTTTCTACCGTGTCCAGATCCTTGAAAATCAATTCCGACTCGATCGTGTCTATGTCGCGGATCGGGTTCACGTTCCCTTCCACGTGGACAATGTCGCCATTCTCGAAACACCGGACAATGTGGATAATGACCTGCACGTTCCGGATATGCGATAAAAATTGGTTGCCCAAACCTTCCCCCTTGTACGCACCCTTTACGAGCCCCGCAATGTCGTAGAATTCGACGACGGCCGGGATGCGTTTTTTGGACCGGCTCATGTCGGCCAGTTTATCAACCCTTTCGTCCGGAACGGGAACAACGCCCACGTTCGGGTCGATCGTCGCGAACGGATAGTTCGCGATGTTCACCTCCTGTTTCGTTATGATCTTGAAAAGTGTGGACTTCCCCACATTCGGCAACCCCACGATCCCTATTTCTAGTTTCATGTGCTCTTTTCGGCAATTTTACCCTCCTTACAGAAGATTAACAAGTATGTTAAAGTATTTTTTTACTTCACCTTATAAGTTCTAGACGAAAGCTTTCGAAAGAGAGAACTCAATACTCTTTCAAAAGAACGGATTCCCCATTTTCGTCTCGTGTAAATTGCTTTGTCTTTAAAAATTTGATTTTAATTTCTTCTCCTTCATTGAAAAACCCTACGATATTATCCTTACTGGCTTCGTTATAAAAACTCAGTATCCGATCGGCACTATTGAAAAGCTCCCATTGGTTGTCTATTCTCCCCGGCACGAACACATTGTTTAAATCCTCCCCTTTACGTATCGTGTATATCAGGGTGCCTTTGTTGCTGTAGAGTTTGATTTCATCTATTGCTTGTATTTCATAAAGCTCCGAAATCCATTTCCGTTTTACTACAAAATCCCTCCCCTGATTTTTAATTATGGCGTCAACCAAGAAATCGAAGCAGAAAACACAAATCTCCCTTGTCCAATTTAGTTCACCCCATTCAATATCATGATTTAGTACATATTTCCAGTCTCTAGCTTTGTTAATGCCAACTTTCGCAGTCAACTCCTCAAAGCGATTGTAAAGACCCCCAAAGTTAAGACACTTTTTCGACAAGTTTCTGGTAGCGATTCGAGAACAGTGCAGGCGGCATCCTGAGGGCGGAGTGGATTCTCCGGTGGTTGTAGTCCCAGACCAGGCGATGGATCTCGTAGACCAGCTCTCCCAGCGATTTGAACCTCTGTTCCGGATAGGAAAATTTAGACACAAAGGTCGGAACAAATTACCATTGTGTCATGGCTAACAAAAAAGGATATCGGGTAGCGAAAGAGGTAAAAGCGGAGATTGTCCGCCGCGTGAAGGAAGAAGGCGTCTCCGTCGCAGAAGCGGCAAAAGATGCAGGCGTCCACGAGACAACCGTGTATGGATGGCTCGGCGCCGGTGCCACGAGCGCTCCCTCCTGGGGAGAAATCAATCGCCTAAAGAAACAGAATCAGGAACTCTTCGAAGTGATCGGTGAACTCACGATCAAGCTGTCCCAGACCCAAAAAAAGAATTGAGCAGGGAAAGGAACGTATCCGCCCTGGCTCGCGCCATGGGTGTCTCGCGCTCATCGCTCTATTACGTCGCAACGCAGGACAAGAAGGATTGGGCATTAAAGGTCCGGACGGAGGAGGTGCTTCACGAGCATCCCTCATACGGCTCACGCCGACTGGCGATTGCGCTCGGCATCGGCAGACCGAGAGCGCAACGGGTCATGCGGATTTACGGCATCAAGCCCTACCGCAGGCATGGGAGAAAATACAGGAAATCCAAGGCGGAACGGCACTTCCCGAACCTCCTCCTCGGCATTATGCCATCATATGCGAACCATGTCTGGGCGACGGATTTCACGGAGCTTGTCTTTCACGGGAAGAAGCTGTACGTATCAACGATCCTTAACCTGTTTACGAGGCAACTGATGGGCGTTCATGTGGCGACCCGGAAGGGATCGACGCTCACCATCCAAACTCTGGCGAACGCGCTCTTCCATTGCCCGCGACCCGTGATCTTCCATTCTGACAACGGGAGGGAATACGAAGCGAAGGCGTTCATCGCTATGCTTGAGCGCTACGGCATCACCATCTCCCGCTCACGCCCCGGATCGCCGTGGGAGAACGGATACCAAGAATCTTTCTACGGAAAATTCAAAATGGATCTTGGCGATCCTAATCGGTTCAGATCCTTAGGGGAACTTGTGGCGGAGATCTACCGAACGCTTTGGGAGTACAACCATACAAGAATCCACTCCGCTCTCAGGATGCCGCCTTCGGTGTTTGCAGAGAAGATAGCAGTGTGAGAGAATGAAAAAACGACGAGAAAACTTGTCGAGTGACTGTCTAAAGAAACCTATCCATCACAGGGCGTAATCTTCAATCTCGGACCATCAGGTACTTCCTTATCGATGAGATCCCTCAATTCTTCGCCAGTCAAAGCGGAACCTGCGATATTGCCGCGTACGGTGAACAGTTTCCACACATCCCTCAACTTCGCCACCATAGCCATACCTCTTTCACGGCTAATTCCCTCAATGTCGAAATTTTTACCAAGGTAACGATGAAGCGTTGCCGGTGAAATTCTCTCTTCGCGGACCATTCTTGCTAAAAATTCCACCAGTTTTCGAGCATCGAGGTGATAACCAGGGTAGCGGTAAATATACAAATCTCTCCCTCTTCGATCCAAAGTTGGGATAGAATCGCCGAAGTCAAGGATTTTTGAGGCGGGAGTGAAAGCAATGGGATACTTATTGCCGTCAACCTCGACAGTCAAAGTGCTCTCAATGAACCTATCGATGATCACTCCGGTAATGTATCTGGCCTTCGTATTCCTCAAGTCTTCCAACATGTGACAACTTATAAGCCCATAGCAAGCGGCGCTATGAGCGTGATGAGACGAAAGACTTTTAGACGAGGGTTCTTCTTCGTTGAGATAGAAAGGATCAATGCCGCACATACGCGAGCATCCAGGGAACACTTCGGTATAAGATTCACCGAGAGCACATAAGTATTCCTGAACGATGTCGGAGACTAGTCTGCCACCGTACTTGAATACATCGAGTTCGCCAGCACCAGTTGGTACGCCGTCAGACGGGACAAGACGAATGCTAAACCATTCTTCTACGGGGGTTCCGTCGGCCGTTGAGTACATAACTTGAGCGGCGTAAATTGCCGACTTCACATCGAATTTATCAAGCGGCGGCCGGTCACCATAGATGTAATAGGACCCTCGCATGGAAAGCAAGAGTTCATAGAGAACATCATCTATCCATCGCTCGTCGTGAATACTTTTTATGCGGTATACGGAATATGTTTCACCGGGGGTTTGCCACACAGAAACAGGAGGAGGAAGTTCCTTGAGAAGCAATCTTATTTCGCGGGCATTAAGTTCCCGTGAAATGCTCTCTAGGGGATTTACTTCATTATCCAAGAATTTTATTTTCATGGCTGCCTCCTAAGATTCTTCAGACGAAATTTCGACCACTTCGTCAACAGGCACACGAGGTGCATGAGGTGGTCGTGCTGTTCGCCCTTCCAAGGAGTACCCAAGTCGAAAGATGACTGTCGGTCTCCCCTGTTTCCAGAGTCGCATTTTAAGAGCAGTGTTCAGAATTGGTTCTTCTACCATAGCAGCATGCACCGAAAGATCCAGTCCCTCGAGTTCCGCTAGGAGCGCACATCGCTCGAGCGATCTTCCAGCAGAAACCCAAGAGGAAGGTTTATCCTCTGATGCACCAATAATTCCAATGAGGGGCGCTGAGAGAAATGTTTCTCGATCGCCGGCAGGAAAGGCGTCCGCAAGGTACGTGTCAAATTGACCGTCACCTAAAAGTGCGCGGTGAACTTTCTCCGCCAACTCGTCGTCGAAGTCAAACGTCGCGCCGGGCATACATCTTCCTTCGAGAGTATCGTTTGGGCGAAGGAAATTACCCAACTCGTTCCGGAATTTCGTTAAGGCAACAACGGCGTTATCGGCAGCATACTGTGCTTCCGCCATCATGCCGCGCGTAAACCGGTCGGTTACGGCACTGAATGAACAACCAAATCGGTTCACGATTTTCTTCATCTCCTCAACGAGGTTTTGCGGTACCTTTCTCCCTTCGTCAAATCTCTTGCGGTTCATGCGTCTTTGTTTCATCGCATTCATAATTTGAACATCGGAACCACCTTTCATTGTGGGATCACCAACCTGCACCGTTACAAAGGGTAAGGGGTAACCTTCCGTGCAAAGAGGATATTTCACAGAGCACCAAGAGCCATAGTGATCAGCCGCCGTGAGAAAATTTTCAAGAGTGCAACCGATACTTATAGCCGCTTGGCGACCCGTTTTGTCAGATGCGGGCAACACGAAGCGCGAATCAAGACAGATGTCGATGGTGTTCGTCGCCGGACGGACGACGAAACTCCATGGCTGAGTGTTATGACTACTCGCTGCAAGAATCGCCCACGACACAAGGTGTTTCAGAAACCGCTCCTTCGAAACCGCTTCGGTCAACGGTTCTATCTGCCAAGCGGCATAGTTGGGAGTTCTGGGTGTTGCATCTTCACGAAACATGGCTAACCTCCTTCGCTATCGCACTTTGGTCGAAAAATGTTCTTTCCTGCAACTCAAATCCAAGCAATGCTAACCCAATGTGCCGGGCTAACTCCGCCCCAGCTTTTGTAGCAGTAGAACCTAATTGAGGTAACCCTTTGAACATAGGTTGAATCTCTCGGACCACGGGAGGCCGGTCGCGTAATACAGGAGAGAGCCCTGGAAGCATCAACTGCTTGAATTCCGGCACGCTCAAACAATCTGTACCGACGATAGCAAGAAAGAGTTCCATAAAATCTTCCTGCTTATGCGTTCTGTGCCAGCGATCCAGTTTCTCGAACAATTTATCGTCCGATATACTGTTCCCCATGAGCGGAGGTGAATTATCAAGATCAAACCGCTGGACATCGATCTGAAAACACTGCCCGAGGTCAGAAACCATAAAAACCGGAATCCTGAAACGACGAGCTACCTCACGGATATGAATTTTCATATCAAGATCGTCCATTTCCTCGACAATGATCGTCGCGGGAGGCTCATTGCGAGCAGGGTTACCACCCACAAAGTCCTCTATGTTGTCGATATGGACTCCTTCGTTATAAACTGAGAATGTCATAAAGGGATCCATTGATTGCAGTTCAAATGCAGTCGCTTCAGCTTTATTCAAGCCCATTTGCCGATACGTCAAGGGAAGACGATTTGCATTCGAAACGTGAAACGTTTTCGCATCAGCCAGTTTCATACCACAGGGATGCAGGTCTTCAAAAAGCACGCGAGCGACGTTCCCACCGAGACTACACCCGGCAATTGCGACCACGGGCCTTTCGAACTTCTCCCGTACATCTCTCCACGACAGTCTCATCTCAGGATCCTGATAGAGCGTCTTATTTCTGACGTAGAACGAGAGTTGATGCCAGCGCGGTGGCGCATATCTCACCACATCTCCGTTCCGTGGATACCATACAGAGACCCCGTATGATACGTCGTCTCTCTTGGATTTGAACAATTCATATTCCTTCACGAAATCGTCTTTGAATTCGGATCCAGGAACCAAGTCTTCCAAAAGAGACTCCATGGCAAAAGGTGCCATATCGTAGTAATGAGAAGGAGAAACCTTTATTGTCTCTTCTCTTCCGTCACTGTCCTTGAGATGAATAGACAATCCAGTAGATGGACTGCCAGAAACACTATCCGGCTCCAAGATGACCGGTGCTCCGTCGTACGCAGCGTACAGTCTTGTTTCCATAACTAACCTTCCTTTCTTTGTCTTGTGTGGAATATGTTTATGAATTATGAAATTGTAAACAAGGGTCTCATCCCACTACTATAATTAGCGTGACACGCGGAACCGCGCTTGTCAAAACAAGCATCAATCAGAAAATGGTATAATTAACAAATGCCGGACCAAACAATCATTTCACTGAACGGGGCGACGATTCTCATTGCGGAGGATGACGCACTCGTCTCAAAGCTGTACGAAAAGAAAATCGAACTCTCAGGAGGAAAACCGATCGTCGCGGTCGACGGGGAGGACACACTCAAAAAACTTGAGAGTACGAAGATCGATCTCATTCTCCTCGACATCAAGATGCCCAAAATGAACGGCTATGAAGTACTCCGGAGAGTAAAAAACAACCCGGCAACGAAGGACATCCCAGTCATCGTACTCACGAGCCTCGAAACCCATCCGGAATATCTCGAGAAAACAACGGGCATCAAAGTCGACGAATATCTCATGAAAGCCGATACGTTACCCGACGAAGTCATACAGAAAATATCCGAACACCTCGGCGAGAAAAAAGGATAAATGAGGAAAGGTCGGGGTACGCTTTTTTTCAAATCAATGCCAAAAGCAAAAAAGAAAAAAACGACTAAAAAGACAAGGAAAGCCACGTCAAAGGCGGTATTGAAAAGCACGGCGTGCGATTGCGCCCTCGGCGTCTGCAGATGCAAGACCTGCGTCTGTACCTGCACCAACGGAAAGTGCAAGTGCGTCTGCAAGTAACCGCTTCTTGTTTCAAAAATGCAAAAAACCAGACTGGCGGTCGCGGGCGACGAAGGTTCCTTTTCCGAGGAAGCGGGGCTCGCCTACACCCAAAGAACCGGGCTCAAAACGAAGCTTGTTTTCGCGACTGACATGGAGGGCGTGCTTTCATTAGTCGAAAGGGGCGAGGTCAACTTGGGAATATTCCCGGTCGTGAACTCACGAGGCGGTCTCGTGCAAACCGCTTTCGAAGCAATGGGCCGCCATTTATTCGCAATCGTCGGCGAGGTCTGGCTCGACGTGCACCAATGCCTCATGACTCTGCCGACGATCAAGAAATCGCAAATAAAGAGGATAGCGAGCCATCCCCAGGCGATTTCCCAATGCGAACGGTACCTCGCCAAAGAATTTAAAAACATGCCGCTCGAAGAGCGGGAAGACACGGCCAAGGCGGCGAGCGACTTGGCCTCCGGGCTTTTATCGAAAAGCACCGCTGTTATAGCCCCAGCCAAGTCTGCTCGCATCTACGGACTGAAAATCATCGAAAGCGGTATCCAGGACAATCACCCGAATCTTACGACGTTCATCGTCGTCAGCAAGCTTACTCCCCACCGAGCTTCTTCGTCCACAAAATAAGCGCTTCAATGAGTTCTTTCACTCTCTCTTTTGTAGGCTCGTCCGTGAGGTTGCCTTCTCTGTCGAACTTGTCTTGGATCATCGGCACCATGACCTCCGGCTTGTTCAGCGGATGCATGTCGAGGAAAACCATGATCTGGCGAAGGTGATACTGGGCGCGGGAGCCGCCGAGAATGCCGACGGATCCGCTCATGATGGCCGCGGGTTTCCCGGACCAGGCGCTGTCCCCGTACGGACGCGATGCGCAGTCGATCGCGTTTTTCAAAACTCCCGAGACGGAATAATTGTACTCAGGCGAGACGAAAAGTATCGCGTCGCTTTCTTTTATTTTCTTCTTGAATTCCACAACTGGCGCCGGAGGATTCATTTCCCAATCCTGATTGAAGAGCGGGAGTCCGCTGACGTCGGCAATTTCTATTTCCGCGCCCTCAAATTCCATCTCCTGGGCAGCTTTGAGGAGTTTCGTGTGGAACGACTCCTTCCGCAAGCTCCCCGAGATGCCCAAGATCTTTATCTTGTTCATTTTTGTTTTCTGCTTTTTGACCTTTGTTTTTGAACGTCGCTCACAAGATTTTTCAACAAATGTAGCGTGTATTCCGAATTCACGTCGTAAAATATCTCCTGACCACGCCTTTCGTCCACTACCAGATTGCAGGCCTTCAAAACCTTGAGGTGCTGGGAAACCGCCGGCTGGGAGAGTTTCACGATTTTCACGAGCTCATTCACAGTCTTTCGGCCCTTTAAAAGGGCCTCAATGATGCGGTAACGCGAGGCATTGCCGATTCCCTTCCCGAACTTCTCAATCTCACTGCACAAACTACTCATATAAGCATATTAGCATATACTTATACAGTGTCAAGGCCGTTTGAACAAATCCGCCGTTTTAAATTACAATTGAACAACGATGGAAAAATTCAAGAAGAAAGTCACTCTCCGCTGGTCGGCAATGAAAAAGCACGAAAAGTTCGTCGTCGTGGCCTCGCTTCTCTATCTCGGCATCGTGGGGGCTTTCCTCATGATCCACCGATCACCCTACGCACCGGACCAGTTCTTCGTCTTAGCCTTCATCCTCGTGCTTCTGACCGGCCAGGCAAAAAGCTTCTTGAGAGACTGGATGCCGCCCATTCTCTTCATCCTGGCCTACGAGTACCTGAGGAGTCTCATTCCCGTCGTAAATCCGCATATCCATTACGAACTCATGATAAACTTCGACAAATCCCTCTTCGGCGGATTGCCAACGGTTTTTCTTCAAAACTTGCTCTACAGTGCTTCCCATCTTCACTGGTACGACTACGTGAGTGCGTTTCTTTATTCATCCCACTTCGTCATACCGCTCTTCGTCGGCTTCCTGTTCTGGATGATCGACCGGAAATTTTTCGAAAAATACATTTTCGGCATGGTCGGCCTCTCGTACGCGGGCCTTGCGACGTACCTCGCCTTCCCGGCCGCTCCACCCTGGATGGCAAGCGCGAAGGGGCTCATTCCCCCGATAAGCCACGCGACGGACGCGATTTTCGCCCACTTCTTCGGGTCGATATCCCTCCCCACGGTTTACCAGCTCCTCGGCGTGAATCTCACCGCCGCGGTCCCCTCCCTTCACGCCGCTTACGCGATTATGGTGGCTCTCTTTGTTTCAAAGAAAGCTCCCAAACTCTGGCCCCTTATGGTCATCTACGCCTCAAGCGTCTGCTTCGCCGTCGTCTATCTCGGTGAACACTATTTCTTCGACGTCGTCCTGGGAGCGATCTACGCCCTCCTCGTCTATCTCTCCGTGGAACACTGGGAAGCCATCGCCTCGAAAATCAAATCCCTCCTTCTAACGCCAATGAAACACGGAGGCTCAGCGAGGCAAAAAAGTGGGTAAGACTTGGGCTAGCGCCCCGGAGCGCACACTTTTTCGACTCGCCGGGCCTCCCAAATAATGTTTGACAACTGCCCACCCAATAAGGGAAAATTTTACCATGAACAAAAAATCTCGAGTTGCGGTAAGTATACTCGTCGGAATAGTGCTCGTGGTCATCGCAGTCGTCTACTGGACGACGCCGACAGGATCACTGCCGACCTATTTCCCGGGATACACGGCGGGCGGAACCGGTTTCCACGTGAAGCACGGGGTCGCCGCTTTCGTCGTCGGCCTCGCGGCCTTCGCCTACGCCTGGTTCCAAAGCAGCTCAAAGAAAAAAAACTAATGGAGGAGGACAAATGAGATGACGCCGGCGAGGAGGCAGTAAATCGCGAACGGCGTCAGTTTGTGATTCTCGAGTTTGAAGTAAACCGTGAGGAAACGAACCGAAAGATAGGAAAACAAAGCGGCGAAAAGACCGCCGACGACGGAGATGCCCACCGCGACGCCATTTCCTGACGATAGGAGCGCCGGGAGTTCGAGAGCTGCTGCCGCCCCGATGATCGGAGTCGACAAGAGAAACGAAAATCTCAGCGAATCTTCGTGCGAAAGGCCGACCATGAGCGATCCGGCGATCGTGGATCCGGTGCGGGAAAATCCGGGCATCAAGGCCAGGATCTGCATAAGCCCGACTTTGAATCCTTGCGACCACGACATCGCGGCGATTCTGACATCGCTCTCCCTATTCCCTTTCGGGGGCGCTTTCCTCCTTAAGAGTTCCGCAACAAAGAGCAAAACGCCGTTCAACGCCAAGAAAACGGCAGCGGACGGAGCCGAGAGAAGATATTTCTGTATCACGTCTTTGAATGCCAATCCCAGTATGCCGGCGGGTATGGTACCGACGACCAGAAGCCAGCCGAGCTTCGCATACGGATCCGATTCTTTGATTTCTCTTTCTTTTAAGGACCTGAAGATGCCGGAAACGATCTTCATCCAGTCTTTCCAGAAGAAGATTAAAAGGACGAGCGCAGTCGCGAAATGGGTCGCGACGAGGAACATCAAAAAGAACGGACTCCCCTGGTCGATGTTCCATCCGAGAATTTGCGGCAGAATGACGCTGTGTCCCAAACTCGAAATTGGGAAAAGCTCCGTCACCCCCTGCAGAATCCCCAAGAGCATTCCTTGAATGTATGAAAGCATGGCTACATTATCCCATAACTACGCCAGCCGAACAAAATGCCGACTGCCCGATCGAAGATTCGCTTAATCGAGGTGCGGCGCGTACTTGTCGAGATACGGGAACGGCGTATCGGCGCACGCGAAGACGGCAACGATTTCCCCCTCCTCGTTCCTGAAGTTGTCGAGATCGCCCGCCCGCTTTCTCCCTTCAAGAAATTTCAGGAGGCCGACCAGGGCGAACCCCGAACTCGGCCCGGCCATGAAACCACTCCGGATGAGAGACAGACTTTTTCGGTACGATTCGCCGGTCCCCGCCTCGACCGTGAAATCAACCTCGGATTTCCAATCGAAGGAAATCATCTTCAGCCGTTCCGCCGTGCGGACGCCGGGAACGTCGCCGCCGGGTTCAACCACGACGCCCAAGACCGGCGCGCCGGATCTCATTTCCTTTAAATACTTCTTGACGCCGAGAATCATGCCTGTCGTCCCGAGCCCGGCGCAAAAGAGACTGATCCTCCCTTCCGTTTGCTTCCAAATCTGCTTACCCGTCCACCGGTAGTGGGCTTCAACGTTTGCCTGATTCTCATACTGGTCGAGGTTGAGAAAACCTTCACTCTTCCCGGCTTCCCGGGCTTGCAGGGTCCCATCCTTCTCGCCGGGCCCAACTTTCCTCACCTCGGCGCCGGCCATCCGGAGCAATTTGAGCTTCCCCTCTGCTATGTTCCCGGGCACGAACGTCACGACGTTCGCGATGCCGAACATTTTGCCGAGGATGGCAAGCGAAATCCCGGTATTGCCGGACGAGTTTTCGACAATCGTCTCGGTTCTCTCGAGACCGCCTTCGCGCTCCGCGTCGAGGAGCATGTTAAAAGCCATGACTGATTTGACGTTCAGGAGCGGCAAAAGATACATGAGCTTCGCGAATATCCTCACCTTCTCCCCGAGGAACGGGTTCAAATCCGATGGCAGCTCGACAAGCGGAATCATCGGATTCTCGTCCGGATTCATGAACGTCCTCACCGCATTTGGTCCCTTGAAAACGTTATTTTTTTCCATATTTGATGACTATACGAAACCCGGGAAAAAATCGCTTCTCACGTTCTTCTTCTCGATGTCCATGCTCTCCAAAACTTCCTTGGAACCCTCGACCATGGAATGGGTCCCCGAAACGTAGAACAACCGCTCTTGGTAATCGGGGATTGCTTTTTCGATCATTCGCTCGTCAATGCGCCCCCGTTCGCCGTCCCATCCCGCCGGCGCTTCTCCCGTCAGAGTGTAAACCGCTTTCACGCCCACCCTCCTCGCTTCGTCAAAAATGTCCCGGTACATGATTTCGTCGGCCGTCCGGTTGGAATATAAAAGAACGATGTCCCTCCGTTCGTTTCGATCTAAAAGATATTTCGCCATGCTGCGAAACGGCGTGATGCCGATCCCGCCCGCGATGAAAACGAGTTTCTTCCTCCTGTCTTTCGGCAAGACAAAATCTCCCGAGAGCTGTGAAGCGGTTATTTTTTCTCCTTCCTTGAGATACGCAAGTGCTTTCTTGAAAGAGCTGGGATTTTGATAAAACCGTACGCCCATCCGTATTCTCCCTTCGGTCGGCGAAGAAGCAATCGTGAAATATCTCCGGTTCCCCCTCGAATCCGGCCGCTTGTGCGGGAGCGTCCACTCCAAGTATTGCCCCGGCTTGAACCTCAGTTTCTCGTCAGACCGGAAAACGAAATCGTAGAGGCCCGGCCCAATTCGTATTCGCTCCTCAAGCCTCAAGATGAGTTTCTTCTTGGAGCTCGCGAGGTACGAGAAAACGTTGCCGAGAAGAAGCGCGAGCTCCGGCGTGAAATAAAACGATCCCACGTGGACCTGCGGCGCGAAGAAAAAGCCGACGAGCGCACCGTAGACCATCCGGAGATTTTCGGTGGGCGGCGTGGTTAAGGGTTCCGTGAGCATGACGAACGCGAAGAAGAAAAGGGGCGAATCGAGAAAAGCCTGACTCGCAAGCCGCACGACGTCCTGGCCCCCAAAAAATCCGAAGGAGAACGTCGCGATGAGCGAAACTGCAAAGAAACTTATGACCAGATCGGATCGCAAAAGCTTCCTTGTCATCAAGAGCCCGCCGACGAGAACAAAAGGAAGCAGGGAAGCGGTTCCGACCCACCAGCTCGCCGATTGATTGATGGTGAGAGCGGTCAGGGCAACGCCGAACGCGGCAGGGTTGAAGACATGTTTCTTCTTGATGGCTAAGATGTATTTCGAAGCCATGGCCCAAACGGACGCCCAAACGGCGAGGGGAAAATACGAAGACGCACTCGACGGAAAAAAGGGCGTTATGATGAGCGTGAGAATGAGCGCGGTGATGTAAACGGACTCAACGTTTGTCTGAGCCTCGAAGACGCGCGAGAAAAGGAGGTTCGTGAGCCAGCATACCGCCGTTATGAAAAATCCAGAGAACAGGAGCCCGCCCCACGAATAGGGAAGTATGTGGACGGCCGAAAAAACGACGGCGACGGCGAAAAGGCCGAGAAGGTAATAGAGCACCAGCCGGTACATTGTTATCCTGTTCAAAAAATTATCGATAAGATCAATCATGGTTTTGTTCGGCTCATCCAGCCGACTTACCGTGCGTCAACACGCGTCGGTCCGCCCCAGCCGGCGGACCGCGCTCGACCTCGTCCTCGCTCTTCTCGCTTCGCTCGAAACCATGCCCGCTCGGACTCCGCACGGTTGACTTGACGATAAGTCGGCTGGATTAAGTACAAACATATTTTTCAAAACCCGAAGTCATGGTTGCGACGCCCTTTTCATCGATCAGGTAGCCCTCCAGGCCCTCCCGTCGCTCTATGAAGAGTATGCCCTCCCGCCCCATCGCGAACGCAGCCGTCGCAAACCTGTCGGCTTCGTAGATATCGGGACCGATGACGCTTAAGCTCACGATTTCCGAAACCGGCTTGTTCCCTCCCCGGGGATTATAGATGTGTTTGCCCCGCTCGTACGTCCCCGAAGTGGCCATTCCCCCTCTTTTCAAAACGACGGTCTTCACGATTTCCGCGGTATTGAAGGGATTTCGGATGCCGATCCTCCACGCCCGCCCCTCGGCATTCGTCCCGCTAACCTCGATGTCTCCGCCGGCGTCAACGTAAAAGTTCTCAAAACCCCTTCCCCTTAAAATATCTGCGGCGTTCCGGATTGCCCACCCTTTCACCAACCCCGACGGGTCATACCCGCCGCCGGGAGCGACGATGTCGAAATAACCACTGGTTTCCTTTTTCGTTTCTTCCGCCAACCTGAAAATTTCTCTCATGTCGGAGCTTAAACCCGACTCACCGATCTCTCCATTATTGATCCTCGTTATCTCGCTTGAATCTTTGTACGTGCTGAAAGTGTCATCAACGTATTCAAAATAGGAGAAGACTTCTTCAAGGTTCTCGGATGTGACATCGGCGTCGACAACCTCGACGGTCACCGGCATACCCATGAGTATTCGCGTCTCCTTCATGTCGTTAACTCGCTTTCGAGAGAGCGGAAGCTAAAGATTCCTGGAACGCCTGGCTCGTTTGCGTCGCTCCCGAAACGATGTCCACGTTCGAGCTTTGCGCTTGGATTGCTTCCCGAGTCAAAATGGGCATTGCCTTATTGCTCACGGAGCGGGAGTAAGATCGGTCGTTCGGATACTGGAGGAACGTGACGTCCGCGATTTTCCCCGACTTGATCGAAACTTGCACCTCAACGTTCCCGAAAAAAGCGTTCGCGACATCGCCGATATACGCCCCATCTTTGTAGGCACCCGTCATACCGCCCATCGGCATAGAAGGATTATTGCTTGATTGCTGCTGTGGCGGTGCTGACGCAGCCGGCGCCGGTGACACCAATGGAGACGTACTGGTCGAGCCGCTCCGGCCGCCGAGATGCTGTGCAATGACGTAAAAAACGAAAACGGCGACCACGGCCGAGGATAAGACTACTTTCTTCATTGTTATGAATACGTTGTCTTCACCTTTTCTGTTTCATCATTATACAAGAAAAGAGGCCTTTAAAGGGCCTCCTTTCCTTAATCCCGGTTCTCAATCGGCTATTGGCCGGTCGTGGTCGATCCCTGGGCACCGCTGTAATTCCCGTTCCAGCCGTACATCATGGGAACAGGGTATCTCGAACCGCCGCCACCCCGCATCATATAACGCACGGGCATTTCACGATACCCCCCGCCCCAAAACGAGAACATGGCGCCGAGTTTGAATCCGGCGCAGAAAACGATGGCGAGGACGATGATGCCGATGAGCCACCTGAGCCAGCGCCTCCGGCAGCCCCCGTGCATGAAGCAATGACACGAACCGCAGGCGCAACCGCCGCACGCTTCGCACTTGCCTCCGCTGCACATCGGACACTTGCATCCCTCGGGATGATCATTTTTTTGCTGCATCTCCATAAAATTATTTTTTACTTTAACATTAAACGACCTTTGTGCCTATTTTCATTATACTATAGTTGTCAAGACTTTTTCTTCGTCCCCTTTGTCCCGCCAGAAACGGAATGTCCGCCGAATTGGTTTCGGAGCGCGGAAAGAATGCGTCCCATATAACTCGGCGATTTTTTAGATCGCATGCGGAACTTGAAAGCATCCTCAATGGCCGGCAACTTCATGTCCCGTTTGCGCGCCGTCAGGATCGTCCACTCGCCTTCTCCGGTCGCGACAACCGACCCCGAAATTCCTTTCAAATCTTCACCGTGCGCGCGGAAGGCGTTCTCGAGCCACCCGACGAGCCTCGATTCGATGACGCTCCCCCGGTTGTAAACCGCCGCGACTTCTTTAAGATTCAATTTGAAAGGAGATTTTTTCATGAGCGCGAAACCCTCCGCGAGCGATTGCATCATGCCGTACTCGATTCCGTTGTGCACCATTTTGACGAAATGCCCCGCGCCCGCTTCCCCGAAACGGGCATAGCCGCCGGGCACCGAGAGATCCGCGAAGAGTTTTCCAAGAGACTCAAACGTCTTCGGTTCCCCGCCTATCATGAGGGAACCGCCATGGCGCGCGCCGGAAGGCCCGCCCGAAAAACCGACGTCCATAAATCGTATGCCTCTTTTAGCGAGGAGTTTCGACCGACGGACCGTATCCTCGAAAAACGAGTTGCCGGCGTCGATGACGACGTCTCCTCTATCTAAAAACTTCGTCAAACCGCCTTTCCCGAAAAGAGCGTCATCCACTCCCTTTCCCGCCGTAATCATGAGCCACACAACCCTCGGGCGCTTGAGTTTCGATATGAGTTCCTCGATCGAGAAGGCCGTCTCGAAACCCTCCTCGCCGATCTCGTCCACGGGGCCCTGCGAGCGATTCGCCGCGACGACGCGCCATCCCTTGTCGCGAAGCTGGCGTGCGACGTTCCGACCCATCTTTCCCAGGCCGAAAATTCCTATCTCTCCCGCCGGGAGGCCGTTGAGAGAAACGCCGTTATCCAAAGCTTCCGCCTCGGCGGAAATCGAAGAGTTGTCCGGCCGGTAGTGCTTCAGAGGGACTGTGTTCTTCCGCCAGCCGGCGATTATGGAATCGATGAAGCGCCACATGGCGGATATTTCGGCGCTTGAGACGAAAAGCATCTGATTATCCGATATGCAATCGAGGAGGAGCTTTTCGTACTCTTCCGTATATTGCGTCCTCCGGCCAGTTTTCCGGAGATCGAAATCAAACGTTCGCTCTTCGAGCTCCATCGTGAGTCCCGGCTTCTTCGACCAAAAATGAATGGTAATACCCTCGGCGGGATCCTGTTTGAAAACAACGGAATTCCGGTAATGCTTGCCGGGCGGACAAAGGCAGGGCCGCGGATGCCTGAAAGTCACTTCTATTTCCGTTATCTCGCCGCGGGAGCCGGGATTCATGAGCCGTTTACCGGCTTCCATAATGAACGTCACGCCGCGCCACCGGGGATGCGCAAGGGAAAATCTTGCCCTGAAGTAGGTCTCGGTATCGGAATCGGGACGCACGCCCTTCACGGAGCGGTACCCTTCGTACTGAGCCCGGAATGTCTGTCGCTTGACTTCTTTAAAAGACAGAGGAACGAGCGTTTGGAGGATCGACGCGCGATTTTTCCTCACGGCGTCGGCTTCCAGGCTTTCCGGCTGATCCATCGTGACCAAAGCCACCATCTGGAGAAGGTGGTTCTGGCCGACGTCCCGGAGCGCCCCCACCGCGTCGTAAAAGGGACCGCGGTCTTCCACCCCGATGTTCTCGAATTCGCGGACGCGCACGCTCTCGATGAGTTCGTTCCCCCAATTGTCCTCGAAAAGATTGTTGAAGAACCGGAATGCCATCACGTTCTGGAACGTTTCTTTGGCCAAGTAATGGTCAATCCGGTAAATCTGATCTTCGCTGAAAAGCTTGGCGAGTTCCGCGTCGAGTGCTTTTGCGCTCTTCTCGTCGCTGCCGAACGGTTTTTCCACGATTACCCTTGTCCATCCTTCTTCGGGTCCGCCGCACGGTTCGCTCAAGCCCGATGCCGAAATATTTTTCAGTATCTCCGGATAAAAGCGCGGCGGCACCGCGAGGTACAAGAGTTTGTTCGAACACATACCCCAGCGACCGTCGACGGCTTTGAGCGCCTCGGAAAGCCTCGCGTAGTCGGCTTCGTTCTCAAACGTCCCCCGTTCGTAGGAGTAAAGCGAGAGGAATTTTTCAATGCGTTTCTTTTCGCGATTCACGTTTACATGTTTTTTGAGTATCTCCCTCACCCGTTCCCGGAAATCGCTGTCCGTTAGATCACGTCTCGCGAAACCGACGACGCGAAACATGCGCGGCAAAGAATCCTTCGCGAAAAGGTTATAGAGGGCCGGCACTATCTTCTTCGTCATGAGATCGCCGGTCGCTCCAATGATGACGACAATGGTCGGTATTCGAGGTTTTACGTCCTTCTTTTTTGCAGACATGTCTATCTATATACGCTTGGGAGACAATTTTGGTACAAAAAGTTCATTCGGCGAAATGCTTGGAAAGCTTCGCCTTCGATTGGAAAGAATAATTGGAGGTCCCAAGCGAATCGTAAAGGATCTCGGGGATTTCAGCCATCCGCTCAAACTTGATCTTCGCGATTGCCTGCTTGTTCCTGATAATCATATCCTCGAAAGGCCTCACTTCGAGCGTCGCGGGACGCCCTTTCCCCTCGCCTGCCTTGCCGTATCCCCATCCTGGATCGAAAAACCCCGCGTAGTGGGACCTAAATTCACCGCTCCGTTCATCCATCGGAGCGACTTCGAGCGCCATGGAGGGGGGGACCCGCACGGCCTCCTTGGTGGACAAAATGTAAAATCCTCCTTTCTTCAGGGAAACGCTTTCTCCTTTCTTCATCAGCCTGAAAAAATCATCGGGATCGTAGAATTTCCTTTTTGAAAAATCCATCACCTTGTTCGATCCCAAGCATTCGTACCCGATTGCATCTTGATCGAGGTCTAATCTCAGGATCACCGAGCCGTCGCCGTCCCTTATTTTGATGTCTTCATAGCGTATCGGCTCTCCGTGGCTGTCGAAAACGAGTGCTTCCTTGTCGAGGACGTCTTTGAGTTCATTTTCTGTAAGCCTCGTATCGCGGTTGAAAAACCGGACTTGCGTCAGCCGCTCGCCCGGAGAAACCTTGATCGGATATGAACGCGGGTTCACAGCGAGCCACAGCGATCCCGCATACCCCCGAGGAATCGTATCATAGCGCGAAACCCCGTCCGCGAGCACGCGGACGTGAACGTCATTCCGGCCCGTCGAACTCTTCGGGTTACAATAGCCGTAGAGATCCGGCGGCAGAGCAATAACTTCATTGAGGCGCGCAAGATACGTTACATCCCGTTCGAGCGGATTCTCGAAGTTGTGCTTCGAGTGTTCCGTTTTCTCCACGAGTTCTGCGATTGTTTCACCCGGACGCGGCAGAAATATTCCCTCCACCCGGTATATTTCTTCCGAAAGAGAGAGATCAATTGACGCGGGGTTCAGATTTTCATCGGCGGTGTTCTTAATCGACCCTCCCCGGATCAGTTCTTTCACCTCTTGATACGGCAAAGCTCCAAAGCCATCCATAGTATCATTAATGATATAATGAATCCATCCATGGAAGCAATTTACTACCCATGCCGCTACTGCGGAAACCAAGTTCCTCCCGATGCTTATTTTTGCCCCGCGTGCGGAAAGCAGCTGAGAGAGAAGGAACTTTCGACTTCCGTCGCAAAGCAGATACTGATCTACGCCGTGAGCTTCTTTTTGCCTCCTCTCGGACTCATGTGGACTTTCAAGTACCTGAAGCAGGAGAGCCAAAAAGCCAAAAATATCGGGATCATTTCTCTTGTCCTCACCGTTGTTGCCATAGCCGTCGCCGTCTGGGTCACGGCCGACATCGTGAACGGCCTGAACTCGTACCTCAACAATCAGCTTAACGGAAGTTTGCAACTGTACTAGGAACCCACTTCAAAATCCTTCATAAGGCGAAAGGATACTTAGAAGGGAGGCTCGGTGAGGCGAAAAAGTGGGTAAGACTTGGCCTAGCGGCCCGGAGCGCACACTTTTTCGGCTTGCCGGGCCTCCCGCTCCCGGTTGCTACTTTTGAAATAAATTCTAAAATAAATGTATGGAAACTTACAACGAGAATTGGGGCGACATGCCCAATGCCGTGAAGGACCTCGAGAGAGCCCGGCAGTCGCTCGTCGAGGAGCTTGAGGCAATTAATTGGTACGAGCAAAGGATCGAGGCGACGGACGACGGCGAACTGAGAAAGATCCTCACCCATAACAGGGATGAAGAAAAGGAGCACGCAGCTCTCCTCTTCGAATACATCAAAAAGCGCGACCCCGAGCAGGCGCGCGCCCTCGAGAAGTCAGACATCTAAGATTATTTACCCAGCCACGGAATGTGCCGCGATGACGACGAGCTTGGAAAAGCCGAGGCCGCACATGAGGGGTTTTCCTGCGCCTGTTTCTCTCTTCCAGAAATTCTCGTCCTCCAAGAGTTTGATGATCCACGGGAAATGCCCGTCTTGGGAAAGAATGAGGCCGCCCCGCGAGACCCGCGGATAGACGTACTTGACGCAATCCCTCGTCGATTCCGCGAGATCGGCGTTGATGCAGAGAACCGCGACTTTCCCTCTGAGAGGAGATAGCGTGTCTTTGAACCATCCCGGGAAAAACCGACACCGACTTATGACACCGTATTTGGCGACGTTCGCTTCGACTTCTTCAAGCCCCACGGCGTGGCTCCCTTTCGGGAAATGGTGCTCGCGGCCGAAGATGCTCCGGCCGTGCGCTTCGTTATTCTCCGGCATCCCCTCGAAAGAATCGAAAACCAAAAGATCCCGCTGGGCGAGCGCCGCGACGAGACTCAACTTTGCCGTGCTTCCTCCATGGAAAGCGCCGGCTTCCACGATCGCTCCTGGAACTCCCGGCCCGAGATCGAGAATCATGCGAGCTATCGAAAGAAGCTCGTGTTCGGTGTGCGGGCAGTCAACGCGGTACGAAATAGCGTAGAAACTTTTGACGGTGCACCACCGTTCCCGGAGCGTGGTTTTAGTCTCCAGCCGGCCGAAGAGGAAACGGACGGCGGCTACGAAGTCCTCCGGGAAATAATAAATCTTACGGTAGGTATAGAGGACCGGCCATGGCAGATGTCTTTTTATTTTGCTCCTCATGGACATCCATAAAATTATACTCTTTTTCTCACGATGACGAAGGGGGTCATCTTGTTCCCCTGCCCCAGCGGATTGTCGAGGAGGACGAGTCGCGCGGTTTTCTTGTCGAGACCGACCCCTCTGCTCACGCCTAAAATCTTCACGTTAATGTAATTAGCGTCGGCCGTCACGGCAGGCATGCCGGTATTCTCTTCCACTTTATCGCAAACACCCTGCGGATCCGGCGGCGGCAAAACCGCCCACTCGGTGTAGGGATACATGTCTTCGGGTATGAATCCATCGATTTCGGAGACGCGATGGCCGGCGATAATCCAAAAAAGGCCGCGGATGCCGACGACCTTCCCGATGGCGCCCAAGATCATCGCCGGAATGATTCTCCACGCGCCAGCTTCTTCTATCGCAATCTGCACCTTTTCCGGCCTTGACCAGGCCGTCATGTTTTTATATTTCCTGACCCCCCTCGTCACGATGCGCGCGAGGAATGTCACTTTGACCGTCGAAATGTGCCGCACGCGGTTCTCCGATATAGAAATTATCTTTTCCGATATCGCCACCCAGTCACCCTTCTTGAAATGCGGCTTCACGAACTCCCGGAGAACGTTTTCCAGATTTTCCCCGAACTTGATGAGGCACGGCACTTTGATGGGGTAGCGCTCATAAACGACTCCGCCGACCGTCTTCTCGATGGCCGGCTGCATTACCGATCCACTGGTTGTTCTTTCCGCCCTCGCCATGGAGTTTTTTGCAGACCAGGTCTTGTATTATTCAAGTTCAATTCTGAAATTGCTCGGCTCGCCGCCGCAATATTTTTGGAATCCGGCCCACTCCACGTTCCCCGCCGCCGGCTGCTCCATCCGTCCTTGTTCATCAATCATGCCGCCAAAGGAACTGCAGAACGACAGCGTATCGATCGGAACGTCATTCTTCTCGGCGCTTTCGAAGGCTTCGTTCACTTCCGACTTGAAATCGTCATCCAAGTCGCGGACCACCGTCCCGTTCGTCGAGGAGGCCGAGAGCATTTCCTTCATCTCTTCGAGTCTCCGTTCGGCGAATTTCTGGTGGAGATAGGGCCTCTTCGCCGCCGGCGCGAGAACCAGCGTGACGTTTTCACCGAGGCGCTTGAATGAATAGAGAGGGTGCGTCGGACTCACGTTGCTCCCCTCCGCAAACGCCACGAGCGCGCCGTTCAGCGCCACGATGACGGCAAAGACGAGGGAATACTTGAAAAATTTGTTGAAACCTTTCCTCGCAAGTACGACCGCCCCCCGCGAAGCGGCGAGCGCGCCGAGAAAATCGGCCCGCGCTCTGTCAAGAAAACGCTTGTCGGGTTTCATCGCTCTCCTCACGAGCACAATCGCTCTCAGGAAGCACCATTTTGATTTGAACGGCCTAATTTTCATATTGGTAGATTTCCTTTATTTTCTTTGCAATCCGGTGAGCCGAGACTCGGAGCGACACTTCCGTCTTCCCCGTGATCCCGGAAATCTCGCGGTACGACAAACCCTGAACGTACCGCAACGAAAAAAGCTCCTGCTCTTCTTCGGAAAATCCCCGGACGGTTCTCATGATTTCCGCCAGGAATTCTTTCGTGTCGAGCGAATCGCTCGACACGAACTCGGCACCCTCCTCTTCGGTGAATTCCGAAAGCAAAACGTTCTTTCGTTCCCGGAAAAAATCATTGAGCGTATTCCTCGCGATCTGCCAGAACCAGGGAGTGAAATTGCCGAGCGACGGATCAAACGTATCGATCCGTGCCACCAGTTTCACGAAAACGTCTTGGAGCAGATCTTCCGCCGTGCTCTTTGATCCGGTCCGCTGCATGAAAAACCTCAAAAACGAGGGGGCGAATTTGTTGAAAACCCTTTCCCCCGCTCTCACGTCTCCTCTTTTCAAATCCAAAGCCCACGAGTTGGTGTCGTCTCCCGAAGTTTTTCTCATAAAATATACGGACTATTTTGTCAATTGTTACAGCCGGTCAGATGCTCAAATAGCGCCTCGTGGCTACGATACTGGAAACAATTCCGAGTCCCACCCCGAAGAGTACTTGATAAAGGAAGAGTGTCAGGAAGCCCGAGGAAAAATAAGAACCGAGATTCACTTCCGGTATGAAACTGTTCACATGGGGCGAGATGAACGTGATGACCGGTATCATAATGAGGAAGCTCACGAGCGCCGAGATCAAGCCGTAGAGCGAACCCTCTACAACGTACGGACCCCTGATGAATTTGTTCGAAGCGCCGACGAGTCTCATGATCCCGATCTGCTCGCGGTTGGAAAAGATGGCGAGGCGTATGGTGTTGAACGTGACCGAGGCGGCGAGGAAGGCGAGGAAAATCGTCAGCACGAAACCGCCGGTCGTGAAATTGTCGACGATTGACACCAGCCGATTGATGACAACCTGGTTTTGGGCGTAGTTTACCTTATAGGTGATGTTCTGGAAATCGGGTTTTTCGAGGTACGCCGCGATGGTGTCGTAATGGTGGATGTCTTTGGCCTTGATGTTGAGGGATGGCAGGAGTGGATTGGTGTCCAGCGTACTGAGCGTCTTCGTGATGGACTCGTCCCCCGCGTGGAGCGCTTTGAACGTAGCGAGCGCCTGTTCCTGTGAAACGTAGTCAACGTACTGGACCTCGTCCAGGCCTTCCAGCGATTTTTTGAGATTCAGGATCGTATCTTCCGGAATATTGCTCTGGAAATAAACGGTGATGTCCACCTTGTTCTCGATGGTTTGCATGGCGCCTTTCGACACGACGTTGAAAAGGATGAGCCCTTCGAAAACGATGAGTGCCAAAATCATGATGGCGATCGTCGAAAACGAGAGCCACCCGTCCCGCAAAAAGTTCTGAATGCCGTATTTGAATATCCTGAAGAGGTTGATCATATGCTCCTAGTCTATTATAAACCTTCCGTGCGCTTCGTCCTTTATGACCTGCCCGTTTTCGAGGGTGATCACTCGCTCCCCGAGCGTATTCACGATCTCCTTGTCATGGGTCGCGAGAATCACGACGCTCCCCAGTTCGTTTATCTTCTTTAAAAGCTTTATCACTTCCCACGTGTTGAAAGGGTCGAGGTTGCCGGTCGGCTCATCCGCGATCAGGACGTCGGGCTGGTTTATCATGGCCCGCGCAATCGCGACTCGCTGTTTCTCGCCCCCCGAAAGTTCCGCCGGAAAGTTATGCACCTTGTCCTTGAGACCCACCATGTCGAGAACCTGTGGAACGAGTTCGTTTATTTCTTTTTGCGGTTTCCCCTCCACCTCGAGGGCAAAGGCAACGTTCTCGAACGCCGTTTTCTTGGGTAAGAGCCGAAAATCCTGGAATATGACGCCGATGTGCCTTCGGAACTCCGGCATCTCCCGCGGTTTCAATTTCTCAACCTCGTAAGAGCCGAAAAAAATCTGCCCCTTCGTGGGCTTTTCCTCCCCGATCAAGAGCTTCACGACGGTTGACTTGCCTGCCCCCGATCTCCCAACGAGCGACACGAGCTCGTTGGGCTGTATCTTGAAACTCACTTTGTCGAGTGCGACGGTTCCGTGATTATAGGTTTTCGTTACATTTTGGAACGTTATCATAATAAAAAACCCTGAGCGTAGGCTCCTAGTTTTGTTATTTCAATTATAAAACAAAAGAGCCTCAAGAACAACAGCTAGCTGCTTTTCATTTTCAACAAATCGAGGTTCCCCTCCAGCACTTCCTCCACCTTCGTGATTTTAAGCCCCGTCCGGTGATCCTTCACCTGTTTGTACGGATGAAGAACGTAGGAGCGGATCTCGTGTCCCCACTCCGGTTCCACCCTCACCCGCAAGTTTGTGATCTCCTTTTCGTGCTTTTCCTCCATGATTTTCGCGAGTTTCGATTTCAAAAGCATCATGGCCTTTTCCCGGTTCTGCGATTGGGATCGCTCGGCCTGCGATGAAACGGCGATGCCCGTCGGGAGATGTACAATCCTGACGGCAGTCTCAACCTTGTTCACGTTTTGCCCTCCGGGCCCTGAAGATCTTGCAAACTCAATTTTCAAATCCTTCTCGGGGATGGCAATATCCTCCGCTCCCACCTTCCGGAAAGCGGGCAGAACTTCCACCAAGGCAAAAGAAGTATGCCGCAGTTTCTTGGCGTCAAAAGGCGAAATCCTCACGAGCCGGTGCACGCCCGCCTCATCTTTCAAAATCTCATAGAGATTTTGTCCTGAGCTTGTCGAAGGACTACCTTTTATTTCGAGCGTACTGTCGTTCACGAAAGATTTTTTCCACCCTTTCCGCGTCGCGTACTTTTCGTACATCGAAAGGAGGATACGCGCCCAATCCTTCGCATCTTCACCTCCCGCCCCCGGAAAAACGGACACATACACGATCCCCGTGTCGAAATGAGAGTCCATACCCTGTAGTACAACTTCGAATTACTTTTTGCTTTCGTAGTAGACCTTTAATCTCTTGGCTAAAAACCTTGACCCGCCTGTAGTTTTCAAATAGTTCTCTCTCCTTCTGGCATCTTCCTCCATGAGACAACCCTCAAGGTAAATCAACTTCAGTGGCCTGCGATACCGAGTTGAAAAAACTCTCCCTTCCCGATGTTCCTTGAGCCTCCGATTGATATTATCCGTGGAACCGATATATCTTTTCCCATCTTTCAAGCTTTCCAACACGTATGCCCAGAAGATGCCATTCGAAGTTGTCCTACGGGGCATGATTCATTAACTTTAGCAAAACGAGTTCTCCCCCGCAACGTGAGCGTTCTACGGATACGTTATTTTCCTGTTCTTCATTCTCAAAAATGGCGTTATTTTGTGGAGCTTCGCCGTTATCCGACTTGAAATGTGATATACCTTCCATCCTTTCTTTGTCATCGCATCAGCAATGAGCGATCGGTGACACCGCCAGGGCACCGCCTCCGCGCACATGATGGCCGTGTTTTTCTTTTGTGCGATCGCCTGGAGTTTTTTCAATCCCTCTTCGAACTTGGATGTTTGCATGTAATCGGCAAACCCGCGGAACGACAAGTTCTCCCAGCCGGTATTCTTCGAATCCTTCTTCGCGTGCCGGAGTCCCCCCAGCTCTTCCCCTAGCCACTTATACCCTATGCCCTGCTTCCTGAGAAAAATTCCTAAATTTCCTCTCCCGAACTGCGGATTATGCCGCGACTTCGGAATCGTCCGGACATCCACCAGTTCTTTCACGCCGTGGGCTTGAAGCATCGAGACGAAATATTCAACCGTCCGCGTCGAATGCCCGATGCTAAAAAGCCTCTTCATGAGAAACTCACGACGAGCGGCAGATGATCCGAAACCTCGATCTCGGGAACAATAAAGAATTTTACCTCGATATCCGGCGAAACGAAGAAGTAGTCCGAAATGCGATCTTCCACTGCCTGACCCCGATACTTTTCCCGGTTCAAATCGCTTCTCGTTGTCTCAATATGAAATTCACTTATGAGATTTCTCATGTCATGTCCCAAAAGAGCAATACTCTTGGTATCGGGATTTAGGTTGAAATCCCCGCACAATATCTTCGATCCTTCGATGCCGGAGAAAAACTCCTTCACTTTCCTGGACTGCTCCAATCTGGCCGTCGTGTCGTCCTTGGACCAAGCCGCAATGCCGTGCAAATTGCCAACAGCCAAAATCCGCTCCCCCGCCTTGAATTTACCGTACTGGAAAATGCCTACATCTTGGTTGTCTTCTTCGTGAAACTCCCGGAGAGCGCCGGCGGTGTAGAAACTTCCATTGTCGATTGGAATCAAGTTCTTTTTGTAGAATATAGCCGGTCCGTATTCTGCCTCTAAAGCCGCTCCGGCCGCGAAATCGTTAGCCTTGAATTCGGGAACGAAGTAATGATTGAAATCCGGCAGGATCGCCGTGAGTTCATTCAGGAGATTGAAATGAGTACCGTCGTTCCCCACCCGCAAACACTCTTTAGAATCGTAGACTTCCTGAAAACAAAAAACATCCGTCTCGCCTGACACTTCTTTGAAAAATTTCGAGAGGGCATCGAATTCCCTTCCTCCCCAGACATTCAGAGAAACCAGTTGCATACTTCCAATTCTAACATAAATCCCCTAAAGCCTGTCCGGAAAGTTGCTGAAAATGCCGTCGACGCCCATGGACTTGAATCGGGCGATTGCGGCTGCTCCGTCGACTGTCCAGACGAGGAGTTTCAATCCCTTCTCGTGAGCTTCCTTAATAAACTTCTCCTCGACGGTACTTGCCCGTGCCCCGATCCCCCATACCCGGAGATTGAGAGCCGTCGCAATGGACCGGCGAGAGTCTTCCCCCCACACCAATAGGATCCTTTTAAAATCCATGAGCCTGCCGGCCTCGGCAAGTTCATTCTCGGAAAAAGACGAAATGACGAAATCGTCGCTCTTCGCGCCGCCACTGAGACGCGAATTCAGGATGTCCGCTACTTCCCTGCTCAAGCCCTCGTCTTTTATCTCGATGTCAATGGGTACGCGGCCTGCGACCATGCCTAGAACTTCGTCGAGCATCGGTATTCTCTCGCCCTGGCCGGCGTCGAGTGCTTGAATCTCGGCAAGCGTCAGGTCACTCACCCTTCCTTTCCCGTTCGTTGTCCGGTCAACCGTATCGTCGTGGATCACGACGACTTTTCCGTCCTTCGTTCCATGGACATCGAGTTCAATCACGTCGACGCCGAGCTCAAGCGCCCGCTTAAAAGAACGCAAGGTGTTTTCCGGTTCGTATCCCGCCGCCCCTCTATGACCTATACGTAAAAACATTTTTATCATACGGCTCCCGGTGCGAAGCCCCCCGGGAGCCCAAAGTTGATTTCTATTATCGCATTCCCCCGTATACCAAGAGAGAAACCACGACGAGAACGACATAGATGAACGCGGTGTGGAAATAGAACATGCTCCGGAAGGTCTCGCCGATCCGGTTTTCGTGCGTCGGCGGATGGGGAGAAGAAAAATCCTCCGGAAGATTTCCCCTTTCGAAGAACTCGCGGAGAGCCGCTGCCACCCGGTCCCGCCGCGCCTTGTAATCCTGACGGAAGGATTTGCTGAGGCCGTCCAGAATCCAAAACATAACGATCGCTATCGATACCAGGAGCACGATACCCTTGCTCTTGGTCTCGAACGACCATCCCATAGCCGCGACCCACAAAGTGATTGCCCAGCTTTTCACACGGTCGAGCGACCGGTCATATTTGTCCATCTGCCCCTGACAGAGTTCGAATTCCGATTCCACGATGTTTATCTTATCGTTCTCGTTTGCCATTTCTCTCATTCTATCATAACGCCATCTCCTATACCCTATCCCAAGTTTCCCGGTATAAACTTCTTGAAGACATCGCCGAGCTTTTCCACGATCCCCACTTTCACGTCTTCCTCATCCTTCAGCGGATGCTTCGAGATCGCCTCCCGCGGCGACGTATAGAGGATACCAATTGTGTTAATCATGAAATCCAGATATTTTTTCTGCTCGTCCGCCTTCGCGTGATTCACCTCTTTCTTCAAGAGATTAAGGTATCCGTCCATCGACCGCGCGACGAGCGACTTGAACGAATATTCCTCCAGATATTCCCGCGCCCCGGAGTACTGGGCATGAAAGAAAATTGCCGAGTAGACCAAAGGCAGCGCGACCGCGAATTCGAGCCACGTCGCCTTGCCGAAGCCGGCACTCGCCATCGGTCCGAAGAAAATGAGAATCGCGAGGATGAAGAGCACCAGAATATTCACGATAAACCACTTCATCCACTTTGTCCTCGTCTCGTCGAGTTCCGCCTTCCGTTCCTCAAATAAATTTTCCATATTTTCCCCCTGCTTTTTCGACCTTTCGCGGCCGGGCACCGGGAAGCTCGCAGGTTCCCGGCGCCCCCAAATCAACAATCATTTTACTTCACCTCGAACGGCAATACAGCAACTAAGACGTTTTCAATGTAAAGCTTGTACTCGTACTTTCCGGCTGATTGGGTTAAATTCTCACAACCCCCGCTGCCGCCGGCTTTGAGCTCCATCGGGAAAACCGTCTTCGGCTCACTATAACTCTTCGCCACTGTGTCGTATATCGCCGTTGCAATGCTCCCGGACGGAATCGTCTTCTTGAGTTGCATCATCGTGCAGAATTGATCCGCTCCACTCGTAAACGCGTTAGTTTCCACGGGGAAACCATCAGCACCGATTTTCTTGCCTACCGCCATCTTCCCCAGATAGATGCTGCTCAGATATTCGTCGAACTTCGCCTGATTTGGCTGCTCCGAGAGCGGTTCGTTGGCGGCCGCAGGTGCAGGCGTGGTCGCACTCGGAGTCGAAACTTCCGGCGTTTGGCCGATATTCTGCTCCGTAGACGGGCCTCCCTTGCTTCCCATGAAATAAGCCACCATCGCCACAATCACAACGACGAGGATTACAATGACTATGTAGAGAACTTTCTTATTATTCATATTGACCCCCTCTTCAATCGGCCTTTTTGATAATTATACCACTATTTTCCTCAATATTTTCCTGTCGTATTCGTTGGAAAGTTGACCCTCACTGTCGACCCACATGATGCCTTCTGCCTCAAGCGGTTTCGGCTCGCTGTTCCACTCTTTCACGAGATACACGAAAGATGAACACCCGTCGTCATATAAAAACTCCCCGATGAAAATCGGGTTTTTCACTTTGACTCCCAGCTCTTCTTCCATTTCCCTCACAAGAGTCACCTCGGGAATTTCTCCTTTTTCAATCAATCCACCGGGGAACGTGACAAGCCCGGCGAAATGATCTTCCTGGATTCCGCGCTTCTCCGCCAGAAACTTCCCGTTCCTGCTCAAAACCCCTACCGCGAATTTCTTTACTTCCAACACTTCGAATTTATTATAGCAAAGTCCCACCGATATCCGTTATTCGGTGGGACGCAACTTTGCACAAGATCACCCCATAGGTTAAGGAGTTTCCTCTTTGGCCTTCGCCTCAGCCTCATCCAAGAGCTTATTCAGATAATCCCTGAGATCCCTTAGATTCTCGACCGTGTTCTCGCACGGTCTTTCGGCTTGGCCACGGATCCCCACGTCTTCTACCTCGAACCCCTTACCCCCATCCTGAGTTATAAGTATTCTCATCTCTTCTTTCTCCTTATGCTTTTATCAACGGTTTTGTTTTACAGAAACCAGCGCTATCCTCGTGCTTTGGTTATAAGTCACACTCTCCCATTAGTCAACACGGTGACTGATAACTTCAAGCAACCTCCGCGTTGTAGCATTCCTCGCAGTACACAATCTCCTTCCTGTCGGGAGCGTATGTCGTCTCGAAGATGACTCACAATTTTGGCAAATTTTTTGCTCGGCGGCCATGTAAAGATTATACCCCTTATGAAAGAGCGAAGTCGTCGATGTCATCGGCGACTTGTGAAACAATGAAGATCCCTTGGGAGCCGATTCTCCTCTTACTCCGGCAACATTAAGAGTAAGGGAGATCGGCTTTCCGAACCAGGAAGGCGGTAGGGTGATCGGCTGTCCACCCTCCCAATTCCATCCAAGGGTACAAAAAAGGCACATGTGAAAAGAACGTCTTTCCATAGTGCCATGATCGACAAAGCACTGTCAACAAAAAGGGCTCTCGGTACTAAAAGTTCACCTGCCGATGAGGTAGGTCCCTCAGGAGCCCAAATATTAGTTCAAAAGCCAAATTGAAAGGTTCAAATAAGCCGCGAACGTCACCCAGAGGAGATACGGGAGGAGAGCCCACATCGCAGCGTGCGAGATTTTCCCGAACGCCATAATCGTTGCGACAATCGCGATCCAGAGAGCAATGACCGCGATGAAAGCGGCGAGAGGTGCATGGAGACCAAAGAAAATAACGGACCACAATATATTGAGAACGAGCTGGATTACGAAAACGCCGACGGCTTCTTTGACGCCCGCCGTTTTCCATCCCCTCCTCCAGACAAGGAAGAGTGCAATACCCATCAGAAAATATAAGAACGTCCAGACCGGACCAAAAAGCCACGCGGGCGGCATGAGCACGGGCTTCGTGAGAGAAGCATACCAGCCGGCAATGTTCGGCGTCGTGAAGATCGCACCGATTACCCCCGCGAGCTCGGAGATTCCCACATATACCACGAGCCCAATAATATTTTTCATCGTCTTATCCTTAATCATCAGTCTTATTATATCTAAAAAGTTGAAAGGATTCTTCGGACAAACCTGAAGAACTCTTTCATTTTCAAACTGCATGGGACTGATTATTTTCCTCTCCTAGCCCAAGTTTCCTATCATCCCTCAAGAGGAACATTGCCATCGGCCCAAATGTAGCTGCGAGTACAACCCCCATCACCACACGTGACAGAACCTTCTCCATAGATCCGTAGGAGGACCTTTCCTCCTTTAGCGCCTTTACAAATCCCCTCATCACAACGAACGCGGCATAGATCGATCCGACAGACCAGTAGATCGCCAATCCATAAAGAAACGGATTCTTAGAGAGGAAATTAAGGTGAAAAGGAATCAGGGTGAAAACCACAGCCGCCAGCAGGGCCACCAGGTTAAATTTTTTCCAGTGCACCATTTCTTGACTCCCTTCTTTTTTTGTTTGTGTGCTTGCAAAAATAATGACACGCCCTATACCATTTGTCAAAGCGCAAGCGCCAGCCCTCGGGGCACGCGAACGCGCCCCGAGGGCCCAAAACCAATCGACCCTCAAGGACTCAAGTGCTACAATAACGGTATGGACAAAAGGACAATAGACCATTCCATGGTCACAACGGCTTTTGAACTCCCCAACTACCGCATTGTGAAAAACCTCGGCGTCGCGCGGGGCATCGTCGTCCGGTCGCGTTCGATCATCGGATCGATTGGCGCCGGCCTCCAGACGATCGTCGGCGGCAACATAACGCTGTTCAGCAAGCTCTGTGAACGGACCCGCGAGGATTCCTTCGATATCATGCTGGATCACGCAGCTGCGATGGGAGCGAACGCCGTGATCGGTTTCCGTTACGACGCCACGCAGATCGGCGGCGGCATCACCGAGGTCCTCGCCTACGGCACCGCCGTCCTCGTGGAACCAAAAGCGTAAAAAAGGCTGGCCCTCGGGAGTCCTACGGATTCCCGAGGGCCTTTTATTGATTTCCACACCCTGCACCCCTGCCTCCTGCACGCGGAGACATGGCGCAGGCAGGTTATCCCCTCGTCACGACAACCCTCCTCTCCCGCGGCCCGTCGAACTCGATGAGCACCACTCGCTGCCACGTTCCCAAAACCAGCTTCCCGTTTTCGACCGGGAGCGTGAGCGACGTCCCGATGAGGGAGGAAAGAATGTGGTCCGGCACGTGCGCCGGATTGTGCGGATGCCGGTAGTTCAGTTTCGGAATTAACTTCTCGAACGCATCCAGCATGTCGAGGTCCGTCCCCGGATCCAAATCAGCCGTCGTCAAAGCTGCCGTTGTGTGCGTGACAAAAACGTTCACCAAACCATCTTTCATTTTTTCCCCTCCTACGATTTCCTCCACCTGCCCCGTGATATCCACCACCTCCCGCTTCTTCTTCGTTTTGACGATCAATTCTTCCATCTTTTTATTTCTTCTCGAGCTGGATGATCCAAAAGCCTTTTTCCTTGACGTCCTCGACGCTGTAGAACTGCAAGGGATTCCGGGCTGAGTGTTCAACTTTCTTGCATCCGAATTCCGCTGTGCGCCCCGTGTATTTTCCTGTCGCCGGATCGTACTCTTCAAAAACCAGCGTATCGCCGCTCTTCAAATCGAAATCCGCCAGTCTCAACTCGAACGTCCGGTCTCCCGAAACGAATTTCTCGAAGAACTCCGGCCAGCATTTTTTCTTTATCGTCGCCATGTTTTTATTCTATCACTCGCCGCCGAGTTATCCACAGATTTATGGAGAGCGGGAGGCCATATATTGGGAGATAACTCCGTTGCGGCTCCCGGTGCAAAGCCCCCGGGAGCCCCAGAATTAATTGAAATCAATCTTCTTGATTATTTTGTCCACCTGCCACCGCTTATTAACCCGGCAAAGATACATTTCCTTCGCGATGAACGAAAACCCAACGCCCTTCGTTCTTTCCCGAACCTCTAGGGCATCTCTGGGATTTTTCAAATACCCCATGCTGAAATGCGGGCTGAAACCGGTGGGACGGCCGTATTTCCCGAACTCCCGCAAGTCCTTTGCCGTCCAAGTTTTAAACGTGAGAAGCGGCATCGTCCCGGTTCTCAGCGGATGGATCCTTTCGAATACTTTCCTCTGCAAGGAAACCAGTGATCTCGTCCTTGCCACGGAAAATCCGACCGTCATTCCCCTCTTGACTTGAGAAGCGTGGAAATCGGCGACGTTCACCGTGAAAGGTCTCAAATCCTCAGCTATCTTTTCGAGTTCTTCGGCTATTTTATTGATTCTCCCTCCGGCGGTATTGAGATGCCACAGGGAAAGATGCGGAATCAGTTTAACGTTGTCGACCACGAACTCGGCCGGACACCCGGCGGTTTCTTTCCTCATCCTCCGGCCGATTTTCTCCCGCAACCCCGCCGGTGGCAATATGACCACATCCAGAAGCATATTTTATCTTATCACAATCTCCCCGATTCCTTTCTCTTATTCGCTTATTCGCACGAATTAGAGATATGAGTGCGCGGGGGATTATTGTTATAAAAGCTCGATGATACGGCGGGCGGGCAATTTTTGAATCGATACCAACCGGTAGAACATCTGCAAGCTTCTTTGGTCCTTTTCGACCATATCCGCCGCCGACAGAATCCCGAGATGTTTGGATGTCGCCTTGAATGACAATTTGATCTCATGCGCGATTTCGCCGACGGGTGCTTCCTTGTTCTGCTTCAAATATTGCAGAATAGCCAACCGCCGCCGATTGGCCAACGCCTTCAATGTCCTCTCTAATTCCTTCATCCCCTCTTACCCTTTTATTATATCATCTTCCTCATCTAATTCTCTCATTCGCGCGAATTAGAGAACTTAAGAATGGACAAGGAGACCGCTAGCGTGGAAAAATGGACAAAAACCACGGCTCGTGGTAATACAAAACTAAATAAACAGCAATATTAAAAAGGAGAATAAGGTATGAACTACTCAGCCAGAGGTCCGGAGCATATCCTCTATTGCGACGACTGCAACGAACCCCTCCGAATGATGGACCGCAGGGGGATCTACTGCCCCAAGTGCAAAGTAAGCGATTCCGGACGGAGTCCGAAATTCATTATGTCCTGCGTGGATTGCAATAAACCTCTGCAAGTCACAGAGGGCGGAGGGCTGTATTGCGAGCACTGCCTTTTCTATCCCAGCCTGCAGGATGTAGCACTCGAAGAGTGTTGAACATCCAGCCAGTATTCGCAACGAATACCCAACATCTGTTGGGTATTTTATTTTAGCTATTTCCTATCCCCTAAGCCCTAACTTCCACCTTCCCGCCGCCGCCCGCATAGGTTTTAGTTCTTGCTTTCAACAAAAATTTTTCGATTTCGGTTTTGGGCATTTTCTTATCCGCCTAAGTGCACTACTTTTGAGCATTGTACATAGCCTGGATCTCAGCCGCAGACAATGCTCGATTATAGATGCGGACGTCGTCAAAAAGGCCATCCATCATCCATCCCGAAACACTTGAAATGCTGATGTTATCCGAAGACAAAACATTCCCCGTCACCGAAGATATATTCACAGACCCTGATTGCTTTACTCCGTTCACGTAGACATATGCGAATCCCGCGGAACGATCGAAGACGATGGCGATATGAGCCCAGGTATTCTGAAGATCTGATGGCCGATACCCAGCGTCACATGCAACAAGTCCTGTCACTAAATTGGTACCATCATTGAAGTGGATGTTTATTCCTGTTGCACTATAGCTAGAATTGTCGATTGAATATCCAGGATGACCAGATTGATAAGAGTTACTGTTACCAATTGGGAAAAAGGCTCTTGGATAAACATAACTTCGGTGATAACCCCATCCCACGATCGTCAAACTTCCGGTTTGGGGATATAGGCTTGCATTGTTTCCAACGATCACATTATCATCCGTCCCATTGAAGTTCCCAGCGTATTGTCCCACCTTGCCTTGAGTATAGTAGGAACCATTGGTTATGGAACCAGACCACGTCCCCTGATTCCCATTCCCACTCATATCATTAGGGTTTCCATCGAGGGGCCAGTAACCAACCAATCCATTCGTATTGAATAAGGGATTCAGGGAAAGGTTTGATCCATAAGCTATGACTCCAGGAATCATAGGAACCATAGGACTTCCTTCAATCTGAGACTTGTATTTCTGTGACTCAGGGAGACCGGTAAGTTCAAAGGAACCTCCCATGGTGTAGGTATAGTAGAGGCCCGAACTCGTGGTGTTTATGGGATCAATAGGGAGCTTTGACAAAGGAGAACCTGATGAAATGAGGGTTAGATTGACGGGAATCCAGCCTGTTCCGTCTACCTTGGTTGAGGAAGAGCTTGGAACACAGTGATAACTCCAGCCTGTGGGAGGGGTAGGGAGACCCAAGGAGCCGCAGGTCGAAGAAGCGTTGTCGGGAACTGAGAGATAGAGGGTATTTGGAGTCCCTAAAGATTGACTCCACTCATCTGCCTGGAAGAGAGATAAAGCACTGTTTAAAGCTGCCAAGTCAGACAAACGAGTGGAATCTCTTCCCTGGGCCAGAAGCTGGGCAGGATTCAGGACGAGGACGACTGCGGTTGCGAGGACAGCAAGGATTGCTATCACAACCAGGAGCTCAATCAATGTAAAAGATTCTCTACTTCGCAGATTCATTAGTTCAATTATAGCAGGAAAACGTCCTGCCTTTTTGTTCTGGGAGGAGAGTGTAGTTATCCACAGATTTATGGAGAGCGGGAAGCCATAATGAGAGCGGGAGGCCATATAATTGGGGGATAACTCCGTTGCGGCTCCCGGTGCGGAGTCCAAATTTCTATTCCCTATCCCTCTAACCCGTCCGAGCCTTGAGGAGAAATCGAGTTAATGCATCTCTGTTCATAATTTGAATAACTTCTTCGCGTTTTTCCAGAAGATCCTCTCCTTATCTCTCCCAGGGATCTTCAGCGAATTGATGAGATCGATATGTTCCTGGAAGCCGCATATAGCGTAGTCCGTTCCGAACAAGACGCTTTCCGGGTTGTCCCTCACGGTCCGTTCCAGAACATCCCTTATCTTATTCAGGCCGATTCTCCTCACCACTTCTTCGTCAGCGAGCCCGGAAGTGTCGAAATGGATATTCCTGAAACCTCTCGTCATGTCGTAGCAGTAGTCAACTTCCGGATAGAAATAGTGGGCGATGACGATCTTGAGATCCGGAAATTGTTTCGCGACTTCGACGATATGCTTCGGGTCGTTGTACTCCGCGGCCTCCGGGTGGTTCGGGTTCGAGCCGGTATGGATCACGATAGGGCGACCGTATTTCACGCAGAGTTTGTAAACGGGCATTAATCTCTCGTCCGTCGGATAGATCGGGTCGTGTCCCGGGAATATCTTGATGCCTCTTATCTTATCCTCCCTGAAAAGCCGGTCCAGCTTACCCATCCATTCCTTCCCGTCACTCCTCACGTCTATCGTTCCCAGGAGAAAAATATTTTTCTCGCTTTCGGTCAGCCTAAGGCATATATCCAGATCCCCTATTCCCGAACCGCGTATATTGTCGGGAATCATCACCGCGGCATCGATACCGCCATCCTTCATGTCGGAAAGAAGTTTCTTCTTTGCAACCTCGAAATCAAAGCCCGAGCCGCTCTTCACAACAGGTAAGTGAACGTGTGCGTCTATTATCATATTTTCATCCGGGCTTTCGATAAAAATTTTTCCAGTTCGGTTTTTACAGCTGGAGGAGACATTTGTTCTAACTTTACTACTCCTGTTACTGCACCTCATTCTGAACTTCTTCAGACCCGACCGGAGCGGCAGGCACCTGTAGCGATGATAGTTTTGTTCGTATAGACCCTAAAAGTGTATTGGTAACCTTGGAGATGTCACCTATTTCCTCCAGCAAGTTAACTATTTTATTTATTTTCCAATACCAACAGAAAAACTCGCGCAAAATAATGAAAAGACATATCGCTATCACTATCCATGCTATAAAAACCAACGCGTTGGAACTGCTCACCAGTTGCCCAAAAATAAATTGATTCATATTCAGTTTTTACCCCCTAACTTCCTCGACCTTTCAAAAACTACTACTTCTTGGAGAAATTTTTATAAACCTTATTTATGAAGTAAGCAATGGCACCTAAAGAAATTACCTCTACCACTAACCCGGCCACAGGATTGATGCCACTAAGGAAAATGGATATAACTAATTGAATAATAGCTATTATCAAAAGAGCAATTGTAACAAACGTTAAAACCCTACTCCACCTTGTAGTATTTCCATCAAACTTCTCGATAGAATCCTTCAATCGTCGCATCATTTCAACTTGAGCACCTTGAGACTTGAGACCACTTGTTGTACCTATAACTGTCTCACTAGCCAAGTTTACCAATTCTTCGTCTTTTTTATTTTTAAATTCCATAATTTATCTCAATTATTTCTACAACTTCTATTGTTCTAGCTCCAATCTAACCACATTTCAAGGAAAAGCTGGGCCCGGGTCCTGCTTCCTGCCTGGGGCAACGTCTTCGCGGCCAACAATATTACCTAAGGTAAACTATTATGTTCTCGTTCCATAGTTCTATTTATTCCAACCAAAAAGGTAAACGAGATAAGCAATGACTAGGCCTATAATAACTGTAGATATGATCTTATTTTTCTTAATCCAACGCCAGGCATTACCAAAAACAAGTCTCCAATACGCACGATGCGGATTTTTAACATCCTTAATGGTAATTCCTTCTGGCGTGAATTCTTTCCCTACCTGGACAAAAGACACTGAACCACCAGCACCACCATCGCCGCCCTTGCTACCATTGAATCCATGACCACCGTGACCGCCAGAAGCCTCAATTTTAGGTCCGGAGCTCTTCGGCTCGAACAATGACTTGAATTCCTCTTCGCCCATACTTTCTAGTTTCCCGTGTATATAATTCAGATCCTGTATCACAGCATCAATATCATCGAGAATTTCCACATTGTTTGAAAAGGCAGAAAGATACACATCACTATTCTTGCTTAACGCGTTAATATACTTCTCATACTTGCCGTAGGCCTGAGTCAATCCGGCCCGATGTATCAATAATGTCCGTTCCCGTGAGTCGGAAGATAACGAATAATCGGCGTTCACAAAGGTTCGCCGGTAATTTTCAACCTGAGAACGAAAGACTGAAACTTGTGTTTTTAAATCATTAATTGTCATTACTCTCTGGCACACCTACTCATCTGGCAGTTCACTAACAATCCAAGCCGGGCGATGCCCGGCTTGGAAGTGATTGACTTTCGAGTCGGGGCTCTTTCTCTCTATTCCCCGCCTGCTCTTTATTCGATTACCTTAATTTTAACCCTCTTAAATTAGAACACAAAGAAGTTGTCCACCTTGCCTCCAGAGCTTGGATCAGATGATTGTCGTCACTTTTTCGTACAACATTGGCAAACAATCCTGCCTCATGCGGAATTTTGTCCCATGATTGTGGCCAGTGCGGGCATCGAAATCAACAAGCACATTGCCCTTTTCTAAAGCCTTCAAGAATCCTTCGAAGCTAAATTTCTGCAACATCATCACTTTTGTATATTTGTAATATTCTTTTCCACGTTCTACCTTCGATTCCGCTTGAACATAGAAAGCATTAAGTAATTTCGTACCAGCCTTATGTTCTAGATCATCAAATCCCCAATACGGTTGCGGATCAAGTTCACCTAACCCGGTTCGTTTCTTGACTAGCTTAAGCCAATCCTTGTGTCTAGGATCAACACTTTTGGCATTAAACGAAACTAAGACCTTCTCTTCCTTACGATCTATGGTAACTTTAAAACCACGATCGCTTCGTGACTTACCATGAATAGTTTGACGAAAACTCATCTCGCCTTTCCTATACAGCTTCCCCGCTTCCTCATGGGGCCATCCGTATAGAGGAAGTAAAACCTGGGGCACGAATCTTATAGCACGGGGCGACGGTTCAGTATGAAATAGTGTGGTTAGCGAGGTGGTGTTTGTCCTCTGCGCCTTCAATTCCCACTCCGCCGCGTTCGGGATTGGTAGGTTATTCTCTTTAATACCAAGCAGATCCTCAAGTGTATTACCTACGCCGCCAGTATTACCCCTCCGTGCGTTTGGGATCCACCCCATCGCAGAAATTTTTCTCAGTTTTGCTATCAATGCTGGTTTTGTATAGATTACTGGTCTCTTCTTCATAGTTATAAGAGCTTTGACTGGTGTTTATACTCTTTAATTCTCTTTTCTGCCATCTCACAATATTCTGGTGAGACATCTATTCCTATATAGTTTCGCTTATTGTTCATCGCAGCAATTGCTGTAGTACCAGAACCCATAAATGGATCCAAGATCATCTTGGCATTCGTCGCGGAAACAATCCGGTCAATTAAATTAACCGGAAAGGCAGCGGGATGTTCATTATTCATTTCTTGAGTAAATTCCCAAACATCGCCACGAGCATTAGCTTTTGGCGAAAGTTTGAACTTAGGCTTGGCAATCAGATAGATTACCTCGTAAGTTGGAAGGAAATAACCCGGGTTGAAATTCAATCCCCCTTTTCGCTTCCAGATAATAATCTGGCGAATTGGAAAACCACTGACGATATCCTGACGATCTTGCAGTAAACCACCCTGCACGCGCCACTTGTGGTTGTAAAAAATTGCACCATCATCTGGTATAACTCGCATCATCTCTGTCAGGCAATCTCTTTGCCACTTAACATATTCTTCGTGTGGCATACAGTCATCATGGTTCGCATACCCTTTTTGAAGTGCGGCATTGGCCCATTTGCCACCTCGACCATCTTTCATTCCATTGCCAGTAGAATTCTTCAAGTTATAGGGCGGCGAAGTGACCACCAGATCAACCGCCCCATCCGGTATCTGTCTCATTACATCAACTGCATCACCACAAATGATCTTGTTTATAAAATCTTTGGGAAATCTAATGTCTTTTGAGATTTGTTTATTCGGAGTAATAGTTCCTCTTTTTAATACTGTTGATGGTTTCATGATGGGAAGGATATAAGCTAATATTACCCCATTTTTCTGTATTTTTCATCATCGAATATTATACGCAGCCGTGTTTAGTCATTTATTTAGATCCTTCCTTTTTCCCTTTTCTCCAACCACCATTTCTTGAAAAACGGCATAAAAATCAGAGCTCCGTATACTTTCTATGGCTCCCCCACGCTTTCTTGACGGGGTATTTTTTCTCGTTCTTCTCCATCTTCTTCTCCAAAGCTTTCTTAATGTCTATATCCAAATCGTGGCTCATAAGGAGCACCCAGTAGAGCACATCGGCCAGTTCTTCACCTATGTGCTCCTTGTGGGTTTTGATGTATTTTTTAATTTCCTCGCCATTCTTCCACTGGAAGTGCTCCAAGACTTCAGCGGCTTCCAAGGAAAGAGAAATGGCCACATCCTTCGGATTGTGAAACTGCTTCCAATTCCTGGCGTTCCTGAACTTTAAAATCCTGTTGGTTAGCGCTTTTATGTCGGACATGGTATCCCTCAAATTCTACCCCTTCCGCCTCTCCATAATCCGCCAGCCGGCGGATGTGGATAACCATCCCCCACCCCGCCGAAAAGCAGAAAGGCGCCATCTGAGTTAGAATATACCTATGGACCTCAATGGCAAAATCGTTGTTATTACAGGTGGCAGCAAAGGTTTAGGTAGATCTCTGGCTGAACTTTTGTCAAAAGAAGGTGCGAAACTGGCTATCTGTTCTCCCGAGGAGGAGGAAATTCTTGCGGTTGCGAAGGAGATTGGTTGCTTGGGAATACGAGCCGATGTACGCCGCGAAGAAGAAGTTAAAAAACTTGCTGAACTTACGGAGCGGGAATTTGGAAGAATTGACATATGGATAAACAATGCCGGCATCCGGATTCCGAGAGTTCCACTCGAGGATACAGACATGAAAAGAGTGCACGAGATGGTGGAAGTGAATCTTTTCGGGACAATGTACGGTTCCAAGGCGGCGATGATCCAAATGAAAAAACGAAAAGAAGGTACAATCGTAAACATACTTTCGACAAGTGCACTTGAGGGAGCGAAATATTCCACCGGATACGGAGCCAGCAAGGGCGGAGCCATAGCTTTTACGAAATCGCTCAGAGTAGAACTTTCACCCTTTGGAATAAGTGTCATCGGTGTTTATCCCAAGGGAATGAGAACGGAGTTTTTCCGCGAGAATAAGCCAGCTGATTATGAAAAATACATGGACCCAAGAGAAGTAGCACGGCAAATCGTGAACAATCTCAAGAAAAACAAACCGGAAGAAGAATTCTTCATCAAAACTGATCCGTCTGCTCCTTAAGTTCTCCTCCCACAAACAAAAAAGCATGGCGTTTTCCTGCTATAATTGAACTAATGAACTTTCGTTTCAGAGAATCTTTTACCTTAATTGAGCTTCTTGTAGTCATAGCCATCCTTGCCGTCTTAGCAACCGCCGTCATCCTAATCCTGAATCCTGCCCAGCTCTTAGCCCAAGGAAGAGACTCCACCAGACTCTCTGATCTTGCAGCTCTGAATAGTGCTCTCTCCCTCTTCCAGGCTGATCAATGGAGTCAATCCATGGGATTAGCTTCCACCACCTATATCTCAGTCCCTGATCATCATCCACCTGTGGTAATCTAGGCCTCCCTGCCTTACCTTCAGGCTATTCCTATCACTGTGTCCCCAGTGCTTCCTCCACGAGAATAGATGGTACCGGCTGGATTCCCGTCAATCTAACCCTCATATCATCAGGATCTCCTCTTTCGAAGCTCCCCCTAGACCCCCTGAACACTACCTCGAGTGGAGAATACTATACCTATACGCCAGGAGGATCCTTTGAACTCACGGCCATACCCGAGTCCCAGAAGTACCGCGCTCAGTATCAAACCATTCCTCCCCTTCAGAACATTCCTGGAGTTATAGCCTATGGATCGAATCTTTCCCTCTCTCCCCTCTTCAATACCCAAGGGTTAGTGGGGTATTGGCCGCTGGATGGAAACTCTAATGATATGTCTGGGAATGGGAATAATGGGAGTTTAACGGCGGGGGTAGGATGGGGAAACGGTAAAATTGGTTCAGCGTTGAGTTTAAATGGTAGTGGTAATGATTACGCTCGGGTTTCTCGTGTGGTGGCCAATGATTTTTCAATTTGTTTATATGTTAAGGCATTGAGTGATTCTACGTCGGGATCGCAATGGTACCATGGACAGGGACTTTTTGATTCAGAGGTTAGTGGTGTCGTGAACGACTACGGCGTAGCATATCTTAATAACAAGGCTGCGTTTGGTACGGGGAACCCCGACACAACTATCCAGAGCACCCAATTCATAAACGATGGAATATGGCATCAAGTATGTGCTACCAGGATACAAAGTAGCGGAAGCATTTTTTTGTACGTAGACAGCAATTTACAGGCGAGTACAACTGAGGCGAATACCGCATCTCTCACGGCACCGACATATTCTTATATGGGCAGCTCAAATGGAGGTGTCGGAAATCACGGGATCATTAATGGCCTCATCGACGACGTTCGCGTCTACAACAGGGCTTTGTCAGCAGCAGAGATTGCGGCTATATACAACGCCCAGAAATAAATACTCAACCTCCCGCTCTCCATAAATCTGTGGATAACTATCTCCTCCTTTCAAAAACAAAAAGCCAGGACATTTTCCTGCTATAATTAAACAAATGAACTTTCGTTCCCGAAGCAGCTTCACTTTGATCGAGCTCCTTGTCGTGATCGCGATCCTGGCTGTCCTAGCCACAGCAGTCGTCCTAGTCTTAAACCCCTCCCAGCTCCTTGCTCAGGGAAGGGATTCCACCCGTCTCTCAGACCTGGCAGCTCTGAATAGCGCTTTATCCTTGTTCCAGGCTGATGCCTATACCCAGTCATTGGGGACTCCCAATACCCTCTACATCTCAGTCCCTGACAATGCCTCCTCCACCTGTGGATCCCTGGGTCTTCCCACCCCTCCCACAGGCTATTCCTATCACTGTGTCCCCAGTGCTTCCTCCACGAGAATAGATGGTACCGGCTGGATTCCCGTCAATCTAACCCTCATATCATCAGGATCTCCTCTTTCGAAGCTCCCTATTGATCCCATAAACACTACCTCATCTGGTCTCTACTACACCTATGTCTCAGGAGGATCATATGAATTGACCGGTCTACCTGAATCACAGAAGTACAAGGCACAGATTGAAGGCAACCCAATGATTCCCATGATTCCCGGAGTCATAGCCTATGGTTCCAACCTTACCTTATCTCCCTTGTTCAGTACCCAGGGGTTAGTGGGCTATTGGCCTCTCGATGAAGGGTCCGGCTCAACAGCCAATGATATGAGTGGGAATGGGAATAATGGGACGTGGAATGGAAGTGGAACGCATTATGCTCAGGGTAAGGTTGGGGGGTTCGCTGGGCAATTCAATGGGACAAGCACACAAGATTACACTAGCGCTCCTTATAACACTTCACTCAATGTAACGAGTCTTACTATAACCGCCTGGGTCAAAAACTCGGCAACGGGAGAGAGGGTTGTCGCCTCAAAATTTGGTTCATCACCTTATCAAGGTTATTGGTTTGGCGAAGACAGTGGTGGTGGATTGCGGGTTTGCTTAGGTACAGGTGGTCAGACATGTATTAATAAGGGACTTTTTCCTACCGATAATACCTGGCATTTTATTTCTTTTACTTATGACAATACGACCGGTACTTGGAATTTCTATATTGATGCTTCTACAACTGGTTCATCTACGGCAGTTACCGCTATAGCACCGGTTAATACGGATTTTCGGATCGGAGTCGGCCAGTGGAGTTCAAGCGACTATTTTCAGGGACTAATCGACGATGTTCGTATCTACAACCGAGCGTTGTCCGCAGCGGAGATAGCTGCTATCTATAACGCACAGAAGTAATTCCGTTTTTATTTATCTTTTTCCTTTTTTGAAAGCCCCCACGACCTATGCGTAGGTGTGCGGGTTAACCACCACTTCTTGAAGAAGGGCATCGTGAGCGTGGAAAGCATGAAGGCGACTGCCGGGACGACGGCATTCAGCCACGGGTTCGGAATCCTGATCGCCCACATATAGACGCCAAGCGCGAGGTACGTGAAGACTGTGAGGAGCCCGCGCCTCGTCCAACTCTTCTCCCACGCCTTGTCCCCCTCGACTTTTTTGTTTCTCTCCTCGATCCTTTGAACTCTCTCCTCGAAATTCTCCATAGCTTTATTTCTTCTTTCTTTTCCCTCCCTGCTGCCCGGGTTTCGCATTCTTCACCGGAAGCTGCTTTTTGTTCTTCTTGACGATCTTCTCGATCACCTCTTCGAAGACGGCGCCGTTCCCGTTCGCGAGAAGCGCGAGGACCCAGTAGACGTCGTCGATATTATCTTCCACCTCTTCCCAGTCGTACTTCAGGAATTTCTTCAGAATCTCCGCATCCTCCTCCAATTTGACGGCATTCCGGAGCTCGCCGATCCCCGCGACGACGTTCAAAAGGAGATCCTTGGGATTCGAAATCTTGCCAGCCGGTATTTTGGTGTCAGACATGGTATTACCTGAATTCTAGCGCTTTTCCAAGACCACGACAATTTGGGGACTCCCGGGGACTTCGCACCGGGAGGCCATAGATCCTGGGGATAAACTGCAGTCACTATCTTGAAAACCTTCGGGGAGATTCTCCTCTCCTCCCGAACCGCGAAGTGCGATAAGGGACATGCCGCCTCTCAAATCGCTTCGGTTCAAGCTTCAAGTGCAACGGATGAGGAGAAGGCAAAACAGGAAGCTTCGAAACGGGCAACACGGCTCGGATGAGACGCTCAATTGCGCGCACGTCTTGGCGCTGATTCGGGCGCGCGAAGGAGATCGCATGACCCGACGAGCCCGCGCGTCCCGTGCGGCCGATCCGATGCACGTAATCCCCCGGGTTTTCCGGAAGATCATAGTTCACAACAAGCTCGATATTATTCACATCGATGCCGCGGGAAGCGATGTCCGTCGCGACGAGCACGCGATATCTCCCCCGTTTGAATCCCTCGAGCGCTTCCTGCCGCTGGCGGAGCGACCGATTCGAATGGATCTCGGCGGCGGTATGCCCGAGCCCGCGGAGCAGGGCGGCTATTTTTCTCGCGCCGTACTTCGTCCGCGAAAAAACCAGGACGGATCCCAAGTAGTCCTGCATCACTTTTTCCAAAAGGCGCGGCTTGTCTTCCTGCGGCACGAAAAATATCTCATGCGTCACGTCTTTTGCGGTTGTCCCCGACTTCGCGATCTCGACGCGGATCGGAAGCTTCATGTACGCGCGGGCTATCTTGACGATTTCGTCCGGCATCGTCGCCGAAAAAAGCATCGTCTGTCGCTCATGCGGAAGCACCGCGAGAATCTGTTTCAACTGCGGAGCGAAACCCATGTCGAGCATGCGATCGGCCTCATCGAGCACGAGTATCTCCGTTTTTTGAAGCGACACGGTTTTCTGTCTCATGTGATCTAAAATTCTTCCCGGAGTTCCGATGATAATCTGGGGATTGCGCTCGAGGTCGCGACGCTGGCGCCATATCGGCTCGCCGCCGATCAGGGTCGCGGTTTTGAGTCCGAGCGAACCTCCGATTTTCCCCAAGGTCTCACTGATCTGGATCGCAAGTTCGCGGGTGGGCGCAATGACGAGACCCAGGGAATCGTTTTTCAAAATACGCTGGAGAAGCGGGACGCCGAACGCGAGCGTCTTTCCCGTTCCCGTCTGCGCAATACCCATGACGTCTTTCCCTTCCACGCCGACGGGAATCGCCTGCTCCTGAATGGGGGTAGGAACGGTAAAATGAAGTTTCGTCAGGATTTCCAGAATGCCGGGCGCGATGCCGAGGCCGTAAAAATTCTTTTTATCGAGGATTGCCATCGCATTTTTATTTCCAGGGGAAGTCGCGGCCGAAATGGCCCCACGCGGCCGTGTCGGCCCATTTTACAGTATCGAGTTTCAGGAACTCGTAAATTCCTCTGGGCGAGAGATCATATCCCGCGATCTCCATCTCTTTCCCGTCAATCTCGGCGACAGCCATGACCGGATCCTTTTTCCCGATCGCGTAGGCAAGTTTTACTCGCACATTCTCCGCTCCATATTTCTCGAGATAGTCTACGGCAATCCGCCGCGCCATGTAGGCGCCGCTCCGGTCCACTTTCGTGTAATCCTTGCCCGAGAACGAACCGCCGCCGACGCCGATTTCCGGACCGTAGTTGTCAATCACAATCTTTCTTCCCGAAAGGCCCGAGTCAGCGTCGAATCCGCCGACCGGCCACTCTCCCGTCGGGTTTATCAAATACTTATCAGCTTGTATTATTTCCCGAGCCAGTTTCTCGAGATCCGGCGTTTTTGTGGTCTGGAAACTCGCGACGACAGTTTTTGCTCTGCCGTCTTCCACCGTCACCTGCGTCTTGCCATCAAAAGGATATTTTTCATAGATCTTCCGACAGACATCACGCGCAAGCTCATATTCCAGAGGCATGTAGTTCTTGGTCTCGCGGGTCGCATACCCGATCATAATTCCCTGATCGCCGGCGCCTCCGGCATCGACGCCCTGCCCGATGTACTGGCTCTGTTTCACGACGAACGTCCGAACCTCGAAACTCGGACCGACGAGATTCTTCACAATCCCCACGATATCAACGTTCGCACCACTCGTGACTTCACCGGAAACAGTTATCTGACCGTGGCCGCCGACCGCTTCCAAGGCGACGCGGCTTTTCGGATCTCCCTTCATAAATTCATCGAGGAGGGTATCCACGATGACGTCGCACATCTTGTCGGGATGCTTCGGCGATACGAATTCTGCTGTTTTTATGTTCATTGGTTTTTTTTAACTAAATACGCTACCAGCTGCCGCCGCCTCCCCCGCCGAAGCCGCCTCCGGAGAATCCCCCGGCGCCGAAGCCGCTCGTCGCGGGAGCCGAGGCAATCGAGAACGCCTGGTTGAACGAGGTGTTGAAAAACGCCAGATTCGCGACGAGGAGCGATCCGTTGAACGCGGTCATCGTCGGGTCCTCGTACCACGCAGGCATCGCGGTATAAATGCCTTCGAATTTTTTGGCCCATTCGTTTTCCACTCCGAGAACCATCGCGTACGGCAGGAATTTCTCGAATGTTTCCGGCTTCAGTTCCGGCGCATCCATCATCTTGAGCCTGTCCTCCTCGGTGTATCGCAAGAACTCCCGGAAGCCGAGAATTTGCTGGAGCGCCGCGACGCCCTTCGGGGTGAGCTCAGGAGTCGACGAGCGCCCAAATTCAATCACGGTAAGAACGACAGCCGCGAGCGCGATAAAGATCATGAGACCCGGATCCCCGCCGAAAAAGATTCCCGCGAGGAGCAGGAGAAGCAAAACGAACATGCCGCCGCCGAAATACATCCTTGACTTGTCGCGCTTGGTCCGGGCGGCCGCGTCGAAGTATCCCTCGGCGTATATATCATCGTCCGTCACCTTCCCGACGTTTTTCAGAGTCTCAAAAAGGACTGCCCGCGAACCTTGGAGATCGCTCAGGGAAACGCTGCCCCGGGCGGTGAAGAGGAGATTGAAAATAATCTTTTCGGCCGGATGAACGAGATCGGAACCGTCCTTGAGCTTCACAAGCTCGAAATCTTTCTTGTCGGGCCAGAACTTAATCTGCCGCACCGTATAGCGGATTTTGAGGTAGCCCCTCACGGCAAGATCCATGATGACCGACGAAACGTCAGCCATGTCAACTCGCCGGTCGATGATCGTCCCCACGTCTATGGGCCGGAGATTGTCCGGCGGACCGTACGCGACGACAACCGGCTGATTCTTGAGTTCCTTCGGTATCACGGGTTTCGATTTCATCCTGAGACTCACGCCCCCGAAGCCGCTACGACGGCGCCAGAGAGACGTCCTCACCGCAAAAACAATAAAAACAAAGAAGAAGATGAAACCTGGAATCAGAGAAAGATTCCCTCCCGAGCCACCACTTCCGGACGGGGCCGAACTCTCGGGAACAACGACCGCCGGAGAAACAGTGAGATGGCCCAGGGGAATCCCCAAAACGATCGACAACCCCTCGCCGGCATTCAAGGTTCTCGTCGCGGAATAGTTCACGCCCCCGGAAGCTTCACTGAAATTGCAGTCGGTTCCCTTCGCTCCGGCCGGACCGGTGTAGCACGCCATGGCAAGGCCACTCACCTCTTCCGGGAGTGCAACCGAAGCCGAAACGTTGCCGAGGGGCACGTTCCAGCCGTTGCCGGTCACGTTCCAGTACACTTCGTCGTGGTCGCTGAACTCGCGAACGGCGTTATGGACGACATAATTTATGACGTACGTCTCGACGCCGCTCACCGAAACGTTCGGATCTCCTATTTTCACGTCCAGCGTGTTGCCGGACACCGAATCGGAATACGGATAGCTCCTCCCTTGTCCGTCGTCCACGCCCGTAACGTCGACAACGAGATTGGGACCGTTCGGCGAGGCGAGGGGGATGTCGCGAAGAATGCCGTGCCGTTCGTTCGAATCAAAGTCGTATGTTATCGTCTCCGCGACGGAGAGCGTCCCGTCGCGTTCCAGAATGATCCGGGAGTTAAAACCGCTCACGGTTTCCGCGTCCGCGCGGACGGCGCGGGCCAAACCGAAAGCCAAGACGGAAAAACTCACCGCAGCGACGAAACCGAGAACGTATCTCTTAGTGATCATGAATCTAATTTAAAAGGAAACTTTCACGGCTTCCCGCTCGTTTTCCTCCGCACCGAAAAACTCGGTTTGCTTAAAACCGAGAATCCCCGCCACTAAATTGGCCGGGAAAACCTGGATAGCGTTGTCGAACTCCCGCACGGCGGCGTTGTAGAAACGGCGGGCGGACTGGATATCGTCTTCGAGCGACGAGAGTTCGTCCTGGAGTTTCTGGAAGTTCGCGGAAGCCTTGAGATCCGGATAATTTTCCGCGACGGCGAAGAGACTCTTCAAGGCGCCGCTCAATTGATTCTCCGCTTGGGCCTTGGCCGCTCCCCCGCCTGATACGTTCATCGCGCTCGTCCTCGCCTCCGTGACTTCTTGAAGAACCGACGCTTCGTAGTTCTTGTAACCCTTGACCGTCTCAACCAAGTTGGGAACCAAATCGTACCGCCGCTTCAACTGCACGTCGACGTCCGACCAGGCGTTCTGCATCATGTTCCTCTTTCTCACCAGCGAATTGAAAAGGAAAACGGCCCAAACGAGGATTATTCCTATGACTATCAATACGATGATCATGTTTTTTAAATTTTATTTATCGACCCTCTTTTCGTTTCTGAGCCGGAGGCGAGATTCGAACTCGCGACTTGCTGTTTACGAAACAGCTACTCTACCACTGAGTTACTCCGGCAACGCTATGAATAAATGTAGCTAAAATAGGTGTTTTTGTAAACTCTGGCTTGAAAAAATCAATAAGATGGCATATACTTCAACCAGAGCATATCAAGCGACAGCCCGCCTGTATCCGTAAGGTTACGGCGGGAGGAAAGTCGGGACACCCTCGTTCGCTTCGCTCACAGCTTACGAAAGTACCAAAACATACGAAATTACGAAACGGCAGATTTCGTACTTTCGTAGATATTCGTAACTTGCGAGCGGAGCGAGCGGAAACGTAGCGGCTAACAGCCGTCGTTCGGAAGAATAGAGGTACGAGCAGTGACGTCTTTCGGCGAAAGCCGGAGGAAGACCCAATCCCAAGCTTGCTGGTCTAACTCCGCCATAGGGACAACAAAGCGGAGATGAAACGGCTAAATCCTTACGGGGTGCAAGGCCGTGCTCGCCAACAGCTACGCAGTTGCTGGCGAGAGCGCCGCCAGAGCCCGAGAGTAATTGAAGGCCCAGACAGATTGTCGCGCCGGTTTTGTCTACCGCAGGTAGATACAAAACCGAGCGTCCTGAGTTTTTCGAAGGACATAAATCCCTCGACCCTGCTCGGGATTCTCGATTTTGCACCACCTCCGGTGGGCAAAATCGGAACAGAATCCCGCTTATGATATGCTCAAAAAGCCGCAACTTCAGTTGCGGCTTTCAGTCTCTTGAACTTTCCTGCGGTAAAGCCATAACCCTATTCTCCTTCGCCCTGGATACCTCATCGCTTGCGATGAGGATGAAGGGCGAGGAGAACCCTTCCGTAGCCTTGGCGAAGGAGGGTTGGCTTCGGATGAATTCCGATACCGCACTGCTTGCAGTGCGGTATCTTCATTGTATAAAGTTTTTGCAAAAAGAGCGGCGGTGCACTTCCGAAAGACCGTGTTTCTTGATGGCCGCGATGTGCGCGCGCGTCCCGTAACCCATATGTCTCTCGAATCCGTACGCCGGATACCTCGCGGAAAGTTTCTTCATATACCGATCTCGCTTCACTTTGGCCAGAATGGACGCCGCCTTCACGGCGTTTATCTTCTGGTCGGCCCTCACGACCGTATTCCCTCCCTCGACGTAAAGTCCACCGTCCAAAAAGACAACCGACCGTTCCCGCGGGATACCCTTTCGGGAAACCAAACGATCGAGCGATCGCTTCACGGCGAGATTCGCGGTATTTGCAATGTTTATCTTGTCTATGACGGCCGGCGAAACGCTCGCGATCGCAAAGACAACTCCCTTTTCTTTCAATCTCCTCGACCACGCTTCCCGGGATTTCGCGGTCAATTTTTTCGAATCGTTTAACCTGACACCGTTCCCGAGCGGAGCGAATTTCATTCCCCTCCGGACGGCCGCGGCGCACACGGTGACGGGCCCGGCAAGGGGCCCCCGCCCGACTTCATCTATACCGATAGTAAACAAAAGCCTTTTTCGGTGTTGTTTTTCTCTGGTTACTCCCATAGAATGAGAACGTCATTATCATTGTAGTGTCATGACCAAGTTTGTCCACTTACATACCCATTCCCATTTCTCATTGCTCGACGGACTTTCGAAAATAGACGGCATCGTGGACAAAGCCAAGAGTTACGGTATGGACGCGGTTGCCGTGACCGATCACGGCAATCTCTACGGCGCCGTGGAGTTCTATAAAAAAGCGAAAAAAGAGGGAATAAAACCGATCATCGGCGTCGAGGCTTACCTCGCACCCTACGGACGCCTCAATAAGCGTCCCAAGGTGGACGAAACGAGGTATCATTTGATCCTCCTCGCCAAAAACGAAGCAGGCTGGAAAAATCTCATTCAACTCGTCACGTCGTCGCAAACCGAAGGATTCTACTACAAACCCCGCATAGACAAAGAGATCCTCGAAAAACGGAGCGAAGGTTTGATTTGCCTCTCCGGATGTTCTTCCGGGGAAATCTCGCGGCTCCTTGAAACCAACAAACTCGCGGAAGCAGAGGAGGCAGCTCGGTGGTACCGGAAAATATTCGGCGACGATTTTTACATCGAACTTCAGCCGCACACGCCGGAGCTAAACAAAAAAGCCGCGGCGCTCGCCCGGAAAACGGGCATCGCGGTCGTCGCGACCCAGGACAGCCATTACCTCGACATACCCGACCGGACCGAACACGAAATCCTCCTCGCGGTCCAGACGAACAACAGGGTGACCAACGACGAGCGAATGAGCCTGAAAAATTACGATCTGCATTTTCGGAGCGGCGACGAGATGGCCGAACTCTTCAAGGACACCCCTGAAGCTTTGGAAAACACTCTGAAGATCGCCGACAAATGCAATTGGGAACTCGAGCTCGGCAAAATACACCTGCCGAGGTTCCCCGTGCCGGACGAGAAAACCGCGATGGGATACCTGAATGAACTCGTTGAAGAAAGGATAACGAAAAGATACGAGCGGGTAACCAAAGAGATACGAGAACGCGTCGAGCAGGAGCTCGCGGTTATAGAAAAAACCGGCTTCGCCGATTACTTCCTCATCGTTCAAGATTACGTAAACTGGGCCAAGGATCACGGAATCGTCGTGGGGCCGGGCCGCGGCTCGGTCGCGGGGAGCATCGTTTCCTATATTCTCGGCATCACAAGCCTCGATCCCCTCGCCTATGACCTCCTCTTCGAACGCTTCCTGAATCCCGACCGGATCCAGGCGCCGGATATCGACATCGATTTCACCGACCTTAGGCGGGACGAGGTTTTGTCTTACGTCAAGGAAAAATACGGCGAAGATCGCGTTGCCCAGATCATCACCTTCGGCATGATGATGTCAAAAGCAGCGGTGCGGGACGTAACGCGCGCCCTCGGATTCCCCTATAGCTTGGGCGATCAGATAGCGAAACTCATACCGTTCGCCATGAATCTGAAGCAATCCTTGGAAACGATCCCCGAACTCAAGGCCATCTACGACGGGAACCCCGACGCCCGGAAGATCATCGCGTCCGCCATCAAACTCGAAGGAACGGCGAGACACGCCTCGGTCCACGCCTGCGGGGTCGTCATCGCGCCGGAACCCCTGACGAATTTCATGCCGCTCCAGCGGGCGCCCCAAGGAGAAAATTCCGTGATAACCCAGTTCGAGATGCACAGCGTCGAAGACCTGGGTCTCCTCAAAATGGATTTCCTGGGACTCCGGAACCTCTCCGTCATCGAAGAGACGCTCCGCGTCATCAAGGAAATGCACGGCACGACGATTGACATCGAGCGCCTGCCGCTCGACGACCGGAAAACGTTCGAGCTCCTCCAGACCGCCGAGACGACTGGCGTCTTCCAACTCGAGTCCTCGGGCATGCGGAGATATTTGAAGGATCTGAAGCCGACTTCCCTCGAAGACATCATCGTCATGATTTCGCTCTATCGCCCCGGGCCGATGGAACTGATCCCCACGTACATAAAGAGGAAATTCGGCAAAGAAGAAGTTTCCTACCTTCACCCCAAGCTCGAGCCGATCCTCAAGACCACGTACGGCGTCGGCATCTACCAGGAACAGATGATGAGAATCGCGCGGGATCTCGCTGGGTACACCTTGGCCGAAGCTGATACGCTCCGCAAGGCCATCGGCAAGAAGATCAAGAAGCTCTTGGACGAGCAGAAGGAAAAACTCGTGAACGGGATGGTCGCGAACGGCATCGACAAGAAGACGGCCAAGGAGATCTGGGAACTCTTCCCGCCCTTCGCGCGGTACGGATTTAACAGAAGTCACGGGGCCTGCTACGCGATGATCAGCTACGAAACGGCGTACCTTAAGGCCCACTACCCCGTCGAATTCACGGCGAGCCTCCTCAACATCTCCGGTACGGACATCGAGCGAATCAACTTCCTGGTCGGCGAGGCAAAACGTCTCGGCATCGTGGTCTTGCCGCCGGACATCAACCTGAGTTTCAAAACGTTCACCGTGGATACTTCGACAAGCTCGACCGGAGGCGGCAACATCAGATTTGGTCTCGCAGCCATCAAAAACATAGGAACCCACATCGTGGAAAAGATAATAGAGGAACGGACACTCGGGGGACCGTTCGAGGATTTGAGCGATTTTCTCTCGAGGATCCAAGACCGGGATCTGAACAAAAAATCGCTGGAAAGTCTCGTGAAGGCGGGAGCGTTGGATTCCCTCGGTTCCGAACGCGGACAACTCCTTGAAAGCATCGACGATCTCTTGGCTTGGAACGTCGCCGCTAAGAAGAATGCGTCAAGCAACCAATCTTCCCTCTTCGCCGGGGAAAAGCAATTCGGCAAACTTAAACTGAAACCGGCGAAGCCGGCGGACAAAAGATCGATCATGGCGTGGGAAAAGGAGCTTTTGGGTCTCTATCTTACCGATCACCCCGTGAACGGACGCGCGGCAAAACTGGGAGGGAATGGAATGGTCAAGAACGTGCGATACGCTCTCGATCTTCCGAAGAACGGCGATCGATCATCCAAGATAATCCTCGCCGGTGTCATCGCGAAAACCCAGAAAATCGTGACCAAGAACGGCCAGCCGATGATGTTCGTAACCCTGGAGGACACGGCGGACTCGATCGAACTTTTGGTCTTCAACGATCTTCTGAAAGAGAGTCTGAATGCCTGGCAGGAAAACAACGTGATCCTGGTGGAAGGGTGCGTCTCGTGGAAAAACGGCGATACGAAATTCATTTGCGATCGCGTGAAGGAACTATGAGGCGGGAATAAATTCCTGCCATTTTTGTTTTCTGTCCATAAGAGGTAGATCTCTCTCCTCGAAGAAATCTCTCGCAGCGAGGTTATAGCTTCGCAAGCGAAGACGACCCTGAGATCGTCCGGGGATAAATTCGCGCCGATTTTTTCCTTGACCTCCCCCATTCCAAGTTAAAAAAGCCATGGCTTTTTTAACTTGGAAAACAAAAGGACTCCTTCAACAATTGTCGAAGGAGTCAAAGATACGAAAATATGAGGATTTCGAGGAGCCGAGATTTCAACTTCTGGACTCCTTACCGGAATGACCGACCCGGTGATACGAAGAGAAGTTACTATCGATCCAAGGCCATCGCAGAACCCAGAGTAAGCCATGCCCATCGAGACACGGGAAACGCCGGCTGTCACCGTCGTTCAAAACCATTAACCCGGGTAAATCAATATAGATTTTACCGCGCATTTTCTGGAAGTTGGGGTACACAAGTTGATTCTTCGCAAGATACAAGCCCTGTTGGTAACCAAACTTTCCCTCAACGGAACGTAGTCTGTATTCGTACTCTCTTCCGTTTATGGAATTTTCATCAGAACGAAAAACCGTTCCCAAGACCAGTGTGACTGGCTCGGTTGGGGAATTGTCAAACTCGATGGCTTTTATCCAAGAATACTTTCTTTGGAGTTCTTCAAGTGTTGGCCGGGGAATGGCAGGGATTTGAATCTTTAATTCACCGGTTTCTCTAAAATAATCACCAACCATACTTAGTCGCCTCCCACTCTATAGCTTCCACCATCCGATCGTTTGTTCATGGACAGCAAAAACTGTTTATGATGATGAACTTAGAGTTTACACAATACCACAAATCAATAGCGTGGTCAATGTGCGCAAAATGCCGGATTCAAATATAATAAATTCACTATGGCGAAACTGGAGAAAGTAGAAGAAATCAGGCATTCCCTGGCGCACCTCCTCGCAGCCTCAGTTTTGAAAAAGTTTCCGAAGGCGAAATTGGGGATAGGACCGGTCATCGAGAACGGTTTTTATTACGATTTCAAGCTCCCCCGCCCCTTGACGCCGGACGATTTGAAAGAACTGGAACACACGATGCGTGCCCTCGTTATGGAAAAGCTCCCCTTCAAGGGAGAAAAGCTGACTCCGCTTAAGGCCAGGAAAGCGTTCAAGGATCAACCGTTCAAGCTGGATTTGATAAAGGAGTTCGTGAAAGGAAAGAAACCCCTCACGATCTATAACACCGGCGATGTTTTTTTCGATCTCTGCCGCGGGGGGCACGTAAAAAACACGTCGGAGATAAACACCGACAGTTTCAAACTCACCTCGATTGCCGGCGCCTACTGGCGGGGCAACGAGAAGAATCCCCAACTCCAAAGAATCTACGGCGTCGCGTTCGAAACCAAAAAGGAACTGGACGATTATCTCGCGATGCTCGAAGAAGCCAAGCGACGCGATCACAAGAAGCTCGGAGTTGAACTCGATCTTTTCACCTTCTCCGACCTCGTGGGCGGTGGCCTTCCCCTCTGGACGCCCAAGGGAACGCTCGTCCGAAATCTCCTCGACGACTTCGTTTGGGAACTCAGAAAAAAAGCCGGCTATGAACAAGTGGACATTCCGCACATAACCAAAAAGGAGCTGTATGAAACGAGCGGCCACTGGGAAAAATTCAAAGACGATCTTTTCAAAATCCAGACGCGCGAGGGACATCTCTTTGCGATGAAACCCATGAACTGTCCCCACCACACGCAGATCTACGCGCGGCGTCCCTGGAGCTACCGTGATCTTCCTCAGCGATATGCCACGACGACGAAGGTGTACCGCGACGAGCAAACCGGCGAACTTTCGGGCCTCTCGCGCGTCCGGGCAATCACTCAGGATGACGCCCATGTCTTTTGCCGTCTTTCCCAAACCAAAGAAGAATTCCTGAAAATTTGGGATATCGTCCAGACGTTTTATAAGCCGTTCGGCTTCAAGCTCCAAATAAGAGTTTCCACTCATGATCCAAAACACCCCGAAAAATATCTCGGAGACAAGAAGAAATGGAAATTTGCCGAAGAGATGCTCCAAGAGATCGCCGAAAGCAAAAAAGCTGATACGTTCGAGGGTATCGGCGAAGCCGCTTTCTACGGCCCGAAACTCGATTTCATGGGAAGGGATTCTCTCGGCCGCGAATGGCAGGTTGCAACCATCCAGCTCGACGTCGTGATGCCCGAACGGTTCAACTTGACTTGCATCAACGAGGAGGGCAAACCGGAACGGATTGTCATGATCCACGCCGCGATCATGGGATCCATCGAGCGGTTCCTTGCGATTATCATCGAACACCTGGCCGGCGATTTCCCCGTGTGGCTCTCGCCCGTCCAGGCGCGCGTGATCCCTATATCAGACCGGCACCGCGAATACGCGGAAAAAGTTTTGAAAATGCTGAAGGACAACAACGTGCGGGCCGACGTCGCGTCAAGCGGCGAGACGCTCGGGAAAAACATCAGGCAAGGAGAACTAGAAAAAATCCCCTATCTCCTCATCGTGGGAGATAAAGAAATCGAGAGCCGATCAGTCAACGTCCGGGAACGGCATAAAAAAGAAACATCCACGGTGTCCGTGGAAAAATTCATAGAGAGAATAAAGAAAGAAGACGAAGAGAAAAGATGAGGAGGAAGAAACTCCTGGTGATCGTGGGGCCGACGGCTTCGGGCAAAAGCGCCTTGGCCATCAAACTTGCTGAAAAGCTCAACGGCGAGATTGTATCTGCCGATTCGAGGCAAATATACAAAGGACTGGAGATAGGGTCGAATCACCCCTCAAAACGGGAATTAAAAGCCGTCCCCCATCACCTGATAGGTCTCATGGACCCGAAGAAAACTTTCACGGTTGCGGAATACCAAAAAAAAGCTCGAAAGATAATCGCCGACATCTGGAAACGCGGGAAGCTTCCGATACTTTGCGGCGGAACGGGGTTCTACATACAATCCGTTGTCAACGGGACCGTCATGCCGGAAGTGCCACCTCAAGAAACATTGCGAAAGGAGCTCGAGAGGAAAACGACCGAGGAGCTGGCAGAAATCCTGAAAGAGAAAGATGCGACAAGATGGAAAACAATCGACCGCAAGAACAAAAGACGACTCATACGGGCGATCGAGATAGCGGCGGTACTCGGCAAAGTCCCGAAAATAAAAACGGATCCCCTGAAAGCCGAGGTGCTCGCGATCGGACTGAATCCGGACAAAAAAATTCTCGAAGCGTCGATAAAGAAAAGATCGCGGGTGATGATGGAACGCGGTTTCATTAATGAAACCAAGACACTCCTCAAAAATGGAGTCAAAGAAGAAAAAATAGGAGAGCTTGGCTTCGAATATCAAAATGCCCTCAAATATATCCGCGGAGAAATCAAATCCAAAAGGGAGCTTGCCGACATCATCTCGCAAGCGACCATGAAGTACGCGAAGCGGCAGATGACGTGGTTCAAAAGAGACAAGAAAATCCGCTGGTTCAAGAATGAGGAGGAAGCGGTGAAAGCGCTTCAATTGATCGAAGCGGTGAAATTCCAAGATTCAAATTCCAAATAACAAATAAATGCTCAAATTCGAAATTCGGAAATTGAATATTGTTTGAAATTTGGTGCTTGGGATTTAGTGCTTTACCTTCTATTTCTGCGCGTTATAGATAGCTTGAATCTCCGCTGCCGATAATGCTCGGTTATAGATGCGGACATCGTCAATTAAACCGCTGAATTTAGAAAGAGTGCCCATATTAGGTGGACAGGGATAGTTATTTCCTCCTCCTATAATGGTACAACTGCCCCCGCCATTTACATTGACCCCTGAAACTCCATTGCCGTTTTGAACGGCCAAACCGTCGATGTAGAGGTAGTAATTATCGCCTTGCCTAGTACCTACAATAAAGTGCCATTGGCTATCTGAAAAAACTGTTGTAGATAGTGTATGGTAAATCCCATCCGTACCACGAAGCGTATAGGCACCGTTATTCAACACAAACTCGGGTGTCCAGGAATAATTACTCAATATTATATTCGAAGAACCAACACCAGATTTGAACCAACTGGATAGAGTTAAACTCCCCATGCCGAGGTTATCCATCCAAGTTCCGATGTTTATATAGTCATCCGTCCCATTGAAGTTCCCAGCCTGGTTGATCTTCCCTCCTGTATAATAGGAACCATTGGTCATGGAACCATACCAGGTACCACTATTGTTGTTTCCACTCCTGTCCCCCGGGTCTCCATCGAGGGGCCACCATCCTACTAATCCCTCACTCCTTCCAATAAGGGAAAGGTCAGAACCGATCTCATACTTCCCAGGATCATAGCCTTGGTCCTGGGATGCAGTAGAACTGAGGTATTTCTGTGATTCCAAGGCACTGGATAAGGCATAGGAGCCTCCTGATACGTAGGTATAGTAGAGTCCAGTGCTTGTGGTATTCGTAGGGTCTATCGGGAGCTTGGATAAAGGGGATCCTGATGATAGGAGGGTAAGATTCACGGGAATCCAGCCTGTTCCGTCTACTCTTGTTGAGGAAGAGCTTGGAACACAGTGATAGGCCCATCCTATAGGAGGAGAAGACAGTCCCAGATTGGCACAGGTGGATGTGGTATCGGGGACTGATACGTAGAGGGTATTCGGAGTCCCTAAGGACTGGGTATATTGATCTGCTTGGAAGAGGGATAAGGCACTATTCAGGGCTGAAAGATCAGAGAGCCTGGTTGAATCTCTTCCTTGAGCTAAGAGCTGGGCGGGATTCAAGACCAAGACGACGGCGGTTGCAAGGACGGCTAAGATCGCGATGACTACTAATAACTCAATGAGGGTGAAAGATTCTCTACCTCTGAGATTCATATGGATATATGTACATCTATTTATCTCCGTCTGTATCTATTATTCTCTGTATTATCTTTTTCGTCTCTTTCGGGCCAGATACCTGGATAGCCTCCACACCCGCTTCTTTCGCTGGATAATCATTACCGCCCGGGAAGAGAGCATCGCCCACATAAAGCATTTCCGATCTCGGTATTTCCAAGTACTTCTCCATCTGCTTTATTCCGTACGCCTTGTCGATCCCCTTCCGCGTGACGTCAACCGAGGTCATACCCCCGATCTTCGCATCGAACCCGGGGATGCGCTCATTGAGGCGCTTTATGATCTCGTCGCGTTTCTTGTGATCTGGATCCCAAACGGCCTTCGCCGAGACCGGCGCCTGCTGGCCCAAAGCCGAAAAGGTTATTTGGGTATTCCTGTCCTCAATCTGCTCACCATAGAGTTTCTCCGGCTTATCGAAGCCAAGTTCGGCGACAGTCTCCTGCATCGCCTTCGTAATTTCCTTCCTTTCCTCGATTGTGAGTTTTTCTTCATAGACATTCACCCATCCCCCTCCGCCATAGCGGTAAAACGCCGTGGCGTCGGTCGGAAAGAGATAGAGATTCCCCGCTTCCGCACCGGAAGAAAACCTGCTGACGAACTGCTCGTTGAATTTCTGCCATGAGCCGCCGCCGATGATTGCGACCCTTTTCTTTCCCAAGAGTTCGCGGAGGAGTTCCGCCACCTCCAAATCCATCGGCTGCTTGCTCTCCGTAAGCGTCCCATCCAAATCGAAAACAATCAATTTTTTGCTCTGGTAAGCCATTTCCCTCCGCATCTACAACGCCACAGTTAAAGCGTTCACTTCGTCCATCACCGCGCGCACTTTCTTTTCTTTGAGACCCAGAGAAAAAAGCGCATCCGCGTTGACCTCTTTCGCGAGCACCAACCCCTTCTCCAAAAGGGTCCTTTTTGCCCACCCATCGAGCGTGAGGAGACTAGTCAGCGGATGAAGGTGCGACTGTTCTATCAAACGCTGCAAACTTCTCTCATGCGGATAATTCCAAGCGATGGCGGTGAGTCCGACGCAGGCGCTATATTCCCGCGCGTCGCCGGTCAACTTCGTATTCGTGACGAGCCATGCCTCGTCCCATCGGTCGACGCTCTTGATGTCCTCAAATCGCGAATGGACGTACATTGCGATTTTCACGTCGCTTTTGATACCCGGTTCGTTGTGATACTTGGCCTCGACCATAATTTGCCTCCCCTCTTTCTTCGCGACGACGTCCACTTCATGCGTGACGCATTTGCCGCGAATCATGAGATTCGTCTCAGCCTCGTACCCCTCCGCCTTGAGAACCCACGCGACCAGCTTCTCGAACGGATGGCCAGTGGGACCGAGTTCCATGATGGCTCGCTTCAGGCGGTATCGCGCCGCGAAGGGGCCTTCTTCTTTCCTTAAAAGTTCGAACGCTTGGTCGTGGATCTCGGAAGTTCTGGTTCTGTCCTTTACCTTTTGTTTTATTTTGCCGGCTATCCACTTGCTCAAGATGTCGCTCGCCCCCGCTCTCGCAAGAGATTGTCGCAATTTTTCTTCGGAAAAGGGCTCAATCTCGCCCGACGCCTTGAGGACGCTTATGGTTCCATTCATTTCATCCATTATAACAGAAAACCCCGGGTTTTCACCCGGAGTTATAAGAAAAAGAGGGGGTGTGGCCCTTTTTAGCCCTTGAGACCCGGCCACGGGGTTTCTTCTCTCAGGGGCGTTGAGGTATACGACCGACGGGGCCGTTTCGTTTCAAATCAGCCGGAAATGCGGAGAAGTTCATTAAACTTGAATATTCGTTCCCGCGCCGGGGCTCCGATCTTGACGCCATAGGCGCCGGCCGCCTTCGCCAAATGAATAATGAAAACATCGTCGGTTTCCCCCGACCGGTGGGAAACGACGGCTTTTATTCCTTCCTTATGAGCGGCACCGAGAGCCGCAGCGGTCTCGGTTACCGTTCCCGCTTGATTCGGCTTTATGATAACACCGTTTATGAGACCCTCTGAGGCGTACTTTTCAATGTAATCTTTGCTCGTGACCGTGAGATCGTCGCCCACCACTATTTTACTTTTCAACTTCCCGGAAAGGAGTGAAAAGCCGGTTGTGTCGTTTTCCGAGAACGGATCCTCCAGCGAAAGCAGCGCCGGGATTTTTTTGAAATAGCTCTCATATATGCCGGCGAGCTTCTCCGTAGTCACTTTTTTGCCGTCGAACGAGTATGCGCCGCGGGAGAAAAATCCGTTCGCGGCCGCGTCCATTCCTAAACGAGAACTGCCCGTGAGTCCGTTTTCCTTTATGAGATCCGAAAGGATGGCAAGCGGTTCAAGATTGTTCTTGAAGTCCAGCGAGTACCCTCCTTCGTCACCAATCGGTATGTTTGAAACGTGTTTCAGCTTGCCAAGTCTTTCGCCAAGCCCCCGGTAGAAGGAGATGAGTTTCCTCACGGCATTTTTCACGCCGCCCCTCGTTTCGACGAGGATCAGGTATTCTTGGATGTCGAGATTATTCCGGGCGTGCTCGCCTCCGTTTATGAGATTCGAGAAGATCACCGGCTCCCACACCCGAATCGACCCCCTGAAAAACTCTTCTCGCAAAAATTCCCAGAGTTCCATCCCCCGCTCCGCCGCCAGGCCCCTAGCGAAAGACATGGAAAGGCCGAGCATGACATTCCCGCCGATTTTCCGTTTATTCGTCGTACCGTCGAGCTTGATAAGAAACTCATCGAACGACCGCTGAGTCGCAAAATCCTTGTCTTTTATGAAAGCGAGTTTTCTCATATTCTTTGCACTCGACGCTTCGGCAAAGCTCAAAACCGCGGCCTCCTTGGATCCGCGGCTTTTGCCGGCCGGGAGCGACGAGGAAAACGCGGAGCCGTTCCCGACGACGATCTTGACCTCAATCGTGGAATTTCCCCTCGAATCGAAAATCTCGTTGATCGCAAAATCCTTTATTCTCATCCTTTCACCACGTTCGTCGGCGCTCCCGCGACGAACGATTTAATGTTTCCAATGGTCGTTGCCAAAATCCTTTGCAAGGCCTCCTTGGTATTGAACGCGTTGTGGGGGGTGATGAGAACGTTCGGGTGCTTCATGAGAACGTGGTTTTCGAGGACGGTTTTCAAATTAGCTTCCTTGGCCGCCGGATTGCTCAAAAACTCGAGTTCGTCTTTCGTTTCGCCTTCTTCCTCCAAGACATCCAAGCCGACCCCTGCGAAAATTCCTCCTTTCAATCCAAGGACGATCGCATCGGTGTCGACGATCCCTCCCCGGGCGGTATTCACGAGGTATACTCCCTTTTTGAAAAGAGTCACGTTTTTCTTGTTGATCAGGTGTTCCGTTTGCGGCGTCAAAGGGCAATGGATGGTAACCGCATCGGCGCTTCTCAGGAGCTCTTCGAGCGACACGTACTTGACGCCGAACGCTTGCGCGAAATTGTAATCCGGGTACGGATCATAGGCATAGATCACCATGCCGAAACCACGGGCGATCCGGATCGCCTCCTTGCCAATCCGGCCCGTCCCCACGACGCCCATGATTTTCCCCTTGAGATCTATCCCCTCCAAACCCGCGAGCGAGAACGATTCTGTTTCTTTTATTTGGTCGATCGCGCGGTAGATTTTCCTCGTGAGGTTCAAGAGGAGGCCAAATGCGTACTCGGCGACGGTGTTGTCGCCGTACCCCGGCACGTACGAGACCACGATGTTCTTCGATTTGCAGAACTCGAGATCGATGTGATCGAATCCCGTCGAACGCGTCGTCAGGAGCTTCAAATTCGGGAAATTTCCCAGGAGCTCACCGTCAATCTTCGAGCCAATGAACGTGGAGATAACGTCAAAATCTTTCTCCATCGGCAGATTCTCGACGGCAAGCTTATCTTTTGACAGATACATTTCATCCCCGGGGAAAGATTGCTTTATCGTTTCGTCTTCCCATCCTTCGAGGTCAAAAAAAGCTATCCGCATATAGTCTCATTATAGCATACGTTGAAACAATCTCGCGCCAGACTATAATGAAAGAGAATGATGAATTCCTATAGATCAAAACTCATCAAGAAGGAAGAGATTGCGAAGGGTACCATGGCTTTCCACTTCGAAAAGCCGGACGGCTTCTCTTTCGTGCCCGGCCAGTACGCGGATCTTACCATGGTGAATCCGAAGGAAACGGATGAGGAGGGCAACATCAGAACCTTCACGATCGCGAGCGCCCCCCTCGAAAAAGATCTCATCTTCGCGACCCGGATGCGCGACACGGCCTTCAAGCGCGAGCTTGGCAAAATGCCGGAAGGAGCGGAAATCGAGATTGATGGGCCATTCGGCTCCTTTACGCTCCATACCAAAAGAGAGAAACCCGCCGCCTTCATCGCCGGCGGCATCGGCATCACACCGTTCTTGAGCATTCTGAAAACCGCGGCCGAAGAAAAACCCGACCGGAAATTCTATTTGTTTTATTCCAACCGGACCGAGGATGATGCTCCATTCCTCCGCGACCTTTCCAGCCTGACAAAAGGAACTCCCGGTTTCACGTTCGTGCCAACGATGTCCAACCTCCCGCCGGGAGAAAACGGGTGGAAGGGGGAAACCGGTTACATCAACGGCGACATGATAAAGAAACATCTTCCCACGATCGACGGCCCGATATACTACCTCGCAGGGCCTCCGCAAATGGTCGCTGCCATGAGGAAAATGCTTTCCGAGATGGGAGTATCCGAGGATGACATTCGCTTCGAGGAATTTTCAGGCTACTAGCCCCATATCCTTACCGCAATGACTACCGAGCAATTAAAAACAAGAAAGGCTAGAGCCAAGAAAATCGTCGCTGCTCTCAACAAGCTTTTTCCGAAAGCCGGCATCGCCCTCAAATACAGAAACAACTGGGAGCTTCTGGTCGCCGTCGTCCTTTCAGCCCAATGCACGGACAAGAAAGTCAATGAAGTGACGGAAGAACTCTTTAAAAAGTATAAGAAATTGGACGATTATGTGAACGCGAAGCAGGCCGAATTTGAAAAAGACATCCGCCCAACCGGTTTCTACCGGAATAAAGCGAAGAACATCCTCGCGGCGGCGAAGATGGTGAAGGAAAAATTCCACGGTAAAATTCCCCGCACGATGGAAGAGATATTGACAATCCCCGGCGTCGCGCGGAAAACCGCGAATGTCGTCCTCGGGAACGCATACGGCATTGTGGAAGGCATTGCTGTCGACACGCACGTCAGGCGTCTCGCGATGAAACTCGGACTCACGAATCACGACAATCCGGTGAAAATCGAGCGTGACCTCATGGAAATATTTCCGAAGAAAGACTGGTTCACGGTGACTTACAAACTCATCGAATACGGCAGGCACGTCTGCTCCGCTCGGCCGCACGACTGCGCGAATCATCCGCTCACGAAAATCTACCCTCCGGCTGCGAACATTTGGCCAAAACACTAGGGCTTGCCATCCACCCCTCGCTCAGGCTGTCTCCGGGGCGACGCCCAAGTCTTAGCCTTCGCAAGGGATGGATGGCTCGCTTTTTTCGGAAGGTTACTTTTCTGCGTTGTACATCGCTTGAATCTCGGCTGCGGAAAGTGGACGGTTGTAGATACGAACATCATCGATCAAGCCGTTGAAATAACCGTTACCGGCACCAATGACTGGATTTCCAGAAATCGAGGTTATGCTCCCGGGAACGTATGTCTTGGAACTCACCATAACGCCGTTTATGTAAAGCTTTGTCACTCCCGAGATGGCATCGCCGGTACCCGCCGCATAATACCATGTACCATAAGAGGGAATTACATAACGCGGAGTTGCATCCTCTCTAGTACTATTCACGTTAATCTCTCCGACTATTTGTCCGTTGCCATCTATCCAGACACCATTCATGTATCCCCAACCTACAACTTGCGTACTTATCTGGCTGTTTGGCCTAACCCATGCCGAAAAAGAAACTTGGTTCGAGGTGGTGATGAGCGAATTCAGGGCAGCACTCAAATTCACGGAAGCGTTGCTACTCGTCCCGTTGAAACTTAAGCACCCTCCAACCTTACAGCCTGAAGTCCACATGGGGCTGTTCACTAATGTCCCATTATTCCCATTCCCACTCATATCACTCGCATTCCCATCCAGCGGCCAGTACCCCACGAGCCCACTTGCATTGAATAAGGGAGAAAGATTGAGGTTGGAACCATAGGCAATGACTCCAGGAATCATCTGGATCATAGGATTTGTCTCAATCTGGGCTTTGTACTTCTGTGACTCAGGGATAGCGGTAAGCTCAAAGGAGCCTCCTGGCGTATAGGTATAGTAGAGTCCTGAGGACGTAGTATTCACGGGATCAATCGGGAGCTTGGATAATGGGGATCCTGATGAAATGAGGGTGAGATTGACGGGAATCCAGCCAGAACCATCTGTTCTTGTGGAAGAAGCAGCTGGAACACAGGCATAGGAGTAACCTCCTGGAAGGGCAGGGAGCCCCAGGTTGCCACAGGTACTTGAGGAGTCAGGGATAGAGACATAGGTAGTGGAGGCATTTCCTAAGGGTTGGTTCCATTGATCGGTCTGGAAGAGGGATAAGGCACTATTCAGAGCTGAGAGATCAGAGAGTCTCGTGGAATCCCTTCCTTGAGCGAGAAGCTGGGAAGGGTTCAAGACCAAGACGACGGCGGTTGCGAGGACCGCAAGGATCGCAATCACGACCAGGAGCTCGATCAGGGTGAAGGATTCCCTCATATTGCTTTCATTGTAACATAGTTTTCCTTCTTGATTACTTGTTACTCGTTACTGATTATCTTTTTAATTTGACTTCCTTCGGAAATAACATATAATAATGAGGCTAAATTGAACTACTATGGGTGGAGTACCTACCAAACATCATTCAAAATCGAAAGTCGGCAGACGTCGTTCCCAGCTGGCTCTCAAAAAAGTTAACGTGATCCCCTGCCCCCAGTGTGGAGGTCCGGCGCTTCCCCACCGAATTTGTCCTCAGTGCGGAACCTACGTCAAGCAGAATTCCAAGCACCAAGCATCAAATCACAAACAATAACAAAATATCAATGACCGAAACAAGCACATGGCCACTCGCCATTTGATCAGATCGATAGTTCTTCAGTCACTCTATGAGTGGGACTTCTACAACAAGAAGACCGATCTCACGGCGATCATGCAAAGGAATCTCGAGGAGTTCGGGCCGGGAATCGACGAGCCGGAATTTGCCTGGCGGCTCCTCAAGGGCATCATCGACCATCTCCCTCAGATAGACGAACTTATAAAAACGTACGCGAGCGAATGGCCAATAGACCAAATAGCCATCGTGGATCGAAATATATTGAGAATCGGGCTTTACGAACTACTCTACGCCAATAAAGAAGAGGTGCCGCCGAAGGTAGCCATCAATGAGGCCATCGAAGTAGCCAAAAACTACAGCGGGCAGAACTCGCCGCGTTTCATCAACGGCGTTTTGGGAACCGTTTACAAGGAACTGGAGGAAGGAAAGATATCCAGATAAGATTCGGTAAGTCGAAAAAGTGTGCGCTCCGGGGCGCTAGGCCAGAGTCTTCTTTTGGCGAGCGAGGAGCAAAACGAGAGTTTCTTACTATCGCTTTGTCCGAGCGATGGCAAAAAGAGCGAAGCTCTACCCACTTTTTCGCCTTCCCGAATCTTTTCTTAAGAGGCGGAGTTGTACTTTTTCCCACACGAGTTCGTGTATTTCGGGGACAGTCATAAGCCGCCCCTTTTTGACACATTCTATCAAAGTAAAATCCTTCGGGAACATTTTTACCATTTCGAGGTACGTACGTTCGGCCTGCCTTAAGTGGGAGATATCTTTTTCGTGGATATCCCTCATTTTGCCGCCCAAATACTCACGGGATCTTTTCCTGCCAATGAGATCGTAGGCGATCTCGGCCGGCACGTGAAGTATGATCGAGAGATCGGGCTTCGGGATGCCCATGATCCCGTATTCGAAATCGTAAACCCAGTGCAGAAATCTTTTTCTCTCCACCCTGTTCCCTACCTTGGCGCCTTGGTGGCCCATGTTAGAAGGAACATATCGGTTGGAAACGACGACGTGGCCGGACGAGACCCATTTTCTTATTTTTGGTCCGACGTCGAATCGATCGAGGCCGTAAAAAATAGATGCCCGATAGGGGCCGACATCGCGCCAACCTCCATAGGAGCCGTTCAGATACCGTTCCACGAAAAAAGCCGACGGTTTCCCGTACTGCGGAAAGTCGAATGTCGCCGTCTTGAAACCTTCGGATTTAAGCCTTTTCAAGAGGAGGTCAAATTGTTTGCTTTTGCCGGAGCCATCGATGCCCTCGAGAACTAAAAACTTTCCTCTTCGCATGGCCTTCATTATAGCACAAGAAGAGAGACTCCCGAGCGCCTTCAATGCTCAGGAGTCATAGAAATAAACGAGCTCAGTAATCCCGCGAAGGCTAAGACTTGGGCGTCGCCCCGGAGACTGCCTGAGCGGGAATACTGAGCGAGTTGATTTAATCAACTACCTCTATACCCATGTTCTTCGCGGTGCCGGCAATAATCTTTATCGCAGCCTCAATATTGTTGGCGTTCAGATCAATCATCTTTTTCTCGGCGATCTTTTTCAAATCTTCGCGTGTCACTTTCCCAACCGACTTGCGGCCGGGTTCCGCAGAAGCCTTATCGATGCCCGCAGCTTTTTTGAGAAGCGCGGAAGCCGGCGGCGTCTTTAGCTTGAATTCAAAAGACCGGTCCTCGTAGATTGTGATCTCCGCAGGAATCACGTCCCCCTTCATGTCCTTCGTCGCTTCGTTGAACTGCTGGCAAAAAGCTCCAATATTCACGCCGTGTTGTCCCAAGGCCGGTCCTATGGGAGGCGACGGATTCGCTTCTCCAGCCTTTATTTGAAGTTTCAAGACTGTTTTTATCGGTTTCGCCATAGTATAGCTTATAGTTTCCTTACCTGGAGCGAGTCCAACTCGACGACCGTGTCCCTCCCGAATATCGGCACGAGGACTTTGATTCTCCCCCGTTCTTCGTCTATTTCCGAAATTTTTCCTTCTTGATCCTTGAATGGACCGTCTGTAATTTTTACCATTTCATCAACCTTAAAGTCAACCTTAAATTTCGGCTCTTGGCCGCCCATTCTCAGCATGAGTTCGGCAACCTCATCCTTGGAGAGGGGCGTCGGCTTGGTCGAGTCTGCACCCACAAACCCGGTAACGCGCGGTGTGTTCCTGACCACGTACCAGGAATCGTTGTCGAGAGTCATATGCACAAGAACGTAACCCGGATAGATTTTTTCCTCAGTCTTTTGCCTCTTTCCATTTTTCACTTTTATTTTAACTTCCTTCGGGACCACAACGTCGAAAATCTTGTCGTTCATGCCGAGCGAAGATATTCTCTGTTTCAGATACTTGGCCACCGCATCTTCATAACCGGAATAGGTATGCACTGCGTACCACGCCTTGGTTTTTTTGGTTGTTTCTCTTTCTTGTTCCATGAACTTCTCTACGAAGTCAGTTTTCGTATATTCGTATTGTTTCGTATTTCGTAGCCATAATTAAAACACTATCCTCTGCAAAACCTGCAAAAATACAAAATCCAAAATACCCAGAAAAACAGAAAGGCCCACCGACAAACCTATGACGAAGAGAGTGTACCGGACGGTCTCTTCTCTCGTGGGCCAATTCACTTTTTTCAGTTCCTGCCTGGATTCCCTGAGAAAATTGGCTACCTTTTCGAACATGACAATACGTATAAATTACCACGAAAAGCGCCTTCGCGCAACACCCGGGGCTTTCCGCCAACGAGCGAAATGAGCGTCGATGATTTAGATACCAAATCGCCAACAGAAACGTAAAAATCGACGCCGTCGCCGAAATATTCTTTCGCCTCGCGCACATTCTTCGCCGGCTTTTTGCCCTCCACATTGGCGCTCGGCGCAACGAGCGGCCCGGACCTCTTGAGCAGATTTCTCAACCAAACGGATCCCGGCATCCTGAACGCAAGAGTACTCCCACCTCTTTTCAGATAATCGAATTTCCCCGATTTCGATCTTAAAACGACACTCACGGGGCCCGGCCAAAGCTTTTTCAAAATATCTCCCTCCCGAACGCCGAGGCGAACGCCAAAAATCTTGAGATCGCCGAGGGAAGAAATAAGTATGATGAAAGGTTTGTCCGGTCTCCTCTTTCGGAGGACGTAGATTCGCTCCACTGATCTTTCGAGGAACGCGGAACCTACAATCCCGTAGAGCGTGTCGGTGGGCAAAACGCCCACCGCCCCGCCCTTGAGGGAAAGTGCCAGATTAAGCGCGAGCTTCCTCGGTAAGCGGAGGTTTTTCATTGTTCTTCTTCAAGAACAGAAACTTAAAAACCCAGAAAGTCAAAAATCCGACGAGAATGCCCGCAAGGATATCCGATGGCCAGCTCACCCCCACAAAGACATCCGCGATACTGCTCATGGAAGAGAAGATCAAAAACCATATGCCCCACTTCCTATTGAGCGCAAGGAGAATCAGCGAAACGGCGAAGAAAAATGCGGCATGGCCGGAGGGAAATGAAAATCCGCCCCTCCCGACGAGCGGCGAAAAGCCAAGGGAGACAAAAGGTCTTGCCCGTGGTACGAAAAACTTCAAAACGGAAACGAGGACGTATCGCGAGACGATACCGGCAAAAACGAGATAAAGAAAAGCCGAAACTTTTTCCTTCAAACCTTTCCTTTTGAAAATGAAAACCAGAAGGGCCGCTCCCAAAAGATACGGCAGATATTCCGCCATAAAAACCCCCGCGAAATCCAATATGCCGGATATCCCCGCCGTCCCGTGTATGACATTGAAAAGTCCGGTGTCGAGGGGCATGTTCGCTTATTTTCTGACGAAGGGCATGAGACCCATCGCCCGCGCTTGCTTTATAGCCTTCGCGAGTCTCCGTTGGTGCTTGGCACAAACGCTCGTATGCCTTGGATCTATAATTTTGAGCTGGCTCGAAACGAACTTTCGGAGCGTCTCAACGTCCCGGTAATCTATGATTCGGGAATTTTGAGAACAAAAAAAACACTGTTTTTGCTGTTTCATCCTCTTGGAAAATTAAAACTTTTCGACAGTATACCTCCCCCGCGGCAAAAACTCAAGACAGAACTTCTTAAAACGGAATATCTTCAGTTTTTATCTCAGAATCCTCCAGATTGATCTCCGGCAACTCCTCCTCTTTTACTTCATCGCTCGTGGAAGAATCACCGCGGCTCTCCGGCGCGGCAGCCCCGAAATTGGTCCGTTGCCCGAGTTGCATCCTCTCGGCGATTATTTCCGTCGTCTTATGCTGAATTCCCTGCTTATCCTGCCAAGAACGCGTTTGGAGCCTTCCCTCAATCAAAACAGAACTGCCTTTTCTCAAAAACTGGTTAGCCACTTCGGCCTGTCTCCCCCAGAGCACGACGTTGTGAAACTCGGTCCTCTTCTGCTTCTGCCCGGATCGGTCTGAAAAGAAACTGTTGGTCGCGACTCCAAACGAGCAAACCGACTGCCCGCCGGGCGTTTGCCTGAGCTCAGGGTCCCTCGTCAGGTTCCCGAGAATGAACACTTTATTGAGATTCATCCCGTTAGAAAATTAAACCGAATACATTTATCGATGCGACCTTCTTTCCCATTATAGCACTCCCGGGAAAACGATGAAATGCTCATAATTTTCCAACGGGATGAACGGGTTTTAATTCAAAATTTCCTCGATCTTCTTTTCGAGGCTCTCATTGGTCAAAACGTCTTCTTCCTTTTTGCGAGCCGGCGACGGATAGGCAGCTCTCTCCCGGAACGATGAAAAGCCGCTTCTCGCGTTGTCGACGGTTTCCCTCGGGGGTGCCGCTTTCCTTTCATCCATACCCGTCACGGCGTATCGGAGAACCATGTGATCAAGGTTCAGGGAATCCCCGATCTTCCGCACCGCTTCCGGACGGGAGGCAAAGGTCACATTCCCCAGAAAAGCGAAGCGTTCCTTTTTAATCGGGTAGGCGAGCTGCATCTTATGGATTTCTTTCTCCTCCAGAACGTCACATCCGTTCGCGCGGAGCACGTCCTTCACGGGTGCGCCGTTTTCTTCCTTCAGCCAGAAGGTTATTTCATATTTTTTCTTCTCGGTTTCTTCCATAATTATTTTTGAGGTTCTTCTTTGACTTCGCCACCTTGACCCCCTTCTTTCACGGTTACGGTATCAGAAAGAGTAGGACCTGTCAATTGAATCCTTAATTCCTCAAGCTCTTCGGCGGGTATCTTCCGCACCCCCGTGCCGGCTGGTATCAACCTTCCAATGATCACGTTTTCTTTCAAGCCTCTCAAGTTATCCACTTTGCCGGAGACAGAGGCTTCAACTAAAACTCTCGCCGTTTCCTGGAAAGAGGCTGCGGAAAGGAAACTCTCCGTCCCAAGAGCGATTCTCGTTATGCCGAAAATTTTCTGCACTGCCCGCGGGGGTCTCTTTTTCGTTTTCTTCATCGCCCGCACGGCGCCGATGAACCGGGGTTTGCCGACTATTTCCCCCATCATGAACTCGGAATCGCCCGGATCCTTGACCACGACTTTGGAAAGCATTTGCTTCATCATTATTTCGACGTGCTTGTCGTTGATGACCGAACCCTGGGAAACATATATTTTCTGCACTTCGTTTATGACGTAATGGATCAAAGCATCGAGTCCCCGATAAGCCAGAATCTCCCGTAAATCAAGCGGACCCTCATATATCTGATCTCCTTTTTTGACTGCATCCCCGACTTTGACCCTGATCCCGGCCCGCGGAGGAACCAGATATTCGTAAACGTTCGCATCTTTGGAGGAAGATTTCCTGCCTCTCCTCTTTGGTTTTGACGGTTTATTTTCCGAAACGGATATGACGGTCGAGAGCCCTCGCTCCGCTATGTCGGTTACCACCCCTTCCGCCCTCACGAGCGCAGCTTTGCCTTTCGGGACTCTCGCTTCAAAGACCTCTTCTATCCTCGGCAAGCCGTGGGTGATGTCCGCACCCGCGATGCCGCCGATGTGGAACGTCCGGAGTGTAAGTTGGGTCCCCGGCTCGCCGATGGATTGGGCGGCTATCACACCGACCGCCTCACCGATCTCAACTTTTTTGTTTCTGCCCAGATCCACGCCATAGCACGTAGCACAAACCCCGGAAAGAGATTTGCAGGTTATGGGCGATCTTACTTTGACCAATTCCAGCTTGGAGTTGTGTATCTCCTTGGCCGCCTCCCTCGTAATCGACTCATTTGCTTTGACGACGACGCGCCGATCAATCCTTATATCTTCCAGCGCCGTCCTCGAAAAAATCCTCTCGGCAAAAGAATAACCGTACTCGTCGCCCTCGCTCCTCAAGATCTCGATGCCGCCCTTAGAGCCGCAATCATCCTCTCTCACGAAAACATCCTGAGCAACGTCGACCAGCCTCCTCGTGAGATAGCCAGCCGCGGCGGTCTTCAAAGCCGTGTCAGTGGAGCCCTTTCTGGCTCCATGGGCACTTATGAAATATTCAAGGACACTCAATCCTTCTTTGTACGAAGACTTAGCCGGCAACTCGATGGTTTCCCCGCGGACGTCTTGTATCAAACCTTTCATCCCGATCATCTGGATCATCTGCGACCAGCCGCCGCGGGATTTCGAATCCAGGATGAGATACAGAGGATTGTCTTCTTTCAAGGTAGCCGGCAAAACTTTGGCTATCCTCTCTCTGCATCGGTCCAAATGGTTATGATCCTGCTCTTCCGTTCCTCGAAGGTCAAAAGCCCTTCGTTGTACTGTTCTTCAACCACGCCAACTTTTTCCTCAGCTTCACTCAAGATCGTCTTTTTCTCTTCCGGCAAAATGGTATCAAGCATCCCCCACGTGACCGATGAAAGCGTCGAGTATTGGAAGCCGAGATCTTTTATCCTGTCGACGTATAACCTGCTTTCGTCGACGCTGTAGCGTTCTATGATCTTGCCGACGAGGCCTTTTAATCCCCCCTTATCGAGAACGGTATTCACGAAACCGAAATCCGGAGGCAAGATAGCGTTGAAAATCAAGCGGCCATAGGATGTCTCGACAGGCTCGTTTTCCACCCGAATTTTAACCAGCGCGTTGATATCAACGATGCTGTTTTCATAAGCAAGTTCCAGCTCTCTGAAATCTGCGAAGATTTTCCCCTCTCCCTTGGCTCCCCTTTTTACGCGGGTCAGGAAGTAAATGCCCAAAATGACGTCGTTCGTCGGCGTCACAATGGGACCTCCATCGGCCGGCTTCAGGAGATTGTGGCCGGCATCCATGAGTTCCTTGGCTTCATACTGAGCTTCAGCGGTCAAAGGCAAATGGACAGCCATTTGATCGCCGTCGAAATCGGCGTTGAACGCGGCGCAAACGAGGGGCGGAATCCTAATGGCCAAATCTTCTATGAGAAGCGGCTTGAAAGCTTGAATCCCCAGACGATGGAGTGTCGGCGCTCTGTTTAAGAGCACTCTCCTCGATTGAATCACCTCTTCGAGGATCGCCCACACCTCCGGAGGCCCCTGCTCGATGAGACGGTTCGCCTGTTTTATGTTAAACGCCAGACCCCGTTCTATTATCTTATTGATAATGAAGGGGCGGAAGAGTTCGATGGCCATGTTTTTGGGAAGACCGCACTCGTTGAGTTTCAGTTCGGGGCCGACCACGATGACCGATCTTCCAGAGTAGTCAACACGCTTGCCCAAGAGATTTTGGCGGAACCTGCCCTGTTTGCCCTTCAGCATGTCTGCCAGCGATTTGAGAGGCCTTCGCCGCGAAGACAAAAGCTGGCTTCCCAGCCTCGCCGTGTTGTCTATGAGAGCGTCGACCGCTTCCTGAAGCATCCTCTTTTCATTGACGATAATGACTTCGGGCGATTTGAGCTCCATGAGCTTTTTCAACCTGTTGTTCCTGTTGATGACGCGTCCATAGAGATCGTTCAAATCCGCCGTGGCGTAAAAACCGCCGTCCAAGACCACCATGGGCCGGAGTTCTGGCGGCAATACCGGCAAGACCGTCATCACCATCCATTCAGGCCTCACGTTCGCTTTCATCATCGAGCGCGCGAGTTTCAGGCGGAGTAGTATTTTTTTCTGTTTCAAGACATCGCCGGCTTCTTGAAGTTCCTTCTGGAGTTCTCTCGACAAAACCTTGAGATCCACCGTCTCCAAAATTTTCCGCACGGCTTCGGCTCCCTGCCCCGCTTCGAACACGTCGCCGAATTTATCCACCAGATTGTAATACTCATCCTGACTCAAGATGAGGCCGACTTTCAAAAGTGAAATGATTTCCTTCACTTCACTTTGCTTTTTCTTGAGTTCTTCCGTCTTAAAACCTTCGCCCTTCAGCTCCTTGAATTCCTTGGTAAGGCTGTCAAGAGCCCGCTTCTTGTTTTCCTCGTTGACTCTCGTCACGATGTACGCCGCGTAGTAAATCACCTTCTCAAGTTTCGGCTCGGAAATGTTCAAAACAAGGCTGAGCCGCGAGGGAACCGTTTTCAAAAACCATATGTGAGTCGTAGGCGTTGCGAGCTTGATGTGTCCCATTCGTTCCCGCCGAACCGACGAGTGGGTTACCTCGACTCCGCACTTCTCACAGACGATGCCCTTGAACTTCACTTTCTTGTACTTGCCGCAGTAACATTCATAATCCCTCGTCGGCCCGAAGATTCTCTCCGAGAACAAACCGTCTTTCTCCGGACGTTGCGTCCGGTAGTTCAGGGTTTCTGGTTTGGTAACCTCTCCGTACACCGTGGAACCATCCGACCCCCGGTGAGCTGACCACTCGAGTATTCCCTCCGGCGAAGCCAGCTTGATGCCTATTCTTTTGATGTCATCTCTCGTCATGGGTTTAAATTATCTTTCACTCTCCCGTTCCCCTTCATCTTCGCGGCCTTTTTCATATTCATAGTTGACTTCGAGTCCCAGCGATTTCATCTCGCTGACCAGTACGTTGAACGAGGCAGGAACGTTGGGTTTCTTGATTTCCTGCCCCCGGATAATCGCTTCAAAAGCGGCCGATCGGCCCAAAACGTCGTCGGATTTTATGGTCAGCATCTCCTGGAGCGTGTGGGCGGCTCCGTACCCTTCGAGCGCCCAAACCTCCATTTCCCCGAAACGCTGGCCGCCGAGATTCGCTTTCCCGCCCAAGGGCTGCTGGGTAATAAGGGAATAAGGCCCCGTCGATCTCACGTGCATCTTGTCTTCAACCAAGTGGTTCAGCTTCATGATATACATGTAGCCGACGGTCACGGGCTCCGAGAAAGCTTGACCCGTGAGGCCGTTATAAACCGTCATCTTGCCGGTCGGTGAATACCCCGCGGCCGTAAGTTCATCTTTCACGTCTTCCTCGGAGGCGCCCACAAAACCGTGGACGACGGCCCGATAGCCCTGCTTCTTGGCGGCAAGGCCCAAACTCACTTCCATGATTTGTCCCAGGTTCATGCGGGTCACGACGCCCAAGGGATTCAAAACGATGTCAACCGGCGTACCGTCTTCGAGATACGGCATGTCTTCGACTTTCCGGATCTGGGAAATCACACCCTTGTTCCCGTAACGCCCCGCCAATTTATCGCCGGCTTTTATCTTCCGGAGTTGCGCCACTTCCACCTGGATCTTCTTGATGATACCCGGATCGAGCTTGTCGCCCTTGTCTCTCGAAAAAATCTTTATGCCGATGACTCGGCCTTCCTTGCCGTGCGGCAGGGTAAGCGACGTATCCTTGATATCTCTCGCTTTCTCGCCGAAGATGGCCCGGAGAAGTCTTTCCTCGGACGTGAGCTCGGATTCCCCCTTGGGAGAGATTTTGCCGACGAGGATGTCGTTTGCCCGGACCTCCGCACCGATTCTCACAATTCCTTCGGCGTCCAGATTTCTCAGTTTTTCCTCCGAGACGTTGGGAATGTCGGGTGTCGTGATCTCGGGCCCGAGCTTGGTATCCTTCACGAGACACGTGTGGGTATCGATGTAAACCGAGGTGAATAAATCGTCCTTGGCAACCCGCTCGGAAACCACGATTGCGTCTTCAAAGTTAGCGCCGTAAAAAGGAACGAAAGCGACCAGCAAATTTTTCCCGAGCGCCAAAACGCCGTTCTCCGTCGCCGGCCCGTCGGCCAAAACCGTGCCGGGTTTCACCCTGTCGCCAACCGCAACGCGCGGGCGCTGCGACATACACGTCGAATTGTTGGATCTCTTGAACTTATAAAGACCGAAACTCTTATTTCCCTTTTCCATCTTGACCGTTACGGATTTGCCATCCATCTCCGACACGACGCCTAGGATGTCGGAAACGATGACTTGGCCGGAATCCCGGGCAGCCTTTTCCTCTTCCCCGGTGCAAACGAGAGGAGCCTCCGCAACGAGCGGCGGGACCGCCTGTCGCTGCATGTTGGATCCCATGAGAACTCGGTTCGCGTCATTGTGCTCCAGGAATGGTATGAGAGATGTTGCAATGCTGACCATTTGATTCGTCGAAACGTCTATGAAATCTATCTCCGATGATTTGCACGTCGAGGGGTTTCCCTTCACCCGCGCCGCCACGACTTTCTCCGAAATCCTGCCGCCGTCATCCGTTTTCACGTCGGCCTGGGTGATGTTGTACTTTTCCTCCTCGAAAGCGTCGAGCCAAACAAGCTTGCCCGTGACCCTCCCGCTCTCAACCTTAAAGTAAGGGGTTTCAAGAAAGCCGAATTCATTGATCCTCGCGCAGGTCGCGAACGAATTGACGATGCCGATGTTGGCTCCCTCGGGAGTCTGAATGGGACAAATCTTCCCGTAATAGGACAAGTGAACGTCCCTGACTTCGAATCCGGCCCGTTCCCTCGTGAGCCCGCCGGGGCCCATGGAAGAAAGTCTCCTCTTGTGCTCCAGTTCGGCCAAGGGATTCACCTGATCCATGAACTGGGAAAGCGTCGAAGAAGCGAAGAAATCCCTCACGACGGAAGTCAAAAGCTTGTAGTTGATGAGCTGAGCCGGCTGGAGCGTTGACCGATCGAGCGTCGACATTTTGTCCTGAATGCCGCGCTTCAGCCTCGCAAAGCCGATGCGGAGCCGGAGTTGTACGAGCTCGCCGACCGAGCGGATTCTCCGGTTTCCCAAATGATCAATATCGTCGGGCTCCGCCGCAAGGTTATTGTTCAATCTTATAATCTCTGAAACGACGGCTATGAGATCATTGACATCCAAGACCCTCAAATCTTTTTTCGCTATGGCGAGGCGTTGATTGAATTTATATCTTCCCACGGGGCTCAAATCATAGCGGTCGAAGCGGGAGAACATGGGCTCTATCAAAAACTTCGCGTTTTCAAGCGTCGCGAGTTCGCCCGGCCGAAGTCTCTTGTAAATCTCAAGGAAAGACTCATCCACCGTCTTGGCTTCATCCTTGGCGAGCGTCACGTCGATGTATTTGATCCTGCCTCCGTCAACTTTGGCAAATGCTCTCTTGATTTCCTCGTTGGTCGCAAGGCCGAAAATTCTTAAAAGCTCGGTCACGGGAGCCTTCCTCCTCCGGTCGATTTTCACGTTCATGAAACCGTCGGCTTCCGTCTCGAACTCGAGCCACGCACCCCGGTTCGGTATCACCTTCGCGCCGAAAAGCTGCCTCCCTCGCCACAGGTTCGAGGTGAAATAAACCCCGGGAGACCGTATAATTTGCGAAACCACGACCCGCTCCACACCGTTTATGATGAATGTTCCTCTTCCCGTCATGACGGGAAAATCGCCGAGGTACACCTCCTGAACTTTCGTATCTTTCGTGAGCCTGTTCACGAGCTTCACATTGGTCCGGAGGGGAGCTTCATACGTGAGATCCTTTTCCATGGACTGGGCTTCGGTATATTTCGGCTCATCGAATTTATAATCAAGAAAACTCAGCTCGAGTTCGGTCCCACTGTGATCCTTAATGGGGGAGACTTCATCGAAAAGTTCCCGCAAACCCTTCTTCAAGAACCACTGATAGGAATCCATTTGGATCGTGAGCCAGTTCTCCGGAACGAACGACGGACCTTTATAAGAAGAAAAAACTTTGACTTTGGACATTTTTTTTAATCTTTGACGACCTCCTTTATAAATATTTCAACTGTTTTTCATTGTGTTCCTCAAGTGTCCTCGAGAAGAAAACGGTACCGGAAGCGTTCGAGAAGTAATAAAGGTAGGCGGAGGACACGGGTGAAATCGATGCCTCAACGGCGCTCTTGCCCGGGTTGGCTATGGGTGTCGGCGTCCACCCCTCATGAAGATACGTGTTGTACGGCGAATCTATCTTGGCATCTCCCTTGCCGGGAACCACGTTTGGACACGTGAGAAGCAACCCCTCACACTTCGCGTAACTCAAGGTTGCATCAACTTGGAACGGCATACGAAGGGAAAGTCGCTTCAGGAGAATGCCCGCCACGACCTGCCGATCGTGGTAATCGGGAACTTCCCGCTCCAGATACGACGCCAGGATGAGATCGTCATACCAGCTTTTCCGATCGGCAATGAGAGGCCACACTTTCATTTCGAAGGTGTCGAGAAAAGTTTTCACGACACTCGTAACGTCGGAATCCAGATTGAAATTATAGGTGTCCGGGAAGAGGAATCCTTCAAGGGAGGTTGCGGTGGCCAAAAACTGATATTGCGGGGAGAGATTCCTCAAATCGAAACTCGCGAGAGATCCTTCTTTTATGACTCCTCTGGAAGACAGAATTTTATCTATGTCCTTCAGCGTCGCTCCCTCCGGTATTTCCACGGTAACGTTGTCCTTCCCGCCGGACGTGAGGAGTCCTACAATTTGGGGGACGCTCATGGTCCCAGCCAGCTCGTAAACGCCCGGCTTAAACTTGGCGGCGGTGCCAGTCAGAAAAGAATAAATCTTGAAAACGGTTATCGATCGGACAAGGGACTCTTGGGAAAGGCGAGCCCCGATTTCTTTGAAGCCTTCCCCCTTTTCTATGTTAAACTGAACCGGCGTATTGACCGCGAAGCTTGGCTGCAATCCGTAAAAAAAGTAGGCGATCATGATTATGAAAATCAAAAGAAATCCCAACACAATAAGGAAACGCGAGGTCACCAGTCCCCTTTTTTTGCCCTGAGAATCCATCCCGTTAGAGAATTGGGTCGTTTAAAATCATTCGTGTTGACCTCCTGACAAAAACAAACATAAGAACCCCTTTCCAGCAGGTCTCAAGGAACTGCCACATTTTCTAACGGGATTCAAGTTTGATATGTTGAATTATACCGATAAGCACGGCGATAGTCAATATGCTCGAGCCCCCGTAGCTTACGAACGGCAGCGTGATGCCGGTAACGGGCACGAGGCCTATATTGGAACCTATATTAATGAGAATCTGGACAAGAAGAACAACGCTGCCACCGAAAACCAAGAATTTGAAACTGTTGCTCCCGGCTCTCTGGCCTATGCGTTCAAGTCTATAAAAAATCGCGATGAACGTCAATGAAAGCAGGAGATCGCCGAATATTCCCCACTCTTCGGAAAAGGCCGCGAATATGAAATCGGTCTGAGCTTCCGGCAAAAAATGAAACTGCGTCTGTGTTCCCTGGCCGTACCCCTTACCCCAGAATCCGGCGGATCCAACGGCGATCTTCGCCTGAATGACGTTGTAGTTGATCCCCAAAGGATCTTTGGTCGGCGAAAGGAAAGCGGTCAACCGCTCCCGCTGATATTCTTTGAGAAAGAAACTCCAAATAAGAACGGCTGCCAGAACAAAAAGGAGAAGCCCTACGAGAAACCTTTTTTTGTTCACCCCTCCTACCAACATAAAACCGACCCATATGCTCATAATAATGACGGCTGATCCGAGGTCGGGGTGAATGGCCGTAAGGATTGCCGGAACGAGAGCAAGGCCGAGCGAGGTGAAAATGTATTTCGTCCTCCAGGCAGCAAGATATTTATTGGTAAAAAAACCCGCAAGGAGAAATATGAGGGCGAGTTTGGCAAATTCGGCAGGCTCGAACTGAAACGAACCGATCGAGAGCCAGCTCTTGGTTCCCCGTATGAGCCGGAACTGAACGTTCGAAACGACGAGCAGGAGAATGCTCAAAGCGTAAAACCCATATTTGAAAACGGGCCATTTGAGTATCCAATACCAGTTCAGTTGGCTCCCGAAAACAATGATCGCGAAACCAACGGCATACCAAATGATCTGCTTACTGAACAGCGAAGAATCGTAAGGCGCGAGAACCGCGAGGCTCATGACAGCCAACATTGCGAGGCATCCGATCAGCACCCAATCCAGTTTCTTAAGATTATCGAGGAACTGCATACTCTGTAGTACAACTTCGAATTGCTGTTTGCTTGCGTAATAGACCTTTTATTTCTCGCTTATGATTTCTGAACCTGCGGTTGGCACTGCTCTGGAATCCACGTATTCTGCCGGACGTCGTTCGAAGTTGTCCTACGGAGCATATCTTCCTCACTCTTCCGCGTACAGGAAAACCTGCGGCGTGAGACTCCCCACATCGACGCCGGAGAAAACACCCGAAGGAAGGAAAACGGAGAAATCGGAACTCCCGAAACTCGAGAGATCACTTACGAGCGTCCCCCCCGCGAAAACCGGATTGCCGTTCTTATCGTTCAGGAACGCGATGACTTTCACGCCCGGAACGGCAAAAACGCTTTCATTTTCGACGGTTCCCGATACGACAACCTGGCCGGTGCTTGAGGAAACAGCCGGTCCTTTTGTAATCGAGAGAACGGGAACCAGGAAGTCAGACGACCTGCTCCAGGAAGCTGCTCCCGTAACCTTGAAATCGGCGGCCGCAATTTTTTCCACATCGGAAGGACTGCCGTCAAACACGGCCAAAAGATACTTGGATTCAGCCGGGAAAATATTTTCAAAACCCTCGACGGTGCCAATCACGTTCCCGCCGGCATCGACGAAATCTACCGAGTAGGAAAAACTATGCATACCGATATCTTGATTGGGATTCACGAGAAGGACGACGGCAAGCGCTTTGCCAAGCGAGGGAATCCTGAAAACATACGGGGTCCCCGACACTTCGAGCGACTTCGCCCCCTTGAGGTAGCATGGTATGCACGGCCCTCCGCAATCAATCCCGGTTTCCCCCTCATTCTGGATGTTATCGGAACACGAGGGGACTGGCTTCAGCCCCGGCGCGAGGATCAAAAAGAGAACGAATCCGGCGACGAGGAGATAGAAAAGCCCGTATAAAAATTGTTTGCCGCCGCGTGACATAGGTTCGAAAAATTTCTAATCGATTCCGAATATCTTCTTCAGTTCTTCTTTCCTTAAGCTGGCTCCCCCTATGAGGACCCCGTCTATCCCCTTAAGATTTAGAAAGCTCGCTATGTTTTTCGAATTAACCGAACCGCCATACAAGACCTTAGGGGTTAGGGTATAGGGTTTAGGGGATAGGGTTTCTTTAATAAATCTGATCATCTCTGCGCTCTCCTCTGGCTTGTCAGACCGGTGGCCAGCTGCTCCCCCGCTGATGGCCCAGACGGGCTCGTAGGCCATCACTGGACAACTTTTAATACCCCGAAGGTCCTTCACGAGCTGGTTCCTCACGAACCGCTTTGCGGACACAATTCCTTTCTTCCGCACCGACCACGGCTCACCGACGCAGAGCATCACCTTTAAACCAAATCTTCCAACCGCTTTGATTTTCTTATTGATCGCTTCGTCCGTCTCGCCGAAATATTTCCTCCGCTCCGAATGTCCGACCAAGACCCACCGAGCTCCGGAATCTTTTACCATAGGCGGAGAGATTTCACCGGTAAAAGCACCTTCCCCCTCCCAAAATATATTTTGTGCTCCCACCGCAGCCCTCCTGGCTTTCTTCGCAATCACTCCCAGGAAAATCGAGGGGGGGAATATTATCGCAGTCTTCCTGTCCGAAAAATTTAAAAGCGCCAATGCCTCCTTCTCCGTCGCCGGATTCAACTTCCAGTTCAAAGCTATCACTTTCGCCATCCCATGAATTTTACCCCCACACTTACGGAGGAGCAAGGTATTAGAAATTCCCCGATTTTACACTCAAGATTCTCACATGATTTCCAATAAGTCTCCGTCGTAAGTGTGGGGGTTACCGCGGGTAGCGACCAAACCAGAGATTGAATCTGACGGCCAAGATCCCGCGAAGAGCGGCGAAACAACTGCGAGCGGTGTCTAGGGTGGTGCCTCCTCCGCCATGTTTAACCGGAATCTCCTTCTCCCGCAAGCCTCTTATCTTCGCAAGGGAAAGCAATTCGAAATCGAACCCTTCGTCTTTTTCGAGAGGAGGAGTTTCAAAAAGGACCGAAACCGCGTTCTCGGTCATGCACTTTCCGAGACGCCGCGCATCACCGACGCCGGAGGGAAGGAAAATCCGAGCCATAAGATCAATCGCGGTACCGAGAACCCGATCGCGGAGAGATCGCCCGCGATGGGCCACCGATCCTTTCGATCTCCCTGAGCACACGACCACGTCGTAACCTTCCTTGAAAAGGGGGGGCATGGCATCAAACTCTTCCGGAGAAACCGAACCGTCGGCATTTATGAGCAGTCGATAGTTCCCCCTTGCTTTCCGCATGCCTTCTCTCGCCGCTCCCCCCCGACCGCCATTACTCTCACTTCTCATGAATCTCACGGAAGGGAAAATTCCCGAAAACTTCTCAAGAGCGCCGGACAGAAGAACGTCGGAAGAGTAATCAACGACCAGGATCTCCGCGGAGAAATCCCTCGATTCGAGATATTTATCCACACCCACGAGGACGAGGGGGAGGTTATTACTCCCCTCCGATACCGGTATGACGACCGAAAGGAAGGGTTTCATGTCAATTAATTCCTCAGACGGTTGTAGATGTCCGCTTCGACAGTCTCTCTGGGTTTTCCGTATCGGAGATAAGATTGCTCTTTAAGCTGGGCCACCCTCCCGTAATCGCCCTTCTCCGCCTTCGGTATCACGATGTTGAAGGGTCTTGTCGTCTCTCCGTTTATCAGGATCCTCGCATAGGCGTTGTAATTGTCGATGTTGATGAGATCGCTTTCGGTAAACACCGGCTCAAACGTTTTAACGAGGAATTCGGCGTCCTTGGGACCCACCCTGAAGGCGATCGTCGAACCGACGTTGCCAAAAACGGCATCCCTGATCTTATCGGACAGCTGGGCTATGAATTGGTGGGCGATAGTTAAGTTGAGTTTGTACTTTCTCGCTTCGGACAAGATGGTTGCTATGGAATCGGTGGTAAAATTCTGGAACTCATCTATAAAAAGATAAAAATCTTTCCTCTGACTCTGCTCGATGTCGGCTCTCCCCAACGACGCCATGAGTATTTTCCCGACGAATATCATGCCGAGGAGATTTGCATTCAGATCTCCCACTCTTCCCTTGGAAAGATTCACTAAAAGAATCTTTCCCGAATCCATAATCTCCCTGAAATTAAAAGCCGACTTGACCTGACCCACGATCGGCCTCATGTAGTCGTTGGCCGTAAAATTGTTGAACTTCGAGGTGACGTACGGCGTTATGTTTTGGAGCGCGGCTTCGCCGCCAGCCTTGACCGCTTCTTTTTCCCAGAAATCGATAACCACCGGGTTCTTGATCCTCGCGAGTTTTCTCCTCCGGAACTCGGCGTCGGAAAAAACCCTCGCCACTTCCATCAAGGTCGCCGGCTCGTTCTCGGCATCTTCCATGAGGAGGAGGAGCGCGTTCCGCATGTATTGCTCGAACATCGGCCCGCCGGTCGTTTTCAAATCGTACAGCTTGTCAAAAATTTGGAGCATTTCATTCACGATGGACGTCTTCTCTTCAGGCTTCGAGAAATCGTATTCAAGCATGTTGAGGCCGACCGGCATCTTAAGATTTCCGGGATCGAAGAGAATAACCTCCTCCTGCCGTTCCGGAGGCACGGCGCCGAGAATGTCTTCCACCAAGTCGCCGTGCGGATCTATGACGGCAACTCCCTTCCCCCGCCGTATGTCCCCGAGAATCATGTTGGCGAGGAAATTGGATTTGCCGGTTCCCGTTTGCCCGATCGCGTACACGTGCCTCCTCCGATCGTCATCGGTTATTCTTACTTCTTTGAGTTCTCCCCGGAAGCGGCTCATGCCGATCAAAACGCCTTCCTTCGGCAGATTGGGCGGCGGAGCAGATTCGCGGGATTTTAGATATTTTATCCTCGGTATCTCCGTAAACGGCGTTGGCAGATGGAAAATGCTCGCGAGTTCCGCGCTCGACAAAACCATCGCTTCGCCGGGATTGAATTCCCGAAAAGAAAACTCGTAAAAAAAACGTTTCTGATTCAACGGTCTCACTATTTTGAATTCGTTCCGGTCGGGGGCACTGAACTGAGAAAAACCCGCCGTGAGGCTTCCCAAAAGCGAATCTGTCCCCGCCTTGTCGGCGGCCGAAGCGATAACCCTCACGTTGACGCTGAGAAGCGTTTTCCCGGCCTTCGCGGATATCGCCTTCAGACTTTCCTCGTCGATCCTCGTCCTCTTTTCCTCCTCCTTCTCGGAATCCCCCTTTATGACAGCCTTCGCGAAATCGGAAGCCGAGAGGGAAAAAAGATCGTTTTTGAGAACATCTTTTATCTTCCATCCCTTCCGCAGAACCTCAGTCGCGGAATTTATTTCTTTCTTAAGTTTCTTCCCGGCCGGCTTCGCTACGATCTGTATCGCCGCTCCCTCTCCGATCTCCTCCATCTTGGACAAACTCCCGAGGAGAGGCAGAAACGTGTCGGCCTCCACCTCTTCGTACGTCTTGACCGGCAACACAAATCGTTCCCGCTCCGTCAAAAAAATACCGGAAGAAACACCGGCATAATTGAAGATGTTGTAATCATCAACTCTCTCCACGGAGGAATCCTGCCAGAATGACTGGACTTGTCTCACAAAAACGTCGGCGAATCTTGCCTTGACCGAAGCGTAAAAAGATATTTCCTGGCCAACGTGCGGAACCGCAACTTCGAAAACGAACGGCTCCTTGAAAGAGGCAAGCGTCGCAAAAAGCTGCTCTGAAACTCCTATCTCTTTTTTTAACTCCTTGCCTTCCTTCGACACTTTCGGAATCTTGATGAGGAAAAGTGGCATCTCAAGCTCGTCCATGAGCCTGCTCCTTCTTTTTTTCCTCCAGTAAAAGAAAAACGTGACTGCCCCCAGGATCAGTAAAACTATGACTATGAAACTCAGCAAGATGGACATCCTACTTGATAATTCCCCTCTTCTTCAGTTCGGGAACCAACTTTTCCGTCAGGGCATCATGGAACGAGTCCTGTACAAACGGCGGATACTTTCTCGATTCCGCGACGGCTCTCTCCACCCCAAATTGAAAAGCCAAACTGATCAAATTTTCGACAATCGCCTTGACCTTATCGTCGCCCTGACCGTCGTCGCCCGACAAATAAGAGGGCAAAAACTGACCGCTTCCCCTCGGAGCCGTTTCCCGTCTCGGCTCCCGCTGGGTGGGCTCCTCAACCGCCGGCAATGATTTGATGGACTCCTTGACGACGGTATCCACCGGCGCTTCCTTGAATTCAGGCGAATTGATCTTTTTTGAAACCTCGGCGCCGAGCCGCGTTAGGCTGCTCTCCAGGTTCTCACTGAAATTCTGAACTTTCACCATTGAGACAATTATAACACTAACAACGTGAACACACACGAATGACACGAACCATTCGTGTTGTTCGCATATGTTCGTGTATTGGTGTTATTTACTATTGCGATAGGTTTTGTATTTGGACCGATCCCAAGGGCGTCGTCGTAATATTGGTGCCCGACGCGTACTGATTCGCCGGAGCGCTGAAAACCCCCGTTTGTCCGCTCCCGCCCGACCAATCGGTTTGATTGAAAACAAAATTGGACCACCTCGTGAGGTATGCCGAGAGGATTGTGTTGGAGATCTTGCCGGCCGCGTCCCATTCCGTCACTGCCGTCACTTCCTGCGTCGAAGGATCGTCAAAATAACCCCCGCCGCACGGCGGGTTTCCTTGTATCGTCGTGCTCCCCCCGTTGCTTACGTTCCGGCAGATGTCCTGGACGTAAAAATACCTCCGGAAGACACTGCTGTTGTAGAACAGCTTTATCTCGCTTGCGGAGAGTGCACGATTGTAAATCCGCACGTCATCGATGAAACCATTGAAACCATTGCCGCCGCTCTGCCCTCTCGCGCCGATGAAAAGATTATAAGAGTTTTGAACGTTGTTTTGCGTAACCGTGCCAGATTGCTTCACGAGCGTTCCATCAACGTAAATGTTCGCGGTACTTCCCGTCGCGACCGTCGCTACCACTTGATGCCACCCCCCGTCGTTGTAACCCAAGGGGGTGGTGATGTCGAAATAGCCGCCGCCGCAGTTTCCGCTCACGTCACAGGAACTGAAACGGATCGCGCCGCTCCCCGTGTTCCGGAAAAGTTCATAGCCGCCCCCGCTGCCGCCGCTCGACTTGGAAATAATAAAACCGTAGCCAGTCGTGGTGGCATACCGTATCCACGCCGAGAGCGTATATTGACTTGTAGGATCAAGAACGCCGCTTGATGGATCCTGAACCACAACCCAATTGCCGCCGCTAAAACTTAAACAATAACTCATCTTGCACGTCGACGTTGCTTGCCATGCCGGGCTATTCGTCAACGTCCCGGTGTTGCCATTGCCGCTCTCGTCGTAGGTAACGGTCCCCGTCCCTTCGTCGAACCCCCAACGGCCGACCAAGCCGTTCTTTATCTCATTGTCTATCATCCCCTCTTCTCCCCCGACTGCCGCGAAACCGGTACCCGAAGCTGCCAAAAAATAAGTCGAGGTTGATCCGTGCGGTAAATTATAAATGCTGCTCCAGTTCGAAAGCGAAAAAGTTTCCAACCGGTTGAGCAGGTCCTCGGTCAGATTGGTCGAGGTTGTGAGCGTCTGAATAGTTGAACCAGAACGCAGGATGAAAGCGACCGCTATGCTGGCCGCTCCTATCAAAAGTGCCCCGACGGCGAGACCGACGAGAATTTCCACAAGGCTTTGGCCGCTTTTGTCTTCGATCAACCTCATCAGGTTAATTATACAAGGGTACCGGATTAGGGTATAGAGCTTATGGCTTCGAACGCTGTTATAATTTACTTATGATAAAAGCTGGTATATTCGACGTCGGCGGAGTTCTTCATGATAACTCCATATACAATGCGACGGAAGATACAGCCAAGACTCTTGGCATGTCGATTGAAAAACTCAAGCTTCTCTGGAGTGAGCCTCTTGAGGAATTAATTCTGGGACAAATTACTGAAGAGGAATTCTGGAAAAATGTTTCGGAGAAAATCGGAATGAAAAAGACTAATCGCACTGATTTACTGACCAGAGAGTTTATTGCCCACTGTGATTTGCACAACGATGTGCTGGATATAGTTGATAAATTAAAAGAAAGAGGTGTAAAAGTGGCAGCCCTCTCTAATACAATAAAACCTCACTCCGATTACTTGCGAAACATTGGTCTGTATCAGAAATTCGATGTCGTGGTATTGTCCGATGAGATTGGTATCAAAAAACCGGATACCGGAATTTGGCGATACGCATTGGATAAGTTAAAGGTTAAACCGGAAGAATCTTTCTACGTAGATGACATCCCGGTCTACGTTGAGGTGGCTAAAACCATTGGAATCCGTGCCTTTCAATATGAAAGTTCTAAGAAATTGATTGAGGACATAGAGAGCTTGGGTGTAAAAATCTTGTAACGGATGCAATTTTGCATCCGTTACCTTCGTTGGTGCGCAGCAGTGGACAATGTTCGAACGATTTTGATGGCTTAGTTATTATTTACGAAGGCCCCTGGGCGATTTTTGTTTTTTTTAATGTAGGTTTCTAATTTTTCAATAATATCTTTATCTTTTTTGCCTCTTTCGTTGATTCGGTAACCATCTTTTTCGCTAAATCTGTATGCTTTTAGAAAGTCTTCTGGCGTCAAAGTAAAAGCATCCATATTTTTATACTGGATCAACTCTGAAAAGTCAGTGATTATTTTATCTCTTATTAATATTCCTTCTGAGGCGAAGCCGATTTTTTTACCCTCAAATTCAAATTCATGTTCTTTTTCGTCAACAAGATTGAAACCGGCGAATATCAAAAATCTCTTAAATTCTTCCCATCGACCATTCATAAACTCGTCTTTTATTAAAATATCAGTGTCTTCAAAAGTTTTAAAAATACCAATATAAGTAGACGCGCCAAACGAACCGTATATTACTGGTTTGATGCCCAAGCCTTTAAGTATTTTTATAATTCGAGAAAGGAATTCTTCCACAATGAAATTATACTCTTAATTCCGAGTCTTTAGCTAAAAAATATCCAGCCTCTACTCTGCTCACTGCTTTATATATTCTGGTGCCCAGGAGTGGACGATGTTCGAACTCTCCTATGCTCGGTATTCCACTAACTCTATCGGGAAACCATTAGGATCCCTTAGGAAGGCGAACTGTTTGACCGATACCCCTTTGGTTATGGGAACGATTGGAATAGTCCCTTCTCCTTCAAGCTTCTTCAATTTCGTTTCGATGTTCGAAACCTGCAGACCGATATGTAGAACCTCCACCATCTTAGGAAGAAGAAAAGCGTCATTGTCAGCGTGATGTACTAGTTCAATGTGACAATTATATTCATCGCTCCTCATTTTTATAGCTTTCAAATTTTGATTAGGTTTCTCCCATTGTGCAAAAACCTTGAAGCCGAGTTTCTCGTAGAATAATTTTGATTTCTCCAGATTTTTTACTGGAACGGCAAAATGAGTTTCCATATGTTTATGGTACCACACATTAAGAGACTTTAGTGCGTCGGGAAGGAGTCAAACAACGATGATTTGCTTACAGCAAATCATCGTTTTAAAACCCCTCGGTTTTAATATTTCCGCCAAGGGAGACCAGATGTTCTCCCTACCCCACTCTTGTTCGAATCCTTTCCCTTGAACATACGAGAACCAGAAACCGGTGACAAAAGCCACCGGTCTTTGGTTTTGTGCGTCGGGAAGGACTCGAACCTTCGGTGCCCGATGGGCGGCGGATTTACAGTCCGCTGGAATAGCCGCTATCCGACCGACGCATGCGTAAATTCTTCAAATCTCCTTCGATGTTTTTGGTTTCTCGGATTTATCTCCCTAAAAAATCTATATATCTCCTCTTTCTTAGTAAGATATATTTTATGACTACTCACCTCCGATGGGGTATATCCTAATATGGATAGCATTCTCTGTAAGTCATTGAGTAACGGCAATGAATAGTTGGTTAAAGAGACCTGGATTCCATATCTTATTTTGTATATCGACCCATCGGTATCGAAAAATCCTCGTACAAATCTCTTTATAAACCTTTTATTCTGAAAAATCCAGCGAGGAGCTCCAACTTGGGATTTCACCTTATTTTCCACCAAGCCTCCCCGGAACAGCCAATCAGTCGCGGCAACCGAGCCAAAATAAACAGTTTTATGATCGCTTTCCCCTATACATATTTTAGGAACAACGGCAAAAACGCTTTCAATAACTCCAGCGACATATCTCGCGTACTCCATCTCTTTCGTTCCTAAGGTAACCGAAACCTGAAAGTGAGAAACATGGCCATCGCCGAGCATGACACCAAAAAACTCAGCTATAATTCCCGAATGTCTATTCGGTAAAACTACATCAGTGCGTTTTTTGAGATAATGCTCTTTGAGATACGGCTTAGTTTTTATTCCCAAGCGGATCAACCGCTGAAACACGGTCTGTCCCGCAACATCCAATACTGCAGATATTTCTCTAATTGATTTATTCTGTTTAACATAAAGATCTCGCAGTTCTTTACGACGTTCTTTCTCTTCATCCCTTGTCCACTTCGCTGGCATATAACCACCATACCATGGAATTAGAACTTTTAGAATTGACCGCTCTGCCACCTGCGCATTGATAATATCATATCCAATAACCAAGAAAATACAATATTCAGTGAGCGAACCAGGCGCTTCTCGCGAAGGCTAAGACTTGGGCGTCGCCCCGGAGACTGCCTGAGCGAGAAGCGCCTGGTAAGCACAAACTTCCGACGTGGCTATTCCTCTTTCTTCTCTTCCATGTCCGGCAACGTCGCCGTTTTTCCGTTGTCCTTCTTGAACTTGCTGAGCTTCGTCTCTATGAAATTATTGAGCTGCAGGAGCCACACTTTTGCTTTCCTCAAAAACTTCTCCAGGAAAGATTTGACGGCTTCATCGCTTTTCTCGACATACCCCATGAGCCGGCTGTTTCTCCTCGATCTCATGGCCGCTATTTCTTCGTCGCTCACGCGCGGCAACGCTTCGGCCATAAGATACACGATGAAAGCCAAAACAATCATTATTACTGTTTCTATGATAAAACGGGACATACGATTAAACTTCGTATCTCATAAATCTCTCCACCTGGATGTTCTCGCCAACCTTAGCCATCGTTTCCTTTATAAGATCACCAACAATAATGGATTCGTCTCTTACATACGGCTCTTGAGCGAGAGATTGGACGTTCTCCGGCGCCATGGCCGCTATCTGCATTGCAAGTTCGCGAGCGAGTGTTCGGAACGGCTCCGATCTTACCACAAAATCGGTTTCCGCGCGTATCTCCAAAAGCACTCCTACCCGGTCATTATGAACGTAGGCGAAGACAAGCCCGGCGCCGGTTTTCCTCTCCTTTTTCGATTCAGCTTTCGCGAGCCCCCTTTCCTTTATGATGCGCACGGCTTTCTCCATATCGCCCTTCGCCTCCTCAAGCGCCTTTTTGCATTCCATGACGCCGGCGCCGGTCTGTTCCCTCAACTTCACTATGTTATCGTTCATGCTTTTTGCTCCGGTTGACTCACTTCCAACTCCTGATCGCTCGTCTTCACTCCCGCCTCGACGGCACGGAGCACCCACTCGATGCTGGCCCTCGCGTGATCATTGGCAAAAATCGGATATTGCACCAGGTCCGGATTGTCGTCGGTGTCCACCAAAGCGACGACCGGAATGTGCATCCTGTTCGCTTCCCGAACCGCCGTCTTATGGATAACTGAATCAACCATGAAAACGGCATCCGGCAACCTCGTGAGATTCTTCAAGCCCTCAAAATTGCGCGAAAGTTTGCCGATCTCCTTCGAAAACTGCACTTGCTCTTTCTTGGTGTACTTGGCGAGCTCGCCGGCTTCTTTCTTCGCTTTGAGGTTCTCGTAATAGTCCATCCTCTTTTTCATAATCGGAAAATTGGTGAGTGTCCCTCCAAGCCACCTGAAATCAACGTAGGGCATCTTGAACTCTTCAGCAATTGCCTTGATCGATCCTTTGGCCGGCGCTTGGGTCCCCGCGAATAAAACCAAGCCTCCGTTCTGCAGTTTTGTCTTGAGAAATTCGACGGCTCTGTTGAAACTCGTAACGGTCGCTTCCGGATTCAAGAGCTCTATTTCGTTTCTCCGACCCCCGATGAAGTTTTTCATCTGAGGATGTGTTTTGGTTTTCTTATGGCCGTAAAAAACGCCGAACTGGGCCATTTCAACAATCTGATCCTGATTTTCTATGTTTAAAGCCATATAAACAGTAAGTACTATGGTACAAAAAACCACATGGATTGTCAAAATTTTCTATACCCTAACCCTCATTCCCTTTCTCCCTCCTCCATTCTTCTATCTTCTTGTGATCGCCCGAAAGGAGAACTTTGGGCACGCGATATTTCTTTCCTTTATATGTCAGAACTTCCGGCCGGGTGTAGTGCGGGTATTCAAGGCCCTTCCCTTCCGGAACTTCCTTCTCTTTTTTAAGCAGAAGGTTCCAGTGTGATTCTTCCCTTAACGATTCGAGTTTTATGGCGCCGGGTACCAAGCGCCCCACGGCTGAAACGACGGCCATCGCGGCGACATCCCCGTCAGTCAAAACGTAATGGCCGATGGATATTTCCTCCGCTTTGAGCACTTTCCTTACCCGCTCATCAATACCCTCATAGCGGCCCGTTATTATCACCATATCATCATATCTCTTCGACCAGTCGTAAGCCAATTTCTGGTTGAACTGTCTGCCCTTAGCGGAAAAAACTATGACTTTGGATCTTTTATTTTTCTTTGTCTTTATCGAACTGAAAGCCTTGATGATGGGCTCACTCATCATAACCATCCCCGCTCCGCCGCCGAACGGCCGGTCATCCACTTTTTTGTGCGTGCCCAAGCCGAACTGCCGCAAGTTAACCAGATCGAATTTCAGGATTTTCCTCTTCTCCGCCCGCCCCAAAATCGACGCGTGGAGATAGCTCTCGATCGCCTCCGGAAACAAAGTAATGACATGAAAGGTAAACATCAGCAAAATCATTATAAAACAAACAGCCCCGAATGAATATCGGGGCTGAACAATTGCTAGGTGTTTTTAACTCCTTTCCTGGCCTCTCGTCGAGCCTTCCGGCTCTTCGATCTTCAGGTTGACTCGGGCATTATTCTTGATGCCGACGATCCGGAGCAACGTCCTGATCGCCTTCGCCGTCGAACCCTGCCGGCCGACAACTTGACCCATATCCTGCGGGTTAACCTGCAAAGACAGAAGAACTCCCATTTCGTCCACCCGCCGGTCGATTTTCACGTCATCCGGATGATCAACGATGGACTTCACGAGCATCTCCAAGAAATCCCTGTCTCTCGTATCTTGCATTTGATTCTCTGACTTATCGTCAATACCATCGACCTTTCGTTTCTTTTCCCTTACTTATAGTATACCAATTTTATTCAATTTTGAGCAGCTTCGGCTGGCTTGCCCGCCGGAGCTTGAGCGGAGGCGGGAGCCGCTTTCTCTTCGCTCTTCTTCGATTTCTTGTGGACGGCTATCTTCTTACCCTCAACGATTCCTTCCCTTACCAGCAAGTTGTGAATGCTCGCCGTGGGCTTTGCCCCAACCTTGATCCAGTACAAAGTTCTCTCTTTATTCACTTGAGTCTCGCCGGTTCTCGGATTCATCCATCCCAAGTCCTCCACGAACCGTCCGAAAACCTTATACCTCTTTTCGGTAACAATGATTCGGAAGGAAGCTTGGTGTTTCTTGCCTATTCTCTTGAACTTTATAGCTAACATGATATGTCGTTCTACAGGGTATAGGGTATCGGGTTTAGGGGCTGATTGTCAACCCTCACACCCAACGGGAACTTGGTTTGCGGTATAATGGTGAAAAGGCATTATGAACATCAAACTCGCTAAAAAGATATCTATTGAGACAGCTAAGAAAGCGGGTAAGGTACTCATGGACAACTTCAACGAAGCCCATCGAGCATCTTTCAAGGCTAAGAGTGATATCATAACAGAAATTGACATCAGGTCCGAAAAGCTAATTCTGGGATCAATCAAGGAAAATTTTCCTGATCACAGCATACTATCCGAGGAGCGAGGATTTACTGGCAACGACAAGAAATATATTTGGATCGTCGATCCTATTGATGGAACGATAAACTACTACTATGGGACTGCGCCATTTAGGGTTGGACTGTGTCTCTTGGAGGATAAAAAACCAATCATCAGTGCTATTTATAATCCCATTAAGGACCATTTATACTTCGCGGAGAAAGGTAAGGGGGCAACCCTCAATGGCAAGAAAATCAGGGTCAGCGACAACACTAAACTAAAAAACTCCGTCGTTATGACTCACCTTTCCTCGAAGAAGGAAGGGAGGATGAGAACCATCCGCGCCCTGGAAAGTATCTTCGAGAGTAGTATGCATATGAGAATGTTTGGCAGCGGTCTTGCCGCAATGACCTACATCGCCAGTGGAAAATTCGACGTATTCTTTAACGTACAAACCAACCCGTGGGACATTTTGCCCGGTGCCCTCCTTATTGAAGAAGCCGGCGGCAGGATCACCGACATCAAAGGCAAAAAGATTGACTACAACACGACATCCGTACTCGCAACCAACGGAAGCGTCCATAACCAGATGCTGAAGCTGCTGAAAAGAGTTTAGTTCAATAACCCCCCTACCCAATAAAAACGAGAAGGGTGCTTGAATTGAAACCTAAACAGTAAGAGGCAAGGCCGATGTCCTCGCGAAGGCTAAGACTTGGGCGTCGCCCCGGAGACAGCCTGAGCGAGGGGTATCAGCCGAGCAATTTATTCCAGCTTCAACGAGAGGACCTTCGAGACGCCGTCGTCCCCCATCGTGACGCCGTAGAGCACCTCGGCTGCTTCCATGGTCGAGCGGTTGTGTGTCACGATAATGAACTGCGTTTTCGTCGAAAATTGCCTGATGAGATCGGAAAATCTCCTCGCGTTTTCTTCGTCAAGTGGCGCGTCTATCTCATCAAGGACAAGAAATGGCGGTGGCGATATCGAGATTAAGGCGAAGAGCGCCGCGAGGGATACAAGCGTCTTCTCCCCGCCCGAGAGCATGCCGACGCCGGTGATTTTCTTTCTCGGCAAACTGAGATCGATATCGACTCCCAGCTCTTCCTCTTTTTCTTCTTCGATGGCGCTCTCGTCATTCTCCCCATTCATGTTCTCTTCACCGACGATGAGAGGCTGCCGCTTTACTTCTTCCAAAAGAAGTTTCGCTCTTCCCCCGCCGAACATCAGGCGGAAATATTCATTGAAAGCGTCGCTTATGGACTTGAAAGACGTCTTAAAATCATTTTTTATCCTGGCATCCAAATCCTTTATGAGAACCTTGAGATCGGCGGCCGCCTTTTCGAGGTCGGCGAGCTGAGCCGAAAGGAATTCATACCTCTTTTCCGACTCCTCGAACTCCTTAAAAACGCTCGCGTCTATCTCGCCGATGGACGCGAGTTCTCCCCTCAAACGCATCATTCGGGACTCGGCCTGCCTTAAGTCATCGCTCGTGAAGTCAGCGTCGGCTTTCATCGCCCGGAGCTCATGAGCGTCTTTGCCCAAGGCCGACCATTCCCGCTCCACCTCCTGGAACTTTATTTCTATGGTTTCTTTCTCCAAGACTATCGACTGTATCCTTCTCTCCAAGTCGTAGAGCGCGTTTTTCTTCTCGTTCAGTTTCCCAACTTTTTCCCGGAACTCGACATTCGAATCCCTGGTTTTCCTTGAAACCTCGTCCTCCTCTTTTCTGAGCTCCGCTATCTTCGACTTGAGCGAGGAGGTTTCGTGAGTCAATTTCTCTCTTTCCTCGGCGAGATCAGTCTCCGGCTTTTCTTCCCGCCGCGAGAAAAATTTCTTCACGCTCTCGATGAACTCTCTCACGCGGGATTTTATCCTCGAAACATCCTCAAGCTCCAGGATCGACTCCATCCTTCCCTTCAAATCAACAATGAAATCCCGCAACTCTGCGGGGTTATGGATGGAGAAAGACGCTTCCTTCGCTATCTCAATTCTCGCCTCAATCCTCGACAATTCTCTCTGCTTCGACGACTCAGCATCGACAAGCTCGTTTACCTTTGCCCGTATTTCCTTTATTTTCGCGTAGTCGTCGTCGTTTCGGTAAAGTCCGTTTAGAACTTCTTCTTCCGCGCCTATTTCATCCCGGAGTTTCTCCCGTTCATCCTCCAATTTGGCGAGGGGGAGGGAAACAACCTTCATCTCGTGGGCAAGTTTGCCGTGCTTGAAGGCGTAATACGAATTTTCAAGAGCCGAAAGTTCCGATTCGACCTCGGAACGCTTTTCAAGACGCACTTTTTGCTTTTTAAAGACTCTGACCTGCGGAGCCAACTCCTCGAGCATCGCCCTAATCTTGTCTATGTTTATGAGACTCGAATCCAAGCGATGCTCGGCCTGCGTTTTCTTTATCCTGAATTCCCTGAGACCCAAGAACTCTTCTATCATTTCCCGCCGCTCCTTGGGAGAACTCATGACGAAAATGTCGCTCTGACCCTGCCCCACGATCATGATTCCCCGGGCCCCCAATCGCACCCGCGCGAGGAGCGGCAAGAGATCCCGGAGCCGTATCTCTGAATCATTCAGTGAGAACTCCGAGGTTCCGGAGCGATCCACCTTTCTCGAAAGCACGACTTCCTCGGCGTCGACGGGGAAGGCCTTATTCTTGTTGTCCATGACGAGGTCAACACGGGCGAAGCCAACCGCCGGCTTCTTGGGCGTCCCCGCGAAAATGAGGTTTTCCAAACCCTCGCCCCGGAGCTGTTTCGCTTCACGCTCACCCAAAACCCAGCGGATCGCGTCGATGATGTTCGACTTCCCCGACCCGTTCGGCCCCACGACGCCGACAACCTTCGCCGGGAACTCAAAAACAGTCTTTCCCGCGAAGGACTTAAATCCCTGGAGCTCGAGGCGGGTCAAAAGCGTTATCGTCTTCTCGGGATTTACCATCTTAGCTTGCGGATGGCGTTTTCGGCGGCGGCGACTTCTGCTTCCTGCTTTGAACTCCCCACCCCCTCTTCAACCAGATTGTCGCCGAAAAACACGCCGACGTAGAAAGTCCGCTGGTGGTCCGGTCCTTCTTCCTTCATAACTTTATAGGTGGGGGTGATCTTCTCCTTCTCCTGGGCTATCTCCTGGAGCAGGCTTTTGGGATCCTTGTCGAGCCCGCGATCAACCACTTCGTCCAAGTGGGACAATACCGCTCTTCCGATAAAAGCCTCAGCTGATCCATATCCGCCGTCGAGATAAATCGCGCCGATGACGGCCTCGACGGCATTCGCCATGATGATTTCTCTGGCCTTCTCGCTGTCTTTAGCTTCGCCTTTCGACATCAGCATGAATTTTTCGAGAGAAATTTCCGAAGCCACCGCGGAAAGCATCCGGTAATTCACGAGCGCGGCCCGGAGGCTTGTGAGTTTCCCCTCCGGGTAGTCGGGGAACCTCTCGAAAAGAAACCGGCTCACGGCGAGCTCGAGAACCGCATCGCCCAGGTACTCCAAACGCTCATTGTGGCTCAAGGGCCAGTGAGGGTGCTCATTGAGGTACGAGCGGTGTGTCAACGCTTCTTTCAGAAGCTCCTTATTTTTGAATTCAGCCCCTAAAATCTTCTCGAAAACGCTTAAATTTGCCACAGTATTGGTCAATAGTTTAGAATCATAATAATCAAAAAAATGACTAATGTCTAATTAACCTAAGGACTAATCAATGACCAATGGCAGAATGACCAATTTTAAATCTTAGACATTAGAAATTAGTAATTAGAAATTTCAACCATATGTACATCCCCACCATCGGCCTTGAAATCCACGCCGAACTCAAAACGAAAACCAAGATGTTTTGTTCCTGCAAGAACGACCCGGACGAAAAGGAACCCAACGTCAACGTCTGCCCCATTTGTCTCGGCCACCCCGGGACGCTTCCGGTCATAAACAGGGAAGCGGTGGAACTGATGATAAAAATCGGGACGGCGCTCAAGGGCAAAATAGCCGCTTACTCTCAATTCGACCGAAAAAGCTACTTCTATCCTGATCTCCCCAAAGGGTATCAAATATCTCAGTACGAACATCCGATAGTTAAAGAGGGTTCCCTCCGCGACGTGAGAATAACGAGGGTTCACCTCGAGGAGGACGCCGGCCGCCTCGTGCATAGCAGCAGCGGTACGTTAGTAGATTTCAACAGAGCTGGCGTGCCCCTCATGGAACTCGTGACCGAGCCGGACATTAAGAACGCCGAAGAGGCTGTGTCTTTCGCCAAAGGACTCCAGGAAATCCTCCGCTACCTCGGGGCGTCGGACGCCGACATGGAAAAGGGGCAAATGCGAATCGAGGCGAATGTCTCGATAGCGCCGGAGAAAGCCGGAAAACTCGGGACCAAAGTGGAAGTGAAAAACATCAACTCATTCAAGGCAGTCCACGACGCCATAAGATTCGAAATAGAAAGGCAAACCAAAATCTTGGACGACGGAGGAAAAATAGTTCAGGAAACCCGCGGCTGGGACGACGCGAAAAACGCAACGGTGAGTCAAAGGGCGAAAGAAGAAGCCAACGACTATCGGTATTTCCCAGAACCTGATCTCCCGCCGCTCGATCTTTCGATTTTCGATCTCACAAAAATAAGGGATGAATTGCCGGAACTGCCGGACGCGAAGAGATACCGGTTCGTCGAAGAGTATGCTCTGAACAAAGATCTCATAGAAACACTTGTCTCGGAAAAAGAACTGGCTGATTACTTCGAAGAGGCCGCATCGGAACTCAAAGAACTGAAACCAAAGCCAGATTATCAACTCTTGGCCAACTATCTCACGAGCGATCTCAAGGGATTGATGAACGCTAAAGGCGTTCCACTCGAAAAAGTAAAGATACCAGCTGAGCACCTCGCCCACCTCTCGGTCTTGATACAAGACGGAAAACTCACGAGCCGTTTGGCAAAAGATATCCTTTCCAAAATGTTTGAAACCGGGGAAGATCCGGAAAACTTGATGAAGAACGAGGGAATAGAGGCCATAAACGACGAGGGTGAGCTCCAAAGAATAATAGAAGAAGTGATCTCCAAAAACGAGAAATCCGTCGTCGACTACCGGAAAGGAAAGCAGAATGCTCTCCAATTCCTCGTCGGCCAGGTGATGGCCCGCACGAAAGGGAAAGCAGAACCGAACGCGACGCGAAAAATCCTGGAGAAGAAGTTAAAGTAAGGCCGGAAACTTACCGCGCGCAACGGAAGCCGAGTTGGCTGCTTTGTGAAACGGCATAGAACGTCGTCGACAGAGCGAACAAACCAGGAGAAGAAGTATCCCAGAGGCCGCCCCGGGTAAAGACCTGACCTCCCGTCGCGCCATCGGCGCTCCAAGTCCTTCCGATGGATTGATTGGAATTCCAGTTTGAATTAGGCGGCGGGCCAACCGTGGCAGCACTGAAGGAGGAATCGTTCCAAGTTGTGACATAGGGAGTGGCACCGCCCGCGCCGCTATACTCACACCACTCCCATGTACCCGGCGTTCCCGACGAACAGGTAGGTGTCGTGATGGTATTCGTGTTATCACCCTGATTCATGGTACTCCGCTGGACATGCTCCCAGATATTTCCGGATATATCCCAGACGACAGATCCATTCGAGAGCGTGAGGGTGCGGAGATGATGGAAGTCGGAATAGCCGGTTCCGTATTGATTTATGCCGCTCAACATAGCGCCGGTGACATTATCTTTATTTCCTTGGGGCATATAGCTGGAACCCACTGAACCGCCCGACCAGTTGACGCTTTGGTTCGCGGCGTTCGTCGCAATCGTCATGTACTCGTCGTTCGTCAGGAGATGGGCACCAATTGATTGACAATAGGAAAGGGCGGTATTGTGCGAAATATAACCAATAGGATTCGTTCCGGGGATAGAAGCAATCTGCCTTCCATTGGAAGGGATGCAGTTTGTAGTGCCATCGTTGTAAACGGTACTATTTTGAGCCGAAGGTGTATTCACCGGATTCCCGTTCCCGTCGGAGCATCCTGCATCATACTGCATCACGTAGAAGTTGGGGGTGCCGAATTGGGAGTTCCCGGGAACCAAGGCCCAGTTCGGGCCGCCTCCGAGGTTGAGATTGGAACCTTGCTGGAACATGGTCGGATTCTGACCTGCTTGGGAGGCGTATTTCTGGGACTCGGGAAGAGCCGAAACCTTGTATGTCGTGCCGTTCGTCCAATAGGAGTAGTAGAGATGAGTGGAAGAGGTATTTATGGGATCAAGGGGAAGCTTTGACAAGGGAGAACCTGATGAAATTTGGGTCAGATTCACGGGAATCCAGCCTGATCCGTCGGTCTTTTGAGTGGTGGATGCGGGGGCGCAGTGGAAGTAGCCGGAGGGGAAGCCGAGATCAGAACAATCAGTGGTACCGCCCGGTTCTGGGAGGGAGAGGTAGGTCAGGGTGGAGCTTCCAAGGGATTGATTTCCTCCCGTGTCAGCGACGAAGAGGGAGAGGGCGCTCTGGAGGGAGGCTAAATCAGACAATCGAGTCGAATCTCTTCCTTGAGCTAAGAGTTGGGCTGGATTCAAGACCAAGACGACGGCGGTTGCAAGGACTGCCAAGATTGCGATCACGACGAGGAGTTCGATCAGGGTGAAGGAAGAGCGAAGAGGCATTTGGTTTATTATACCACGACATTCGCGATTCTTTATACTTGACACTTACTACTTAATACTTTCTACTAAACGAGCATATCCAACGCCCGGTTCACCAGCCGATCGGCGTCCCGGTTTTCTTCCCGCGGAACGTGCTTGAACGCGACCGACTTGAAATCCTGCTTCAGATTCCAGATCTCAATGAAAAGAGGCTGAAGCTCTTCGTTTTTTATCTTGTACTGCCCGTTCATTTGTTTCACCAGAAGCTCACTGTCTGCCCGGAGCTCAATGTCAGTTTCTTCCGCTTTCTTGCTCCCCAAAAGCTGCTTGGCTTTCTTGAGTGCAAATATCACCGCCTTGTATTCAGCGATATTGTTCGTCGTCTTCCCGATATATTCGCCATATTCCTTTCCGCCAACAACTACCCCAATCGCGGCAGGTCCCGGATTTCCCCGAGAACCCCCATCGGTATTGATAATAAACTTAGGCATGTTGTAAATTTTGAATTTTTAATTTCGAATAAATCTTAAGTGCCTCACGGCGGGCAGGTCGCCGAATTTGTCCAGCTTATACATCGATTGGTTTCCAGGGGAATGGCTTGCTCGCCGGAAAACCGAATCCCGACGCCGCCTTGTGCCCTCCGCCACCGTATTTCTCCGCGATCTTCGAAACGTCAATTACCCCGCTCGAACGGAGCGAAACCCTAATCTCGTTCCTCCGTTCTCCCCAGATGATGGCGACCGGCGCGCCCCTTTTCACCAACGCATTCCCTATCTCCGACTGAAGGATCGGCGAGTTGACCGCGAGTGTCCGATACCCCTCGAACTTGACCGGCGTCGCCCGCTCTGAAAGCATGTCGATCAGCTTCTTGCCGTAAGCGCCGATGATCGCGCCCGTTTGCACTATTTTTCTTCTCCCGCCCGCCTTTTCGAGATCGCGGACGAATCTGCTCCACTTCTTGAAATCATAAGGAATCAAGTCTAGGGCGGATACGATCTCCCTCGTCCAAGGCATTTTCCACTTCCAAAGATCGTAGCACTCAATGTGCCTCAAGAGCAGGGGTATCTTTCTCCCCGGGAAGAAGTACTTCCAGGTGATAACAGCCCCTGAATGGTTGTTGTCGAAAACGTTTCCCGGGAACGCTTCGACGCTTTTTTGCCGGGTCACGTGATGGTCCAAAACCACGACAGATTTATTCGCCCGAAGAAGCTTTTCCAGGGTTTCTTTCGGATAGCCGTTGTCGATGATGAATATCTTCTTGCCTTCGAATTTTTCCTTCGGCAAAATATCCGGATCGACGCCGATATACTCGGCGCGCTTCCCGAACTTTTTCCAGGCGACCCACGCTCCCCCGAACCCGTCTTCGCAGTTCGCGTGATACAAAACAATGATATCTTTCATGCCCACTCATTATACAAGCCCGACCCACAAAAAGGAAAAGGCCGCTCATTGATTTAAGAGCGGCGCTTTATCACCTCCTTTCTTTTTTGTTCATATCCTATTCATCCTCTCGATCATCTGACCGAGAGTGAACGGTCTTGATATATAATCAGCGATATCAAAACCATTCGTGTTGACTTGACCGCAGCGAAGCACCCTTTGCCGCTGTGACTTCAACTCCACTATCCTTCTCCATGTCCACCATCCTTGGTACGGGCTTCTGAGGGAGAGTAGTCTACAAACCGCATGAACAATGAGCCTTCCGATCAAAATTTCTTTTTCCTGATCACATGGCTCGCAATCACAAATAAGAATAAAGTCGGGTTTCTTATTTAGAAAAGTTTTTCGGGCTTTCCTATGTTTCACGAGAAAAACGCCATCAAAGCGGTTCTCGGAAACCTCCTGGAGCTTTCTCGCCCAGCTATCCTCTATCCTTGCGGTTACAACCATTAGCGTCGCCATTTTTCTCTCCTTTCTACTAGAGAATCATTAGCGGCATGAACATTATCCCTTTTCTCATGTAGTTTCCTGCTCCTTTCTACTGTCGACGCAGGAACTTGTCCCTGAGGGGAGGGGGAGATGGTAATCGGTTTCGGCTGATTAGTCATTATCTCAACAAAACAGATGATGACCATAAAAACCGTAACCCAGAGAATTTTCTTGCTCTTCATAATGCCTCCACTTTATTTCTTTGTTTAAGAACCCTCGGATCCCCCGATCCGAGGTAAATGTTAGATGAAGAGCATATTTAATTCAAGCTACCTCTTAAGGGCGACTATGCCGGGCAACTTTTTGCCAGATAAGTACTCTAGCATGGCACCGCCGCCAGTGGATAAAAACAAGTTGGGGTTTAGGGTATAGCCCGCCTGCCGGCGAGGCAGGGGTCTAGGGAATAGGGTTTTGAGCGAGGTGATTGTTTCGCCGCCGCCGACAACTATATGGGCTTTTTTGTTGGCGAGTACCGCTTTCCAAACTGCCTTTGTCCCGCCGCTGAATTCCTTCCTTTCAAACCAACCCATGGGGCCATTCCAAATGATAGTCCTTGATTTCTTGATTATATCTGCATATTCCCTGGCCGTCTTCGGCCCAATATCGAGAATCTTCGTGCCCTTGCGCTTCACGTCCATCGGCAAATGGATCTTCTTTGAATTTAGGTACGGTTTCATTAATGAAACCGACCCAGCATCAATCAATGATTGCCCTACATTCACTCCCTTAGCCTTGAGAAATGTGTTGGCCGGCCCACCGCCGATCAAAAAATCATCCGCCTTCTTCCAGAAATATCTCATAACGCCGAGCTTGTCGGAAATTTTTACCCCGCCGATCGCAACCGTAAAGGGATGCTTATGACTTTTCATCGCCTTGTCCAAATTTTTAATCTCTTTCTCTAAGAGAAGTCCAGCGTACGACGGAAGATATTTCGTGATGGCCGCGACGGACGCGTTTGCGCGGTGGGAAACCGCAAACGCGTCGTTCACGAAGAGATCCCCGAACGAAGCCAATTGTTTTGCAAGCTTAGCGTCGTTTTTTTCCTCGCCGGGCAGAAATCGTAGATTTTCCAAAAGGAAAACGCTCCCCGCTTCCGAACCCGAGACCTCTTTCTTCACCGCTTCAAAATTGAAATCACTGAGGAGGGTGACCGGTCGACCGATCCTTTTTGCAAAGATTTTCGCGAACGGCTTCAGGGACAGTTCCTTGTCGAATCCTTCGGGCCTGCCCCGGTGGCTCATAAGGACCACCCGCACGTTGTTTTTAAAAAGCAATTGAACTGTCGGAATGACGGCTTCCAACCGGTACGAATCCAGGGGCATTCCGATCTCAACGTTCAAGTCGATTCGAAGAAGGCACGTTTCCCCCACAAACTTTTTTAAATTTTGAGAACTTAAATATTTGATCATAGGATAGTACTTAGTGTTTTGTATTTCGTATTTAGTATACCGCAATTTACCGCCTGCAAAAAAGCGAGCCGAGCGCCCCTCGCGAAGGCTAAGACTTGCCCTGCACTACAACGAAGTTGTAGTACGGGGCTTGGGTGTCCCTGCCTCGCCGGCAGGCGGGGTCCCAGAGACAGCCTGAGAGAGGGGCGCTCGGTGAGCGAGAAAATAAGGGGAGAGACAAAAAAGGAGCTTTTGTATGCCGGCATACCCTACTTTCCCAACCACGAGGGTTAGTATCATCAGGCTGAAACGCTTTCACTTCTCTGTTCGGAATGGGAAGAGGTGGTACACGCTTCGGTTAAACACCGGCAAACAAAAACTCCGTTTTTCACAAGTGAGCTTTTTGAGATAGAAATTAGCAATGCCTCACCGAAACGATCGATGAAGTGAAAGTAAACTTATTAGTACTCCTCGGCTTAAATCCTTACGGATCTTACACCTAGAGCCTATCAACCTGGTAGTCTTCCAGGAGTTTATGGTATCTAATCTTGGGAGAGGCTTCGCGCTTAGATGCTTTCAGCGCTTATCCTTTCCGAACATAGCTACCCGGCGCTTCACCTGGCGGTAAAGCCGGCACACCAGAGGTTCGTTCATCTCGGTCCTCTCGTCACGTAGCCACATATCACTATGTGAGTAGACTATATCTTCATCCATCCGCCAGTCGGCGAATTAGGATGGCGGCGTATTAGCCAGAAAATAATCTTCGCATTTTCTGACTCCGTCCGAATAAAAATCCGGAACGAGTCGTTACGGGGTCAAACCTAAAACACTAGACAGCTCCTCTTTGGTTTTCTTCTTCTTGGTCACGTAGTTTTCGCTCTGTACGCGAATAATGTAACCTACGAGCTTCTTCAAGTCGGTATTTTTCAGTTTACCTCCTTGAAGCAGTTTCGAAGCTTTAATGATCGATTCTGCCTGGATTCTTTTGAATTTTATGAACGGTAATAAACTTTGCAGGAGATTTCCTACTTGCTCAAAACCATTTATGCGCAATTCGGTCATGCCATCTTTTCTTCTTGAAAGATAACCGATTCCAATTGCGTTGCGAATCCAGACAAGCGGTTTTTCGTGCCTGGAATCCTGATAGAAACACACCGTCAGCATAAATCTCTTTCCTGATTTATTGCCGTCTTTGCGCTTCTTGATTTGCATCATTAAGCTTCCATCACCATCAAGAAAACCAGCTATGTACGCTAAATCTGTTTTAGATCGACTTCCCACGGTATTGTCTTAATTAAACTTGGTCCTCAAGTAAGTGTATCACAATTTACGGACCGAAAGAAATTGTGGTTATCAACAGACCATGAAATATTAAGATTCCACCGTTATTAGCCGCTTTGTCATCAGGAATTACTTCCTGAAGTAGCAATGTCGTTTACTAGAGACGACTTCCCTCAAATACCCACGCCGACAGCAGATAGAGACTAACCTGTCTCACGCATGTTCCCACTTATTGCTAAGTGCATTGGACTGTATCTTCACCCGCCACAACTTCGCGAGATGTGGGCGGGGGCTAACATTCAGTCTCTACGGGCTTCCAGCCAGTGCAATACACTGGTTAAAATTCCCTCGGTATCATCCTCTAGGGACTTCACCGATATAAGTTAGCGGGATCACGAAAATTACTCTTCATGACCGCCGTGATTTGATTAATCTGCTGATCTTGTTGCATAAACGAAAAGACTAAAACAATGCTCGATGTTTGAGTTCTGAATTCAAACCGTTCATGCGCCAATACGCGATTAGCGCATCAACGGTTTGAACCCAGCTCACGTACCACTTTAATTGGCGAACAGCCAAACCCTTGGGACCTTCTCCAGCCCCGGGATGTGGTGAGCCGACATCGAGGTGCCGAGCGGAGTCGTCGCTAGGGACGCTCGGACTCCACCAGCCTGTTATCCCCGGAGTAACTTTTGTCCGATATCTCCCGCCTTTCTACAAAGAACGGTCGGGTCGCTAAGTTCTGCTTTCGCACCTGCGCGGCTTGTAGGCCTTGCAGTCAAGCCAGCTTTTGCCTTTACGCGTCCTGCGCGATTTCCATCCGCGCTAAGCTGACCTTAATAAACCCCTCCATTACGCTTTAGGAGGGTTCTGCCCCAGAAAAACTGCCCGTCAGACACTGTCCTCCCATGTTTTTGCCATGGAAGTTAGATGTTAATCCCTTAGAGATGGGTGTTTCATTGGCGGCTCCATCCCGACCGAAACCGGGATTTCAAAGCCTCCCCACTACGCTACGCACCAAGAAACTAACATCAATATCAAACTACAGTAAAGCTTCCGGGGTCTTTTCGTCTTGCTGCCGGTAACCCGCGTCTTCACGGGTATCGCATTTTCATCGGGCTCCTCGTTGAGACAGTTCTCCGATCGTTACACCATTCATGCGCTCCGGAACTTACCCGGAAAGGAATTGCGCTACCTTTGGACGGTTATAGTTACCGCCGACATTGACGAGGGCTTCGGGCAGTCAGCAGTCCCATATTGCTATGAGAACACCGCCACCGTTAACCTTCTCGCATCGGTCAGGTGTCACCCCCTATACGTCCTCTTACGAGTTTGCAGGGAGTTGTGTTTTTGGTAAACAGTCGCCAGAGAAACTTTAGCTGCGTCCCGATTACCTATCTTCTTGCGAAAATAAGAAATCGGGAAAGGCTTATCCCGAAGTTACGCCTAGCTTTTTTGCCGAGTTCCTTAACGAGGAATCACCCGTTCCCCTGAGGCTACTCGCCTCATCCACCTGTGGCGGTTTACGGTACGGAGTCTCCTGGGTACCGTAACCTCTGAACAAATCCAGCGAGTCGTTGGAAGCTCAAAATTAGGATGAGCTCAAGGCGCGACGACGAAGGTGCATAAGCTTGAGCAATGCACCAAGGAGAAGCAACGAAGAGATCGCTTAATTTTGAGCTTCTCTTTCGAGCCAGAATATTTTCAATTCTGGCGTTGTTGCTCGTCGCTCGTGTATTTGCTTTGCTAATACACTTCGCTTCTCGCGCCTAGCCAGAACTTGAAAATCTTTCTGGCCAACGCTTGTTGGGTTTGTTCAGAGGTTACTACTTAGAAGTTTTTCTCGAAAACGCGCTCGAAGAATTTGGAGCAGTAAAAACTACTCCTGGCCATTACCCTGGAATTCGCCATTAAAAGCAGGATCCCGGATTTGCCTGGGACCCACTCTCGGTCAAGGATGCCAAACCATTAAGACATTCCTTCTACTGCGTTTTGTCACTCCATCAGTATCTCCCAAAAGACGGGCTGGAATATTAACCAGCTGTCCATCAGCTGCGGCTTTCGCCATTGCCTTAGGGCCGCCTAACCCTCCGTCGAATTTCGTTGCGGAGGAAACCTTGGATTTGCGGGGAGCACGGTTTTGACGTGCTTTGCGATTACTCATGCCAACATTCTCTCTTCCCAACACTCCAGTCGCCCTCACGGGTCGACCTTCGCTGCGTTGGGAATGCTCTCCTACCACTCCGCCGATGAGGCGGAGTTCGCGTCTTCGGTATCTTGCTTAGCCCCGGTAAATTTTCGGCGCCACTACCCTCGAATAGTGAGTTGTTACACACTCTTTAAAGGATGGCTACCTCTGAGCCAACCTCCTGTCTGTCAATGGATAATGACTTCCTTTTACACTGAGCAAGAATTTAGGGACCTTAGACGGCGATCTGGGCTCTTCCCCTCGCGACCACGGAGCTTAGCCCCCGCAGTCTGACTCCCGCGCTTGTACGCTCTGGCATTCGGAGTTTGATTGACGACCCGGGCTTTCGCCCTTTGATCATCATCCAGTGCTCTACCTCCAAAGCGGAACGCGCGAGGCTAGTCCTAAAACTATTTCGGAGAGAACCAGCTATTACCAAACTCGATTAGCTTTTCACTCCTTACCTCAGCTCATCCAATAGTGTTGAACGGCTAACTGGTGCGGGCCTCCATCTGCATTTCTGCAAACTTCACCCTGGCCGAGGCAAGCTCGTTTGGTTTCGGGTCTTATACGCACTGCTAACGCTCTGTTAAAACTCGCTTTCGCTGCGCCTCCTCCGCCTCAGCGGATTAGACTATGCAATGCACATAAACTCGTTGGCTCATTCTTCAATAGGCACACCGTCACCCGCCCCTTGCGGGGTTGGGCTCCGGTTCTTTGTAAGTGGATGGTTTCAGGTACTATTTCATCGCCCTAACCGGGCTGCTTTTCACCTTTCCCTCACGGTACTTGTTCACTATCGATCACAAAATGTATTCAGCCTTGGGAGATAGTTCTCCCGGATTCCTACAAGGTTATCTTTTCTCGCAGTACTTAAGAATAAAAACGAAGAGTTCATCGGTTTTCGCCTACGAGGCTATCACTCGCTATGGCTCTTCTTTCCAGAAGATTCGGCTAACCAATGAATTTGTAACTCTTCCCTCAAGCTTAAAGCTTTTCAAGCTCGAAGATGTTTAAATCTTGCAACCCCTGCTTTTTTGTCTTGCGACAAAAAAACAAGTTTAGGCTCCTCCCGTTTCGCTCGCCGCTACTCAGGGAATTATGTCCTCTATCTCACAAATCTCGCCAAATTTGGAAGCGAAAGAACGAGACAAGTTCAAGGCGCGACAACGAAGACGTATCAGTCGAAGCGATACGTCGAGGAGGAGCAACGATGAAATTGGCCATTCTTTCGCTTCCCCTCGCGGGGCGGGCGAATTTCTGCCAGCTTCTTTGTTGCTCATCGCTCGTGTATCGTTTCACTTATACACTTCGCTCTTCGCGTCGCGAATCTGTCTCTAAATTCGCTCCGCCAAATTGGTGAAATTTGTGAGACAGAGGACTCAATTGTTCTATTTTCCACCGGCTACTGAGATGTTTCACTTCGCCGGGTGCACTTCTTCCCGATCGTTAACCGGAAAGACGTAAGAGGTTTTCTCTTACGGGTTTCCCCATTCGGACATCCTCGGATCAAAGGTTGCTACGCACCTCCCCGGGGCTTATCGCAGCTACGCCACGTCCTTCATCGTCATTTTGTGTCAAGGCATCCTCCATCCACCCTTATTTGACTTCGTCTTGCGACGAAGCTTCGCTTCACTAATCGCAAAAGTGAAGCACTACTAATTTCTACCTCAAAAAGCTTACTTGCTTTTTGAGTTATTCAGTTTTCAAGATGCGTTCTTTCGGGCAACAAAAAATCCGCCACTTGGCGGATAGCACAACTCGGATGCTGCCTACTCTTTGAGTTTGTGGCTACCGCCTAAGATATGTAATCTGAATTCCATTCGTGGTTACTATTGTAGCAGAGGGCACTGATATGTCAAGAGTTCCATTATCCACTGATAAGCGGGACAAAACTGAAGCCGAAGTACTGCTTTTGGCTGAATTCATCCTTGGAAATCTTATCTAAAACCACAATGCTGTCTTTCACGGGCGCAACGATCCTGCCGCCTATTTTCAGTTGTTCTTTCCAGGCCCGGGGTATTTCTTCGGCTGCCGCGGCCGCAATGATCTTGTCGAACGGCGCTTCAGTAGGCAGTCCGAGAGACCCGTCTCCCAATGTGATCGAGACGGTCTTCTTTAAATTCTCGTATTTGGAAATGTTCTTCTCGGCGAGACTTTTCAGTTCGGGAATCCTTTCGACTGCGATCACCTTACCGCTCTTTCCTTCTTCGTCTCGAACCAAGAAAGAAACGAGGGCCGTTTGCCATCCCGAGCCGGCGCCGACGTCCAAAACTTTCTCTCCCCTCTTGAGTTCCAAAAGTTCGAGCATAAAAGCGACAGTCAGGGGTTGGGAAATAGTCTGTCCAAAACCTATCGGAAGCGGGATGTCCTCGTAGGCAAGTGGGATGTCATCTTCCGGGACGAAATCTTTCCGGTCGACCGCTTTGAACGCCTCAATGATAGACGGGGTTTTCAAATACCCGTCTCTTACCAAACTTGCGATGAGGGATTCTTTGTCCATTTATTCTGCGGGGACACTAGGGGTCGAACCTAGAATAACTCTTTTGGAGAGAGTCGTGATGCCATTTCACCATGTCCCCCACAAACTTTATTATACCAACAATTTCCGCTCTGCGAAAAAAGGAGCGAGCCGGGCATTCCTTCCGAAAGCTAAGACTTGCCCCGTACTACAACGAAGTTGTAGTACGGGGCTTGGGCGTCGCCCCGGAGACTGCCTGAGGAAGGGATGCCTGGCGAGCAGCACAAGTCTACTTCTTTGATTCTTTATGAACAGTGCTCTTCCTACACCACTTGCAATACTTCTTGTATTCTATTTTCCTCTCAACGGTTTTCCGATTCTTATGGAGCGTGTAATTCGCGTGCTTACACACGCTGCACCTCAGCCGTATTATGTTTTCGCTAAATTTTCCCTGTGCCATACAATCAACTTGAAACTTATAACTGATAACTTACAGCAATCAACGATGGATGTAAAGTGTTCTTTGTTTCTTCGTGAGCCGTTGGCCGGATTCGAACCGGCGACCTACTCCTTCACTGATACCTCCCCTTCGGATTATACGGGAGGGTTAGACTGTATCTTTCCGCCAGGGGCGGACCCTTGTCAGTCGTTCGCTCGCCTAATTTTTTGCGTTGCAAAATTTTGGCGGGACGGTCTGATCCGCCGATGAGGTGGACTTTAACCGTTATTCGGGATTCACGATGAAATTGCTCTCATCGTGGGCAGTCAATCTACCATGGAGTTGCTCTACCAGCTGAGCTACAACGGCATATGTAAGGGCGACAAAAGCAAATGTTGCCCCGAAATAAATCTTCTATCCTATCCTTTTCTCCCTCCTTTCAAAGTAGAGTCCTCCCCCACCGCAACAGGCAGCAATAAGAATCTCCTCCTTGCCGGAAGTGATTCTCCTCGGCGTTGCGATCTTAACATCCGGGAGTTTATTAAAACTCTTCCTCCCTTGGATATTTTGTCTCGACTCTCGTACAGATTTCTTACCGTACATGATGCCTCCTCAGTTTTTTATGAATATGTCCCCTGATCAGTTTTCCGAAACCGAACTGCCAGGGATTGTTTTCATTATTTACAAAGGACTACCCTTACAATAGGTTAATTTTCATCCTAAAACACCAATCGTGTCAACTGCGACCTGAAAAGTTATCCACATCCGCCTCATCGGCGGACTAAAATTCTGGAGCCGGAGAAAGGAGTCGAACCTCCAGCTTTCCGCTTATCCCGCATAAAAACGTTTTTCCTTTTTGAGCCATCCCCGAGATTCGAACTCGGAACCTTCGCTTTACAAAAGCGTTGCTCTACCGTTGAGCTAGGATGGCATATATTTCTAACGGGGCGGGCAAAACCGTTGTTCCGATAGCAAAGCTATCGAGAATCCTCGATATTCTAGCGAAACCTTCGGTTTTGAGAATATCGGGACTCTACCACTGAGCTACTCCGGCGTTGCTCCCCGCCCTGTTACCAAACAAGCATTATTATATTGTCACTTCGCACTTCGTGCGTAAAGTGCCCAGCCTTCGCAGCTGAAGCTGCTTCGGTGAAGTGGGTCAATGCCCGTTTTGGTGCGGGATGCCGCTGAGCTAAGGTGGCATTATTAATTTAGAATAAGCCACAAAACGAATCGGCGGAAAACGGGTAAACTTCTACGTGATATGACAAAACCACATATATTATAAACCTCGGGGAACCACAAGGGTAAGTCCTATTGCAAAATCACCTTTCCTAAAATGTCAGACTGACCGACCAAGCCGAAGTGGGTGGAATCAAGCGAGCCACCGATCTCATCGCCCAAAATCAGGTAAGCATCTTTTGGTATGACCGGGTAACTTTGAGTATAAAGAGGGAGCATTTTGTTCGTGTCGGGTATCTGGTATTCTTTCCCTTCGCTATTCCTCAAGACCCGACTGTTAACCAAGATCAAGAAGTACCCGTTTTTGTTTTCGAGCGACCAGTGATCGCCGGGCACGGCCTGGACCATTTTAACCAAAGGATTCGGGTCACCGGCATAGCGATAGAGCACTATATCACCGCGCTCAATCGAGCGGCAGGCATAGTAACCGAGAAGAACTTTGACTGTTTCTCCTGGCTTGACAAGCGGCGTCATTGACGTTCCCTCCACGGTTCTTTCTTCAGTTTGGACGGGGCACGAAGATGAGGTGGTAGCGCTACCGTTGGTGCTTATAACCCCGAGTGGATGTTCAAGCGAGTGACCAGAACCAAACGGTTTGAAGATCAAATAACCAATGAAAGCGAGCTCAAGTAAAACAACAATGATGAAGAAAATAAATAAGGTTCTGCTGGACATTAAGATGATTATAACTAAAGGGCGTTAGCCATAGGATGGGGAAAAATCGGGGGGTTACTGCGCTCTAACGGCAAATATATTGGAGGAAAACCACACAAAAACCCTTGGGGTTTAGGCGAGCTGCCGCTTTAAAATCTGACAGAAAATCATTCCACACACATGGCGCACGGCCCATCCACCGTGTACAACACAAAGCCATCGCTGCTCAATGATCCAGTAGGCCCGTTCCCTGGATAGCACTCTGCATAATAGCCCTGGTAGCTGGATCCACCAGTTATCGTAAAATACACGTAAGTCATCTTGCCAGAATACTCCGTTATGTAGGGTGACGGGCACGTAGACGTCCCCAGGGCGGTGTATGTCCACTGCATACCTGCGAGTGCGTCCACATACGCTTTTGTCGCGGCGTCAGTGGTCATTATCGGGGTAGCCAGACCAGTTATCGTGCCAGTTGCCATAGTAATCGTCCCATTGACGGTCAGAGTTGACGACGGGCTCACTGTCCCGATCCCAACCTTGCCGCCACTGTAGTAAATGCCCGTTGATGTCGTTGTCCATTGAGAAGAAGTTATAGTCGGATTTCCATTCGGGGGAGTTTGGGTGGGATTGGCGAAAACAATACCGGCGACGCTGACGACCAAAGCTATGGAAAGGATCGCTATGGCAAGAATGTATGGGGTTTTGGAATTCATAGATTTAATTCATGCTTTGTACTTGTATTATAGCACACCACATTGCTTAGTGTGGTTGCCAGGTGGTGTTTACCTTATAGGGAATGGTTCCGCATGACCCACCGTCCGCGCAGTTAAAGGAAATCCAGCCCACGTTATCATTCCAGGCATAGCCGTGGAAATCGCCGCTCGAATCGATCGTCACGCCGTAACTCACGGTACCGGGGCAGCTCGAGGTGCTCTGACCGCCACAGAAGCTTACCCAGCCGATATTGTCGTTCCAGGCGTAGCCGGCAAGCGTGGCGGTCGCCGAGGTAAACGTGTTCGTGACACCGTAGTTCACCGAAGAACAAGAACCAGTATTAGAACAGTTAAGGCTGATATTTCCATAGTTAGCATTCCACGCATAGCCCGCGAGGCCGCTGTCGGACACCGTGACGTTTGACGAGGATGAAGCAAACTGTAACCATCCAATGTTATCATTCCACGCGTACTGATACGTCGAATTTATCGTGCCGGTCGGATAGACAATCGCAAAGCCGTTGATCAACGATCCACTTTGGCTATCCGGGTTCGTGACGACGACGTTCCACTGGCCGACCGCGGCACCAACCAAGTTAAAGGAACCGCCGGTCAAGCTCGTGGGGCCCGAAAAAGCGAAGCCGGTACCACTGATGTTGGGTTGTCCCTGCTTTTGGAGCGCGACCGTCGCGCCATTTTGAAAGTAAGCGCCGCCGACCGACGTGCTCGTGACGCTTTGCCCCGCGAAGCCGCTCGTCGGCGAGACGGAAGTCGGAACCGGCGCCGGTAACATGACGGTAAAACCGTTCGCGAGGGTCGAGGTACTACCATCAGGGTTCGTAACGACGACGTTCCAAGTACCCGTCGCCGCACCCGTCAAATTGAAAGAGCCGCCACTTAAACTCTGGGGATCGGTAACTTGAAAACCGCTGCCCGAAATATCCGTTTGGCCGCTCTTCGTGAGTTTCGCGGTTGCCCCGCTCCAGAAATTGCTCCCAGAGATGAGAACACTCGAAACAGGACCATTATTGGCGCCGGTCGAAGGGTTTATGGATGAAACAGCAAGAACCGAACTGCTCAGAATGTCGATTCTCCCTGCAGGAGTGATTTCGATAACCTTCTGGAGCGATACGTTGCTCCCCACCGCTATCGTAACGGAGAAGTAGGCGTTGATTGACCCGGAGAGCGGATTGAAAACCACGCCTTTCCCCCCGCCGACCGCAGGATCCAAAAATATTATTCCGCTCTCGAGAGAATAAGCCCTGTTAACCGTTCCGGAAGCGTAACTCGAACCGCTGAAAATGGTGTAGGTACCCGGGGAACTCGAGGAATTTATGAATTGAACCCCCCACTCGGCACCGTTCTCCTCTGTCCTCGAATTCTCTTGCGCACTTTGAAGAGCGGCTTTTATCTCTTGGGCCGTGAGGTTGAGCTGGTTGCTCTTGCCGTAATTGTTGAGTGTCAAAAAAGTGGCCGTGGCCAAAACGGCGCCGACGCCGATGATAACCAGAAGTTCAATAAGGGTGAAGGCAAAACGATTTTTCATCAGAATTGGGTGGTTAATTGGTAAATGGGAATTATTATCGAAAGGGCTATCAACCCCACCACGATCCCTATCAGCATAAGCATAACAGGCTCCAGGAAGGAAACCAATGTTTTGAGTGAGCTGTCTATTTCTCCGGAGTAGAAATCAGCCAAGGTTCCGAGTACTTCCTCCATGTGACCGGCTTTTTCGGATATGGCGATGAGATTCACGACCGTCTTCGGGAAAAAGGGCTCTCTCCTGAAAGATTCGCCGACCGTGAGACCTTTCGCCAAACCTTCTTCCGAAACGCGGATAAGCGCCTCCCTGAGCTCGACGTTACCGACGGTTGCCGCAGTCACTCCCAGCGAGTCGGTAAGCGGAATACCAGCTTTGATGAGCGATGAAAGCGTGGCGGCAAACCGCTGGAGAGCGATTTTCTGAATCACGTCTTTGATCACCGGTATCTCCTTCACCAAGCTGAACATGAATCTCCGAAACACCAGCAAATTCCTGTAAGCAAAGAAAGCGCCGACGAGCGCGAGAACTCCGAGAGACAGGATGACAAAACCGTTGTGGGCAAAGAAAAGGCCCACCGCGAAAACCACTCTCGAGAAAAGGGGCGGCGTAAACCCTCCCTGCTCGAAAACGTTCGCGATCTTCGGCAAAGCGTACATAACCATGAAGACGAGAATGAGGACGGAGGCCGACAAAAGCAGGATCGGATAAATCAGCGCGCCTTTTATCTGATCCTTCAGCGTTTTCTCCTTGGTCAGCGAATTGGAAAGGTTCTCGAACACCGAATCAAGGTTACCGGAGGTCTCCCCCGCCCTGATGAGATTTATGTAAACTTGGCTGAAGACTTTCGGGTACTTCGCAAAAACGGTGAAAAACGGCCGCCCTTTTTCCAGATTTTCCCTCACTTCCATCAAAAATGATCTGACTGCTTTTTTGTCGAAATCCTCAATCAGTATGTTGATGGCTTGGAGAAGGCCGGTGCCGAGCCGGAGCATGAGCGACAGGTATTTGGATATGAAAATCTGATCGGTGATGGTTATTTTGCCTCTCAGGAAGCCCCCCGATGTCCCCAGCTTCGCGACGGGGCGAATACTCACCGGCTTCAGGTTGCGGGAGGATAAAAACTGAAGGACTTCGGCGACATTCTTTGCCTCGGTCTGATTCTCGACCACCTTACCGTCGGATTGCGAAGCGATGTAATTGAATCTCATCTTTCGTTTATTCTAACACAACTTTATTCCCGCATGACCCTGAACAGTTCCTCAATTGTGGTTACGCCGAGACCCACCTTCCGCAAGCCATCCTCAAACATCGTAATCATGCCTTCTTCCCTCGCCACTTTTCGCAGATTGTCCAAATTGAAATCCTTGCTGATGATGAGGCTCCTGATCCTCTCGGTAACGCCAAAGATCTCGAATATACCGAGACGCCCCATGTACCCGGAGTAATTGCACGCGGCGCACCCCTTCCCCCGGTAGAACGTCTTGGGAAGCTTCACCTCGCTCACTCCTTCGCTGAATTCCTTAACCTGCGACTCGATGCTCTCGTAAACCTCCTTACTCAGGGAATAGGACTCTATGCACCCAGTGTGTATCTTTCTCACGAGCCTTTGGGAACTCACCGCGTTCAAAACAGCCGATACGAGGAAGGAAGGGATCCCCATGTCGACCAGCCGGGGAACGGCCGTCGGGGAATCATTCGTGTGCAAGCTCGAGAGAACGAGGTGCCCGGTCAAGGACGACTGCACGGCGATGTCGGCCGTCTCGTTATCCCGTATCTCCCCCACCATGATGACGTTTGGATCCTGCCGCAAGATGGAACGGAGACCCGCAGCGAACGTGATGCCTGCCGCTTCGTTCACTTGCGTTTGATTCAAATAGCGCATGTCGTATTCTATTGGATCTTCGATGGTCACAATATTCACATCGGGCTTATTCAAGATACTGAGAACGGAATAGAGGGTGGTCGTTTTGCCCGAGCCGGTCGGGCCACAGACCAAAACCATGCCGTAGCTTTTGGAAATGGCCTCCGTAATAAGTTTCGCCGTATCGTCGAACATCCCGAGTTCCTGGAAAGAAAGCGGCTTCTGAGCGGCTGCCAAGAGACGCATTTCTACTTTCTCTCCGTAGAACGTCGGGATGACCGAAACGCGGACGTCTATGAAATCTCCGCCGATCTTGTATCTAAATCTCCCGTCCTGCGGATGCGTATGTTCGTCCACCCGCAAATTGGAAAGTATCTTGATCCTCGCGACGATCGCAGGGTGTATTTCCTTGGGCATCCGTATGATTTCGTGAAGGATACCATCGATCCTGAACCTGACGAGGATCGCGTCATCGAGAACCTCAAAGTGAATGTCGGAAGCGCGGGCAGAAACGGCGTACGCCATGAGATTATCAACGGTCGCGACAATCGGGACGTCCGCCGCGAGCTGATTCACGTCCCCCGTCCTCGTCCTCAATCGAAGGGATTCTTTGATACTCTTTTCTACGATCTGCTTGAAATCCTGGGTTAGTTTTTTCTGGTACAGGATGAATCCCCGGTTCAAATCATCTTCGGTCGCAAGAAAAGGTTTAATCTCGCCCTGCAACTTTAGTTTCAGGAAGTCCACCGTTTCCAAGTCGGTGGGATTTTCCATGGCAACCTCAAAAGCACCCCCCGCGTCCTTCCCGAAAACAATGGCCTTTCGGGCCCTCGCTATTTCCTCCGGCAGCAGATTCAGCATCCCCTCGTCTATTTGAATGAGTCCCAAATTCACCCGGGGAACTTCAAGCGCTTTGGAAATCAAGAGATAGAAATAATCCTTAGTTACGAGGCCGCTCGAAATGACGACGTCCGCGACATTCTGGCGGTTTCGCTCGGCTTCCGTGGCAATGGCATCGAACGCGCCGGAATCCACGACGCCATCCTTGACGAGGATATCCTTAAGCTTCTGAGAAGACAGGTTTATCATCTTCGTTACTTATTATAGAACAAAAAAAACAACCGCTCTATGGGGCGGCTGGGCAATCGGCGTCACTCGTCAGCTTCCGCTCATGAGGCTGAGATTATTCCCTGTTTCGTACCACCCGTTGCTGTTTCCATTGTCCGTGCTTACCGCATCCGCCGAACCCCCTTTACCGTACTTTTGACTTTCCATCGCAGCGCTCAGTTCATAAGTGCCGACGGTCGAACTCGCGGCAAAAATGTATTCGCACGTGGCGGCATTCGCCGTGCCGTTCAAGTCTCTGCATCCTTTTGTGCCAGCCTGCGGATCAACTGGCAGTTTTGAGAGCGGCGCGCCACTCGAGATGAGAGTGAAGTTCAAGGGAACCCACCCTCCTCCGCCCACGGTCGACGAAACCGAACCAGTTGCATAACTCCCGCTATTGCACGTTGGCGTGCTTGAAGCAAGGGAATTGGTAACGTTCGGATAACATCCCGCCGACGGCCAGGAGGGGTTTCTCACATCCGCTATGAAAAGAGCGATTGCGCTGTTCAAAGCTGCCATGTCGGAGATTCTCGTTGAGTCCCTTCCTTGCTTGATGAGTTCAGCAGGATTCAAGACCAAGACAACGGCAGTCGCCAAAACTGCCAAAATTGCGATAACTACCAGCAATTCAATCAAGGTGAAACCTCTTGCTTCTTGCAGGGATGACGACTTGCCCCGTACGAAGATGCTGCGCATCTTTCGTATCGGGGTCACGACCAAGAGCTCTATCAGCGTGAAACCCCTTTTCTCTTTTCCTTCCTTCATCAGTAACCATTATAGCACGCTGAGACGAACGAGAACAGGAACCGCTTGGTTCCTGTTCTTTAAAAGAGTCTCAAGAGTAACTCTTAGTTGAAAAGCGTTAGGTTGCTTCCCACCTCGTACCACGCAGGGTTGTTTCCATTGTCGGTCGAAACGACGTCGGCCGTGCCGCTCGCCGCGTATTTCACGCTTTCCATCGCAGCGTCAAGTTCATAAACGCCGACTGTCGTGCTCGCAGCGAAACCGTATTGGCAAATAACTGTAGCTGCGCCTATTCCTCTGCACGTGCCACCGTTATTCGGATCAACCGGCAGCTTTGATAAAGGCGAACCGCTTGAAATCTTGGTGAAGTTTATCGGTATCCATCCAGGTACAGCGGCTGAAGAAGACGCCACACAAGTGCTCAGCGAACTCGTAGGAGCAGTCGTGGTTGATGTAACCCAACAGAAGGTAGTCGCTGTTGGCCATCCATCCGACGTCGGAGTTCTATCATCCGCTATGAAAAGAGCGATTGCGCTGTTCAAAGCTGCCATGTCGGAGATTCTCGTTGAGTCCCTTCCTTGCTTGATGAGTTCAGCAGGATTCAAGACCAAGACAACGGCAGTCGCAAGGACTGCGAGAATGGCGATCACGACCAAGAGTTCAATAAGCGTGAAACCCCTCGATTCTTTCTGTGCGTTGTTCATTTAGTTATTATAGCACACCGACCTTTCATTTATGTGGATAACTTTCTCCACACATTCTTTCCCATTATAGCAAATCCTCCATCAATTGACACCTCCTTCCGTAAAGAAGTCCCTTATTTTGGAAACAAGCTCTTCTATCGAGAGCTGGGCTTTTATGAAGTACCCCACGGCTCCCAGCATTTGCCCTTTCTCCACGTCCGATTCCTGACCCAGGTTCGATACAATAACGACTGGAACGTCCTGCATGTTGGGATCGGTCCGCATCGACTCCATAACCTCGAAGCCGGACATTTTGGGGAGAATGATGTCCAAAAGAACCAGATCGTACTTGTCCCGTTTCAGATCCGTGAGCGCCTCATCCCCGTCCTTCGCCTGGATGACCTGGAATCCGTCCTTTTCCAACCTGCCCTTCAAGAGATTGGAAAGCATGGGCTCATCCTCCACGAGCAGTATTTTCTTGGTAATTACGTCAGCCATTACGAAGTATTATAGCAGTAACTAATAACAAGTAACAAGTAGCCAGAATAAATGACTAATTGACCTAATTACCCTAATTTCTAATCAATGACTAATGACGAATAATCTCTTAATGAAAACTAAGATAAAAATTGCTCGAATAAGCTTTTTTATAAATAACTATAAATAACCGAGCGATGAGGAAGGAATGAGCACAATATCGCATGTTTGAATCCCTCATCCGTCTCCGCCAGCTGGCGGAGAGACGGATGAGGTTGAGTTCGATATTGTGCAATTCAATTCCGACGAAGAGCGAGAGATTATTTATCTATTTATAAAACCAGCGCATGAGAGAAATTTTTATTTTAGTTGAAAACTTTTTTAGTTGCCCCAGTAGCCGAGACTTAAGGCTTATCGGCTAACGCCTTTCTGATACCACACTTCAATGAAGAAATGTGTCGATAAAGTTTAATTGATCCACGCACAGCTTCCGCTACGCGTGCCTTGTTACGACTTCACCCGTGTCACCGAGTTAGCTCTGATACGCGCGAAACGCACTTTAAGCTCTCCCGGCTCCCTTGGTGTGACGGGCGATTATCCTCCATAAACTTGGAGTTGATGTTCCCACCGTACGGACGGATTTCCCGTATACGGCGAGCTCAGTGCATTTTTTCCTTCAGTTTGCTCATTTTCAGCAAACCCTCTTCAGTTAAATGATCTCCTTTACTTATCATTTCCATCAAGTCGCAGAATATCTTGAAATCGTTCTGCTTGGATGGAAATCTCGGCGGATGTTTCAAGAAAAACGGGATTATTGTTTTTCTCAAATCATCTCTGCCGGCTACCTCGTAGCGATAGCAGTTTTGATGATTGGGGCGTTTATCTTTCTGGAAGTAAACGTTCCCGCAGCCGAAGTATTCCTTCAAATTATCGAGAATGGTTTTATCCTTCTCTACCAACTTGACGTAGAACCTCGGTTCGGCCTTGGCTCTTCGCTTCACATCGCTGCCCGACTGAGGACCTGCGATATGAACCGTGAAACTGCCTTCGCCGTCTATCAAACCGACTATGTATTCAGGGAACATCATTTAATGCATTGAGTGGAGACCTTCATCTTTTAAGACTACTATGCTCCAGCTGACTTCTGACGCCGCGTCAGCTTAATTATATCATACTTTTATATGATAACGGCATCAGATCTCCTTGGGTCAGTAATTGAACTTTTTCTTACATTCCGAACAAGGTTGTTGTTTACCGATCTTCGCCATGCTCACCGCCTTTTCCATGGCTCGATCAACCTTTCCGCCTCCCGGCGGATCCATTCGGACTATAATTTGCCTCCGGATCCTCCATCCACGATCCTCGCGGATCGGGACTATCCTTCGGCTACGCTCCCGTAGATGTACGGGAGGAGAGGATTTTCACTTCTTAGTTAAATTACCTGCCAAGCGCTTTTATTGTGAGTACAGGACTCGAGAACGTATTCACCGCGGCATGCTGATCCGCGATTACTAGCGATTCCGGCTTCATGCGGGCGAATTGCAGCCCGCAATCTGAACTGAGGTCGCGTTTCAGGGATTAGCTCCGCCTTGCGGCTTGGCAACCCGCTGTTCGCAACCATTGTAACATGTGTGTGGCCCAGGGCATCAGAGGGCCATGCTGATTTGACGTCGTCCTTACCTTCCTCCGTGTATACCACGGCAGTCCCTCGTGACACTTATAACACGAGGCGAGGGTTGCGCATGTTACCCCATTGAAGGGAGCGCCTCACGGCACATGCTGACGGCAACCATGCAGCACCTGTGCTTCCGTCCTTCTTGCGAAGAACGACAATCCTTTCGGACTGTCTTCGAAAGCATTTCAAGCCCTGGTGAGGTTTCTCGTTTACCGTCGAATTAAACCACATGTTCCACCGCTTGTGCGAGTCCCCGTCTATTCCTTTGAGTTTTAAGCTTGCGCTCGTACTTCCCAGGCGGTCTGCTTAACGCGTTGGCTACGCCACTCCGAGGGTCGATACTCGAAACAGCCAGCAGACATCGTTTAGGGCGTGGACTACAAGGGTATCTAATCCTTTTTGCTCCCCACGCTTTCGCGCCTCAGGGTCAGGAATGTCCCAGTGAATTGCTTTCGCCTTCGGCGTTCCGCACGATATCAACGGATTTCACCCCTACACCGTGCGTTCCATTCACCTCTAACATCCTCCAGTTTGGTAGTTTTTCCGGCATAACCGGGGTTAAGCCCCGGGCTTTTACCGAAAACACGCCGAACCCCCTACGCGCCCTTTACGCCCAATAAATCCGGATAACGCTTGGAGCCTTCGTATTACCGCGGCTGCTGGCACGAAGTTTGCAGCTCCTTATTCATGTCTTGATCAATAACTTTCTAAGACATAAAAGCAGTTTACGATCCGAAGACCTTCATCCTGCACGCGGCGTCGCTCGATCAGGCTTTCGCCCATTGTCGAATATTCTCGACTGCTGCCACCCGTAGGTGTACGAGCCGTGTCTCAGTCTCGTCGTTGGGGAACAGCCTCTCAGCTCCCCTACCCGTCGTCGCTTTGGTGAGCCATTACCTCGCCAACTGGCTGATGGGACCTAAGCCGATCCCGAAGCGTCTTGCGACTTTACCCCTCGATTGCTCTCGGGGCACATGGAGAATTATCCAACCTTTCGGCTGGCTATGCTCCACTTCGGGGTACGTACTAGGGTGTTACTAACTCGTTCGCCACTGACCAACTCTTGATGTAATCTCGAATCGATCCGTTCGACTTGCATGCCTTATCCACGCCGCCAGCGTTCATCCTGGACCAGGATCAAATCCTCAAAAAGAAGTTATGTACGAAAAACCCATCGATAGAGTTTCTCGTACACAGCTTCCATGGCTCGGTTCGAAAACCGAACCAGAAAGGGACAACTAAAAAATTTTTCAACTAAATACTATGGCTTTGTGAAAAAGCTTTCACGACAAGAAAAAAGTCCAAACAGCGTGATGATTAGTATAGACAATTGCCGGGACTTGTCAACCCCGTTAGAGACAGTCCCGCCTAAAGGCCCTTCGGGCGCGCAAGCGCGGGCGTGGTCTCTAACGGGGTCAAGCGGCTTGCCAATGTCGAATTTTTATGTAAAGCTATCCATACTTAACAACCATGAAAAAGGACCCCGAAGTATAAACGCTTCGCGTTTAACTACGGGGCAGGCATCTACCCGACCATGAAGAAAGATATACATCCAAAGTACTACGAGAAGGCAAAAGTGACCTGCGCCTGCGGCAGTGTTTTTACCGTCGGTTCGACGGTTCCCGAAATGCACGTGGAAATTTGCTCGAAATGCCACCCATTCTACACCGGCCGCGAACAGCTCATCGACACGGCGGGGAGAATAGAAAAATTCAAACTGAGGAGGGAAAAAGCCAGTGCGAAGCCCAAAGTCAAAAAAGTCAGGGCCAAGAAGAAAAATAAAGAGTAAAGTCATGGAGCTGAAAGTCCAAGAAAGAGAAATACTCGGTAAAAAAGTAAAAACGCTGAGGAGCGGCGGATTCATACCTGCCGAGCTTTACGGGCGCGGATTAAAAAACCAACACCTCGCCGTTCCCCAGAAAGATTTTCTGAAAATCTTCCGGGAGGCCGGCGAAAATACGGTGATAACCCTCGTAATCGGGGGCAAGGAGAAGCTCCCCGTCTTGGTTTCCGACGTATCTTTCGATTCACTAAGAGAGAAAATAACATCCGTTGATTTCCACCAAATAAGAATGGATGAAAAAATAGAAGCCGAGATACCCGTGGAACTCGTGGGCGACGCTCCGGCGACGAAGAAAGGACTCATCGTGGTGAAAGTCATGAACGAAATAAAAGTATCGGCGACGCCCGCCACTTTGCCGCACAAATTCGAAATCAACGTGACCAACCTGACGGACGAGGGAAACGCAGTGCATGTGAAAGACCTGGAAGTCGGGAAGGACGTCAGAATACTCACTCCCGAAGATTCCGTGATCGTCATAGTCAACAAGATGAAAGAGGAAAAAGAAGAAACTCCTCCGCCTGCCGCAGTCGAGACAACTGGAGAAGCAGTCGCCGAAGCCAACCCGGAAGAAAACAAACCGGAAAACTGACAAAAATCCCCGAATCTGTGTTATCATGAAGGGAAGATGAAGAAAGCAGGAAAATCTTCCCTTTTTCTTTTTGCCGCGGCGTTTTTTGCGCTCGTTCTCTTGAGCGCACACGCCCAAACGCAAAATACTACGTCTTCCTCGGCTTCTTCGACCACGACCTCGACGCAGGTCTCTTCAACCTCGACCGACACGCAAGCCGAGCGGCAAGCTCTTGAAGCGCAACTCTCGGATCTCGAGAACCAAATAGAAGATCAGCAGCAAAAGATAGATCAATACCAAAAACAGGGCAAAACCCTCTCAAGCGAAATAAGTCTCCTCAATACAAAAGTTTCCCAGATAAACCTACAGATCAAGGCGGTGAATTTAAAGCTCACGCAGCTTTCGGGCGACATCAGCGACACTCAAGATCAGATAAGTCTGACGGAAGATCAAATCAACACGAACAAGAGCGCTCTCGCCGCTTCCCTGCAAGCCATATACGAGAGCGACAGCCAGAACCTCTTGGAAATTCTTCTGGCCAACGGAAACCTGTCCGATTTTTTCTCCAACGTGGACAACATCGTGCTCGTCCAAAGCGACATGAGGAACACCTTGGACCAGATACAAAAATTGAGGGATCAGCTGGTCGCCCAACAGCAAACCTTGAACCAAGAAATGACTGACACCCAGAATTTCAAGGATATCCAGACGGCTCAGAGATCGAGCCTCCAACAAACGCAAGGACAAAAAAACACTCTCCTCAAGCAAACCAAGGGACAGGAGGCTGCTTACCAGAAATTGCTCGCCCAAACCCAAGCAAGCGCGGCCCAGATAAGGAACAGGATATTCCAGCTTCTGGGCGGCGGGCAATTGACGTTCCAGCAGGCTTATAACTATGCGAAGCTGGCTTCGCAGGCAACGGGGGTGAGGGCTGCTCTCATTTTGGCGATCTTGGATAGGGAATCGGCTCTGGGTCAAAACGTCGGAAAATGTTCCTACACCACGGCCATGAACCCGACGAGAGACGTATCTATATTCCTGAAACTCCTGCAAGCTTTGAATATAGATCCGAACTCACAAGCGGCTTACGTCTCCTGCCCCAACCAGCACGGCACCTACGGCGGGGCCATGGGACCGGCCCAGTTTATACCGTCGACATGGCAACTTTATTCCGCAAACATCTCCCAGGTAACGGGGGATAACCCGGCCAATCCCTGGAACAACGCCGATGCCTTCGTCGCGACGGCGCTATACATTAAAGACCTTGAAAGTTCGCAATCCTGCGTTTCTTACAGCCAGCAGATACCGTCGATGTCGCAAGATTTGCTCGAGCGGTGCGCCGCCGCGAAATATTACGCCGGTGCGAGCTGGTATACCTATCGTTTCTGGTACGGTCAGCCGGTCGTCGATCGCGCCGACCAGTTCCAACAGGACATCGACACGATAACCGGCCAGGCCAGCTGAGGGCTGTGTGCTCGTCAGGTACTCCTTCCTCAGGCAGTCTCCGGGGCGACGCCCAAGTCTTAGCCTTCGGAAGGAGCACCTGCCTCGCTTCCTCTGTGCCATGGCTTCAGACTCCGCACGGTTCGTTCGAAACAAAATTACCCTCAGCCCTAAAAAATAGGCGAAGCTGGGTGGCGAGGAGCGTGCGAGCGAATTGGATTTTAACGACTGGAGGTTTTAGTGAGAGGACGTTTCCCCTCTCATTCGTGAGTGAATACCTTCACGATGGGGTCGAAATCTCCCTCCATGATTCTCTCGATGTTGTGAAACTTTTTGCCGATACGGTGATCGGTGATCCGGTCTTCCGGAAAATTGTACGTCCGGATTTTTTCCGATCGTTCCCCCGAACCGATCTGGGATTTTCTCATCTCATCGACCGATCCGGTTGCCTTCAATTGTTCCATCTCATAGAGTTTGGCGCGCAGCACTTCCATGGCCTTCTCCCGATTCGCATGCTGGAAACGCTCTGACCTGCACGAGACCACGATGCCCGTTGGCTTGTGGAGAATCCGGACGGCTGTTTCAACCTTGTTGACGTTCTGGCCGCCGGGGCCGCCCGCCCTTGAAAAGGTGATTTCCAAGTCATTCTCCTTGATCTCCACGGCTTTGGTCTCAACGACAGGTAAAACGGCAACCGATGCCGTAGACGTATGGATGCGTCCCTGACGCTCCGTGAGCGGAACGCGCTGAACCCGGTGGACGCCCGATTCTTGCTTCAGGGCATCGTAAACGCCTTCCCCGACTATTTCGGCGATGAGCGTTTTGTATCCTCTCGCTCCCGACTCCGAAGCATCGAAGATGGAGAAACTCCACCCTTTCTTCTGGGAGTATTTTTGATACATCCGCGCAAGATCTCCCGCGAAAAGAGACGCTTCATCGCCCCCCGCTCCCGCCCGGATTTCAAGTATGATCTTGTTAATATCTTGTTCTGTCATATCGAATACAACCCCTTGAGGTTAGAACGGGAGCGAGGCTCGCCGTAGCTTCAAGCGGAGGCGGCCCGCCCCAGCTCGTATTTCAAGAATTATCTTCCTTATTCCATCCGCGTTGTCAGCCATAATGGGAACTATTCTATCCTACTTTTTCATAAATAAAAACCCGGTGCCAGCCGACCATGCCAACCTTTACAATACGAAAATTCCGGTTATCGCTGGGAATGGCGAAAGAAATCACTGCGAGCTTCGTGCCATTTTTCAATTTGGAAAATACGCCGAGGGATGCCTTCTTGACCAGGGAAGGGTAAATATACGCATAAGCGAACGTTATTCCTCCCAAGTTGTCGCCGCTCTCTTCGAGAAAGTTTTTCCGATAAAATTTAACCTTGCCGCCGAAGTTGCCGATCTTGGACGACAAAACCGATTTGAAGTACGGCCAGAAAGAAATTTCGTATCCCACGCCGGAAGTCACGCCGAAGGTTTTTACGGCATCGAACAAGACGCGACCGTCGCCGGAGCCGAAATCGCAAATGACATCATCCGCTCTCAAGCCGCCCATTTCGAAAATTTTCCTGAGGTTCTTCCTCTCTATGGGAACGTACGGGGCGCCGTAAAACTCCGACATGACCATGGAAAAAGTCACGAACGCAAGGAATACCATCATAAGGACGATGACCGCGAGAAGAATCAAGTAAAGTGTCATATACTGAAAAGCTTCAACCTGTTCTCTATGACTTTGCTCATTTCTTTTATGGCTCCCGGCATTATCTTGTAGGGAGCGATTTCGTTCGGATTCTCTTTCAATCCTTCCTCCACGCCTTTCCGCCACGCCGCCCTGATCTCGGTCGAGATATGGATAACGGTAATCCCTGCGTCGATCGCCGCCCTGAAATCCTCATCAACCGTGCCGGAACCGCCGTGGAGCACCAGAAAAATCGGCCTGCCCTGACCTTGTCGAAGGGCATCTTTGATCGCCTTGATGCGAGCGACATCGAGACGCGGATCGGGGCCGCCGCGGAACATACCGTGGACGTTCCCGACGGCCGGCGCGAGCATGTCAACGCCCGTTTCGGAAACAAATCGGGCCGCATCCTCAGGCTTCGTAAGCGCCTCAGGGGTAACCGCCGCACCTTCTGGAATCTTCTCCCAGACCTCCGAGTCCGAGCCGATGTACCCCATCTCACCCTCAATGACAAGCGCCGGGTTTATGGCTTTTAACGCCTGAACCATTCCCTTAGTTTCTTTAATATTCCTCTCAAGGACCTCCTCGCTATTCCCGCCGCTTGCCCCTCTCCCAGCGAGGCTGGGTGTGGGGTCAAAGAGCACTTCGTCAAAACCACTCATGGCCGTTTCCTTTGCGAGCGCCGGATCGTGCGTGTGATCAGCGTTCAAAAAAAGCCAGAACCCGCCGTCATTCGACTTGTCGCCGTACTCCTCGTTGTAACTCGAGACTAAATCCCTCGTTTGCTTCACGCCGAGATATTTCCGTTCGCCTTCCGAAACGCCGATCAAGACCGGTAATCCCAGCCCCTGCGCTGTTTCTGCAACTGCCTTGAATTGCTCGAATCCCGCGATGTTGAAATGTCCTAAGGCTATCCCCTTTCCTTCAGCCCACTTTAAAGTGTTCAATAAATTACGCATACAGTAATTATAATATGAAGTGGTTATAGTACAATAAAACCCGCCGCCCCGTGGAGCGGCAAGTTTTTAGTCTCACTCCCTTTTCTTCACTTAATCAGTGACAGACTGCTCCCTACCTCGTACCAGTTTGAATTGCTCCCGTTGTCGGTTGAGACAACGTCAGCGGCACCACTGTTTGAATACTTCACACTCTCCATCGCGGCGTCTACCTGGTAGGTGCCCACGGTCCCGTACGCGGCAAACACGTACTGACACACCGTGGTGCTGGATCCGCTTAATCTGCAGGTACCACCGTTATTCGGATCGACCGGCAGCTTGGATAAAGGCGAACCGCTCGAGACAAGAGTGAAGTTCAAGGGAACCCACCCCCCACCGCTGACAGAACTGCTCGCGGAAGCGGTGGTAGACGCTGACGTACAAGTTGCCGTACTTGAAGCTCCCGGAGCTCCCGTGGCTGACGTTGACGAGGTATACCCGATGTAGCAGCCGCTACCTCCCCAATACCCGCCGGCTCCCGAGGTTCCCCACGCCGTAGTCGTCGCCGCCGTCCGTACATCTGCAACCCAGAGGCTTATCGCGCTGTTCAAAGCTGCCATGTCGGAGATTCTCGTTGAGTCCCTTCCTTGCTTGATGAGTTCAGCAGGATTCAAGACCAAGACAACGGCAGTCGCAAGGACTGCGAGAATGGCGATCACGACCAAGAGTTCAATAAGCGTGAATCCTTTTCCTTTCATACTCATATCGTTTGTTTACTTTTTGTTCTTATAGCAAATCGACCCCCTTTGTTGCTATCGCGTTTATTATAACACAAACGGCCGGCCTAAACCGAATTCATATCTCAAAGTAACCCTGCAGGAGATATTCCTTTGAAAATCTTTCCATCTCTTCAAACGAGAAATATGAGATAAAAATCTGATTCCACAAAGCCTCCTGGTGGTGGTACATATACTTGATTGATTCTTTTTCCTGGACGAGGCTCATTACGGTATCCACCAGGTTGAAGCTTACGAGCGTGTCCTCCCCGAGTTCGTCCTTGAAGAAATCGCCCACCCAATCGAGCCCTGTCCAGAAACTTAAATCCACCCCGTCGTGATTCAGTATTTCTCCCAACTTCATAATATCGTGCCCAGCTTTCATCCAATGGATAGCTTCCGGGTTCAAGTGGGGCACGAAAAGCCGCCATTCGTTCTCGTCGTCTTTCGTGAGATACCGCTGGACAACCAGCCAAAGTGTCTTCTCCCCTTCCGGCATGTGCCGATCCAAAACATCCCCCCGCAAAAGAGAAATAACGTCCGCTGCGAACGTCTCCGGAAGCTCGGTGCATTTCCTAAACATGTCGGAATAAAACGGTATTTCGTTCAGATAGTGAAAAATCAAAGCCATCATCCTTAAAAGTTCTCCGGAAATACCCAAAGAAAGAGGAATGACGAACACCACCCCCATCTCCTTCAAGTGGCTTATGTTGTGCCACTTTTTATTGACAAACTCCTGTGCCGCTGGACCCCATCTTTCCGGCAAAGGTCTTATTATTACCTCCCGCTCCTCGAAATCGTCGGGCGTAAGCGTTTCATACTGCTTGAAGAAACGTGTGTTCAACCACTCGCTCCCCTCAATGAATCGGAGGGCGCTCATAACCTCGAAGAGGTCTTCTTTTTGGAGCATCGCGTCCACCGAATCGTATTTCAAGAAAGACAATATCCCCCGCGGTGGTTCCTTTTTTAAAAATTCGATCGCCTTTTCCTTTTTCAGAAAAAATCCCCGCTCCACTCCCTTGACTTCCTTCACAGCTTCCACGATTCCTTCATAGTCACTCATTTTCGTGAGGGACGGGTTGCCGAGAGCTTCTGCCACGGTATGGTTGTCAGCTTCTATCTTCGAGGTCAAAGCGTCGTAAATTTCCTTGGCGCCGGCGTCCCGTTCCACGTCGAGCCGCGACAGCCGATCAACCATTCTCTTCTCGTTTTCCGCCATAACGCTCTCCATCACGCCCTTCTTCCTGGTTATCTCGGAAAGATGGGCTTCTATCTTCTCGATGTAATCCCGGTCGGTCCTTAATATCTTGGCTATTTTATCCGCCGAACTCATAGCTCTTCAACCCTTATACTTAGGCCTCTCCAGCGCGACTGCTTCAACTCTCTGGAAGTCAGGATCCCCTCGGTGGCTCCGATGTGTTCAACGACCGAAGTGGCGTTCGCCGTCGCAACCCTTATCGCCTCTGCCACTTGGCCTTCATCCACGCGATCCAGGGAGGAAAACGTGACCCCTGATCGCATGAGGCCAGTTACAAACCCTGAACCGAACGCATCTCCCGCACCCGTCCGGTCAACCAATTTTTTCTCCTTGAAAACCCCAGCCCGGTAAACGTGCTTGCCGTCCGAAACAGTGACACCTGCCGCACCGTCCGTGACCGCCAAAACTCCCGGCATGAGGGCATCCAGTTTTTTGAACACTTCCCGCTCCCGTGAAAAAGGAATGCCCGTCAAAATGGCCGCTTCCTCTTCGTTCAAAACCAGGAGGGAGATGTCTTTGAGGGATGACAATATGCTTTTCTTGTCCATCGTGAGGTGATAGCCGCTTGGATTGAAAGCGACAGCGATCCTTTCACGCCTCGCCCGAGCGATGAATTTACCGAACATCTTGTACGAATCACCGGCGAGCGATAAGTACCACCACTTCGCCTTCAAGTCGCCTATTTTGAAATCCGAAAAATCGAAATCATTGGAAGCGCCGTGATAACTCAAGATCGTCCTTTCCCCGTTCTTCAAGAGCAACACCGAGTAAGCGGTCAAAAGTTTCCTATCGACCGAGAGCGTTTTTACGTTCACTTTTTCCTCCAAGAGTTTTCTTCTTATCTCTTCGGCGGCAACGTCGTTCCCCACCCTCCCGACGCAGGCCGTCTTTAATCCTTGGCGCGCAAACGTGACCGAAGCGTTCGCCGAGTTGCCGCCCACCGTGAAATACACTTTCTTCACCTCCATCTTGTCGCCAAGCGGCAGCACCAACCCTTTCCCCGAAGGGGCTTTCCCCCATCTTGCGAGAGGAAAATTTGAGGCATCGAAGAACGCGTCTCTCGTGACCGAGCCTATTGCCACAACGTCAAGCATCGCTCACTTGAAAGAATAACCGATTGACTGAATCTCCCACACCTTGGGAGAAACCTGGGTAAAAGATACTGAGATCGGCGATGAAACGGAAAATGTTTTGCTTTGCGGTGAAACCTTCTGGATATTGTCTTCAACCTCCTTGAGCACCACAATATAAGAAAGTATTGAACTGTGCGATGCTGCTTCAAGAACTTTGAGGGCATTGTCCCGCAGGGCGCGTACGAAATACGTGCTCGCGATCTGGAAATCACTCCGTTCTATTGCTTCCCGATAAAGATAGAGAGTTTGATAGGGAGTAGTGCCGCCGTAATTACCGATCGACTGTTTCTCGTAGATAGCCTTTTCCGCGGCGACAACTCGTTGATTGATTTTGTCCTGCTCCTGCTGCTTTACGTGCAGATCATAAAAATACCAGACGTAGAAAACGGCGACGACTAAGATGATGAACACAATCCCGCAAGTTAGGACTTTCCAGAAATCTTTTGAAAACCTCATCGTCATTATTATAGCACAAGTAGCTAGTTACTTGTCACTGACTACCACCTCCTATTTCTGTGCGTTGTAGATAGCCTGTATTTCTGCGGCGGAGAGGGCCTTGTCGTATACCCTAAGATCATCGACGGACAAGTCGGTTGATCTCCAGTTGCCACCGTCTATGTACCATCTGCCATTGCCCAACTGGACATTGTAAGCGGAACCGTTACAAGACTTCTTCTGGATACTGTCCACGTAAATATAAAGATTGTTTGATTGTTTAATAAAGGAAATAAGATGCCAACTGCCGAAATAAGAGGTGTAATCGGTGGAACAATATAAACCTAATCCAACCTGAGCTATCTCTAAGAGCGTCGAGGAATCTGGATTGACAACAACTATATTATTGCCTTGAGTCGGATATTGATAGTTGCCGAAAAAGGTAAAGCCAAGATTGTCAGATCGTCTTACTGGATCTACCCAAGCGGAATAAGTGAAATCCCCCGTCCCGGTACTCAATTTACTCGCGTTATCAACATATTCGGCTTGGTTGGTGCTGGAAGCCAAGAAAACACAGTTACCGACTTTGCAATTTGAACCGCTGAGCCACGTCGGGGATCCACCGGACGCCGTCATATTGTAACTGTCGCCGCTCATATCATTCGCGTTCCCATCCAACGGCCACCATCCTACTAATCCTTCAGACTTTGCAATAAGGGAAAGGTCAGAACCAATCTCATACCTCCCAGGATCATAGCCTTGGTCTTGGGATGCGGTGGATACAAGGTATTTCTGTGATTCCAAGGCACTGGATAAGGCATAGGAGCCTCCTGATACGTAGGTATAGTAGAGTCCAGAACTAGTGGTATTCGTAGGGTCTATCGGGAGCTTGGATAAAGGGGATCCTGATGATAGGAGGGTAAGATTCACGGGAATCCAGCCTGTTCCGTCTACTCTTGTTGAGGAAGAGCTTGGAACACAGTGATAGGCCCATCCTATAGGAGGAGAAGACAGTCCCAGATTGGCACAGGTGGATGTGGTATCGGGAACTGATACGTAGAGGGTATTTGGAGTCCCTAAGGACTGGGTATATTGATCTGCCTGGAAGAGGGAGAGGGCACTATTCAAGGCAGAGAGATCAGACAATCTTGTCGAATCTCTTCCCTGGGCCAGGAGCTGGGCAGGGTTCAGGACCAAGACGACGGCCACCGCAAGGACGGCAAGGATGGCGATTACGATGAGGAGCTCGATCAGGGTGAAGCTGCTTCGGAATTGAAGGCTCATTATCACTTGCTACTGATCACTTTTCTAACGGCTCTCTCAATATCTTTCACACCCATGCCGTATTTTTCGAGAAGCGCGTTCGGTGGTCCCGATTCCCCAAAGGTGTCTTTCATCCCAACAAACTCCATAGGAACCGGCTTGTGTTTAGCCAGGATCTCAGCCACGGCGCTTCCCATTCCCCCCGCAATCTGATGTTCCTCAACCGTGACGACCGCTCCCGCCCGCTCCGCCGCTTTTACGATTGCCCTTTCATCCATTGGTTTTATCGAATGGTTGTTCAAAACCAAAACTCCGACTTTTTCCTTTTCCAGTTCTTTGGCTGCGACAAGTGCGTTCCGGAGAAGCAGCCCGCAGGCGATGATCGCAACCTGCGGTTTCCGCGATTCCCAAATAACGTCGATCTTCCCGGGCGCGAACGGCGTTTCTTCCGTCGTCACGACCGCACTCTTTTCCCGCGCGAACCGAAGGTACACCGGCCCGTCGATGGAAGCCGCGGCAATCGTCGCTTTCCTCGCTTCGATTGCGTCTGAGGGTACGAAAACCCTCATATTCGGCATAACGCGCATGATCGCGATGTCTTCGGTCGCCTGATGCGTCGCGCCGTCGGGCCCCACCGAAACCCCCGCGTGATGGCCGGCGATTTTCACATTGGAATCGTTGTACGCGATGGTTGTCCGTATCTGTTCGTAATTCCGTCCCGGAGAAAACGTGGCGTAGGAAGCAATGAACGGAATTTTCCCAGAAACGCCGAGTCCCGCCGCGATCGCCGCCATATTCTGCTCGGCCACTCCAACCTCGAAGAATCGCTCCGGGTGCTTCTTGGCAAAAGCCTCGGCACGAGTAGACTCCGTGAGGTCCGCCGAGAGCACGACGACCTGGGGATTCTTGTCACCGAGGAATACCAAGCCGTCACCGAAACCGTTCCGTATCGGGACTTGCAGGACGTCCTCATCAAATATCTTGGGATTAAGTTTTAGTTTGGGATTCAACATTATTCGTGTTCACTCTCGATTCTCCGGCCGAGCGTCCGGAGTTCAGCGAGGGCGCGCTCCGCTTCCTCTTTGTTCGGTGGTTTGCCGTGCCACGTATAATCGCGTTCCATGAAACTCACGCCTTTTCCGGGGATTGTATGCGCAATGATCAAAGTCGGTTTTTCGTAGATCGCTTCGGCCTCCGAGATGGCGTAAACAAGTTCTTCCATGTTGTGCCCGTCAATTTCAAGAACGTGCCAATTGAACGCTTCGTACTTCTCGCGGAGGGGCTCTAGAGGCATCACGTTTTCCGTGAAACCGTCTATCTGGATGTTGTTCCGATCCATCACGACCGTCAAATTATTGAGCTTATTCTTGCCGGCGAACATCACGGCTTCCCAAACGTTCCCTTCGTCGTGCTCCCCATCGGACATGAGGCAGTACGTCCGGTATTTCTTCCCATCCATCTTGGCGGCTAAGGCCATTCCGATGGCCTGCGAAAGCCCCGACCCAAGGGGACCGGAAGTCGTCTCGACGCCGGGAAGCGTCCCGCGGTGGGGATGGCCCTGGAGGCGGGAATTGATTTTGCGGAGCGTGTAGAGCTCTTCAAGCGGGAAGTAGCCAGCGTACGCCAAGGTTGCATAGAGCACCGGACAGATGTGCCCATTCGAAAGAATCAGCCGGTCCCGATCCAGCCAGGTCGGCCGTTCCGGATCATGTTTCAGGATGTGGAAATAAAAAGCCGTGAAGATGTCGGCCATCCCGAGGGGCCCCGCCGAATGTCCCGACCCGGCCTCAAGGAGCATCTCAATGATTTTCTCGCGAATCTTGTTCGCCGTTATCTGGAGGTACTCAAGCTTGTCTTCGCGTATCGGAGTCATTACCTTCAATTATACAACTCATAGAGCGAGAAGAAAATAAAATATCTCGAAGCCACGTGAGCCGGACATCCCTCGCGAAGGCTAAGACTTGGGCGTCGCCCCGGAGACGGCCTGAGCGAGGGATGTCCGGCGAGGGAGCTTTTATTTCCTCCGAGCGGCCGCCTTCATGAACCCCACGAACAGCGGATGTGGCGCGAGAAATCTCGATTTGAATTCCGGATGCGCCTGCGTCCCCATGAAGAACGGATGCTCGGGAATCTCTATCATGTCCACCAATCTTTCGTCTTCCTTCGCCCATCCCGAGAAAACCAGTCCGTTCTTTTCCAAGATGTCGTGATACTCCGGGTTCACCTCGTACCGATGCCGATGTCGCTCGTCCACCGTATCCTTGCCATAAAGCTCGCGGGCTCTGGTTCCCTTTACGAGTCCCATCGCCCACGCGCCCAACCTCATGGTTCCGCCCAAATCCTTCACGTCTTTCTGCGAAGGCATGATGGCGATGACCGGATTGGGCGTCCGCGCGTCGAACTCGGTGCTGTTCGCTCTCCGTAAACCGCAAACGTGCCTCGCAAACTCTATGACCGCAACCTGGAGCCCCAAGCAAAGGCCGAGAAACGGCATCTTGTTTTCACGGGCATACTTTATGGCTTTTATTTTCCCCTCAATGCCCCGCCGGCCGAACCCTCCGGGGACGATGATCCCGTCCAATTCTTTTATCTTCCTTAAAATGTTGTCCTTTTCTGAATCCACCTGGACGACCTCCGCCTTCACGCCAACCTCGAGCGCGGCGTGCTTCACTGCTTCAATGACGGAGAGATAAGCGTCGGGGTTCACGACGTACTTTCCGACCATCCCGACCCTGACGGTTTTGGTGAGCCGTTTCATCTTTCTTATCTTCCGCTGAAGAGCGAGGATATCGAGTTTCCTGACGGCCAGGTCGAGTTTTTTCAGGATGTTTTCATCGAGTCTCTTCTTCCTGAAATTCAGAGGTATTTCGTAAATGCTCCCGACATTGGGTGCCTCGATGATGTGGTCGACGGCCACGTTCGTAAACATGGCGATCTTGCTTTTTATCTCGCCGTCGAATTCTTGTTTGCACCGCACGATCAAAAAGTCTGGATGGATGCCGGTTTCCCGGAGCGTCCGCACGGACTGTTGTATCGGCTTCGTTTTCTCCTCCTCGGAAGGGAAAACATAGTCAATCTTCACAACGTGGATGAAGGCTACATTCTCTTCCCCTCGTTCGCCGTAAATCTGCCTCGCTGCTTCCAGGAACGGTTCCTCTTCTATGTCTCCCGCCGTGCCGCCGATTTCGATTACCACGATGTCCACCTTCTTTTCTTCCGCTGGCTGTATGATTCTCCTTTTGATCTCGTCGGTGACGTGCGGGATGATCTGAATGGTCTTCCCCAAAAAATCGCCGTGCCGTTCCAGATCCATCACGTGCGAGTAAACGGAACCGGTCGTGAAATTGGAATACTTGTCGAGATTCATGTTCAGGAACCGCTCGTAGTGACCGAGGTCGAGGTCGGTCTCCGCTCCGTCTTCGGTCACGAACACTTCCCCGTGCTGGTACGGATTCATGGTGCCGGCATCCTTATTGAGATAGGGGTCCATCTTGATGGGCAGCACCTTGAATCCCCGCGACTTCAGAAGAAAACTTATCGAGGCTGCCGACGCTCCCTTCCCGATGCCGGAGATGATCCCGCCGGTCACGAAAATTATTTTTGGTTTCTTCGCCATGACGTTACGCCTCCGCCAAACTTTCGTACGCTCTTTTGACGTCTTCATTCTTCCATAAATAAGAACCGGTGACAACTCCGGACGCTCCCGCCTCCTTCATCTTGCCGATTGTCCCCCCATCGACGCCCCCGTCTATGAAAACGTCCACCGAAGGATAGACTGACTTGAAAAGCTTCGCTTTTTCCAAGACGGACAGGTCGAGCTTCTGGCCGGAAAAACCCGGCGGCACAGCCAAAAATTGCACCCTCTTGAGGTTCCCGAGCTCCGTCATGTCCATCAGATCTTTGACCGCCCCGTCCGGATTCATGGTGAGTTCCAGCTCCGCTCCCCTCCGCGAACAAAAGTCCTTTACTTCGTCAAAATTGAAATCCGATTCCACGTGCACGATGAACCGCTTTACGCTCTTCACGGAAGACCATTTTCCCATGTATTCGAGGGGATATTGAACCATGAGATGGATTTCGAATTCGAAATCGCCTCCCAGGAGAGAATCGAAAAAACCCGGCGCGAGCGGCGTCGAAGCTTTCGTGAACTTCCCGTCGGAAACGTCCACGTGCAGGGTTCGCACCCCTTCCCCCTTAAGGATCTGGAGCTTGGGGAGAATTTCTCTCACAGAGTTCTCGTCTGAAAAATTTATCGACGGTATCACTTGCATATCGTCACTCATCCTCCTCTTTCTCAATCACGCTCGTATCCCTCAGAAGTTTTTCTTCCAGGGAAGATATCTTATCGAGTCTCCTCCGGTACCGCTCGTCTCCCGCAAAGAGCGTCTCAAGCCAAGTGACGACGATTTTTTTCACAGCTTCTTCATCCAAATAATTTGCTCCCAGCGCTAAGACGTTTGAATTGTCGTCATGCCGGGAATCGAACGCCTGATCGGGACTCGAGGCGAGGACGCATCTTACATTCTTAAACTTGTTGGCTACAACGTCTACCCCGACGCCGGAGCCGCAAATGAGTATCCCTCGCGCAGTTTCGAGTTCTAAACTCACCCTCCTCGCAACCTTCGCGGCGAAATCGACGTAGTCGTCATTCTCGTCCTTCACAGCGTCCCCGAGGTCGGTCACTGAATAGCCGGCCAGATGCAGGTCATTTTTCAGGTGCTCCTTTAATTCAAAACCCCGGTGATCGGCTCCGATATAGATAATCATGCTTTCTCACTTGATACTCGCGAGCATCTTCACGTGCCGCACAAGCGTCGAAACATATCCCGCTTCATTGTCGTACCACGAGAGAATCTTCACGAGATCGCCGTCAACAACTTTCGTGAAGTTAAGATCCACGATCGCACCGTACGGCTCCCCCAGAATGTCAGACGACACCACTTGGTCTTCAACCACTCCCAAGATTCCCTTCCAACGAGGGCTTTCGGAAGCTTTTCGGAAGATGTCGTTTATTTCTTCAACCGTGGTCTTCCTCTTGGCCACGAAGGTTATATCAGCAATCGAGCCGGAGACAACCGGCACTCTTATCGAAATGCCGTCGAATTTGCCCTCAAGCCCTTTGATGGCGCGGGTTACGGCAATCGCCGCTCCCGTCGTCGAAGGGACGATGTTCTGTCCAGCCGCCCTGCCTCTTCTCATGTCGCGTCCCTTGACGGGTCCATCCACAATCGACTGGGTCGCGGTGTATCCGTGAACCGTATCGAGGATCGCCTTCGCAATTCCCGGGTTTTCCGACATCACCTGGATAACCGGCGAGGAAGCATTCGTCGTGCAGGAACCGTTCGACGTCAAAACGACTCCCTTCGCTTCATCTTCATTCACGCCCACCAAAACCGTTTTCCCAAGAGTGCCGTCCGGATCTTTGGCGGGAGCGGTTATTACAACCCTCTTCGCGCCGGCTTGAATGTGAACTTTCGCTTTCTCGTATTCCTCAAAGATCCCCGTCGACTCAACCACGATATCTATCCCCATCGCCTTCCACGGCAACTGAGTCGGATCTTTGACCTGCAGGAATGCTGTTTCCTTCCCATCGACAATGAGTTTCCCTTCTTTCGTCTCCACTTTCTTGTCGTACTTCCTATAGACCGTATCGTACTTGAGGAGATATGCCAGATTTTCCAAGCTCCCCAAATCGTTTATGGCTACTACGTCCAAATCTTTATCGCCGAAAGCCTGCTTGAAAAACAACCTCCCGATCCTCCCGAACCCATTGATGGCTATTTTTGTCATACCCCGTAGTACAACTTCGAATTACTTTTTGTTTTTATTATAGTAGACCTTTAATCTCTTCATCAGTGATATCGATATGCTCCTGTGCTCCTGACCTTCGAATAGCCACCTTCGAAGATGCTATTCGAAGTTGTCCTACAGGGCATACCCTAATTTTAGATTCACCCCCTTGCCTGTCAAGGAGAAAAAATCGTAAAATGAAAGCAGATCTACAAATATCAGAGGAGATCGTGTCATTGTAAAGACCCCCAAAGTTAAGACACTTTTTCGACAAGTTTCTGGTAGCGATTCGAGAACAGTGCAGGCGGCATCCTGAGGGCGGAGTGGATTCTCCGGTGGTTGTAGTCCCAGACCAGGCGATGGATCTCGTAGACCAGCTCTCCCAGCGATTTGAACCTCTCCGGATCGCCCAGATCCACCTTGAACTGGGAGTAGAAGGACTCCTGGTAGCCGTTCTCCCATGGCGATGACTTCCTCGATCTCGATATCCTGACGCCGAGGTTCAAAAGAGCTCCGGTGAAGATCCTTGAGCCATACTCCCTTCCGTTGTCCGAGTGGAAGATGTTGGGTCTCGGATGATGTTCCGCCGCGGAGAAGAGTGCCTGGAGGACCAGAGGCACCGAGTGGGTATTCATCACGGCCCAGCCCACGATCTCCCTCGCAAACAAATCCATCACGGTGGCGAGATACAGGAACTTCCCTTGGTACGGGATGTACGTGAAGTCCGCCACCCAGATATCGTTCAATCCTTTGAGGAAGTTCTTCTGAAGGAGATTGGGATACAGGATACTCGAGAAGCCCGTTTTCCTTGGCCTTCTGCCCCTTCTCCGATATGCCTTCATCCCGAAGAGCCTCATCACCCGTTGGGCTCTTTTTTTGTTGATCTTGAGCTCCAAAGCCACTCTTCTGAAGCCGTATGAAGGATGGTCTCTCAAGACTGATATGATCCTTTCCTTGAGCGACCAATCCTTGGGCGATTGTTTCGAGACATAGTAGAGGGAGGCGCGGGAGAGGCCGAGTTCACGGGCAAGTTCCCACTTCGTCTTCTTCTGCTTTTTGATCAACGCTTTTTTTGAGTGCGTGAGGAGGCCAGGGTGAGCTCGCCCACGAGGGCGAGGAGCTCTTCGTTCTGGCGCTTGAGGCGGACGAGTTCACCGATCGTGGGGGTGCCTTTCACGCCCCTTCCCAGCCAGTTGTATATGGTGGCGGGATTCAGACCGTGTTCCTTGGCGGCCTGGACGACCGGGATCCCTTCCTCCTTGATTCTCTTCAATATCTGCTCCTTCACCTCGGGAGCGGTGCGATATGTTTTCTTCATGACACAAGGGTATATTGACTTCGACCTTTGTGTCTAATATATGGGGGTCAGGCCACATGCTCAAAGATCAAAAGAAGGTCTACCTGGACAATGGATTCTGGCGAAAATTCCTCTACGCCGTCGCAAAAGATGTAGAGCCACTGCAGGACATCATCGGGATATCCCTCGAGTACGAGCTGGACAGGCGGAGAATTGCGCTCTGTACCCTGGATACCGGGATCGACGTGTGCAATCTTTTCAAGATGAGAATCCTTTTCTCTCTAGCCGATCGGGACAATCCTCACTCGAAGGATTTTGCTCTTGTAACCTCTTACTACGGGGACAACGATTGGTCGCTCGAAGAGATGCTCAGAATAAACCATGTCGATCCGGCCGAGGGAGAGGAAACGGAAGCATTAGGTACTCTGCCGGGTTTCTTCGGCGAGGATTACTTCCGGATCGCGTACCACGGAGTTTTCGCAACACTGATGAGTTGCAACGAGGCAGAACGGGTGATCAAAAACCATCTGGAATTGAAGAATAACGGCGTGGACACCGACAACCACAGCAATTTATTCGCTGAAGCGCTAACCCATGTCACGATATGCAACTCCAAAAAGTGCAAGACCCTTCACAAAAAACACAGGGAGGAGATAGAAAAAGATTATTATTGAAAAAGACGGCAGTTGGAAACAACTGCCGTTACTCTTACTGCGGATTGCTTAATACTCCAGACTCCGGCACGAGAGGTTTAACGGAAACAGCATCGCCAGTTTCGGCTCCCAAAGTCAATATTCTTCCGGCCTTAAGTTCCAAAACCTCGTCGATCGGCTGGGGAGGATAGTAAACCTGGAGATTATTGTCCGGCGTCCCCGTGGCCGGCGGCTGCATGTTTTGTTCGAATCCGACGGTCTTCCCGTCGGAAATCCAAATGAGGTCGATTGGGATCACCATTCCCTTCATCCAAAACCCGTAGTTGCCGAGATTTTTGAAAAGAAAGAGCATCCCCTCGTTCGCGCCGAGATCCGCTCTCCCACTAAGGCCTTTGTCCCGCGCCGCCTCGTCTTTTACAACGTCTGCCGTTATATATTGACCGTTTATCTTCACTTCCGCTTTCCCCCACGCCTGACCAGTTTTTCCAACGCTCGCCCGAGAAGAGACAGCGACGGCGAGGACTGCGGCGGCAAGAACTATCAAAAGTATGAGCATCTTGAGCGTTTTGGACATTCTTCAGATTATAACTTCTCCCTCAGCCGGAAAACCACCACCCCGAAAGCGACCGACACGTTCAGCGATTCTTTGGTTCCGTACATCGGGATTTCAAGGATCTTGTCGGCCGCATTCAAAACACTCTTGGGAAGCCCCTTCACCTCGCTTCCCAACACCAATGCAACACGAACAACGCGAACTCCATGCGAATGACGCGAACAAAGCCTGAACTCGTAGTACGGAATCGACTTTCTCGACTGCTCGACGGCAAAAATCCTATAGCCAGCCTTCTTAAGTTTTTTCAATACCGTGATTGCTGATTTGCTATGCTCCCACGGAATCGTTTTTTCCGCTCCCAATGCGACTTTCGAAATCTCGTTCCGATATTTTCCGAAAACGTCCACTGGTTTCGGTGTGATGCCACAGAGATATATTTTTGAAACGCCGGCGGCATCCGCCGTCCTGAAAACAGACCCGACGTTGTGCAAACTCCGTACGTCTTGGAGAACGACCGCGATTTCCCTCATGGAAACATATTAACAAAAAAATGAAAGCCGGACACGTAGATAGTCGGTCCGGCTCATACACAAACTTTAAAATCCCAAAAGGCGCCGGGCATGCTCGAGCCATGCCCAGGCCCGAGAACGTCATCCACATACCCCGGATGTTGTTCTCTCCAATGGCCGGGGAGGCATCGCGCTTCCGGCCGTTGTAAATTTCACCCCGGCTCTCATAAGTCTACCAGAACTACTTACTACCATCAACAAACAAAAAAAACCGGCTTTCTTGTTCGAGAGATAACTCAAACTCGGGCCGGAAATAAAATCGGGGAGTAGCACAACTGGGAATCGCGCTACTCCCGCATGGGACCCGTCCCTAGGCCTCTGGCAGGAGGGATAGGGACGCGAGTGCTGGCAAAATTTGGCTCGGGAGGAGGAGAGGAGGCACCATTATCGTTTGCGATTCTCTTTGACTTTTCCCGTTCTCCCCGCACCCGAGCTTCCAAACAAACTCTCAAAAGAACTTGTTAAGAAACTACCATAAACCACAAATTTTGTCAAAATTCTGTGGATAACTAAAAATAAAGCGCGAAGAGCAAATCTTTCAAAAGTTGGAGAAAATTGTTTCGCCGCCGCTCTTCAATTCAAAAACCGCGTTCTGGAAATCTCCCCCGCTGAAGCCCCCTCCAGCGAGATTATCGTTCCTCCCGTAGAATCTTACGACGCCCGGCCCGTTGATATAGTAAGTCCATCGATATTTCGTACCGGGGCGCAAAACCACGTTCGAAGAACTGAAAGTGAAATTGAGCCGTCCAGCGCAACTGTTTCCTCTCAAAGAATATGATCCACTCTCGCCGTCACCCGGATTCTTGTCGGAATCGGCGATCAGCACGGTTCCTCCCTCCGATATATTCTCTATCCTCACTCCGCAGTCGTTGGTATTAGGATTACGACTTGACGTATAAAAACCGGATGTAAAAACGGCCACGTCCGCAAGCCCAGCATCCCGATCGACGAAAAATTCCTGACTCGCGGAATTGTATTGATTGCTCAAAACGTACGGATAGAAGCCGGCTGGAAATTCCCAATCAGCGGAAGAGACATCCGATTTCAAGCCCGTGTCGTCAGCCGCCCGCACGCCGATCTTGTACTTGTTGGGGAACGAAACGGAGAAAGTCGCCGATCTCACATTGCCGGTAGACTTCCACTCCGCGGCGTTAAAATCGGAAAGATTCGTGAAATTGTATTCGTAGGTAATACTCGAATCCAGCGAATCAGGATCCGTCGAAGCGGACCAAGAAACGCTTAAAGACATCCCGAGCTCGTCGAAATCGACCGACTCGATTTGGGGCACAGCCGGCTTCTGGGGTACAGAAACATCAACCTCTCCGCCCGGCTCGCCTTCCATGACCGTAAACGGATAGAAAGTATAATAATCGGAAACGCCACCGACATCTATCACAAATCTGTTGCTCATTGCCTTCCCTTTCTCTTCCGTACCTAAAAGAATCACGCTGCGGTTCTGGTAATCCTGGTAGGTGTCAAGCCGGTAATAGGAAAAAGGATTGAACTCGATATTCAAACCGTCAATTCTCACATTCTTTACCGAACCGGTGAACGGCGCGTTATCGGAGAGCGTAAAAGACGCAAGCTCGTGCGAATAGTTCTGGTCTTCGAATTCCTTGAGATAAACGTGCGAGGCAAAAAACTCGCCGCTGTCGATCGAACCGCGAAGCGTGATCGCCTTGAGTGTTCCCGAGAATCCCCTCCCCAGCTCGTACCAGTTGTCCGAGTAGTGGCTTCCGTGCGAAGCGGAAGACAAGACATTCTGCGAGAAAATGACCGGGAGCGATACGGCGGGCGGTGTCTCAACGCTTACGCTTGTCTCATCCGACGGCATGCCGTCCCGATCAAAAGCGGTAACGGCAAAATCGTACTTCTTGTTTATTTCTTGAAGTGGAAAGGTGAATTCCAGAGATGTTGTCGCCACGAGAAGTATTTTTGACGAGCTTGCTCCTTCCCATATTCTATAAACCATCCCCGACGGCGATCCGGTCGAATCCCGCGAAGCACTCCACTTGAAACCGACGGACATATCGTCATAGCTGTAGATTGCAAGAGTGCTTTGTCCCGAAAACGGCGAGGGGGCATCGGGGGCTGACCGCGGCTCCGGCAAGCTTTGGAAATTCTGCGGATCGGCTGTGTCCCTCACTTCGAAATCGACGGCACTCCCTCCCGAGCCACAACCGTTACCCCAAAATTCGCCCTCCGCGCCGGGGAGCGGTGAGAAACAGAGACCGTCCCGGAATGCTTTCCGCTCTAAGCTTTCTCCTTTTGCCGGCACCGCCGCGGGCTGGAGGCTCGCGAAGAGTTCTCCGTCGCCGTAGGCAAGTCTGTCCACGATGTTGGTATCGCTGAGCGAAGAAATCTTCGTCGTCGTGGAAACGAGGAATACCGCGCCGCCGTGCGAACCTCCCGACAAACCGAAGGATCGATAGGACAAATCCGGCATCCTGGTGCCGGCGTATCCATCGTCTCCGGCGTCGCTCTTGCCGCGCGCCGCGAGAAAAAACCTTTTTGGTCTTATGACATTGCCGGTTTCGAAGATGCCCCGCGAAACCGTCGAACTCGAGATCTCAGAAGACGCGCCGCTCACGTACTGCAAGGACCACCCGTTCAAATCGACATTGTCCTCTCCCGGGTTATAGAGTTCGATGAATTCATCTCCGGCGTCGATGCCCCCCACCTGCATTTCGCTCAGGACGACGTGATCCGCGCCGGTGCCAGCGACGGGCGGCGTGGACGAAGGTGACGTTGTTGACTCATTTCCCGAAGTATCTTCCTCGCTCACAAGCGATTGATCAAGGACATTTGCCGCTCCGGGCGTCGGCTTTGACCACGTCCAATTCCCCGAAATGAGTTGCAGGGAATTACCGTCTCCGGCAGCGCCCGTGCTCGACGAGTATAGGACGCTGTCAATCACTGTATCGCCCGACCTCACCGCGATTTCCTCTCCCTCGTTGCTCAGCGAAAACGACGACGAGAGCAAATTGCCGCTGAAATCGGGAGAATCGCCGAGAAAAACGGCCGCGTCTCTTGCAAACACCGCATAGCCGCCCTCTGCTAAAACCGACCCGCCTCTTTCAAGCGTTAATGAATGATTCGTTCCGCTCTCTGATAGCTTGACGCCACTAAGATCCGCCGTGCTCGTGCCATCGTTGAAAATCTCGATCCACTCGTGGCCCTCATCAGAACCCGGGAAGTCATACATGATTTCGTTTATGATAAGTGACGGCACGCTGGAGCTGGCATTGGCATTGGTGTTGCTCGTGCTGTTATCGGAAGGTGGAAAGTAATATCCTCCGCCGCCGGATTGGCTCTGGGTGATGTAAGCCAACCCGCTCTCTTTCTTGGGAGTCCCGAAGATTCCATTCATATCACTCCCCGAGGTGTACCACATGAGATTTATGCCCCGTTCCATGGTCCTTCTCCCCACGGCGTCGCCGGCCGGCCAATTCGGATCCGCGATCGCCTGATCGACCAAGACGCAATTCTGATTGAACAACCTAAGTCCCTCATTGGAATTGGAAAGCGCCCCGCTGTACAGGAGATCGGCTTTCACGTTTGGAACCGTGTCGTCGTTCCCCCGCTCCAAGAGGTAGAAAGCGCCGCCCTTTATCTTCGTTCCGCTCGGAAAAACGACGTTTATCTGCTCCCCCTTGTCCACCAAGTGCCAGCTCGATATGTCGACGTCCGCGGAAGAAACATCTTTCAGCTCTACCCACTCGTCGGAAGCATCAAGTCCGATGTCCTCGCTCCCGCCCATCCAGGCTATCTCGTTCAATATAACACCAGCATTAACGGGCAATCCGACAGCCGCGTCGAAAGAGCATTTTTTCACAGTTGTGGCAACCTGCTGCGTTGTCGAACTTAAACTTGAACTCGACGTGGTGGATGTGGATATTTTCAAGGATTCTGTCGACACTGCGCTTCCCGCTTTCACAATCTCGCTCACCACCGAATAAATGACCTTGTTGCTCACGCCGCCCGTAGTCGAATCTTTTGCGTAATATGTGTAATTGCCGAGAACCGCGTCCTTCGGCATCACGTAAGTATTGCGGTACGACCCCGCCGCATCAGTCTTAACGCTCGACGAGACCGTTTTGCCGCCCGGCAGGTCAAAATACAAGACGACGGCGCCGGACGGCGTGAAGCCCGCGCCGCTTTCCACAACCGTCTCTCCGGTCTTTACTATGGACCGATCGGTGAAGACTGTCGGCTTCACAGCAGCCGATGGGGTCGCACTCAACGGATCAGTCGGGCCGGCATTTACCCCCTCATCGAGTTTGTCGACGAGGCTCGCAGACGCGGCATTGCTTCCCGCGGCCTCCACCTCTTTGAAAAACAAATCCATCACACCGGCGGCATACTGTACCGCCTTCGTCGAAAGGAGGGACCAGTAGGAACTCTTTACCAACTCATCATCGGTTGTGATGGATACGCCTTTTACATCGAACAAGATTCCCAAGAGTGAGCTCTTCTTCAATAACGGATATTCGTTGCCTTCGCTATCCCTTCCCATCACGTAATATTTACCGTTCCGCGCATCAACATTACTCATATCGGCTGCGGGGAGAACATACCCGCTCTGCAAACCGATCGTGTCCTGGCTGTAGAAATTGTTGTTCGAGTAAGTCGCCACGCCATCGAAATACGAACCGAGATCGGCGAGAACGACCGGCGATTTCCCGCTTAACCTCTGTGTCAAATCTGTATCTGGCGCTTGGAAAGTGAATTTCGCCGCAAAAGTTTCATACGGGCTTCCGAACACATGCGGATCGTTCCTTGTGTGGTCGGGAACACTCGCATCCTCGATAAGATGGATGACGTGCCCCAGCGCGAACATCGACTCTTCTTTCTTGCCAGCTTTGTATAAATCAATCGCCCGCTGCCAAGTGAAATTACTGTCACTCAAAATGTCGCTGATTTTCCCCTTCTCTATAGCCGAAAGCACCGAGGCGACCGCCGGCACAACTTTATAGAGGAAAGAATTCTGGGCCCCGGCGTCATTCGCCCATTCCTTCGACGATTCCCAATCTCCCCCGATGTTTATCGGATCTATCGTCGTGTCGTACGTAAGTCCTCTCTGAAAAACCGGATCGTAAAAATGATTGAGCCACCGCGGCGCATCGTCCTCCCTGATGGATCCGTCTATGAGGTAATTCCTTAGCGAATCGGGGAACTTCGCGCCAGCGGAATTACCGTTGTAGAAATCAACTGCAGCGCTCGTCAAAAATGCATGAGTCTCGGATTGGTACGCCAGTACGCTCGGCGCGAAAATGAAAAATCCCAATATGAAAATTGGAGCGAAATATTTCATATATCACATCTGTTCTATTTTCCAAACGCCCGAGTACGCGTTAAACTTGAGAAGTACGCTGTAGTCGGCCATACCCTCCTCATTCCAAACAGAAAACCAAGCCGTATCGCCGCCTGACGACGACGTGTCGTATACCGCCCTCGACAAGACATCGATAATCTTGTCCAGGCTGTCGTCATTCTTCTTCTTCTCGATCTCAACTTCCCATTTCTCCCGCAAATCCGGGTCCTTCATATCGAGGAGCGTATAGCGGGCCGCCAAACCAGCGTCACCGCTCCGGAGCGCATCGATGAACATCTGAAGCGTCCCCTCCGGCGTACTGCTCCCGTACGTATCCGCTTTCATCGTCGCTTCGTAATTACTGATCGCCTTTTCTATCGCTTCATAATTGGAATTCGCCTCGCTTGCGACGTCGGGCGCGTCCGACATCGAATCCGGAACGGATTTCCCCGACAAGAAAAGAAAGTAAACGCTCCCCGAAACCACGAGTCCGAGAAACGCTCCCAAAATTGCCCAATACTTATACATGATTTCGAATTAACCTTGCCGACCTCAAAGACAAAAAGAACAACCCTCTTGCGAGTTGCTCTTTTTGCTTATCCCTACCTTCAATTTTAGGAACTGTTGCGCGACAATCAATGGAACTTGTCCCCAAAATCTAAGGCCTCCCGCTCTCAATATGGCTTCCCGCTCTCCATAAATCTGTGGATAACCCGCGTCCCAGCTGAATCAGGTATAATTGAAATGATGGCTTTCAACAACTCAATCGCAGAAATTTTCTACGGCATAGCCGAATACTTGGATATGGACGGTGTTCCTTTCAAGCCGCGCGCGTACGAAAAAGCCGCTGAGACAATCGAGGGTTTAGAAGAAGACGTTTCAGAAACATATCGGAGGGGCGGCTTGAAAGCCCTGGAAGAAATTCCCGGCGTCGGTGTATCCATGGCTGAGAAAATAGAAGAATTTATCAAAACCGGCAAGGTGAAATACTACGAGGATTTGAAAAAAAAGATACCCGTCGATGTGAGCGGCCTCCGGAAAGTCGAGGGGCTGGGCCCGCACTCGATAAAAAAGCTCTACGAAAAGTTGAAAATCAGAAGCGTGGAAGATTTGAAAAAAACTGCACAGGAAGGAAAGATAAGAAACGTGGAAGGCTTCGGCACGAAAAGCGAGGAGAAGATACTGAAAAGTCTCGAGTTCTTGAGTAAATCGTCCGGCAGATTCATCCTCGGGTTCGTTATGCCGGAAATACGCGAGATAGAGGCACGCATAAAGAGGCTGAACGGCGTCGAGAAGGCAACCGTCGCCGGATCCGTGCGGAGGATGAAGGAAACAATCGGCGATGCCGATATCCTGGTCGTTTCCCGAAAGCCGGGCCCGATCATGGATTACTTCGTGAAAATGCCCGAGGTAGTGAAGATAACCGCTGAGGGTGAAACGAAATCGGCGATCAAATTGAAATCCGGGTTGAACGTTGACCTGCGCATCGTTCCCGCCGCATCGTACGGGGCCGCTCTAAATTATTTCACCGGATCAAAAGCTCATAACATCGCACTCCGGGAAATCGCCATAAAGAAAGGTATGAAACTCAATGAGTACGGGCTTTTTAAGATCAGAGGTAAAAAAGAGACCATGGTGGCCGGCGGGACTGAAGAGGAACTATATAAAGCGCTGGGGTTAAGATACATAGAGCCGGAGATGCGCGAGAATACCGGAGAAATCGAACTCGCGCGGGAAAACAGACTACCGAAGCTCATCGGCTACCGCGACCTTCGAGGCGACCTCCAAGTACAAACAAATTGGACCGACGGCTCGGATTCCATAGAAACCATGGCTCGCGCGGCTGCCAAAGCGGGCCTCGAGTATATCGTGATCACCGACCATACAAAACACCTCGCGATGACCCACGGTTTGGATGAGAAAAAAGTCCTGAAGCAGATGGCTGAAATAGACCGGGTCAACAAAAAGCTTAAATCCGACGGCGTCCGAATGACCGTCTTGAAAGGCAGCGAGTGCGACGTCCTGAAAGACGGCACGCTGGACCTGCCGGACTCGATCCTGTCGAAGCTCGACGTCGTCGGTGCCGGCGTTCACTCTTATTTCAATCTGCCGCGCAAGGAACAAACCGAGAGGATAAAGAGAGCTATGCGGAACAAAAACGTGGACGTTTTGTTCCACCCGACAGGCAGGGTTATACAAAAACGAGACGCGTACGACGTCGACATGGACGAGATCATTAAAGAGGCTAAAGAAACCGGCACGGTACTCGAGATAGACGCATTGCCGGAACGCGCCGATCTCAAGGACGAATACATAAGGAAATGCGTCGCCCGGGGAGTCAAAATGTCCATAGATTCCGACGCCCATTCCCCGCTCCATTTCCAGATTCTGGAATACGGCATCGCCCAGGCGAGGCGCGGATTCGCCGAGAAGAAAAACATCGTAAACGCATGGCCGCTCGAGAGAATGAGAAGGTTGCTCAAGAACTGAAGAAGAGGTGGTTCCTCGGTATGACGCTCGGCGCAATCCTGATCGTCAGCTTTATTCTTTTCAAAACGAACGTCCTCGGTCATTTTCTGAGAATCGCCGCACTGACTTTGAAAACCGACGAATTGGTGTACGAAAGCGGGAAAGTATCAAAAACCACAAGTTCTACCAGTAACGGCAACAAAACCGTCGAAAGCAAGCCCCAGCCGCCGACAAAGGTGGTCATAAGCGAATTATTTCTCGGAAACGGTACCGCTCCTTCCTTCCTCGAACTCTACAACCCTGCGGGGAATCCGACAGATCTTACCAACTTTTCCATAAGAAGAAAAACGAAATCGGGCAGTGAAACTACGTTTGTTTCCGCGAAAAGATTCGAGGACGTCGTGCTCGGCGCCCACGATTATCTCCTCATCGTCCAAGCCAGCTCAACAATGCAAGGAGATATTTACTGGCCCAAATCCTACAGCCTGCCGAAAGCCGATTCGTCACTATCCCTCTACGATCCGGACGGGAAGAAAATAGATGAGATCTCGTGGAGTGTAATGCCTCCCAGTGCAAGCCTCGCGAGAATTTCGTGGGAAAGCAACGAGTTCGGAATACTGGAGAACCCGACACCACAGGGCAGTTTTTAATCGAAACTCAAAAGTCCAGAACCGATTTGCAGAAATACCAAAAGAAGGATAAGACCGTCTATTGACACCTCCTTCATCTTGTTGATGTTTTTTTCTCTTTCTTTTACCCATTCCGCAATGGATTTTTTGTAACTCTCTTCCCCGCCGAAGAGATCAAGGAGAAATTCCCGATGCGTCACCGAAGGAAAGTTGCGCCAGCCACAGTAGTCCATATGGCTGCTCCACCGGTACGAATTGAGAAATTTAATGTCGTCGCGATCGCCGTCCTTCAAGTCGAGAGGGTTTGCGTGTATGTAATGCGGTACGTGGAGGAGATGACGATTACTCTTCACCTGAACTGCCTTGAACCTACCCTGGAAAAGAACACCGCTCCTCCCATACTTTTGGTTAAAGTAAAGCGCATAGCCCGCTCCCATTTTCTGCATAAATTGAGTAATGCTGTTTTCCTTTCTCTGCCTCAAGAGCAAATGAAAATGGTTGGGCATGAGCGTGAAAGAAAGTACGTCAACCAGTATTTTCCTTTTCTTCCTTGGTTTCTCGCATTCGCGATCGCGGAACTCTATTCCCGCCACCCTTACGGGGTTCTTCATAAATTCATAAGTCATGTTTCGGACGTCGTCCTCATCATTAAACTCAAAAAGATCATGGACGAATCTTAAGTAATCCTTTTCATCCATGAATATCTTCCGCTTGTCGGCTCCGCGGTTGTAAACGTGATAGATCCCATTCTCTTCTAAAACCCCCCTTCTCATACTTCTCATTTTAGCATTCTGGGGTTATCCACAGATTTATGGAGAGCGGGAGGCCAGATATTTAGGGGATAAACTCTATTGTAAAATGGAGAAATCAAGAACCGCACCAAGTTACGATCACAACACCACTTCCCCCAGCACCTCCATTACCACCCTGTCCCCCAGTCTCGTTACCGCCGCCGCCTCCGCCGGCGCCAAAGTTAGTTCCTGCTGCTCCGTTCGCGGCATTAGAGCTACCGGCACCGCCATTTCCTAAAGCCGAAGCCCCTCCCCCAGCCCCAAAACCACTGCCGTCACCACCGTAATAAGCGCCTGCGTTACTACCACCGCTGCCGTTACTGCCGCCATTACCGCCTGCGTAACCTGCGGCACTAGTAGCACCGCTGCCGCCTCCGCCGTTGACACCACCCGTACTACCGCCTCCGCCGCCGACGCCACCACTCACGGTAAGAGTACCGAATGAAGACGTTCCACCGCTGCCACCCGAGTAACCATTACTGTTGACGTCCCCACCAGTGCCGCCTCCGCCGGCACCACCAACCACCACTGACACATTACCGCTTATCGCATAATAGTAACCCGCTACCACCGCGCCGCCTCCGCCGCCACCTCCGCCAGATTGCCATGAACCGCCACCGCCACCACCGCCACCACCGGCGAGCGTTACCGATACCAACGAAACGTTGCTCGGTTTGACAAATGTATAAGCGCCCGAAGTCGCATAAGTCTGTTGATGACATCCCTGCATATCAACATATGCCTTCGTGGCAGCATCCGTTGATTGAACCGGATTAGCTAAACCGGTTACCGTGCCGCTCACTACCGTTATAGTCCCGTTAACAGCTAAGGCTGACGAGGGAGCCGCCGTACCTATGCCTACGCGCTTGTTGGCAGTATCGACATTAAAAACAACCGTACCACCAGAACTTTGAATCTGGAGCATTCCCGTTGTATCAGTAGTTGGCTTGAAAATATACTGGCTGTTGCTCCCGGAAGCACCAGAGCCGAAAGTACCTTGGGTAACATAAGCGGCATTAACCTGACTTCCCGCGCCAAAAGCGACGGGGGTGCTTGTATTGCTGCAGCCCATGAACTGGTTCGTGGAAGAAGAGTAGAAGATTAAGCCTGGCGTACAAGGGAGGTTGGTTACTTGAGGAACGAAGGTGACCGAGGTAAGTTGAGAAGCGCTGCTTGTGCCATATTCAAGCACAAACACGCTGACGAGTGATAGAATGATCGAGGTTACGATGAGGAATGTGCTTTTTTTGTTGAGCATAGATCTTATTAAAATACTATAATCGCTTTTTATTTATTACAAGTGTGCCGCTGGGATGGGGAGTGGGAGACCTAAATTTTTGGGGGACAATTTCCTCATTTCATCACAGTATGATTTTTCCTACGAGATCCTGCTTCCGCACAAACCCAAAGTACGTACTATCAACACTTCCGGCAGGAAGATTCCCCAAAATCATATAGATATCAGGCGGGATAATTCCATTAACTTCGGCCACGTAACGCGAGAACATATTAAAAACTTCGTTATTTATAGCATACGGTATGCCTACTGTGGTTTGAAGTAGCGCACCGTTTACTACAATATTCCATGAACCACCTGCCTTCTTAAGCGAGACGATATCTCCGGGGACGGCTTTTATAATTTTGATAATCGGTTCGTTGCCGTATAAATAAACTACAATATCGCCTCTCTGTGGATTGTGACAAGCATAATAACCAATAAGCGCCTCCACGACTTGTCCTGGCGTGATGAAACCGGAAAGTGAATTACCATGAACAGTCACTCTCCCCACCTGCACTGGACACGTATCTTGAGATACAAATAAGGAAGATGTAACTGACGCGACATCGACTGCCGAACGTTGAGAAATGTGAACGAACGCAACAACACACAGTACAAATGCAAGTACTAGAAAAGCTACAACCAAAACAAAAGTGAGGAAACGTTCCCGCGATTTCATAGGAGAATAATTGGAAACTTACCTGGAAATCAGCGCAACAATCTGCGGGAGTTTCATGACATAAAAACTACTGCCACCATACAACAATTGCAAAGCCAGGTTTACCCGCGCCGCCGGCACCACAGTCGCTACTACCACCACCGCCACCACCACCACCACCGCTGCCGTAGCCACTGCCACTACTACCGCCGCTGCCGCAGGTGGCAGCGCCGCCGGCACCACCGGTACCGCCACTGCCGTACGCGGAGCCGCCGCCGCCGCCTCCGCCGCCACCATTAGAGATACTACCACTAGCACCCGCGCCACCCTGACCTCCAGAACCACCAGAACCGACGCCACCAGCACCACCGGTACCGCCACTATTGCTACTATTATAGCCGCCGGCACCGCCGCCGCCGCCGCCGCTGCCCCAGCTACCAATAATACCGGAACCGTCGATGGGACCGCCGGCACCGCCGCTGCCATAGTTACCACCAGCACCACCGGCAGCATTCACAAGACCGCCGGCACCGCCGCCGCCACCGCCGGCAGTAAGGGATCCAAAAGAGGAAACGCCACCGCCACCGCCGCTGGTTCCATTCCAGCTACTACCACTGTTGCCACCAGCACCACCGGAACCTCCAGCACCGATCGTAACTGAAACACTAGCACTCACTTGAACTGGCCAACTTGTATAACACGTACCGGCGCCGCCTCCGCCAGCACCGGAAGCGCTGTTACCATTGTTGGCGCCACCGCCACCGCCGGCACCGCCGCCGCAAATTGTTAGCCATACCATGTTAACCCCAGACGGATAAGTCCATGTTCCATTCGAGGTGAAAGTCTGGACGTGCGGAGTTAATACAGTCGCCGCGCTCACTTGCGTCGTGCCATCGGGGAACATAAAACCGCCTGTAGTGGATTGGATAGTTCCGGCAACTGAAAGTTTCTGCCCCGGGCTCGCCGTTCCGACACCCACTCTTTGATTTGAGGTATCGACATCGAAAACAACCGTGCCGGAGGAGTTCTGGATTTGAAACATCGCCGTGGAATTGTTGGTCGGTTCGAAGATGTATTGGTTATTGCTTCCGGAAGTGCCTGAACCGAAAGCACCCTGCGAAATATAGGCAGTACTAAGATAACTTCCGGAAGAACCGCCAGTTGCAAAAAAGGAAACTGGAGCACCTGTGCTGTTGCACCCCATGAACTGATTCGTGGAAGAAGAGTAGAAGATGAGTCCGGGGGCGCAGGTGGGATTCGTAGTCTGGGGAACGAAGGTTATGGAAGTAAGCTGGGAAGCGTAACCGGATTTCGTGTTCAAAAAAGCGACGGAGGCCACCAAAAGCACTATTGCCAACACCGCTAACACTCCGCTCTTTTTATTTATTGTTTTCATCGTTGTTTATTATTATACAATATCCATACCATTATACCATTCGGCTTATTTCTTGTTCACGATAAGCGTGCCTTGGGGATTGCCAGAGCAGGAAGTTGCGCAGTAAAACTGGTACTGGCCGTAGATGGTAGCCTGGAATTGGACGTGGGCTGTCTTTCCCTTGCTTGCCGTGAGGCTCGCCGCGAAATCCGGGAAGTACATATCGTACGTTCCGTCGGTCGCGCTCAAAGTCAGGTCGATGATGTCGCCCTCGTTGACGACTATCGTGTCCGGCGAAAACTGGCCCTTTACACCCGAGATGTTGAACTGCCGGAAACTTATAGGACCCGTGTTAATGACATTCACCGGCACGGCAACGCCCGCCGGGACGGCGCTCGCGTTCTGATCGGGAGTCGCAATGTCATTTTTGATGGTAACCCGCGTGCCTCCCTCTACCGTCGGGAGCGCATTCGGATCGTTCGCCGCCAGATACCCTTGTGCCGAAACTACTGATACTGTCTTATTCCCATTCGCAGCCGGCACATTTTTCCCCATCCTCATGCCAACGTATACCGCAATGGCGATGATCACCACTACTCCCACACAAATACAGAGAATCCATTTCTTATCGATCTTCATGGAACACTTACATTATAACATACTCACATCGCAAAACATCAAAAAGACTTAACCCGATAATACAAACCTATTTTATCCGAATAAGGGGTTGTCGCCCCGTCGGCGCTAGGTTTGAAATCAGCCTTCCATAAGAGCTCTTGCCCAGCGGCATTCAAAAACGACACTAAGCTGCCATCATTGTCTTTATACCATCCAGTTCCGTCGTTTGACACGTAAAAATCAACCTGGCTTCCGTCGTTTTTGAAACTTCCCGGATCAAAGTAAAACGAGGCGGCTACAACAATGCCCGCTTGGCTGTTGATGTTCGAGGAAACGATGAATCGCTCCGCACTCTTGTCAAATCCCAAATCCGTGAAAGCGTAATACGCGACCATCCCAGAGGATCCGGTAATTTGAGCCACGAGGGTCGCATCGCTACCAGCTTGAGCTTCCTCGAAAGACGCGGCTTTCTCTCCATGCGTGAAAAGTTCCCCCGATAAGTCAACCGCACCCTGAATCTCGTCCGTGCCGTTCGTAAAAAGCTTGATGAGCCTCGGCGATCCGGCAGCGGCATTCCAAACGTACCAATTCACGGAATTACCTTGAGCCACTCTGATCACCGCCGGGGTAATCCCACCGTTCATCACCCGCATACCGAGGTACGGGGATATGTCTTGCACGTTCCACGGGCCGGAAGCAGCGCGTGCTACTCTCGCCCCGGCTCCAGTCACGGCACCGTAAATGACCATAAAATCATCCGGCGTACCGCCGACGCCGACCGACCCAGGATAATCTGAGATAATCGGCGTCGAGGTCGCACTCAAAATTTCGGAACCGTCGGAAGCAAAAACGAGAATTTTGTACTTGCCGCTATCCTGGATGACCTTAGTGGTTATTCCCGCGGGCCCCCGGGGCGCCTCCAGTGCCCCGGGGGAACCCGCGATCGGCTGCCACGTGTATTTCGGCGGGAACATGAACGCCGTTTCATTGATATCTTGATACATGGTCGTCGAGGCAGAGTTTATCCAACCGTTACCGGAAAACAAATCGGTAAAGCTCGTGTAAACCAAATTGGACGGCGATGGCGCCCCGGCCGGTGCAGACGGCTGTGTGATCGTCGCTGAGGAGGTAGTAGTGGAAAGCGGCGTAGTCGACGTAGTCGACGTCGATGTCGGCGACGTAGATGTCTCAGCGGCTGGTATCGCCAGAGGAGCGGATACCGGCGGCGATACAGGATGCGAAACCCTGCTCCCCTCAAGCTTGTTCTGGATATTCAGGATCACTCCCTCAAAAATCCTTGCTTCAATCGCCTGCTTCACGAAACGCGCAGCCGTCACGACGCAAATGAAAAGCCCGACCACAAAAACCGCCGTCATGACAGCGACGCCGACGCCGGAGAAAAAAGTCTTGATCCCCCTCTTGCCGAAAACCCTCGGCTTGCCCCAATTGGCGTACTTCCACTTCTTTCTCTTTCGATGCTGTTTCTCCTTCTTCTCAACAAAATTTACAACTTTCATGGGAGGCGAAGATCCTACCTCATCGGCAATATGGTTCCCGATTCAGTAGTCGGAACGATATTGGGCCACTCGGACGCATCATAGCGCGGAGCAACGAGATGATAGGAAACTTCGAGGTCCTCCCCGGCACTCCGGGCGCTCGGGAGGCCATATATTATGACTTGTTCCTGCGCAGGATCGATTTCGTACCAAACCTGCCCGGGGAAATTCGGCGTCAGATACACGCCGATGTCTTTCATGTTTTTTCCTTCCTGTATGGTCTGCCAGAAAAGCCAGAGATCGCTGCCGCGCTCAGCTTTATTAAAATCGATCGCGGCGGAGTATACAGTATCAGGTATTAAGTATCGAGCACCGCCGCCATACTTGCTACTTGACACTTGATACTCACTACTTGAAGAAAGCGTAAGCTTTCCAAATGTTTCAACCTTATACCCTATCGTATCGGCAACATAGGTTGCGTACGTGGCGTCGCCGATATGGTAAAGCGGATCAATGGAGGTAACGGTGAGTTTGTTCACGCCGCTAATATTCTGGCCGTTCATGTTCAAGTTGGTCTGCGCCGCGCCGCCCAATGACCAGTTTCCCGTGGCGCGGAACGTGCCCGAGACATCGAGCGTGTACGTCGGGGTTACCCCGATGCCGACGCTGCTGCTGCTGAATGTGAAAACGCCTGTCCCGTTCGGCGGCGATTGGGACGGCCCCGAAAACGCAAGGACGAAAATGGACGGAACGAGAATCGCCGTCACTGTTCCCAAGAATATGGTTACGAATTTTTCCCTCACCATTTGCTACTATTATATCATGAACAAAAAGCAAATCTATCCGTGGATCATCATAGGGTTCATTGTGGCCCTCATCGTGATCTATCTCGCCCTCAGCAAGTAACTTAAGATTCGTCAACCCCGCTCCACTCCCCTCAGGTAATCGTAAATGTTCAAAACAGCTTTGATGGCATCTCCCACGGAGATGTTGTTCTGTTTGTACAAAACATCGGTTACGTCTCCCGCCGCCCAGATGCCCGGCACGTTCGTCTTTTGGGTCTTGTGGTTGATAACCACCTCGCCCAGCTTATCCGTCTCGGCGAAACCGCCAACCAGACCGGAGTTGGGGACGTTCCCGATTTCGACGAACACGCCCTGAACCGCAAGCTGCTTCGTTTCCCCGGAAGCTTTGTCTTTATATTTCACGGCGGTCACCATCTTACCGTCACCCAAAATTTCCTGGGCTTCGCCGTTCATGATTATCGTGACTTTCGGATTGGCTTTCACTTCATCCTGGGTCACCGGATCTCCTCTCAACACGTTGCTCCTCACGAGAAGGCAAATGGATTTTGCATACGGCGTAAGATCCGCGACGGCCTCAAGTGCCGAATTCCCGCCCCCGACGACAACCGTGTCCTTGCCGCCGAAAAGCGGCGCGTCGCAGGTGGAGCAGTACACAACCCCCCGACCCTCGTATTCCTTCTCGCCCGGCACCCCGAGTTTCTTCCGGGAGCTGCCCGAGGCCAGGAGGACCGTCTTCGTCTCGAGGATCTTGCCATTTTTGGTCGTTACTTTGAATGATGACATCGCTTGACCACCCGAGCGGCCCGCCTCGCCGGCGGGCAGGGCCTGCGTTTCTATTTTCATGACCAGATCGCCTTCGTCGATCTCTATATCCGGGTGGGCCTTGAGATGAGCTTCCAGCTTCCCGGCGAGATCGAATCCTGAAATCTTAACGTCCCCTATCCAGTTTCCTATTTCATTGGAAACCAACGACTGCCCCCCGAAAGAATCGGTGATGAGAACTGTTTTTATTTTTTTTCTGGCCGCGTACACGCCGGCCGCGACGCCCGCGGGGCCGCCGCCCACAATGACTAAATCATACATAACCCCACTGTATTCAATTTTGACGAATTCAGCAAGCTGGGCGACTAATCGCCGTCATCGGCGCTCTCCACTTCTATCATGGGTACATTGCACATCGGGCAGTCGCCCGGCTCCGCAGAGGTGTAACCGCACTCGGGACACTTGTACATTGGAGATGGTTTTGGAAGGAGGATTGATAACTCGACCTTGATGAGGAGAACTATTGCTCTTTCGGCGAAGATACATTCCAGAGCGCGAATATGATGACGAGGGCACCTATCAAGAGATTGTTCCAGGAGGGCAAGTTAAGAGCTGAATACCCCAAAACCCACGGCGAGATGATGAGCCACGCGCCGAGGACGATCAAAACAGCATGATTCCATCGCATAGGAACATTATACCATAAACAAGCCTCCCGGGCACGCTCATGCCCGGGAGGCATCTTTGATCCGAAGAATCGAGTTTTCTACCTTCGGAAAGATCTTGTTTTTTCTCTGTGGCAGTCGCGGCACAAAAGCTGATCCAGCCTGTTTTCGTCCGGCTCAAACGGGAGCTCCGTTATATCAGCGCCGCACTTGGCACACTTCCAGTTTCCATGAAACATCTGCCTCTGAAAACCGCCACTATTCTGATTAAAATCCATTTAATTTAGCCTTAAAAATCCGTAAGACTTATTTATTTACGACCTTTCGGGTTCACTTGTTATCTTTCAAAGCCTGATCCACGATCGTCCGTACCTGATCCAAGGGCAGCGCTCCGTTTATCACGTATTTCTTGCCGGCATTGTTGACCACGATGGAATAAGGCGTCCCTTGACCGCCGGCACTCACGGCATCGTTGTATTCCTGTTGAATTAGGGCTTTGCCGTAGTCGCTCGCTTGGCACGTCTCAAACTGATTCACGTCGAGCCCGATCTGCCCGGCGATCTTCGGGAGTTCGGCAGGATCCAAACCGTTGTTGGAAGGCGTTATGGTAAACACCTCGTCGACAAAGCTCCAGAAGGCATCGTTGCCCCCGAGCTTCGCCGCGCACTCGGCCGCCTGGGCTTCGGCCGGCGCCTTCGAGTGGAGCATGGCGAGCGGGAAGTGCCGATAAACAAGGGCCACCTGGTCGCCGTAGACGCTTAAAACCGCGCTCAAAGTTGCATGAAATTCTTTGCAGAATGGACACTCGAGGTCGGAATACTCGATGATCTTGACCGGCGCGTTGACGTTGCCCTTTACATGATCACTCGAGGTGACTGCCGGGACGTTTATCTGAGATGCGCCTTCGGCAGCGTTCCCGAGATTCGCCTGCCCCGAATTGGAAGTCGATGCCTTCCCCGCGTTATAGACGAGGGCGATCGAAACCAAAAGCGCCGCGATCAAAATGCTCGCCGGCAGAAGGAGGTCTCTTTTCTTTTTTTCGATTTTCGCTTCTTCCTGCTTCTTTTCTTCGTCTTCCATCTAATCTGTTTGATTTAAGAGTATAACTTACCTATCATAAAGTCAACCCCGCACCGAGCCAAGCGCTGCAGCACCTGACACTTTTAGCTGCTCTGCCTTAGTCGACAATCTCAAAAAGAAGAAGTCATCATTTTCTTCTCATAATTTTCAATCGGCGCTGAAAGTGGAGCGCTTGATCTGGTGACGGGGTCAATATGGAAAAATTGAGGTCTCTCCTCTTCGAAAACAAGACCGACAAGCAAACTTTCTTCAAAAATTCGTTCTGGCTCGCCGTCGGAAACATCGTAAGCAAACTGATGCGGGCCGTCCTTATCATAGCGGCCGCGAGAATACTCCAGGCGGAAGGATACGGAATATATTCCTATGCCCTGAGCTTGGCGGGCTTTTTCACCATATTCTCGGACATCGGGTTGTCATCCCTCCTCACGAGAGAGCTTTCGAAACACAAAGACGAGGACATACGACCGTACATTTCGACCACTTTTTACATAAAGATCCTCCTCATTGTTTTGAGCGTCGCCGTGACGGTCATCTTAGGACCCCACTTCACGAAAATACCGGAAGTAAAAACGATCATACCGATCGTGGCGTTCCTCACCGCCTTTGACAGCATGCGGAGTTTTTTCTACTCAATCACCAGATCTTCGAACCAAATGGAAGTGGAAGCGCGGTCAATCATATTCACCGAAATCGCCATTGACGCGTTGAGTTTCTTCGTGCTCTTCACGAGGCCCTCCGTTGAATCGGTCTCTCTCGCTTACACCATAGGAGACGCCGTGGGGTGTCTCGGGATCGGTTGGAAAACCAGAAACATCTGGATACCGGCCATGAAAAAACCGTTCGAAAGCAAGCTCGTCAAACAAATCGTGAATTCCGCCTGGCCGTTCGCCATCATGGGGCTTCTCGGGAGTTTCATGATAAACGTCGACTCGATAGTCATCGGGTGGTTCAGGAACGCGTACGAACTCGGGCTTTACGCGGCGGCCCAAAAACCCGTGCAACTGCTCTACATGATACCCGGACTCTTGAGCACGGGCATCTTCCCGATAGTGGCAAGGATGGTTTATAACGGAGAAAAGGAAAAAGTGCAGAGGATCACGAACCAGCTTTTCAAGGGCGTCACCTTGATAGCCCTGCCGATAATGCTCGGGGGAATTGTCCTCGGGACGAAAATCGTCAACCTCGCTTTCGGATCGGCTTACGACGGAGCGTCCCTGACCTTCGAACTGCTTCTCCTGACCCTCGCGCCGGTATTCGCCGGCATGGTGTGGGGGAACGTCGTTTTCGCTTATGACAAGCAAAGGATTTTCATCATAACCACGCTTATCGGCGCAATCTTGAATACCGGCCTGGATTTTCTCCTGATACCTCATTATGGTCTCCCCGGCTCGGCCGTCGCCACCATCATTTCGCAGATATTTTCGAACGGCTACACCTGGTTCAAGCTTAACCAAATCGTTAAGGTTCATCTTTTCGAAGGGTTGGGCAAGGGCTCCTTTGCCGCCATCCTCATGGCCGTCGCCGCATTTTTCATGCAAATACACGGGGTGAACACCATAACGATCATCGCTTTATCGGCGATAATCTACTCCCTGCTTTTAATCCTCTTCAAAGAACCGATCCTTGAATCCGTACCGGTCGTGAACCGGTTTATAAAGTAAAAACTCCTAACGTCAAGCGAAGCGACCGATGCGGCCGAGGAGTGCCTCTTCGGCGGTATAGCGGTACTTAAAATTCAAATCCTTTTCGATGGCGGAACCGTCAACGTTTATCGGATAAATGAGCCCATTCACGGCACTCGCGGGAACAAGCTTCCCAAAGCTCACCGGATAGAGGATGGAGAGTGCAGTTTTCACGAGCCAGACCGGCACGCGGACAATTTTCTTCCCGAGTATCCGCGCGATGTCGGCGATTTCTAGAAACTGTTCCGGCGCGACGTTATAGATTGCAACTGTTCCTCCGTCACTTCGCGCAATTGACGCGAAAATCGCGTCAACAACGTCGTCTTCATGGACGAACTGCCGCGCCCAATGAGAATCCAACTCCATCACGAACGGCAAAAGTTTCTTGAGAAACGTGATAAGCCCGAATTTCGAGGATAAGCTCTGGCTTCGGGGGCCGGTCACGCTATTCAAGCGCAAAACCGTGATCCGCGTTCCCGGATCGCACTTTTCGACAAGCTCCCGCAGGTCCTCCTCGACGAGTTTTTTCTGATAGCCATAGGGATTCTTTACTTCCGTGAACGGATCGCTTTCTGTGAGAAGCCGGCCAATGTTTTCCCTGCACGCACCGTACGAAGAAACGGTGCTCAGATAGATAAGTGACGGAACTTTGTTTTCAAAAGCGAACGCAAACGTATTTTGGGACGCACCGCGGTTATTCCGTTCGTATACCTTCGCCCTACCGAACGGAGCGCGAATGCGGAAAGCCGAATGGACGATGGCATCAACAGGACCATTCTGGAGAACGTGTTTTTGCCACTCATCCGTCGCAAGATCCGCCTGGATCCACGAAACGCGCGACTCCGGCCACCATCTCTTCGGCATCGGGAGTAAATCGATTCCGGTCACACGAGTTTCGGGGAAGATCTCAAGGAGACGATCGACGACCATCCCCCCGATATATCCGGCTGCGCCTGTCACAATTACATTCTTCATGTTATTTGCCGGCGGCGGTCACGACCGTCTTCAGTGTTTTCAAAACTATCAAAAGATCGACCATGAACGAGTAGTGTTTCAAGTAATAGAGATCGTACGAGAGGCGGACGCGCGTTTCCTCGAGAGAGGCGGTCACCGGATAGTTCACTTGCGCCCATCCGGTCACGCCCGGTTTCACGAGCGTGCGGATTGCATAGTACGGGATTTGTTCTTCGAGTTTTTTGAAAAAGTCGATGAAATCCGGCCGCGGACCCACAAGCGAGAGATCGCCTTTCAAAACGTTCCAGATCTGCGGGAGCTCGTCCACGTGCGTCGCCCGGAGAAATTTCCCGACCGGCGTGATGTATTTTGCGTCCTTATCAAGCCAGTGGTTTTCCCCGTCGCGTTCGTACATCGTGCGGACTTTGTAGTGAGTATAGAGAACACCGTTCCTGCCGATACGCTGCTGCTTCTTGATGAACGGCCCTTTCGAGGTAAGCTTCACCGCGAGGTAGAGTGGGAGCCACAGGATGCAGAAAATAACGCCAACTACGATCCCCGCGAGAATATCGATGCCACGCTTCACAAAGTTGTATCCCCGGTGCCGGCGCGTGATGTTCTCGAAAAACCATTCCTCGCGGAGTTCTCCCAGGGGCACTTTCCCTAAAACCATTTCGTAGAAATCGGCGAAGGGAATGATTTCGATCCCCCTGCTGAGATTTTTGTAGAGCGACGCCGCGACGTAATTCTTATTCTGCTCAACCTCCAAAATAACCACGGTGCTTATCCCCTCTCTCATTATCACGTCGCTCAACTGCTCCACCTCAGAAGAGGATGGATCCTTCATGCGAAACTGGATTTTGTAGCCGATTGCCGGATTTTTTTCCAAATGATCCTTGAGCTCGTCGGTGTCGCCATTCGAACCAATGAAGAGAACTCTTTCCCGCGGGGTTTTCACAACCGCGCCGACCAAGAGACGCCACAAGAAGGCGAAAATCGCGAAAAGCACCGTGAAGATTGCGAGATTGGTCTTCGGCGCGATGTGGAAGTACGGGATAGAGTAGAAAATGACGATCGCGAGGCCGAACCCGACAAGAAGTGTCACGATGATCGTCTCAAGAAGCACAAGATTCTTCCGGATTGTCCTCAAGTCATACCAGCCGGCCGAATAGAGAAGAGCAAGCCACACGACGAAGACGATGGAAAAGGGCCCGAGGTGTGCCCGCAACAGTCCATCATTGACGTGCCCATACCGTACTTCAACCGTCAAAAAGAGTGTCCCATAAAGGAGGATAATATCGCCTAAAAAGAGAACGAATTGCTTGATTCTTATCATAAAAGCTCAAAAACAGTATAAAGTAAAAACAGCCGCCGATAAAGCGGCATGGGTTGACTTCCGCAGGGTACAACCTATGATAGGAACATTATGGAAAGAAAGTACCTTCCGACATTTGCGGAGCTGATAGATCGGCTGTCCATAGTCCAACTGAAATCTATATTTATTAAGGACCACAAGAAAGAATACGATGAAGAGATCAAGGATATTATCCACGATTTGGACCTCATCATCAAAGAGAAAAATATTAAGCTCACCGGCGACATGGCGAGAGCGATGTTGGTTGTTATGCTCACAAACCGCTATATCTGGGAAAACGAAAGCAAAGCCAGGGAAGGGGGGAATTCGCAGGACAAACTATTAAAGCTTACCCACTCGATAAACGGGGTTCGTAATCGGGCAAAAAACGTGATCAGCCGCGAAATCGGCGAGAGAGTAGATTTCAAGACGGATACCTTAGCGGCCGAACTCATCGCCGAGTTCGGAAACTGGGACGTCTGGAATGACTAATCCGTTATCCTGTGGAATAACTTCCTGAACTCCTCCCGGGACCTCTTGTCCAAATAATTCTCCATAACGAACTTTCTACCTTCGTCGCCCACCCGACGAGCCAGGTTATGGTTGCCTAAAAGTGATCTCACGGTTTTTATCCAACCCTCCCGGTCATCGATTCCCTCAACAAACAAATCCTTGCCGTCTTTTAGACCATCTATTCCTCCTGCTCCCAATGGCGTCGTCACGACGGGGATGCCGAGAGCCATCGCTTCCAGTATTTTAGTCGGCGTCCCGGCACCGAACCGTAAGGGGGCGATAAATACCCCGCTTTCTGAAATTATCTCATATGGATCATTAACAAAGCCGGTGAACAGTACGTCCTCATGATCGCCAAAACCCAAACTATCTTTTTCCCCTATAATTGTTAGCTTCAAAGATGGTATTTCTCTCTTCATTTCCAGCCATAAATCTTTCAAAAAATAACTGACGGCATCAGCATTGGGCGGATACTTCAAATTACCCATAAAGACCAGTGAGTTATTTTTACCGACCCACTCATACTGGAGTATTCTCGAGTCTATCCCGTGCCGTATGTTTTCAAAGACAAAATCCCGGCGAAGTCCTGCATGAGAGTGGTTTTCCAAGAGATATTCCTTATCTCTCCGAGACGCAACATTGAAATACCTGAATTCCGTAAGCAGTTTCGTTTCATAATTTTCAACTCTCTCTTCCTCAACCGAATAAACAGCCCTCCAAAAAGGCGAGGCGAATTTCTTGCCTTCTTTATAGTTCAGTGAAATAGCGTCATTGAAGTCCAGGAGAACTTTTCCCCTTCCGGCACTATTAAGTTCTTCGGCGTATCGGCCCAGCCGGATTGTGTGAATGTAGAGAGCATCATATTTCTTTTCGTTTCCGAGAAACCAATCCCTGACCTCACGGAAATAGTAATAGCCGGACTGTATCGGGAGCGCTGAGAAAATCGACTTAAAGGCATTCCAATAAAACCTCCACTTGGCGTGCAAAAACAAATGGACCTTGCCGAAATTGGCCTCCAGATATTCTATCTGCGATCCTTTGACCCGATCGTCGGTAACGATCAAGAACTCCAAATCAAAATCCAGGGACAGCCCCTGGATGACATTATTGAATACTTTAAACCGCGTTCCATCCACTGGCGGGTACGGGACCCGAGTCAAAAATATTAGAATCTTATTTTTATCACCCATTAAAGTTTAATAAATAACCCGCTAAACCCACCCCTGATCCAAGACAAAATATTTTTTATGTTATTACCTCCCCTGATGATCTGGAAAAGCCTAAACGGAGTTAAAAAAAATATGAACAGTAAAACACTGTACACCAAACCGGCAAATGCAAAGTTCTTCTTGACCAGTAAAAGTGAAGTCCTCGCCAAATTGTACAAAACAAAAGGCGTTGTCCTGTTCTTGTTTATATCAATGTCATGCCACGCGCTTGCTTCAGTAACGTATAAAACATCGAATCCTGCCTTTTTAGCTCTCAGACAAAAATCGAGGTCTTCGCCATAAAAGAAAAATCTCTCGTCAAAAAAACCAATACTGTCAAAGACCTCCTTTTTCACTAGCATCGCGCAGCCGGAAAGAAAGTCCACAATTTTAACTGTATTGGTTAGATCTCCTCGAATCTTGTTTTTCTCGGGCACGACAACCCCCATTTTCAATTTACTAAAATAACCACCGCCCTGCCACACCCTGTCTTTCTCCCTAAGATAGAATATGCAGGGCCCGGCTATGCCTCTATTATCACCGGAAAACAGTACTGACGCTAATTTCTCCAGGGTATCTTCACCAACTATGGCATCGTTATTCAAAAGAAAAACGGCGTCAGAGTTTACTTCAACGGCATACCTCACGCCGATATTCACACCTTTTGCGAAGCCCAGGTTGGAACCATTATAAATGAACCTTACGCCAATAAATTCTTTCTCCAATTTTTGTGTCGACCCGTCATGACTACCGTTATCTACAATAACCACGTTCAAACTGAAATTTTCCCTATTGCTCTTCAACAAAGACGCTATCGCCATCTTGGTCTTTTTATATTCGTTCCAATTCAAAACTATGGCTGTAATTTTTTTTCCAGGCATGGATTAAAATCTAGAAACTAATTCATCGAACATCAATGCTATGTTTTTTCTATTCAACACAGATACCCAATAAGACGAGATGTTTTCGGCTTTACGTTCGCCACTTTCCCATCTGTCAGCTTCCACAACAAGAGAAGCTAATACCGCCCTATAGCTAAAATTGGACGAAATGCTGCCATATAATCCACCCCCAGTAAGGAATCTCAACGGGTCAAGTGGAGTGCCGACAATGGAGCATCCGCAAACCGCTGCCTCGGCGGCCACGATACCAAAACTCTCCCATCTGCTTGGCATTAGCAATATCTTGGATTTACTCAAGTACTCGGTCATTTTCGTATGGCTAACCTCGCTTTCTACGGTAAACATATTGCCAATCGACTCCGGCATTCTCTTGATTTTCTTCGAGAAATAATCACTGCCTGAACCGAGGATCACAAAGCGCCATCCCCCATTCAAGCGAGAAAATCCCAGCATGGTTTTCAATAAAACTTCTTTGTTCTTCGATCTATCATTCCATCTCCCGGCAGCTATGATAATATTGCCCTTGGGTTTGCCAATATAGCAAAGAAAGATGTCGTCAACTGGATTCGGTATAAATTTTATTTTTTCTATCAGATCACTTCTGCCATTAAACAGCAAGAAATAGGATATATTGGAGACAGCGTCAGGCGATTCTACGACGGCAAAGTCAGCCCTAACTAACTGATCTACTTTTCTATTCACAAAAACCGTTCCGAATAAAAACCACTTTGCGAAGACCTTCAAATATTTAAGCGCCTCTTTGAATGACATCGGGAATTTGAAGCACCCCCTTAACTGTGACTGGAAAACCGGGTAAGCAATCCTCCCATCGCTGTCCAATTTCACTATCACCTTTATTCCAGCTTCTTTTGCAGAGGCAACCATTTTATTCATTTTGACCGATAGCCACGAGAAGAATATCATTAATTCCAGATTGGCATTTCCGTAAAATTCAGAAGATTCAAGCTCTCCCCATTTGACCTCCATAATGCTCAGTGGTGGGTCAATGCATTTATTTTTGCAGGTTATGAGAACGACATCATGGCCCAAATCTTTGAGCCCCAAGGCGATTTGCCCGAAGTCCTTATATAAAAAACTTTTCTCTATGGTTGGCAGAAAAATACCTATTTTCATTATGGTATATATACTATAATTGAAACATCATAAACACAAAGTATGATCGACGAATCGAGATACGACCTGACAGTCGCTTACAGAATACACCCGAAGATATCGGGGAAACCCTTATTTTTCGGCGACGATAAATTCAAACTGGCTGAGTTATGCCTCAAATCGTTCGAGGGCGCGCTGGGACAACTAAAGACCAAATCTTCGTCATATTGGACGGCTGCCCGAAAGAATACGAAAACATGATGAATGCCGCCCTGAAGAAGAGGGATTTCGACATCATAAAACTCGATAGGGCAGGAAACAGACCAACATTCGAAAAACAAATATACATATTACTGAATCAGAGATTATCAGAATATGTTTATTTTGCCGAAGACGATTATTTATATCTGCCCAACTCAGTAGAGTACGGCTTGGATTTCATGAAAAACAATAATGGTGTGGACTTCGTATCCCTTAATGACCATGCGGATTATTACAAAATGACACTACATACAACGAAGCGAAAGGGCATTACATATAAGGACAGGTATTGGCGGCCAGTCGGATCTACTTGCTTGACCTTCCTGACTAATAGACGTGGCTGACCGGTTGGCGGAGAATACTATTCTCAAAGAAAGTGGGATTGTATTCATCAACACCCAGCTACGCTACACATTTGGAATCGGAGGATATAGCGCCTAGGATAGATTGGCTTCAGGTCAAAAATAACACTCCTATTCCGTAACCACCCTGCTCCCAGCTTTCCACAAACTCCCGATATTCGTGACCGGGCTTTATTTCCCGCCAGAATCTTGGGACACCACCGACATAGTCCTCGGGACCATTAACTATATCGTGGAAAGCCACTACGCCGCCGTTTTTCACCAGCGGACTATACATTTCAAAATCTTTTTTCACGCCTTCATATGTATGATCGCCGTCTATAAACAGAAAGTCCAGCTTCTGATCTTTCAATGTGTCTTTTACCAAAGCAAGAGTCGAATCCTCGTGGGAATCCGCCCTAAAAAGGAACTGTTTCTGGCCCCCTTTTTTGAAGGCTTCGAAAAAAGGCATCCTCCATTCTTCATAACCGCCGCCGAACCTGCCTTCCGGAAGATCAACACTCAATATGGTTGCATCATCGGAAGAAAGTCTCGAAAAACAAAAGAGAGCGCCTCCATTCGCCGTACCGATTTCCAAAACATATTTGGGGCGTCTGGCCTCTACTATCTCGAGTAATTTCATAAACTCATTCTTGATCTGCATTGCACTGAATACGCCAAGATATTTTTTAAATATAAAGTCGAACATCTTACTTCTGTGGCCAGAGCTGAAATCGGTTATTTCTTTTATTATCCTCCCTTCACTTGCGGAAATAACGACACTCACATACAAAGGAGTTAGGATTAATCTGGCTAAATTAGCCACTTTCGACATAAAAACCGCCGGTCCTTTTTCCGTCAATATTTTTAATCCTTTTTTGATTTTGTTCATATTAGTTGTTTTTAGAAAATAGAAAATCACATTTCGTCTCCAAAACATTATGATCAAAGTTGAGCTTTTCCATAAACCCTATAATATCTTGTTTCTGGGATTGGGAATCCAATATCTCGCATATGATACGCGTTCCCTTTTTCATGGACGCCAAAGTATTTCTAGCACCTTTTAACACTTCAAATTCATGCCCCTCAACATCTATTTTCATCAAGTTAATCTCCCGGGGATTTATGTTGCCGGATTTAATAAAAGAATCTAATCTGACAACCTCTGCGGTGATATTATCTGCACCGATTAAATCGCGTTTAAATTTTGATATGCCAGAAAATTCCTCCTCGGCCGCAAAAGGCAACGCGCCATCTATGTCGGATAACCCCACATTATAAATATTAACATTACTCAATTTATTCAAAGCAATATTCTCCTCTAGATAGCCGAATGTCCGGCGATTGGGCTCGAAAGCATAAACATCGCATTTTGGGTACTTCATACCAACGAATACTGACCATTTTCCTATGTGAGCTCCAATGTCCAAAAAAATACCATTATCGCATTCAAAATATGGTTGCAAGTCCGACTCGAATATCGGCTTTATCGCATAATCAAAGTCGGTATGATGCCTGATCTTCCAAATCCCGTGTTTTGTTTTCAAAACATAATCCTCGTTAAAGAGATATGGCGTCTTAATATGCAACCCGGGCACTTTATTAATCATTCTAACCGCTGCTTTCAAAAATTTTTCCGTCAGATATTTGATCTTAAAACCAAAAGGAGCTTCTATATCGGAAAAAACATATAGAACATTGGAAAAGATATAACCCATTATTTATCCCAGGTTTAACTCATTTTACAAATAAAAGCGACTCGCAGATTTAAGCTTTAAGGGTAATAGCTGGCGCCTGCCATTCCGTTTCCAAATATTCTCTCAGCGCCTCTTGCCATGGCCGCATATAGCCACTGTCGACTTCCAACATTTCGTTATTGGTTCTTTTTGCGTCAAGATTGAAATATGACGAATCCACTGGAACAACTGGAATGTTTGATTTTAGAACTTTTATAATCTCTTTCGCAACATCGTAACGCGATGCTCTACCTGTATTTGAAAGATGGAATATGCCGCTTTTATTTTCCGCGATTAGCCTCTTTATGCTGACTACAAGATCTTTAGCAAATGTTGGTGCACCGACTTGGTCCGTTATCGCCTTTATTTCCTTGACCGCCGGATCTCGGAGCTGCCGCACAATCTTCGCCACAAACTTCCGGTCCTTCTCTGGCCCACCACCCATCATCCAGCAAGCCCTAACGATAATATAATCATCGAGGTTACCTATTACTGCCAACTCACCTAAATATTTTGAATGCCCATAGAGGTTTTTCGGATTTGGTTTATCACTAGTTGTGTAGGGTGATGCTTTTTCTCCGTCAAACACTCCAGCGGTAGAAACATAAACCAATTTAGCCTTAACATCGCGAGCCGCAACGCTCATATTGTAAGTGCCGACACTATTGGTTAGAAACGCGTGCTCGGGATCGCGTTCACACCTGTCAAGGTCAGTTTCTGCCGCCAAGTGTAAAATAACATTTGGTTTATATTTGTTTGCAACGGCCAACACTTCTTTCAAGTTGGTGATGTCCATGGATTGTCTGTCTGTTTTAATTCCGAAATCAATGTAGCCACCAACTACACCGTTTGCTCCCGTTATTAATGTTTTGGAAAAGTCAAGCTCCACAGTTTTTTGATATCCAATTAGTCGCCTTGAGTAACGACTCGAACGTTCCGGCGTCGGACCAGAATCCGCGAACCAAACTGTAAGTCATCCTGCCTTCCTTTATGTACATATTGTGCACGTCCGTTATTTCCAGCTCGCCGCGGTGAGACGGCTTGAGCTTGCTGATCTTATTGAATACGTCGAAGTCGTAGAGATAAAAACCGGTTGTCACCAGATTTGATTTTGGTTTTTTCGGTTTCTCAACAATGCCCATTATCTTACCATTCTTGACTTCAGCCACGCCGAATCTCTCCGGGTCTTTAACTCTCTTAATGAATACCTTGGAGCCGTTCTCTTTCTCGAATTTTCTCACGGCCTTGGAAAAATCTTCCTGGAATATGTTATCGCCTAAAATCACTGCAATCTTCCCGCCATCCGCGAAATCCCTGGCCAGCATCAAAGCTTCGGCTATCCCACCCGCACCGCTTTGGAGGGCGTAGGAAAGTTTCACTCCGTACTCGTTACCAGAGCCTAAAAAATTCATAAAGTGACCTCCATGTTCCTTCCCGCAAACAATCATCATTTCGCTTATACCTGACTCCTTGAGTGTTTCAAGAGGATATAAAATCATCGGTTTGTCATAAACCGGCAATAAGTGCTTGTTAGTTATCAGCGTCAGGGGATGCAATCTTGTCCCATGCCCGCCGGCCAGTATTACTCCCTTCACTTTTCGCGTTTGTTTTTTATATTGTGACTTTCCCATAAATCTATATGGGGGTTAAAAACACCGGTCTTCTTGCGAACTTTATTAACCCAGGGTTTATTCCCGAGATACCATTTTATGGTTTCCTTAAAGACTTTGTCAAAACCGTACGCCGGTCTCCATCCCAACTCACGGCGTATTTTCGAGGGATTTATTGCATACCTTCTGTCATGTCCGGGTCTGTCGGGGACATATTCTATCCACGATTCATCTTTCCCGAAGTTTTTCAAGATAAGTTTCGCAATCTGCCGATTATTCATTTCATTCCCCGCACCTATATTATAAACCTCCCCTGGCTTCCCCTTGAAAAGCACTTTCTCGAGAGCGCGACAGTGATCCAAAACGTAAATCCAATCGCGTACGTTTCTCCCATCGCCATAGACCGGCAGTTTTTTCCCTTCTAACATCCTCAAGACGAAGAACGGTATCAACTTTTCTGGATATTGATAGGGACCGTAATTATTGGAGCAATGGGTGACCACCACGGGAACGCCGAACGTATTATGGTAGGCTCGGCAGAGCATGTCTCCTCCGGCTTTGGTGGCAGCATAGGGGACATTCGGCGCGAAAGGAGTGGATTCCTTAAATTTGGAATTTGATTTCAGGCTCAAACTCCCATAGACCTCATCGGTCGAAACCTGAACGTATTTTTTGACGAACTTGCTCTTTTTGACGAGTTCAAGAATGTTAAAAACGCCGGTAATGTTGGTATCTATGAACTCCTTGGCGCCAACATGTATGCTTCTATCGACGTGCGTTTCAGCTGCGAAATTTATGACGTAATCCGGCCTGAATCTTCTGAAACTTTTTCCCAGCAGTCTTTTGTCCCCAATGTCTCCCTTTACGAATTGATATCTCCTTTCTTTCGCGATATCCCTTAAGTTGTCCAGATTGCCGGAATAGGTGAGTTTGTCATAATTCAAAACATTAACATCTTTATGTTTGTTAAGAATATATCTTATAAAGTTGGATCCGATAAAACCAGCACCCCCGGCGATCAAAATCTTCATAGTGGCTTACTTTGTACCGTTCAGTTGATTGATGACACTCGATACACTTTGATCGGTCGGCCAGTACTTCAAAATCGTTTCGCCGATGGACTTCGCCTCTTCGCTTCTCCCCTCAGCCGTATAAAGGGCAAAGAGTCCATACAAAAATTGGGGACGATTGGGACTCAAAATGAGCCCTTCTTTGTACAACTCCTCGGCTTTTTGGAGCGCATCCAGCTTCTTATACTTCTCGCCGTAGTTTGAGAGAATGGACGCTTCTATCAAAATGTCCTGGCTGTAGTTCAGGCCTTTGGACCCCAGCGGGCTGGAGTTAAGCTCGTCGACGGTGTAATTCACGAGCGGCGTCGCGACGGACTCGGGGAACGCCTGCTTCTGATCCGTGATCATGCTCAAGACGTTGTTGCCGAAAAATCGTATGATTTCCGGATCTCCGACCGGTGACCAGAAGGTAATGGCGTTTTCAAACGGCTGCAAGAAATCTTGGAGCGTTTTTGCCTGGCCCGAATCCTGGAGTGCCGTTATGTACAAATCTCCCTTGACGTACGGGAGGTAGGCGGAGAGGTAAATCAAAAGCAGAGCCACGGCGGTCGTGAGAAGAGCTACAATTTGTTTCATCTTGACACTCATATTAGTTACCAGTTATTTGTTACTGTTTACTAGTTGCTGATTGCTGCCCAATTCAGAGTTCGCAAATCCAAGGAAGGTGAAAAGCATGATGTACATGGGAAGAACATCAAAGAGCGTGGCACCGGTCACAAGATAGACAACCGGCATGGCAAAAAACAATGATCTGGTAATCAGGGACTTACTCCCTGATTGCTGATTGCTGATTGCTGATTCCTTTCTAAATTTAAAGAACTGGACATAGTACAAGACGAAGACGGCGAGATAAGCAGCGAGACCAAGAAGGCCGGTTTCAGCGCCGTAATCCAGAAACACGCTGTGTGCCCGGTCGAACCACGTCTGGGAACTAGGATCAGCTGGATCGAAGTGCCTCGTGTCGAAATACTTGTCGAAGACGACACTGAAATTCTCCGGACCCCAGCCCAAAATAGGCCTCGCGACGATCCCCTTGAGAGCGCTTCCCCAAGTCCAGATACGCGCCGCCCCGGCCTGGAGCGATATGTCGGAAAAGCGGCCGACAATAGGCAAATTCTTAATAAACGGCGAGTGGCGGAAACCAATAAACAATCCCAAACAGATAATAAGCAGCAAAATAACGCCGGCGAATACGGTCTTCATTTTTTTCCTCGGCGCCTTGAAAGCGAGATAAATCAAAACCATGAAGACGCCGGCCGCAAAGCCAAGGAACGCTCCTCTCGTCTGGGAAAGGAGAAAAAACAGGAAAAATATGACTGCACAAACGCCGTACCACATCCTTCTACTCTTCGTCAGCGAATTCAGGAACAAGTAGAGGGCGAAAAAGATAGCAAACATCATGTACTGACCGATGTAATCCGGATTTCCGAGGCTGCCCTGAAAACGCGTACTCAAAGAAAAACTCGGACCGATGAAACCCTGCACGTTTCCCGCCAGAAGACCGTAGAGAATAACCAAGAACGCCGCACCGAGGGTGCACTTCAACATCTTCTGCCAGTCATTCTCATTCTTCAAAAGCGCTGCTAAGAGGAAAAAGAATATAAAAAAATGAAGTAGTTGAATTCCTCCCTCGCCGCGCTCAAAGTTGCCCCAGAAAGCCGCCCACGGATCATAGGCAAAGAAAGAGGCGAGAAGAAAAATGAGCACCCACAGCGCAACGCCGATCGCGAGCGGTTTCTTAAGTGATTTCCAACTCACCTGGATCTTACCGAAAGCCCAAGCCCAGACGAAAAACATGAGCGACAAGTCGACGCAGGTCCTGAAAAATGCGTATTTCCCGACGATGAAGGGGAAAAGGGTAGTTGTGGAAACAATAAAAACGGCGAAGGGGGCCAGAAACAGGAAAAATCGGGAAAGTTTTAGAGATGTGGACACAAGTGGAATTTCTCGTTGACCTAATTTCTAATGAGCTAATAGTAGCAAGGAACCGGCAACAAGTAAACAGTTAACGAGCAGTAGAGAATCGGCAGATGTATAATAGTAAACGCATGAGAATATTGGTAACCGGCGGTACCGGATTCATCGGCTCAAACCTCGCTCTTCAACTCGTTGAACTTGGGCACGAGGTTCTGATAACGGGGAATGACGCCGAACAAAAGCTACCCGGCTTTAAGGGAAAGTATTTGCAGCCGAGTCTTCTCGGCATCGACTGGGAAGCGATCGGGACACTTGATGCCGTATTCCACGAAGCGGCGATCAACGACACGACGCTCCAGGACGAGCGCGAGATGATGCGGGCGAACGTCGACGCTTCCCTCGCACTTTTTGAGTACGCTGCCGCGCACGGATGCAAGAAAATTGTTTACGCGTCCTCCACCGCCGTCTACGGCGGAACCCCCGCGCCGTACCGTGAAGACAGAGGGCTCGAGCCCTTGAATCCTTACGGGCTCTCAAAAAAAATCCTCGACGAGAAAGCAATGGCGTTCGCCTCGACGCACCCCGGGGTATCGATCACCGGCCTCCGTTACTGCAATGTATACGGTCCGCGCGAATCGCATAAAGGTCCCCGAGCGAGCATGGTTTACCAACTGGCCAAGCAAATGACGAAGGGTAATCCGCGCATTTTCAAATATGGCGAACAGAAACGCGATTACATATACGTGAAAGACGTCATACGGGCCAATTTGCTCGCGCTCAATGTCGAGGAAAGTTATATCGTGAACTGCGGGACTAGTATGTCAACCACCTTTAACAACCTGATCACGATCTTGAATAAGGCGCTGGGCTTACATCGCGTTCCGGAATATATCGACAACCCCTACGTCGATCGGTACCAAAACTTCACGGAGTGCGACATGACGCAGGCCAAAGAAAAACTCGGGTTCGTACCGGAGTACGGCCTCGAGGAAGGAATCATCGACTATTACAAGAGTGGATTCTTGGTTTTCTAGATCAGAGTATTTCTTTGAGCCTGACGGTCGCCGTGCCAAGCTTGGTGACGGAAATCGCCGCGGCGCGATTGGCGAGTTTTGCGGCTTCGAGAAGCGGCGCTCCCGAGGCAAGCGCGAGAGCACATGCAGCGGCGGCAACATCCCCCGCGCCCGTTACGTCAACCGCCCTGACTTTCGGCGGCGGGATGCGGTGGATGCTGAACCCCTCCTTATCGCAGAGCATCATGCCTTCCCTCCCCATGGTGGCGAGGACAGAGGTACCAAGTTCCCTCGCTAGCGCCATCGTGGTTTTCTTGATATCCTCGTGGCGCCGCAGTTTGACGCCGGCCATCAGAGAAACCTCGTTTAAATTCGGGGTTATGACGCGAAGATTACGCATCAGGTTTTTATGGATCGGCTTTGCATCGGCGAGAATCTGCCCGCCGGAAAACTTCCTAAGCACAAGCTGCATGGTCTCTCCGGAGATCATGCCCTTCGCGTAGTCGGAAACCACGATGAAGTCGATGGCGCGGGGGAGTTCCTGAAGCATTTTCGAGAAAAGCTTGAGTTCGCGGCGGGTGAGAGATTTCGTCTTTTCGGTGTCAATCCGCGCAACCTGGCGTTCACCATCGAAGAGGCGGGTTTTTACAGTCGTAGGCCGACCAACACTCATAAAGGAATGATTTCTGATGTGTGCACTGTTGAGGAGTTTCCGAAACGTCAAGCCGCTTTCATCGTCACCGAGGCATCCAAGGAGTATCGCCTTTCCACCCAAAGATACAATGTTATGTGCAACATTTGCCGCGCCGCCCAGCACGCATCTTTTACTTTCCACGAGGAGAACGGGTGTCTTGGGAGCCTCGGGAGATTTTCGGGTGATGTTCCCAAAAATATACTCGTCGAGCATAAGGTCCCCAATGACCAAAATTGTCCTATTTCTGAATTGTCTCGTGAAGTCTTTCATAAGAAGCGATTTGAGTTGCCGCCTCGAGAAGATCGGGTGCCGAAAGATCGATAAGAGCCGACTCTTCCGGAGAACCGATGAAAACAGTCATGGTCCCCGCCGCACGGCCCGCTTCCATGTCCTTCCTATGGTCGCCGATAAAGAACGATTTTGCAAGATCGATTCCGAATTCCCGCGCCGCCTTGAGTACGAGAAACGGCTTCGGCTTTCGGCAGAGACATTGTTCCTCCGGACTATGAGGGCAGTAGTATATCTTCTCGAGATGGACGCCCCGTTCCCGAAGAAGCTCCGTGAGTCTCTCGTTCACGGCGATCGTGTCGGATTCCGGGAAATACCCTCGCCCGACGCCGGACTGGTTGGTCACGATGAAAAGCGAGAAGCCGGCGCGCTCGAGCTCCCGGAGCCCCTCAACGGCGCGCGGTACAAAAACGATGTTCTGAGGATCGTGAAAATAACCGCTGTCCTCAATGATAGTTTTGTCGCGATCGAGGAATACCGCTTTCCGAAGATGCTCTTTACTCATGACCATGACTCGCTGTTTCACTCTCAAGCCATTGATCAACGAGCTCGCACAAGATGTGCATGGTTAATTCATGCATCTCCTGAATGCGCGCCGTGACGGAGAAATCGATTATGAAGGGAATGTCCACGAGCTTCCCCATCCGGCCGCCGTCCTTTCCACCGAATCCGACGGTAGTGATGCCTCGCTCCTTCGCAACCTCGATTGCCTGAATGATGTTTTCCGAATTGCCGCTCGTCGAGAGAGCCACGAGAACGTCGCCTTTGCGTCCCACCGCCTCGACTTGCCGCGAGAATATTTTCTCGAAACCGAAGTCGTTGCCCGTCGCAGTCAAGGTTGAGGTGTCAGTTGTGAGTGCCTCGGCCCGGAGCGCGCGACGATCGTTTTTGAAACGCACCCGCCATTCCGCCGCCCAGTGTACACAATCGGCGGCGGACCCGCCGTTGCCGCAGAGGATGAGAGAGCCATCACGCCTGATGAGCTCGATGAGGACATCGCGTATTTTCACAATGTCTGGGACCTTGCGCTCCAACGCCGCGAGTACGTCCCGGTGTTCGTTGAGAAGTTGTCGTATGGTTGTATCGATCTCTTGCATGACGGTAGAAAAGATACCATCATAATACCATGGCAAAGAAAAACGATAAACTGAAGAGCTTTGCTGCCGTTCAGGCCTTCGTGAGAAGGGAAAAAAAGAAAGGGAGAAAGATCGTAACGACCAACGGTTGCTTCGATATTCTCCACATAGGCCACGTTCGGTCGCTCCAAGCGGCAAAGGCGCTCGGCGACGCCCTGGTGATCGGGATCAATTCGGATGCATCGGTGCGCGCCCTCAAAGGGAAGGGACGGCCGATCATACCGGAGCGGGAGCGGGCGGAGATCATCGCGGCGCTTGAGCCCGTCGATGCGGTATTCATTTTCAAAGAAGCAGACCCTTGTAAATGGCTTATGAAATTAAAGCCGCATATCCATGTTAAAGGCGGAGATCGGAGTATGAATGAGATTATTGAAAGGGACGTCGTTGAAGCAGGAGGCGGAAAAATCGTACTCTTTCCTCTCCAAAAGGGGAGGTCAACGACGAAAATCATTCAGAAGATAAAGCCAAGAATGAATTGACGCCGCAGAACTAAAAACCCCTCCCGGATCACCCGGGAAGGGTTTTGTAATTTCTTACTTTCGCACCTATTGACCGAGGGACTTGAAGTAATTCCTCGTACTTGTGTCGAACGTTCCTGATGCTGGTACTATACCCACGGATGTTTGGAACTCGGAAAGGGCGCTCTTCGTTAATTGGCCGAAGTAACCGGTGACGCCAACTTTTGCGAGAGCAACCGCGGCCGGGCCGGAATTCGCGAGCATCAGATGAGCTTGCAAAGCCTCAACGCTGTTGCCTCGGGAACCGACAGAAAGCGTCCCGGTTGTGTTGGCTACCGTTTGAACGATAACTGCCTTCAAGGCATTTATGAGGGCAACCAATAATTGCTGTAGCTGCTGGACAGTGCTCACCACGGTTGGTTTTTGTATAACCGGTGCAATGTATCCGCCACCGCCGCCACCGCCGCCACCGCTGGATGTAACGCTACCTCCGTAATTCGCTGCTGCGAAAGACGAGAAGTCCTTCGTCGAGAATTGACACACCCCGCCGGAAACTGTACACGTTGCAAACGATGTCCACGAACCTCCAACGTCTTTCCGGTAAACCGTGAGGGCAAAGCTATTCCACACAGTTCCCACATTCAAATTGATGGTAACGTCCTTCGAAGCCGTCAGCGTCACTCCTGGAATGCCGTATCGCACTGCTCCGGCAGGCGCGTAACCGCTTGGCAGGTCAGTAGTACTGACATCGGCAGCAGCGGCTAACTGACTGAAATCTTCACCCGAAGCGGTTGATAAAACGGTACCCGATGGAATAAGAACCGTGCTACCATTTCCGATCGCGATTTTCACCTGGCTCGCGAAAGTGACGCCAGTGGTGCTCGCGATGTCCGCGCCATTCGGAACTACCACGCCGCTCGAGACCAGGCTTCCCATATCGCTGGCTGTCACGTCGTATTCATTCTCCGAAGAATTATAAGTTGTTGCGGAACTCAGATAGCCGTACCCGTAGCCATATAAGTAATCGGATGAAGTTCCCTCATCGGTTCTGTAACCGGCAGTTGTACCACCATCAAAACCGTAGCCATAGCCATAACCGTAGCCATATCCGTAACCCCATCCGGCGCTCCCGTCTTGCCTCGTAAATTGAGCGTAGATAGACGGAGCGAAAATCAAACCGAAAACGACCAGCACTACGACTGAAAAAATCATCTTCGATATATTGCTTTCTATGGACAAAAAACCCTCTATTCTTTTTTTCATAAATAAAACCTTCTCGCGACCCTCTTTTTATCTCTAAGGATAGTATAGCATATCTCATTCATCCCGGACTGTGGATAACTTCTTCTCCTTTAAATACTCCCCGATTTGAGTCATCACGGTCACCACCAAAAAATAATAGGCATAAACCGCCAGGACTTCAGCTATGGCGTCTTTCTTGAAAATAAGAAACACGGGGCATGAGATGAGAAGGACAAGAGCGGCTCCGGCCGCAATCCTGCTATCCAAAACAAACAGGACCGAGATAAGAGCGTAAAGCAAAACTATAAAATCGATTACCCCAATACCGGAACGCAGGGCATAGACCACGACGATAAGTACTAGGCCGAGCTTCACGTAATCCCTCCCGCGCAATCTTCTTATCCTTTCAAGGAAAACACCTATAGCTTTGTCCGCCAAATTCCTGGAGAAACCGGCTATGACTATGACGGCTGATGTTAAAAACAGCTTTGTCCTGCCCCAAATGCTTCTTTCGGCATTGGCTGCCAATTTTTTCAACCTCTCCAACCCGGAAATACCGAAGACGAATGTTTTGAACCTCTCGCTGAACAAGCTCACGGCGCCGAGGACGATCACAAGGACGTCGAAAGCGGGCCAGTTGAAAAACAAACCCCAGGATTTGAAGAAAAAAGACAAGATCAGGGAAACTACGTAAAAGCCGAAAAAGTACGGATAAAAACCGGCAATGTCGTTCAAAACTATCTTGACTACTCTCCTTAACTTTCCCTTACCCATTGACTTGATACAATTGTAGCGTCCGCGTTTCTTTTATCAATTTCAAATTCGGCAGACTTTCTATCCACAAATAACCCTGCCAGTCGAGTTCCTTGGCGAGGATAATGTATTTTAAGCCCAATTCTTTATTTCCGAAATAATTGTACTTCCTTTAGCAAGGCTAACGAACCAAGTAGGTTACAG